>JBBITB010000040.1:0-48675 GCA_037440985.1 Microcoleaceae cyanobacterium bin_387
AATTGTTAACCTTCTTCCTTCTTCCTTCTTCCTTCTTCCTTCTTCCTTCTTCCTTCTTCCTTCTTCCTTCATCCCTGATTATTTTGTCCATCGCGACGGCCTAATTCATAAACACCACCACTAATACACGCGATCACACCGATACTAATGGCCCAAGAGCGACCTAATCCCAGTTCTACACCACAATTACAAAGAGTTCCGACAACAAAAAAGGGTACAATACTGAAGACAGAAGCATATAACGCGTTTAAAGCTTCGCGAGCCTTGCGAGTCCGTTCATATTCATCCTCGGAAGTATAAAGCGATCGCTCGGCAAAATTAAACCAGCGACTTAATTGTTCCATCACCCACTCCGTGAGAGGCGAAAATCCCCAATAAAGGGCCAAAGACCATAAAGAAGCACCCGCGATCGTGGTAGCATCAAGGGAAAAGCGAAAAGGGAAAATGTCAGTCAGCATTGGGGTGTCGATTTGAGAGGTTAAGAATAAATCAAAAATATTTTGATTTATCTAGTTTGAATCAAATATCTGCTAAAATTCAAGAGATAACTCACATAACGAGTAAAGTTATATATATAGCTGACTAACTTAGAATCGCCTTATGTTTGATGCCCTTGCTGAACGCTTAGAATCCGCCTGGAAGAAACTGCGCGGTCAAGATAAAATCTCAGAGTCGAATATTCAAGAAGCTTTACGAGAAGTCCGTCGTGCTCTATTGGAGGCCGATGTTAACCTCCAAGTGGTGAAAGATTTTGTAGCCGAAGTCGCGAAGAAAGCAGAAGGGGCCACGGTGGTGACAGGTATCCGCCCCGATCAGCAGTTTATCAAGATTGTCTATGATGAACTGGTGCAGGTGATGGGGGAAACGAATATTCCCCTGGTGCAGGCGGAAAAATCTCCTACCATTGTCTTAATGGCGGGTTTACAAGGGACAGGGAAAACTACGGCATCGGCAAAGTTAGCTCTACATCTACGCAAAATTAATCGTAATGCCCTTTTGGTCGCGACGGATATTTATCGCCCTGCCGCGATCGACCAATTAATTACTCTGGGAAAACAAATTAATGTCCCTGTGTTTCAATTGGGTAAGGATGTTGACCCCGTAGAAATTGCCCGTCAAGGGGTGGAAGAGGGAAAGGCACAAGGTGTTGATACAATTATTATTGATACCGCGGGTCGTTTGCAAATAGACCAGGATATGATGGCAGAGTTAGCCCGCATTAAAAGCGCGGTTCAACCCCATGAGACTCTTTTGGTTGTGGACGCGATGACGGGCCAAGAAGCCGCGAATTTAACTCGGACTTTCCACGAACAAATCGGCATTACAGGCGCGATTCTGACTAAGCTAGATGGGGATAGTCGCGGGGGGGCCGCGTTATCGGTACGACGTATTTCTGGGGCTCCGATTAAGTTTGTCGGGGTAGGGGAAAAGGTAGAGGCGTTACAACCTTTTTATCCTGATCGCATGGCTTCCCGTATTTTGGGTATGGGAGATGTCTTAACTCTGGTAGAGAAGGCTCAGGAAGAGTTTGATATCGCGGACGCGGAGAAAATGCAGGAAAAAATCCTGAGCGCGAAGTTTGATTTTACCGATTTTCTCAAGCAAATGCGTCTCCTCAAGAATATGGGATCTCTGGGAGGTCTTTTAAAGATGATTCCTGGGATGAATAAACTCTCAGAGGATCAGATGCGTCAAGGGGAGGTGCAGTTAAAGCGTTGTGAGGCGATGATTAATTCTATGACTATGGAAGAACGTCGCAACCCTCAACTTTTAGCAAGTTCTCCCTCTCGGCGACGACGTATTGCCAAAGGTGCTGGTTATAGGGAAAATGATGTAACGAAGTTGGTGGATGATTTCCAGAAAATGCGATCGCTCATGCAACAGATGGGTCAAGGGGGAATGCCCGGAATGGGGGGAATGCCCGGAATGGGAGGAATGCCCGGAATGCCCGGAATGCCTGGAATGGGTCGTCAATCCTCTCCGGGTTGGCGTGGTTACGGCGGCGCAACTCCACCCAAGAAAAAGAAGGAAAAGAAAAAGAAAGGTTTTGGTCAGTTATAGGGGATTGGGGATTGGTGACAGGGGATTGGTGACAGGGGACAGGCGACTAGGTGGGAGAGAAGAGCCAAACCCATAACTTATCGGTTATATCCGTTCCCCCATCCGTTGCTAATTTATTCTGATTCCCAATAGACATCTCCCCAAAATCCGATCAGAGGCAGGCAAGATGCCTACCCTACAGTAGTTTTTGGAGATGTCTCATACTTCCATCTCTCATCCCCAATCCCCAATTCCCAATCCCCAATCCCCAATCCCCAATTCCCAATCCCCGATTCCCGATTCCCGATTCCCGATTCCCGATTCCCGATTCCCGATTCCCCAATTAGGAATTAATAATTACGAAAGATCAGATACAATCAAAAAAGGAGTATTCTGTATTCACATGATTAAACTGCGATTGAAACGATTTGGTAAGAAGCGGGAGGCCAGCTACCGAATTGTAGCCACTAATGGTCTGTCCCGTCGTGATGGTCGTCCCTTAGAAGAACTTGGTTTCTACAATCCTAGAACTGATGAAGTTCGGCTTGATGTTCCTGGGATTGTTCGACGCCTCCAACAAGGCGCTCAACCTACTGATACAGTGCGTGACATCCTGAAAAAAGCCAATGTATTTGAACAAGTCGGAGCCGGAGCCAGCCTTGAATCCAGCAGCAGTGCAGCAGCCAGCTAATCCTAACTATGCTGGTTTAGTGCGTTTTTTAGTTGAGCCTTTTTTAGAAGCCCCCGAATCTTTGCGAATAGATTGTGAGATTCAACCGCGTCAGTTGCGCGCGTGGATTCGTCTGGCCTTTGATGATCCAGATAAGGGGCGTGTTTACGGTCGAGGTGGACGTAATATTCATGCCATTCGTGCCGTCTTGGAAGCAGTGGCAAAAACCGCGGGTCAGTCTATTTACCTTGACATTTATGATGGCCAAGCGAGTGAGACTCCGCGCTATACGCCCAGAACTGATTCCCGTTATGGTCCGCCGCGCACCGAACATACTACTTTACGACCTTCGTTACGCGATCGGCCCTTGGGTTCCCCCCGTAGTCGAGAACCCCTTGGAAGACCCCCCAGAGAATCTCCTCGGAGTCCTACGAGTCCTCGGTTCCGTACCACTAGATCCCCCCGCGATTTTCGGTAAACCTTTGGCGGTGGGGCTATCTCTCTGGCAATCTCGATCGGTTGTCAGATTCTATATACCCCATAGGAAGCTAGGCTTTTTTTCTAAATCCCTAGCTTCCTATTTTTAATTTTTTATTTTTATATGACTGAAAAACTGACTATTGAATTGCCTAGTGTTGCCAGCACGATCGCGCTGGGTGGTTATCAGGAAGAAAATCTGAAAATCCTGTCTCGACAAACGGGCGCGACGGTAGTTTTACGGGGTCAAGAATTATTAATTTCCGGCACAGATTCTCAAGTAGAATTATGTGAAAAATTGGTGCGATCACTCTCCAGTTTTTGGAGTGAAGGAAAAACCATTTCCGGGGTAGATATCCTCACAGTACGTCATGCTTTGGATACCGATCGCGGTGATGACTTAAAAGAATTACAGCGAGATGTTTTAGCTAAAACTCGTCGTGGTGACGAAATCCGCGCCAAAACCTTTCGTCAAAAACAATATGTACAAGCTATTCGTAGCCGAGATTTAACAATTTGTATCGGACCTGCGGGCACGGGAAAAACATTTCTCGCGGCAATTTTAGCAGTTCAATCACTTCTAAATAAGGACTATGAACGATTGATTTTAACCCGTCCCGCGGTAGAAGCCGGAGAAAAATTAGGCTTTTTACCCGGAGATTTACAACAAAAAGTTAATCCCTATTTACGTCCTCTCTATGACGCGCTTTATGAAATGATTGAACCGGAAAAAATGTCCGATTTAATGGAAAGAGGGATTATTGAAGTCGCTCCTCTTGCCTATATGCGCGGTCGTACTCTTAATAACTCTTTTGTCATTTTAGATGAAGCCCAAAATACTACTCCGGGTCAAATGAAAATGGTATTGACTCGTTTAGGCTTTCGTTCTAAAATGGTTGTGACTGGCGATATCACTCAAAGTGATTTAGCACCTAATCAACCTTCGGGACTCGCGATCGCGCAGAAAGTCTTACGTCATGTAGAAGGAATTGGTTTTTGTGAACTTTCCCAAGCTGATGTAGTCCGACATCCCCTAGTTCAGCGTATTGTTGCAGCTTATGAACAATTCGAGAAATAGGGAATAGGAAATAGTTAGCTGAGGCAGAAACAGAGTTTCTTAAGCAAAAATCCTCATTTCAGTCAATAGATAAATGTGAAAAATACGGTTTCTTGTAATTTGGAAATAAAAAATTATGGCAACACTAAAAGAGTTTTTGGAAGAATGCGAAACCTTAAAAACACTACGTTTAATTGTCACCAGTAGCGCGGGAGTGTTAGAAGTACGGGGTCAAATTCAAAAATTCTTTTATGCAGAATTACCCAAAGGTAAATATGCGAATATGCACTCGGATCTATTTGAATTTCACCTCAATATGGATTTAATCAAAAAAGTGAAATTTGAAACAGGAGAAGCGAAACGAGGTAATTTTACTACCTATGCCATTCGCTTTTTAGATGAAAAAGGAGAACCCGCGTTAAGTGCATTTTTACAATGGGGAAAACCCGGAGAATATGAACCCGGCCAAGTGGAAGCTTGGGAAGGATTAAAGACAAAATATGGAGAATTATGGGAACCCCTACCCCTGGAAACCTTGTAAATCAAGTAACTTGCTAGTGAGAAATATCCCATTAAAATCAACCAGATATTTCGCTTAAATCTCGATATTTACTGGCGAATGAATATAGAAAAAAACGATTTTTAGAGGCTAATTAACCATTGGGAGACTGAAAACTCAAGCCTCAATTTACTTTTTTGGAGATAGCTAAATTGACCACAGAAAAACGAGGATTAATATGAGTGATTTGACATTGAAAGATTTTTTAGAAGACTGTCACAAGTTAAAAACACTGCTTTTAATTCTTTCTAATGGTACAGCCGTATTGGAAGCAAAAGTCCCCATAAAAAAGATTTTTTATGCAGAAGTTCCCCAAGGAATATATGCAAATCTTCATCAGGATAATTGGGAAATTCACCTCAAAATCAATGCGATTAAACAGATTAAGTTTGAAACGTCAAAGGCGAGAAATGGTGATTTCCCGACTTATATTATTCGCTTTTTAAAGGATAATAATGAATCCGCATTAACGGCGTTTTTACAATGGGGAGAACCCGGAGAATATGAACCCGGACAAGTTGAAGCTTGGCAAGAATTAAAGGAGAAATATGGTGAAGTTTGGCAACCTTTACCCGTGGAAAGTCTTTAATCTTAAAAAATTTGTTAAAAGTCTAGTTTCTCCTCACCCTTTGGTGCTGAAGCGCGACAGATTTTTGACGATTTTATTAATCTTGTTTCTGGTTATGTTTGGGGGAATAGGGCCTAGTTATGCCGGGGAATTACGCGATCGTATTTCTCAATTTCCCCAATGGCAAAATAAACCACCTGTGAGTATTGCCAAAGGTGATTTAATATATCCTAATTGGATGGAAGGAACTTGGAATGTTACCAATAGCTTAATTGATATGGTAGCACCTTTAGCACCTAATTTAATCACACCCGGTTTTGAAAGTAATCGCAAATATCTCCATCAACCTATACAATTCAACGTCAAATTTGAACCGAGTCAAAACCTCTTCCTAAAAAGCAATTTAATCCCCAATTCCATTGTTGCCGATCGCGCCTTTAACGGATTAAACATAGGGAGAGCCTATTTAGGGGCTAAAGGAGTATTATCAGTAAAAGTCGATCCCAACGATCCCAATCGTCAGATTACCCTTTTAAGAGGAGATAAAAAATTAGTTTCCGTTGTCACGAGTCGTGGCACTGAAACCCCGAATAAGAATGAATTTATCGCGACAGAAGTTTGTCAACAAATCTTTCAAGGAGAAACCCAAATCTATCTCAATGAAGTCGAAACCACAACCAATTATCATTGGTTAGAAAAAGAGAATCAAATCGAAGCCGATCAGATTACCGCGATTTATTTATCCCCCCAAGATCCTGATTATTTTAAAGGGGGTAATCATCCTGTCGCGTTATATCGTTATCATTTAAAATTAATCCCAGTTAACTGAATCAATTATAGCATAATATCATCAATTTTACTGAGATGATTTACGGGAGGATTTTTGACACTGTTTAGATATTTATTATTTTACCGCAGATAAACGCAGATAAACACAGATGTTTTGAGGGATAAAACCTCTGTTTTGCTGATAATTTTATCATAAGATACAATAGTGCTATAGACAAGAAATCAAAAATAAGGCTAAAATAGATAGTAGAGTGAGTAAGAGGTCAAGCATTTTCTCTATAGGATAGAAAGATCCTTGCTACCTAACCTCCTCTCCTCGAAAAAACATAAGTTATTTTAGGTAAATTTATGGATTATAAAACAGCAAGAAGTTTTCTTATTGATCAAGGCAATGCTTTGGAAAATCAACGAAATCCTGATGCTTTTTTAACTCGTTTAAAACAATGTCAATCTCCGATTCCAGGTCAAGTTACATCTATTTTATTAGCTCTCAAAATCGTTTATGATGGATTAAAAGATGCACCAATGATTGATAAACAATTGACGTTAGCACTTCATTTATTATCCTTGGAAAGTATCAGAGCTTTTGAGGTAGGAGCTAATAAGGGTATGATTTGGCCGCCTCTTTTAAAGGAAGATGTCGAGCGCATTGCTAACTCGGTGAAAAATATTTTTTCGGGTACTTGGCAATAATGACAATATTTTACAGCTTTTCCCGCTGTTATGAAACACGGTAGGGACACGGCAATGCCGTGTCCCTAGGGGGAAAGAATGGGGAACATCTCCCAAAAGCAACGAGTAATAATACTAGAGAAAAAAGAGGGAGAATAAAGCCAAATTAAGACAATAGACTCATGGACTCTCAAACCCAGGCTCAACTCCAACAGCACCTTCTGTCGAGATTGATTTTGTGAATTGAAAACCCCGGAATTAAAACCTCTTATTTTTCCCAGACTCAAAAATTGAAAGTTGCCAAGCCACTAATCATCGAAAAAACTGAACCACTGGGTATTGGCAAATTCCCGTTTTAGTTCTGCGTAATTCGCAATCACCGCCGTCAATGCTGGGGTTGGTCGTTTTTTTGTGCTTGGTTGCAGATTGGCGGGGGTGAGATGGAGAAATGCTTGAATACGGTTCATGGTTTCTGGGTAGCGATCGCACAAGTCTTCATAAGTCACGGTAATGAGCGGGTGATCCGCGAACCTCTTGTCAAACTCGGCAACCTGGGACTCCTGCCGTTGGAAATCCTGAATCAGGGTATCCTTGTCAAAGTGCATAGGTGCTGGTGGATTTCCCTCCAAGTCCTGATTTTTCATTAACTGAACCGAGAAATAACGCCGCAAGAGATTCTGGCGACGCAGACTGATGACTGCCAGTTCCTTGTCCTGCTCCAGAATTGACCAGAGATCTGGCCAGTTACCGAACCGTGCGCCACCCCGGTGCAAGAGAAACCCAACGCAGGGAGTTACCATATTTTCTTGACTAAAAATATGGTTAGCAAGAATCTCGGATGCGGGGGTATCCGGCGTAAAGTCATACTTGCCTTCGGTATAGTCTGGATTAAACATCTCAGTCATACAGAGAACTTGAGGATGATTGTCCAGACTTGTCCGCATCATGTGGGTGCCTGATCTGGGGGAACTCAGAACAAAAAAACGTTTAACTGTTGTCACATCCATTTTGATCGCAAGGCCTCTCCAAAATATTTGATTGCTTCCATATAGTACGTTCCATATTGTTTAGTTGGCTCGATATGGCTGTTCTCATGGAACTCATTAAATGTTGATACCAGAACCAGTTGGGGCATCACCGATTGACCTAGCACAAACTCCGTCATGACATTAAGTGTCTTGCCGTCCTTTCGATCAATATGACGAAATGGGTTATTTTCCCTGCGACGATCAGTGAGATGGCGATCGTCGTAGCCTGGGCTGATGGTAACAGTGCGTATTCCCCGGTTGCCACAATCTGATCGGCGGTATGCCTCTGCCCAGACATTCTGCCAATTCTGAGACGATGCTACTTCCAAGGGAGAAAATAGTGCCCAGGAATCAAATAGCCCAAAGGTGAGATGCAATGATTCTGACTCAGTCGGAAGTCGCAAGCTACAGGCAATTCGTAGAAATCCATCCATTTTTGCTTTCAGCTCTTCAATCTCAAGGCGGTGTTCATCCCAGACACCCGTCCAGAATATGAATATTACGGGTTGAGATTGGAATCTGAAATAGTGAGATGACTTAGAAAGATCCTCAAGAGTCGCGATCGCCCGTTCCAACGCCTTCGGTTCAAGATCATAAATACAAAATTGAAGGGCAATTTGGATTGGTGACTCGATCATTTCAGCCACATGAAAAATCCGAATCAACCCAGCCAGTTCATACTCATTCACCCCATTTGAGTCAATATGCAAGTTAGCAATAAGAAAATCAATGCCATAATGTTCCATCAATTCAAAATGATATTTCAGGGCATCGCCATCCAGTGACGAATAGAACCCTATTTCGGGCATATCATTAACCGCTCCGAAGGACCGATTATCATTCCAATGAAGATTGCCAAAGCCATCACCATACCAGCAATAATATTGAATGCCAATTAAGGGGCGATTTGGCATAGTTGCGCCATCACCCTGTTTGTGTTCTTGGGTATAGGTAGCAAAGGTGGATTCAATAATCTGCATTAGCTGATTCGCGGAGTGATTCCAACTGTAATGCTGGGCTTTTCTCCAACCCGCTTCTCCCATCGATCGCGCCAGATCAATATCCTGTGCCAGCCGATTCATCCCATTTGCAAGTTCATGAGGTCGTGGCGACACCAGCATGGCACATTGGGGGTCAACCACCTCTGTATAGCCACCTTCGTTCACGGCAATCAAAGGGCGACCGTGTGCTAACGCTTCCAGAGCAACAATGCCGAAGGGTTCCCGTGTTGCCGCAAAAACTACAGCTCGACAGGCATCGTACTCTGCTCTCAGTTCCACATCGGAAAGTCCCTGCTTGAAACACACGCGATCGCTTATGCCCAGAGACAAGGCCATTCGTTCCAGTTTTTCCTGTTCTGGCCCGGTTCCGACCACCACCAACTTTGCATCCGGCACTAGGGCAAAGGCCTCAAGGATCATCTTTACTCGTTTGTGTGGCCAGAGTTGACTCACCGTGAGGAACTGAACCTGCGGCGAAAACTCAACAATCTTCTCTGTTACTTGGGTGACACCGGGGTAAACGACATCCTCCACAACTCGTCCGTAAACTTGGGACAAATACTGGGCAATATAGTTACTGTTGGCAACGATGCGGTCTGGCTTTCCTAGTTTATCAAATAGCCCTAGGGAGTTAAAGATTGCTTCATAAACTCGGCACGGTACATCATCATAGGTGAACTTTGGGTAAACATGAACATTCCACACCTCCGACGTAATAGAGTCATTGGGAAACTGACTAAGTCGCAAGTCCTTCAACATACGCGGTGGTTCATGCGGATACCACACCATCGGGTGTCGATCAATCAAATGACAAGGCCAAAGATGAGCGTGATAAATGTCGTGGGTTCCGATTTCCTGTTGCCACAGTTTGGGCAGCAAGGTGCCATTTAAGAAGAAACTAAACTCTCCTTTAAAGTATGGTGAAAGCTGCACAAATTTGAAGTTCGGCTCCGAGCAAATATCGCGTATGATCTCATCATTGATGGATGTGGCATAGAGCGTAATGCAATGGTGATGTTGCCAGCAGGCAAGGCACTCCAGAACAAATCGTTCGGCGCCTCCATACTTGACCACTTCAGGGATGATGATTGCGAGATCGAGCATAGGTTGGGAATCATCCGATAGTAATGCAACATATTAACCTAGCATCTAGTTTCTGGCAACCTAAAACTACTCCTAGGGCTCGATTATACCCTATTTTTCCCTTTATACCTGTTTCAGTCCCATTAGTGGTGAAAAATATCTCCCACTCTCACCGTTAAAAACCCATCTCTCACAAGCCATTTAATCCGTAATTCTATTATTGCCGATCGCGCCTTTAACGGATTCAACATAAAAAGAGCCTATTTAGGCAAAAAAGGAGTATTATCAGTAAAAGTCGATCCCGACAAATCCTTATTGTTTAAATTTAATCCCCGTTCACTCAATAAATGAGACACCCCCTTTTTCTGAGAAGGAGATAATGGGTTTCACTTGGGGCAAAATTCAAGGATTTATGGAGTGTTTAAATGATTTTTTAACCGCAGATAAACGCAGATAAACACAGATGTTTTGAGCGAATTACGCCTCTGTTTTGCTGATAAGATTATATTAACACAAGATACAACAGGAGTTATTATATGGGACAATCAAGAATAAAGGTAAAATAATGGTAGGGGGGAGTAAGATGTCTAGCATCTTCTCTATAGGATACAAGGATTTTTCCTGCGTAACCTACCCGATAAAACATAATTAATTTTAGGTGAATTTATCAATCATAAAATAGCAAGGATTTTTCTCTCAACGAACTGCTTGAAAACTCAACGTAATTCTGATAACTTTTAACTTGTTTAAAACAATATTAATCTCCGATTTTTGACCAATTTACATCTATTTTATTTTTGTTAGCACTAAATTTTTTTATGATAGTTTAAAAATGCACTAATCATTGATAAATAATTGACTTTAGCACTCCATTTATTATCTTTGTAAAGTATCAGATACTTTGAATTTGGAGCTAATAAAGGTATCATTTGACCGCATCTTTTAAAAGAAGATTTCGAGCGCATAGCTAACTCGGTTAAAAAAAAATCGGTACTTGGTAATAAGGGGAAAATGCGGTCTCTATCATGTCATTTTCCGGTGCTATTGTTGCATTTTTTTTGAATATAATAGTATAACCACAAAGGCACAAAGGATTTACTTTGCCTTTGTGGTTGATTTCGTGAATTGGGAGCATCTCAAGGTCGTAAATTGGCAAGTGGGAGCGTCTCGCTCCCTATTAAATTCCTAGGGAGCGAGACGCTCCCACTACAGTTTTTTTTGCAATTATGAGTTGCACCCCGTGAAGTGTTATTCTGCCCAAGTCGGCTCGATCGCGACTTTAATCACTTTGCGCTCTAGCATATCATTAAAAACTTTTTCTAAATCTTTTAACGGACGATGTTCACTAATTAATAATTCCCAGGGAATGCGACGACTATCGAGTAATTTTAACGCGTCTCTCACATATTTTGGTGTATTATGAAATACGCCTTTTAAGGTTAATTCACTATAGTGTAATTGTTCTGTATTGATTGTTATTTTCGTATCCTTGGGACAACCTCCAAATAAATTGACTGTCGCCCCTGGACGTGCGGACGCGATCGCGCTTTCCCAAACGCTCGGATTTCCGGTACATTCTATCACGACATCGGCTCCCCAACCCGCGGTTAATTGTTTGACTTTGCTGGGAATATCCTTCTCTAAATGATAATTAAATGTTTGATAGGCTCCTAATTTTTGACCGATTATTAAACGGCGATCGTTCCCTCCAAATAAAAAGATTTTTTTCCCTTTTAGTTCATCACGAAGATGAGTTAAAACACCGACAAACATTAAACCGATCGCGCCATCGCCAATAACGACAATATTTTCCACGTTATTATCTATATTAGAACGGGCTACACCGTGTAAAACACAAGCTAAAGGTTCCGTCATCGCGGCTAAATCTTCTGATAAAGAATCGGGAATTTTTAACATATTATCGCGAACTATCGGCGCGGGAATTTTAAAATATTCGGCAAAACTACCATTATTCCAAGTTAAATTGGGACATAAAGAATACTCTTGACGTTGACAAAAAAAACATGACTGACAAGGGGCGGAATTATTCGCGACAACGCGATCACCGACTTGCCATCCCGTCACCCCTTCCCCTAAGCCGATAATACTTCCGGCGACTTCATGGCCAAATAATGTCGGGGGACGTAACATCTTCGCGTGCCCTCCCCGTCGCCATACTTTTAAGTCAGTGCCGCAAGTCGTCGCGACTCCTACTTGGATTACTACTTCACCGATGCCCGGTGTCGGATCATCTACTGTTTCTAATTGTAAATTTTCTTTGCCGTAAAGGAGTGCTGCTAACATCTTTATTACCTATTTCTCGCGATCATTGTTATTTTATCCTCCTCTTTCCCTTAATTCTATACTCCCTTTTGTCAATGGACAAATCGGGTTTAGCCCAATTAGGTTAAGAAAATTTCTATGATCGTGGCGCGATCGTGTCTCATGGATAATGCAAACTTTTTTTAAGCAATGGCAGAAGCGCGATCGCTTTTTCCTATAATGAGTTAAGAGGACTCAATCGAGTCACTCAGAAAAAATCTCTAGGAGAAACTAACAATGAGTACCGAAGAAAGAGCGCGTGAATTACAGGCAAAAGAAAGACAACAAGAAGGGCAAACCCATGAGTCTATGTTGAAACGCTCTCATGGAGAGGTAGCCAATCCCATAGGCCATAATACCGATGAAAAAGCACGCGAATTATTAGCAGAAGCCCGATTAGAGGAGCATAATTTACAAGAATCTATCTTAGAGCGTTCCCAAGCTGAACTACATACTACCCCCTAAAAAACTTAATCATTAAGTATTTTTAACTAGGATTATCCTGTAATTTTAGTCCCTTTGAGAGTTGAGACTAAAAGACGCGATCATGTTGGGAGATTTCCCAGGGTTAGTCTGCTTCTGCTTAGTCTAAACTCCCATTAGCTCAAGTGAAAGTGATATTATTCTGGTGGGAATTATCCGAAGAGAAAGCCGGAGGCAAAAATAGGGATTATCATAGATCATGACACTCTGATCCTTGATGATCTTATGGCAGTTAAAAAACAATTTGCGAGTTTTGATGATTTGTTGGCCAATGCAGAATTGCCCGTTTTAGTCGATTTTTACGCGACTTGGTGTGGCCCTTGTCAGTTAATGGCTTCTATACTCGAAGAAGTTAATCTCAAAATGGGCGATCGCATCCAAATTGTCAAAATTGACACGGATAAATATGAAGAGTTGGCATTAAAGTGGCATATCTATGCCTTACCGACACTGGTTTTATTTAAAAAAGGTCAGCCCGTTGATCGTATTGAAGGGGTTTTAAATTCTACGGATTTAATCACCCGTTTAGAGTCTTTTCTTCAGACATCTCCATAAACTACTGTAGCCAGGGGTTTAAACCCCTGTCTCATAGCTGAAGTCGTCTGAAGACGACTGAAAAGAGCGCGAAACTAGCTCAAAGGCGCAGAATTGAGTTGATCATAATCAGGGTTGGAATGACTTTCGCACACACAGAGGTCTCAAGAATCATTGTAGTCCTCTTCAGAGGACTTGAGCTTTAAGACAGGGACTTAAGTCCCTGGTGGACTGCGACAATTGCCCTCCCCCCTTCCCCCGAAACCAGGTATCCTCTGACAAAAAGGAAGATTTTATCAAATCAAAAAGCTAAACACATATAATTTTCGTGGTACTGGACTGAAAAAAAAATCAAAATACCCCTTGACAAAGGAGAAAACATCGGCTATATTGAAAAATTGTGAGGGAAAAAAGTTATATCGCTCTAATCAGCGATAAAAACTTAGACTCACGGCAAGAGGGTCAGGTCTTGGTGTTGGGACTCTAGTTGAAAACAGCTAAAAAAATTTTCCCAAACCCCTTGACAAAAAATGACGCGATCGGCATAATAAAGATTGTGCCTTGAAAAAAGGACACAAAAGAAAAAAACATAAGGGACAGTAGTTCAATTGGTTAGAGCACCGCCCTGTCACGGCGGAAGTTGCGGGTTCGAGCCCCGTCTGTCCCGTTAATTATATCAAAGATATGAAGTCAGATAGGTTGAAATTAAATTCCTGTCTGGCTTTTATTGTTTTAGCGCGATCGGTCTAATCATTCGACTGTTTTATGCCTGATTGAAAAGGTTGATCTGTTCAGACGATAACATTTCCCCCTTTCAGAGGAACCTAGCCAAAAGTACAGGTTGTTTCCCCCTCTTCAGATCAGTTGCGAACTGACTATTTGGCTAATTTAAGACTCAACTAAAAGCTAGAAACTTTTTCGAGACGATGCTCTTATGATTGAAGTCACGTTGTAACAGATTTTTAGCTGCTAGAGAGAAGTTTCTCCGGCAAAAATCAGTTTTAAGCTATCCAACAATTAGGATTTAAACCAACCTAAGTTTGAGTTTGATTTCACAGAATAATGGCAAGTTATATGACACAAATTGATGAATTAGCCCAAAAAATGTTAGACCTTGATGAAAATACTCTCAAGGCACAACTTGGGATTCGGGTTCAACAAATTTCCCAAGATGCAACGGCGCGATCGGCTTCTCTTGAGAGTCTTGATCAGGATTTAAGTGCCACTCCTAGAGGTTGGATTTTAGATCCTGCTGATTTTAACTTAGGCGATCGCTTTTTCAAGGAGCTGAACATCAAGTCATATAATTTGATGTGTGGCGAACTGTTTGATGCTCAAGAATTAGCTAAATTGCAGACAAACTTCAAAGAAAACTCGGATAAAGCCGTCGCACTTTTAGCCCCAATTTTAGCGAGTCAATTCAATATCGCGTTGTCCCTTTCTGTAATTGTGGCTACGTTGATTATTAAAACACTTTGTTCAGCCACTTCTGCCGTTTCTTCAGCGACATCGCAAACAATCTGTGAAATTTGGAAAGAAAAGTTAGGTGATGAAAAGGATATGCCTGATCGCGAGGGAGCTCCAGTAGCCAACAGCCTTTCATAGAAACTGGTGAATGGGAGCGCGATCGTGTTGCCCTCTGAGTTGAGACAAAACAGCAAATTTACTACTTTTTAAGGGTGTATGAAAATGAATAAAAATAGCCTTTCAGTAACCACACCTACAATTGAACCATGCCATCGCATCAATCAAATAGATAACGATCCGGCAAAATTGCGATTACGAGAAGAAGTAGGTACTAGGGGGGGGACAATGACCCTTCAAGAAGCCGTTGAAAACTCTACAGACGGTTCGACTGCTCTACTGCGCCAATTTGACAAACAACTCATCGATGAGATGAACAAGATCGAAGCAAATTGCCTCGTGAGTTTCGCCGATCTCAACGTAAATATGGGAGGCGGTGTCCATCCATTTCTCCAGCTTTCTGCAAAAGAAGCTCTGGCCGGTGCCATTGCCGATCGCGCTCAACAGCTATTTGTTAACTCCGCTTACCGAACCATTGCCCAACAACTATTTTTGTACAACTACGCTCAATCTGGGAAGTCAGAGCTTCCCGCGGCACGTCCAGGTCAAAGCAATCACCAAAGCGGCTTGGCAATAGATATTGAAGATGCGGAAGGCTGGGAATCTGATCTAGAAGCTCACGGCTGGCGATGGCTGGGTAATTCAGATCCGGTTCACTTTGATTTTGTTGGCGATGGGATACGCGACATTGGTGCTACTGCTGTATTAGCGTTTCAGCGACTGTGGAATCGGCACAATCCCAATGAAAAGATTGACGAGGATGGTGACTTTGGGCCTGTCACTGAAGAAAAACTCAGCAAATCACCGATAGAAGGTTTTTGAATATAGGACTTACGCAAAGAAACCGGGTTTCTATGCAAAATCGTTCGTTTCTCAACTAGATATCTAGGTCGAAACCCGGTTTCTGACCTCGACGTGCGTAAGTCGTGAAATAGTTGAACCTCTCAATGATCGCTCTGATTTAAGAATTGAGTCCACCTACAAAATGCAAGGATAAATCACGATGGAACGGGTGCTGGAAATCTTCCCTGATGGCAGTCTTTATGAAATGGAAGGCGAGGTCGCAGTAAAGGAAATTGCCACTCAAAGACAAGTGAAGTTGCTCGCAAAAGCTTTGCGATTCACATTAGCTAAAACATTTATTATTGCACCTCCCGATAAAGTTCCTCCTGAAGTTATGGAAATAGGAACCCGGGGAGGGATGACCATCAATCAAGATGGGTTAAACCTGATTAAATCCTTTGAGGGATTGTATCTGGATGCGTATATCGATCCTGTTGGCATTCCGACAATCGGATATGGACATATAAAAGATGTAGAAGTGGGCATGACAATTACTGAAGCACAAGCTGAGGAGTTTTTGCGACAGGATTTGGCAGATGCTGAAGTGGCTGTATCATCCGATATTGTCCAAGTTTCTCTGAATGAAAATCAATTCTCAGCGTTAGTATCTTTTACTTTCAATGTTGGGTCGCAAGCTTTTGCTGATTCAACTCTTTTAAGACATTTAAACCAAGGAGAATTTCAGGGAGCTGCCGACCAATTTACGGTATGGAATAAGGGAGATGGCGGCCAAGAATTACCTGGACTTACGCGGCGGAGAAATGCTGAAAGAGCTTTATTTTTAGGGGAAGACTGGAAAGTTTTTGCAGGTTTTCAAGAAGTCACAATTAGGTTATTGCAACTTAAGCAACCTCCTATGCAGGGAGATGATGTCCGTGCGGTTCAAAAAGCTTTAGCAGCATTAGGTTTTAGCATTGGAGCCGATGGAGTTTTTGGCGCAGATACAGACAAAGCTGTCAAAGAGTTTCAACAAAAAGAAGGCTTGGCTGTCGATGGAATTGTCGGAGCCGGAACTCGGCAAAAACTAGGATTACTGTGAATTGATTGTCAGAATTTAACCTACCCAAAATACGCCATTCAGGGAATATGCCAGAATCTAAAAATTTCACGACCTCTAACTTTTACGCATTACTGATAGGGGTAGACTATTACTTGCCTAATCAATTGTACAAGAGCCTCAAAGGCTGTGTACGAGATATTAACCTGGTATTTGACTATCTCCAAAAGACACTCAAAATACCATCAGAGCGAATTTTCAAACTAACTTCTCCTAATCCTGACTCACTTGAGGCACTTGGAGCTACAGACGTTGCGCCAACCTATCAAAATATTGTGGAGAAGTTCAAGCTTATTACAGAATTAGCTCAACCGAAAGAACAAGTTTATATTCACTACTCCGGGCATGGAGGTCGTGCAGCAACTATCTATCCAGAACTTAAAGGAGAGGGACAAAATGATGAGGGAATTGTCCCAATGGATGTCGGTGAATCAGACGGATATTATTTGCGGGATGTAGAGTTTGCGACACTTCTAAAACGAATGACGGATAAGGAATTAATTGTCACTGTTGTTTTAGATAGTTGTCATTCTGGAGGTGCGACACGCGGCGATTGTGATATTCGAGGTTCAGAGTCGCCTGATTTTGCACAACGTCCTCAAAATAGTGCGGTAGCTTCGCGTGATGAATTGATGGAAAATTGGCGGATATTGACTGAAGGAAATGGTGCTTCATCAGCATGGTTGCCTCCATCAAAAGACTATGTTCTCCTAGCAGCTTGCCGTCCCACTGAATATGCCTATGAATATAACGTTAATGGGAAAGATCGACATGGAGCATTGACTTACTGGATGATCGATACTCTCAGCAGTACGACGACATCAGACATAACTTATAAATCTCTGCACGATCGCGTCACCGCTAAGATCCAGAGTAAGTTTACCAGTCAATTACCCATGCTGTTAGGTGAGGGGGAGCGCTTAGTATTTGGGAGCGATAGGATTTCTACCCAATATACAATAACCGTAATGAAGGTAGATGAAAACCAGAAACAAGTCACTTTAAATGCAGGACTTGCTCAGGGATTAAGTAGTGGGACAAGATTTGCGATTTATCCCCTCAATACAACAGACTTTTCTAATAAACAATTACAACTGGCAATTATTGAAGTTACAGAGGTAGAAGCATCTAGTTCATCAGCTAAAGTTTTAGAAGTTGATGAAGGTGGAATTGCCATTAAAGGGCAAATTGAGCAAGGTTCTCCCGCGGTTATGGTATCTGCGCCGGTGGATTTGGTGCGTCGAGTGCGCTTGTTCGATCAAAAACAAGCGGGAGAGAAAGAAAATGAGTTACCACCGGAATTAGTAGGAAAGCAAAAGCCAGCATTAGAAGCTGTACGGCAAGCTTTAGCTAATAATGGTTGGGTTGTTGAATTGCAACACAATGACAATCGAGAAGCACACTATCAAGTTGCTGTTGGCAGAAATGGTGAGTACGAAATTTGTACTGGGATGCCTCTGAAAAATCTCAGGCCAGAACTAATAATTGATGACCCGGATGCAGCCAAAACTATTGTCAATCGTTTAGTTCATTTGGCAAAATACCAAACAGTACAGGAACTTGATAATCCGGCTTCAGAACTAGCAGATTGTCTGGAATTTCAATTGTGCGATAGTAACAAAAAACCTTACTCTACTGCCAGCAATATTACCCTAAAAAATCGAGAAGTAGTTTACCTTCGGGTCAAAAATACTTCCTCTCAAACTCTTAATATTGCCATCCTTGATTTAGATCCGACTTGGGCTATTTCTCAAATCCCTATTAAAGGAATTCCAGCACCTTTTTACCAACTACAAGGTCGAGAAGAGCTATTTATCGGACGGATACGCCCTACGGTTCCAGAAGGAGAAGGTTACGAACAAGTGACAGAAACACTAAAATTATTTGCTACTCGTGGATTGGCTGATTTTCGATGGTTAGCACTAACTCCTCTGGATGAAGAATTTGACAAGAAGGGAAATCTTAACGAAAAACTAGAGGAAATTGCAAAAGACTTTACTACAAGGGGAGAAGCTCAAAGCATTAGTCCTCTCAATAATCTCTTGACGACGATCGGTTCCGATGTTGATAATCCGCCTACATTAAACCGTGCAATGGTTTATGAACCCGATCCTAATTCGGAGTGGCTTGTTAAGCAGATTCTGGTGTCTATTAAACGATTTTAGCTATGTATAGCAATCCTAAATAGGTTGTGGTAAAACGTAGGGGTAGAGCGAGAGTGCCTACCCCTGATCAATCGGGGCAACCACGGGGGGATTGCCCCTACAAAAATATTACAATTGAAATAGGATTGCTATAGTTCCCCTTGAGTACAAAGGCTCAAAAAATTACTTATTAGGAACTTTCATAGAAATTAATTTTCCCTTAAGATTTTCTGCAAAAATTATGAAAACAATTCTAATTTTAGCTTCAAATCCAAGAAAAGACCTCAATCTAGATCGAGAAATTCGTGACTTAAAAAAAGTTATAAACCGATATGGAAAAGAGGCTCAATTAGAGGTAGAAATTGAGTTGGCAGTGCGTCCAGAGGATTTGCCCGAGCTATTCCTAGAACACCAACCGCTAATTGTTCATTTCTGCGGACATGGAACCGGAGAAAAAGGTTTGGTACTACAAAATGATGCTGGACGGGAACAGTTAGTCAGTACCAATACTTTCTCCAACGTACTAGCACTATTTAATGACAAAGTTCAATGTGTTTTGTTAAATGCTTGTTACTCAGAAGTACAGGCTCAAGCCATTATTGAGCATATTAACTATGTGATTGGCATGAGCCAAGAAATTCGTGATGATGCCGCGATCGCGTTTGCCACGGGTTTTTACCAAGCGTTTGCACATGGTAAATCCATTGACGAATCTTACCAACATGGTTGTGTTGCAATTCAAATTAAAATTCCAGAGAAACTTCCTTCTAGATCAAGCAGTATTGATGAAGTATCTCGTAAGTTTGAACTGCTCGATACGGTTGAAGAAGTTGTTATCGAAGAACATTTAAAACCTGTTCTCAAGAAAAAAGCAGAAATTGTCCATGTTGCTAATCAATTAGCAACAGCTTCTTCAGATATTGCATCCGATTTTATAGAAGCAGTTCAAGGAGAGATTTACCGCAAGCGATATCGAGAACAAGCGAGAGCGGTTTGGGATGATTTTGGACACGCTCCTGCTAGAGTTCAACCGTTAACTCAGCAAGAATATCGTTATCGACAAGCCTTACTTAGCCGAGTTAAAGATTCTTGGATTAAAGGATTTTTGCAAAATTCTCTGCATAATAATGCTGTAATTGAATTCGATATAAAAGAACGTCCAGATGCTATTCAAGGTGCATTTGATGATGTACCTGTAGAACTCGATGAATCCTTTGAAGAACTACAGGAAACAGAGATTTATTCAGAGATGGGAACAGGAAAGACTCTGTTAATTTTAGGAGAACCTGGAACAGGAAAAACCATTACTCTTCTGAAGATAGCACAGCGTTTGGTTGCTCGAAGTGAGCAAGATTTAAGCCAGCCTATTCCAGTTGTGTTTACCCTGTCATCTTGGGTAAATAAGCGACAGACTATTGCTGAATGGTTAGTGGAGGAACTCAATAATAGATATAAAGTCCCTCCATCTTTGGGAAAACCTTTGATCGAATGCGAAGAATTAATTCTGCTGTTGGATGGTTTAGATGAAGTTGCAGAAAAACATCGCAATGCTTTTGTTCGTGCTTTGAATCAATTTATAGAAACTCATGGTGTTACTGACATCGTTGTGTGCAGCCGTGTTCGAGAGTATGAAGCTCTCTCAGAACGTTTAAAGTTAAGTAGTGCAATTTGCATTCAACCATTAACTTCCGAACAGGTTTATCAATATTTAGATGAAGCCGGAAACCAACTTATCCATTTAAAAACACTGTTAAAAAACGATAAAAACCTGGAAGAGTTTGCCACAAATCCTTTGATTTTGAGTGTGATGAGTTTGGCTTATAAAGATTTTACATCGGAAGAATTGTTAAGCCAACTGAGTTCACCCGAACAACGCTATCAGCACTTATTTGATACTTATATTAAACGGATGTTTAAACGGGGTAAAAAAGTGAAGATATACCCTCAAAAGCAAACTAAAAAATGGCTCCATTGGTTGGCAAAAGGTATGGTAAAATCCTCACAAACCGTATTTTTTTTAGAGCAATTACAACCTACTTGGTTACAGAATAAAATCCAAATAAATCTTTATTATAGAATTGGTGTCACGCTGATGACAGTGTTAACATCTGGCCTGATTTCTGTACCGATTGGGCTAATCATTGGGCTACTAGATCAGATAATTAATGGTCTGAAAGATGGGTGGATTTACGGGTTGATTAGTGGACTGATTAAGGCGATAATTGTTGGACTAATGTTCGGGTTAATTATTGGGATAGGTAAATTAGAAATTAAACCTATTGAAAGCATAAAATGGTCTTGGTTAGAAGCCCAAAAAAGTTTAATTAATGGTCTGATTTTTGGAGTAATTTCTGGAATGATAATTGGAATAATTCTGGGGATATTTTTTCCGCAGGGTGCTGGAGCACTCGGATCACTTAGGGGAGGGCTGACAGCAGGATTAACTCATGGCTTGGTTGGAACACTAACTTATTGTTTAAGTCGAGGCTTTAGAGGACCAGAAATAGATACAAGAATTTTCCCTAATCAGGGGATCTGGAAATCAGCTAGAAGCGCTGGACTATTGGCGCTCATAGGAGGGCTGGCAGGAGGGCTGGCAGGAGGGCTGATAGTAGGACTGACGGTAGGCTTGATGCTAGGGCTAAAGCCAGGACTAATGGCAGTGATGCCAGGTTTGGGAGGAGGACTGTTTTATGGGCTATTTCTAGGGATGATATTTGGTGGGAGTGGAGCGTGTATCCAACACTTTACTTTGCGTCTTATCCTTTATTTTAACAAATACGCTCCCTGGAACTATGCTGGCTTTTTAAATTATGCTGCTGACTGTCTATTCATGCAAAAAGTTGGGGGTGGGTATATCTTTGTTCACCGGATGCTGCTCGAACATTTTGCTGGTATGAAGCTAGATTAGAGTTTCATTTTTAGGTGGGCACGATCGCGTTGCTAATGAAGGAAATAAACTAGGGAGGTCACTGTGGTAATGCGTCAACAAAAATGGTACAGATTCCTAATAAAACTAACGGGGTTTTCTACCTTTGTATTGATACTCGTGTATTTAACAGGGGGGGAGTGGCGATTACCTGAAAGAGGGACAACTAAGATTCGCCGCCTTGATTCAAACTTACTTTTAAATCAAGGACAAACATTGGGTTCTCTCGGAGAAATATTACACACAGCAATCCCATTTCATAGTTCCCTTTTAGAGCTTCCGATGCCAGTTTTTCGTGTTTGCCTACAAGCTCTATATGCAGTCAAAGAGTCCGCGAGGCATCAGAGTGCGCTTTGGAGTGGTATCTTCAGTCTTGATAGCAAAACCTTGGCTTCTGAGACGGGCGAGAGAACTCTCCAACGTCAGGATGTGGATGAGCCCATTGATAACTTGCCAGATAACCAACTTCCGGTTTGGAGTGTCGCCTTTAGTCCCGATGGTAAAACCCTCGCGTCTGGGAGTTTCGACAAAAGTATCAAATTCTGGAATGTGGCTACAGGTAAACCCATTCACACCTTGATGGGTTATCAGAAAGGAGCTTTGCGTCTTGCCTTCACCCCTGATGGCAAAACTCTCGCTTCTGGGAGTTTCGACAACACGATTAAACTCTGGAATGTAGCTAAAAGTAAACCCATTCACACCTTGACAGGCCATCAAAATTGGGTTTTGAGCGTTGCCTTTAGTCCCGATGGTAAAATCCTTGCTTCTGGGAGTAGCGACAGAAAGATCAAACTATGGAATGTGGCTACGGGTAAACTTATTCACTCCTTGAGGGGGCATCAGAATTGGGTTGAGAGTGTAGCCTTTAGTCCCGATGGTAAAACCCTTGCTTCTGGGAGTGATGACAAAACTATCAAACTTTGGGATGTGGCTAAGGGTAAACTCATTCACACCTTGAGTGGTAACGCGCGTCCGGTTTTGGGCATCGCGTTCAGCCCTAATGGCAAAACCCTCGCGGCGGTGAGTTTTGATAAGGGGATTAAACTGTGGGATCTAACTACCCCTCAAAGCCTTCCAGTGTTGATTGGTTATCAGCAAGGGGCTTTGAGCGTTGCCTTCAGTCCCGATGGCAACACTCTCGCTTCAGCGAGTTTTGACAACACGATCAGACTCTGGGATGTGGCTACGGGTAAGCCCCTTAAAACTTTGACTGGCCATCAAGACTGGGTTGAGAGTATTGCCTTCAGCCCTGACGGCAAAATCCTGGCTTCTGGGAGTTGGGATTTGACGATCAAACTCTGGAATGTCGTGACGGGTAAGGCTATTCACACCTTGGCAGATACTAATCATCAGCCTTCTGGGAAAATCGCGATTAAGAAAACTCCTGAAGTGCTTACCCAAGAGTCCTATAAAAAGAACGCGATCGCGCTACAAAAAGCAATTCAGCAAGCAGGAGGAACTCGCCGAGCTGCGGACATTATCGAACAGGTTGTATCAACAGGGAAACCAGTCTTTACTCAAAAATAACTCTTGAGCAGCCAGTTCCTCCATGTGAGGAGTCACACCCCTCAACTTGGTAAGCAAAAGTTATGTTAGCTTCGACCGAATAGGCAAAATCCTTGTCTTCGGAATCTCGCAAGCCAGCACTATGCTTACCTTCCCCGGCGTTACAGTCACAGCTAAAATTTATCAAAGTGCTAACTCCCTCGTTTATCGCGCACTCCGAGATTCCGACAATGAACCCATTATCCTCAAAGTTCTCAAAGAAAATTATCCCACACCCCAAGAACTTGCTCGCTACCGCACTGAATATCAAATTACCAAATCTCTAAACCTGACTGGGTGTATCAAAGCTTATGACTTGCAGCCCTATCAAAACACCCTCGTCATGTTTATCGAGGATTTTGGCGGCGAATCCTTGAAAATTTGGATGAAACAGAAACAATTTTCTCTCCAAGAATTTTTGGGAATCGCGATCGCGACGGCTGAAAGTTTAGGATTTCTGCACGCGGCCAACATCATCCACAAAGATATTAACCCATCAAATATCGTTTTTAACCCAGACAACGGACAACTAAAACTGATCGATTTTGGCATTTCTACAAAATTTACGCGAGAAAATCCCACCCTCAAAAATCCCAACGTTTTAGAAGGAACTCTCGCCTATATGTCGCCCGAACAGACAGGACGAATGAACCGGAGTTTAGATTGGCGCACCGATTTTTACTCTCTGGGAATCACCTTTTACGAAATACTCACTCACCAATTACCTTTTAATAGCACTGATGCCCTGGAATTAGTACACCATCATATTGCCAAACAGCCATTACAGCCCTCAGAAATCAACCCAGAAATTCCCCAAGTTATTTCAGATATTGTCATGAAATTGATGCTCAAAACAGCAGAAGAACGATATCAAAGTGCTTTCGGAGTCAAAGCCGATTTAGAAAAATGCTTAAATCAATTACAAACTAGAAATAAAATCTCCTATTTTGCCATTGCACGGCAAGATATATCAGACAAATTTCAACTGCCGCAAAAACTCTATGGCAGAGAGCCAGAAATTGAAACTTTACTAACCGCGTTTGAACGGGTATCTACTAGAAGCGAACTAATGCTAGTTAGTGGATATTCCGGTATTGGTAAATCAGCATTAGTGCAGGAGATTTACAAACCCATTACCCAAAAGCGAGGATATTTTATTTCCGGTAAATTTGACCAATTTCAGCGCAATATCCCCTACAGTGCGGTTGTGAGTGCCTTTCGGGAATTAATCAAGCAACTGTTAAGTGAAAGTGAAGTCCAACTGATTCAATGGCGACAGAAATTATTAGAAAACTTAGGGATAAATGGGCAAGTGATTGTCGATGTAATTCCCGAACTAGAACTAATTATTGATCAGCAACCAGGACTGCCAGAACTCAGCCAGAATGAATCCCAGAATCGGTTTAACTTGGTGTTTCAAAATTTCATTAAAGTCTTTACTAAACCCGAACATCCCCTAGTGATATTTCTGGACGATTTACAGTGGGCAGATAGTGCATCTTTGAAACTGATGCAACTGCTGATGAGCGACACCTCACCCGGACTCTTTTTGATTGGAGCCTATCGGGATAACGAAGTTGGGGCAGCACATCCGTTAACGTTGATCTTAAATGAAATTTCTCAAATCGGCACAGTTATTAATAAAATTTTCCTATCCCCTTTGAATTTAGATCACGTCATTCAGTTAATATCAGAAGCCTTAAAATGCACAGAAATAAGGGTGAAAAATCTGGCTGAATTGGTGTTATTAAAAACCGGGGGCAATCCTTTTTTTTTGCACGAATTTTTGAAATCTCTTTATACAGAAAAATTGTTATATTTTGATTTTCCCCCCCTTCCTTGCCGAGGGGCAGAAAGGGGGTGGCAGTGGGACTTGGAGCAAATTAAAGCCCGGGGATTTACGGATAACGTTGTCGAATTAATGGCGCACAAAATTGAACAACTGCCAGAAAATACCCAACAAACATTAAAGATTGCAGCCTGTATTGGCAATCAGTTCGATCTGAAAACGCTCACCTTCATCCATCAAAAGTCTCTGAGAGAAACGCTGGATGACTTACACGCGGCCGTTGCGGAAAATTTAGTAGTGTTGCTTGGCAATATGGGGGATGTGGAATTCGCAATCGCGGGAAAATTACCAGATTCGCAACCGGTAGAATACAAATTTATCCATGATAAAATTCAACAAGCTGCCTATTCCCTAATTCCAGACAATAGCAAGCCATCAGTACATTGGCAAATAGGACAAATGCTGCGGCAAAATACTCCCAAGGAAAAGCGAGAAGAAAAAATATTTGACATTGTTAATCAGCTCAATTTAGGCTGTGATTTAATATCAAATCAGTCAGAAAGAGATGAACTGGCTCAACTTAATCTCATTGCTGGGATGAAAGCGAAAATATTGACAGCATATCAGCCCGCCTTGACTTATTTGAAACTGGGAATCGGACTATTAGCAACCGATAGCTGGCAGCAACAGTATCATCTTACCCTCTCGCTGTACGAGCAAGCCGCCGAAGTCGCCTATCTTAAGAATAAATTGGCTTTGATGGAGAAATTTGTTGAAGTGGTACTGTCAAAAGCAAAAACAGTGCTAGACAAAGTGAAAGTGTATGAATTCAAAATTCAGGCATACACCGCCCAGACAAAGTTTACTGAGTCCATTAATACCGCATTAGAAGTGCTGAATTTACTGGGGATAAGGTTGCCGAAACAACCAAGCAAACTTGATGTTTTGTGGGGACTGCTGCGGATAAAACTGACTATAGGATTTCGCTCCATTCCTAGCTTGGTCGCTCTGCCCCTAATGACTGATCCTTCCCATAAAGCCGCGATGCGTATCTTAAGTAGCATTACAAGTGTTACCTACTCTACCGTGCCCCTACTGTTCCCACTGATTGTGTTTAAATTGGTCCGCTTATCCCTGAAGTGGGGAAATGTTTCTGAATCTGCTTTTGCTTATAGTCTTTATGGATTGATTCTCTGTGACGTTGTCGGAGAGATTAAGACGGGCTTTCAATTTGGTCAACTAGCCCTTCACTTACTTTCAAAACTTAATGCCAGAAAACTTAAAGCGAGCACAGAGTTCATAGTATATGCCTTTATTCAACACTGGATAGAGCCTGTAAAGGAAATGTTGAATCAACTCCGCGAAACTTACGCGCTTGGACTCGAAACCGGATATTTGGAATTCGCGGCTTATTCAGCTACGGCTTACTGTCGTTATTCCCTTCTAAGCGGCTCGGAATTGGCGCAACTAGAATCAGATATGGCAACCTATGCTCAAGTTATCCGTCAAATGGGGCAAGAAAGAACCGTTGATTTGCACGAAGTATCCTATCAACCAGTCCTAAACTTGCTCGATCAGTCAGAAAATCCTTGTTACCTGATTGGCAAAGCTTACAACGAACAGGTGATGCTGCCTGCGCTTCAAAGCAGAAATGATCGTAGTGTAATTTGCAATCTGTACTTCAACAAATTGATGCTTTGCTTCCTGTTTGGTGAGGTGGAGCAAGCGGTAGCTAATGCTGAAGTAGCTGAACAGTACCTCGACAGTATTCCGGGGACTCTGACAAATATTCACTTTTGTTTTTATGATTCTTTGGCGCGTTTGGCAGTAGCTACAGATGCTTCCCCATCCCAACAAAAATGCTTTACCCAAAAGGTGCTTCGCCACCAAAAAAAGATGCAGAAATGGGCACGTTATGCCCCAATGAATAACTTGCATAAATATCTGCTTGTGGAGGCTGAACTTTTTCGGATTTTTGGCAAAGATCGGCAAGCAATGGAGTTTTACGATCGCGCTATTGCCCTCGCGAAGGAAAACGAATATATTAATGAAGCAGCCCTCGCTTATGAACTCGCGGCAAAGTTTTATTTATCCACAGGGAAAGAGCTAATCGCGAGAGCCTATATGCAGGAATCTCGTCACTGCTATCAGTTATGGGGGGCTGTGGCTAAAGTAAAAGATTTAGAAACGCGATATCCACAGTTATTGGAGATCCCTCACCCGGAAGCTAAAGCCACCACAAGCACTACATCAACCACAGGCAGTCGCTCTAATTCTTCCTTGGATATCGCCACAGTCATGAAAGCTTCCGAAGCGATTTCTGGGGAAATCATTCTCGATAGGTTGCTGTCTAGGCTCATGGAGATTTTAATAGAAAATGTCGGAGCGCAAACGGGCTATTTAATCTTAGAAAATCAAGGGAAATGGCTCATTCAAGCGGAAGGGACTGTAGAAGGGAAAGAGATCACAGTATTACAGTCCATTCCCATTGAAAATAGTGAAAAGCTTTGCCAATCTATTGTTAGTTATGTTGCGAGAAGCAAAGAAAATTTGGTGCTAAATGATGCTACCTGCCAAGGACAATTTACCAATGATCCTTATATCAAAATTTATCAACCCAAGTCTATCTTATGTGCGGCTTTGATGAATCAAGGACAATTGAGTGCGATTGTTTATTTGGAAAATCGCGTGACAACACAAGCCTTTACTCCCGAACGTTTAGAAGTCTTGCAATTGTTATCTGGACAAGCCGCGATCGCGATCGTGAATGCTAAACTCTACAGGGAAGTCAAGGAACGCGAAAGCAGGTTAACTCAATTTATCAATGCCATGCCTATTGGGGTAAGTGTCCACGATACTACCGGACAAATCACCTACGCCAATCAAACAGCACATCAACTAAGTGGCATTCCCACAATACCCGAATCAAATACAGAGAATTTCGCAGAAGTTTGTCAACTTTATCTCGCAGGAACTAATCAGTTATATCCGACTCCAAAACTTCCTTACGTTCGCTCTTTAGCAGGTGAAATGGTTAACATTGAGGATATAGAGTTTCACTTACCTGATAAGATTGTTCCCTTAGAAGTTTCCAGCACGCCTATTATTGATGAAACCGGCAAAATTAGTTACGCGATCGCGACATTTCAAGACATCACCGAACGCAAACAAGCCGAAAAACTTTTAGCCGATTACAACCGTAGTTTAGAACAAAAAGTCCTTGAGCGTACCCTCGAACTACAGCGAGAAATTATCGAGCGAAAACGAGCCGAAGAAGCCGCACAGGCGGCCAACCGAGCCAAAAGTACATTCCTCGCAAATATGAGTCACGAATTGCGAACTCCCCTCAATGCAATTCTGGGTTTTTCCCAATTAATGAATCGTGCTTCTAACCTGTTACCAGAAGATCAAGAAAACTTGCGAATTATAAACCGTAGTGGTGAACATCTCCTCACTTTAATTAACCAAGTCTTAGATTTATCTAAAATAGAGGCGGGACGTGGGACGTTAAATGAGACCAACTTTGACTTACACCGACTTTTAGGTGATGTTAAAGATATGTTTCAAATCCAGGCTGAAAGTAGGGGATTAAAGTTATTAGTAGAGCGCACACCAGAGGTTCCTCAATATGTACGAACTGATGAAATTAAATTGCGTCAAATCTTGATTAATCTGCTTTCTAATGCAATTAAATTTACCTCTGAAGGTGGAATTAGTTTCAGAATTAAAAATGAAGAGTGTTCTGAGCGAATTTGCTTTGAAATTGAAGACACAGGGGCGGGAATTGATGCCAAGGAATTAGAAACTATCTTTGAAGCTTTTGTCCAAACTAAAACTGGTCAAAAATCCCAACAAGGGACAGGATTAGGGTTGACGATCGCACGCTCTTTTGTCCAGTTAATGGGCGGTGAAATGACAGTAATTTCTCCTGCGGGACGCGGTACTATTTTCAAATTCTACATTAAAATTAATGCTGTTGAATCTGTTGATAACAAACGCCAACCGCTAACCCGCCGAGTCATTGCCCTCCAATCAAATCAGCCTCGCTATCGAATCTTAATTGCAGACGATCGCGCTGATAATCGCCAACTGCTGGTTAAACTCCTTTCCCCCTTGGGTTTTGAACTCTACGAAGCCAAAAATGGGATGGAAGCAATAGAGATTTGGGAGCAATACTCCCCCCACTTAATCTTTATGGATATGCGGATGCCAGTGATGGATGGGTATGAAGCCAGTAAACATATTAAAGCTACTACCAAAGGTCAAGCTACAGCAATTGTTGCCATAACAGCAAGTAGTTTTGAGGAAGAGAACGCCGTTATTCTTTCTAGTGGTTGCGATGATTTTATCCGCAAACCTTTTAGAGAGGCAAACATCTTTGATACCTTACACAAACATATTGGTGTGGGATTCGTTTTTGAAGAAGTCAATGCTACACCTGTTTTCACCGAAACTGAGCTAAATGTATTGACAAAAGCCACCTTTACTGAGTTACCTTCTGAATTAGTTGTTAACCTACAGCAAGCTATTACTAATCTCGATTTGGAACTGATGCAAACAGTCATTGGTCAAATTAGGGAAATCAATGAGCCATTATCTAACGCGATCGCGGGTTGCGTGAAAAATTTTCAGTACGAACAGTTGCTAGATTTGATACCTCCATAGAGGTAAAAACTATGAATAATAACCTCAATCTGACCGGAAAAGAAACGATTTTAATTATTGACGATAGTCCTGACAATCTAAATCTTTTAAGTCGGATTTTATCCGATGCTGGGTATAGAGTTCATCTAGCTCCTAGCGGCAAATTAGCTTTCGGATTTATGGAATCCCATTTGCCGGATTTAATTTTACTAGACATTATGATGCCTAAATTGGATGGCTATGCCGTCTGTGAGCAGATCAAAAATTCTCAAAAACATCACGATATTCCTATTATTTTTATCAGTGCGTTGCAAGAAGTATTTGATAAAATTAAAGCATTTTCTCTGGGTGGAGTTGATTACATTACTAAACCCTTTCAAGAACAAGAAGTTTTAGTGAGAGTCCAAAATCAATTACGCCTCAGAAAGCTTGCTAAACAAATCCTTGACCAAAATATTCTGGAAGAACGAAACCGCATGGCTAGAGAAATTCACGACTCTTTAGCACAAGCTTTTACAGGTATTATTGTACATTTGGGAGTAGCAGAGCGAGCAATGGCAACAGCCCCAGAGCAAGCCCTCTTACATATTCAAACAGTACGAGAACTCGCGAGAAGTGGACTGGCAGAGGCGCGACGCTCCGTAGAAGCTTTACGCCCTCAAGTATTAGAAGATGGTGACTTATATCGTGCTCTTAATCGAGTGGCTAAACAACTTTCAGCAGATACTAATACTCACACTGTTTTGGAAATCATTGGCACGGCATATCCTCTGCCATTAGAGGTCGAGAATAACCTGTTGCGGATCGGACAGGAAGCCTTAACAAATGCTTTAAAATATGCCGAAGCAAGTCTGATCAAAATTGAGTTAATTTACGAAACAGATATCTTCCATTTGCGAGTAAAAGATAATGGAAAAGGATTTGACCCTGATCGGATCTATTTTAGTAATGGCTTTGGTTTTTTGGGAATGCAAGAACGGGCCCGCCGCCTGGGCGCAGAATTGGCTATCAATAGCCACCCCACAGAGGGAACAGAAATTATAGTTTCAATTAATTGGAAGCAATAGTTACAGCAGTTCCCGCTGTTATGAAACACGGTAGGGACACGGCAATGCCGTGTCCCTAGGAGGATTGAACTTTCTGTCCCAGTTTTTTCTCTCCTCTCCTTCCTCTGGGACGAAAACGGTTCCTTCATTCAAAAATATACCCGTGATGGCAAATCGCGATCAATCCTTGTTCGCTGCGATAAGATCAGTTAGCAGATTTGCCAAAAAATATTTGTTGGTTGCTCACTAAATACTGCCACGCGATCGTGATGGTGGGAGCCTTCTGGGGGGCAACATTCAGTTAAGGTAAAAAATGATGAAGAAATCAAATGTTATTCGCGTTTTAATTGCTGACGATCATTTGATCGTGCGACAGGGTTTAGTGGCACTGCTAGAGCAGGAGCCGGATATGATGGTTGTCGGGCAGGCAAGGGACGGGCTGGAGGCGGTTACGGGGTTCCGCGAACATCAACCCGACGTGGCTTTGATAGATTTGCGGATGCCTCAAATGGATGGAGTCGCTGCCATTACTGCTATTTGTGGGGAGTTTGCCCACGCCCGGATCATTGTGCTGACGACTTATGATGGCGACGAAGACATCTATCGCGGACTACAGGCGGGTGCGAGGGGCTACCTCCTTAAGGATACGGAACCGGATGAGCTTTTCAGAGCAATTCGGGCTGTGATTGCTGGCAAAAAGTATATCCCAGTTATCGTAGGAGCTAAATTAGTGGAACGGATGAGTAGCCCTGAATTGAGCGATCGCGAGTTAGATATCATTCGGCTAATTGTCGCGGGCAATAACAATCATGAGATTAGTGGAGTTTTGCATATTAGTGAAAGCACTGTCAAGTTCCACATCAGTAATCTTTTGAGCAAGTTGGGGGTTAATGACCGCACCCAGGCCGCGATCGTGGCCTTGAAAAGAGGGATTGTGAGCCTGTAGTTTCCCACAAAATATATGCTAAAATTTCGGGGGCTCTACTTAATTTAATGTCAGCGAATACTGTCTTTTTTTATCGGGTAAAAACTGTACTTTGACAAACTAACTATTTCTTTTGAGGATGAAATTACTTATTTTTCACTTCTCCTCTATCTCTGAGTTCCTTTCGAGCGCATTCTGGTAGCTCAGGCGATTAATAATTCTTTTCTTTTGATTAGTCGTGATGTGGCTTTTGATCCTTATCCTATTCCGAGAGTATGGAATTAGACCTATTGCGAAACTAGGTGAAACGCTTATAATTCCGTACATAATAATAAGAGTTTGAAAGACTTTCGCAAGAGGTCTATTGAAACAGTCTCACAGATGACGCGATCGTGCTAAAGGAGTGCGGGCGGCATCGGACGCGACTATCGTCTATTTGCGGGATCGGACACGACTGTGGCCGCGACCTAGGACCACTCCCAAGATGTTCTAATTTCTCTGGCTACTGCTATAATCAGAAAGCTCCTAACGTTGCACATCCACGTTAAGAGCTTATAATATAGCATTTTTAAATGAGATGTAAATGCAGGGATCACAGCCCGTCACAGGCAAGATGCCTGTGCCACAAGTTTTACTTCTGAAAGGTGAACACTATATAACCTCATATCTATTCCCCAACCCCTCTTAGATATAACGTGTTAATTGCACACGATAACGTTCTTTTTTCGTCATCATAACTTCCCCTATTTCTAAACGCCCTTTTCCACGAATGGCTATTAAATCACCCGATTTCACTTGATAACTAGGTTGACTAATTTCTTTCCAATTGACTCGCACATCTCCTCCTTCAATGAAATCTACCATTTTGGTGCGAGACATCCCAAAACCCGCCGACGCGATCGCGTCTAATCTCAAAGAAGCCTCCACAGAAGTCATTTCTTTTTTCTTGGGTTCCCTCACCTTAATTTCACTTAATTCCACGCGTTGAGTTTGCACCGGAACCGATCTGACTTGTTTCAGATTCATTGCTAAAAAATCCGCCAATTCAGGAACAACGATCGCCTGTGCGCCGCGTTCCCCCAAAACAATAATATCGCCAGTTTTATCACGAACAATACCCGTCCCTAACATCGCGCCTAAAAAATCACGATGTGTCGCGGTATCAAAGAGAAAATTACCCGCGATTTCTAAAAGGACTAATGCCACATGAGAAGTATCTAAAGGTAATTCCGAACGGGCGATCGCGAGTCTTTGACGCTCGGCTTGAGGATAACCGCCCCAAGGGAGTAATTGCACATCCGTTAAACGACGAAAAACCTGTTGACACTCTAGTAATTCAGGGGGAGATAAAAAATCAGTCAACACTATATCCCAAGTCTTAATAGCTTGTTCTGCATGATCAATAATCCGCGCGATACAATCACGATTTTCGATTCCTTTTAACAAATCTTCTCTGGGCAACATAACTCAATAAATTAAAATTTTAATTGGTATCTTATTATAGCATATTTTTCCAGAAGTTCAACTTAAGAATCTGGAAATTGTTTAATGGGAAGTAAAATAAAAAACGCAGTCCCTCGTCCGACTTCCGAACTTACTCTGATATTTCCATGATGTTTAGCAATAATCTGATCACAAATCGCTAATCCTAAACCCGTTCCTTTCCCAATAGGTTTTGTCGTAAAAAAAGGATCAAATAGTTTATCTTGAATCTCAGGAGAAATGCCCTGACTATTATCCTCAATCGTAATACAGATTTCATTTTCTCCTTTCCTTTCTGTGGAAATTGTAATATTTTTCACCCGATAGTCTTCTATTTCTAACAAAGAATCAATAGCATTATTGAGGATATTCATAAAAACTTGATTAAGTAGGGCAGGATAGCATTCTATTAGTGGCATATCACCATAGTGTTTCTTGAGATTAATTTCTCGTTTGAGCCGATGATTCAGAATTAATAATGTACTATCAATTCCATCATGAATATTGACATTTTTGATATCGGCTTCATCAGTTCGAGAAAAATTACGCAAGGAGACAATAATTTCTCGTATGCGCTCGGAACCAATTTTCATGGAAGATATGATCTTGGGTAAATCTTCTAATAAAAAATCTAAGTCTATTCTTTCTTTCTCTTCGCAAATAGTAGCAGTAGGATGAGGATAATCCTTTTCATAAAGATTAATTAATCCTAATAAATTTTCGATGTAGGTTTTAGTATGTTCAAGATTACCATAGATAAAGTTAACGGGATTATTAATTTCATGGGCAATTCCCGCAACCATAAGACCTAAACTTGACATTTTTTCAGTTTGAATTAATTGAGATTGAGTTTTTTTAAGATTCTCTAATGTTTGATAAAGTTCTCCTTGCGTTTCTTCTAACTTTTGATTTTTTTCTTCTAACAAAATTGTTTGATTTAAACGATTTCCTATTAAAGAACCAATAGTTACCGCAAAAAATATTGATAAAATTGTACTGATAAATACTAAAATCTTGAGAGAGTTTAAGGAGCTATTTAATTCCAGAGAATGCTGAAGAATAATATCATTCTCTTCCTTGATAATACTATCGTATGTCTCATCAATTTTTGTCATTCTTATGGCATCAATTAAGGCGAGTGCTTCTGGCTCTCTCTTCTCCTGAAATAATTTGAATGCTAGATCACTCAACTGATCTAAACGGTTTCCCTCCTTGATCATAACTTTGATTTTTTTTTCTACTTTGGTGCGCGACACAAGTGATCTCAAAATTTGAGCTTTTTCTTGGAATTGTTGGAACCCATCATTATAGGAAATAATATAACTATTATCATTAGGAAAAATTGCTTGTCCTCTCACATTTCTTACCATCCTCGATAAACCATAAGCCATCTGGCTTGTTTCCGCAATTATAGTTTTTTCTAATTCAACTTGGTGAGATATTTTGCTGACTTCTTCCGTATGCTGATAAACCGCGATCGCGGATATAGTTGATAATAAAATCGGGAAAGAATAACCGGCTAAAAGACGATAACCTAATTTGAAAAGTCCTGTCATATTTAATCTTTTCTCACCATTAAGTCAGGACTTACCTAAAACCACTACAGAAATCTGGTTTCTAGTCAATCCTATTAGTATATTTTTGAGGAAAAAGATATTATTGCTTAAGCCGTCTTACCCTATTTTGACAGACTTTTTTTGAGTGACATCATCTTGTCTAGTTTTTAGTTTATGTATTTTTCCTGACTAGACAGGTTGTTTTGACACAATATAATGATTTTATAGCAAATTTTTACTGAAATGTCAAGTTATTTGTGGAAATGAATAATTATGAGGTGAAAAATAGACATCTCCCACAGATAAGGTTAAAGGCAGAGTCCATAATAGTTTTGGGAGATGTCTAATGTCAAATTAAAAGTAATACAATGTGATTAAAACAGGGTAAGTAATGCTTACCCTATTTTAAATTTTCACTAGATGATCGATCGCGGTTTGACACTAGCATCAATATCAAACCCTAAAATGCGTCGTGCATCGGGCACCTGGGAAGATTCAGGAAATGTATTAGTGTCATAAGGATTAATTCCGTAAGTATTGACAGAAAGAGTTTTGCCATCCCCAGTAACATCTAATGTGACATAATTAAACGTATCGGGGGAATAAAAATCTACCGGTTGACGTAATGAATCAGCTTGTGGATCACCTTCCCGAAACACATTTTTCAAGCCAGGAAAAGCCGGATCTAATCCTAATAGATCAACACCTTTTTCCTTTTGTTGGGCAACAATACCATCAGCCAAGGATTTGATATTAGTGAAACTATGATCCTTGATTAAACCCGGTCCAAAGGCCCCTAAGGGTCCCGCGACAATGGAAAAAGCATTAGGGACTTTAACACGAGGACTATTGGGGTTTCCGGGTTCGGCAAAATAGGTGACTTCATTCACCCGATTTTCGTGATCATCTGCGGTAATAAACACGACATTTTCTATGCTATTATCGGCAATAAATTTTAGTAAATTATTCCGCTCTGCGCGATAACCCCCAACCCAAGTTTTACCCGTATCTAAGGGAATAATTTTATTACCACTACTACTGGCATTTTCATCAATCGGTGTAGAAATGGCCACAATTTTCCAGGTTACGCCGTCTTTTTGTGCTTGTAAAAGGGTTTGTTTGAGCCAATCAAATTGCGTTGAACCTAACATGGTACGATTAGGATTATCCGCGCGTGTTCCTGTATCATCTACTAATTTACCATCGGCGGTAGTCTTTTTCATGCGGATATCTCGATAGGAGCGATCGTCCACATTTACAAACATGGCATTTTGTCCCCATCGTTGGGCAAAATATAATTGATCCGTGCCATCAGTGCGAGGATCATTGGGGGCTGAAATCTTCTTTTCGCGAATGGGTTGATAGTCTTTATAAGCTTGTACAACCCCGTCTTTAAACCCCGGAGTTTTATTAATAAAACTCCCTGTTGTATTAACATCAAAAATGGGGTTTGTGGCATCAACAGGAGTGCCGGGGGGGTTGCTCGCGGGAGCGCCTCCATTCGCGAATTGTTTATCTCCCAATTCGTGATTATCTAATAGGGTATAATTCCCTTGAGACTGATAAAATTTTTGCAATCCTGGGAAACCCCCTGGATTTACGGCTTGTAAATTTTCCAGATATTTACGATGATAGTCCGCGATCGCTTGGGGAAAGTTTGTTAAGGGATCTGCCGTTTCCGGTGAATTAGCCAAACCCGTTTTTTCATCTCCACTTTTGGTTTCATAAATAGTGTCACCCAGATAGACAAAGAAATCTAAATTAAGTTGATCAAAATTCTTGGTAAAACCATAGGGCCGCCATTCTCCCGCGGTATCGGCACTAAAGGCCATTTTTAAAGGTGTGTTATCCGTTTTTTTCGGGGCTGTTTTAAAAGTTCCGACGGGACTAACTTCGCCTCCGGGTGCTTGAAAACGATAATAATATCGTGTATTCTTGCGAAGAAAAGAGTCATCAATTTTGGTAGTATAATCGCGTAGAGGATCGGTTTGAGTAACAAAGGTATTATCAATAGTGCGAAATTGCGGATCGCGAGAAACTTGCACAATTAAATCACTAATTTTGCCTTGGTTGGTAATAGCATCCGCTGTGCGTGTCCATAAAATGGCATTATTTTGGGTGGCATCCCCGGAGGCAACTCCATTAAAGAGAGTATTACTTTTGATATTCCCCGATCACGCTTCTTTTAGGCCTGCCAGCACATAATGTTGATACGCGTCTTCTGGTGTAGTAATACCAGCATTTTTCAGTTGAGGATTTTGATTTAAGTACGCATTGGCTTGAAAAAACGCCGAAGGTGAACGCCCTTCTTTTCTTCCGAAATTCTTAAAGTGTTTTAACAATTGTTCATTGCTAAAATTCGCCAAATTTTGATTAGTTTTACGATAATAATCAAGATTAATAACCGGAGAAAATTTTCGTCCTTCTTGGAGACCAAAATTTTGCAGATGATTCAAGAGATCCGGGTAACTTAAATCTTTTAAACCCGGATTATTTTGCCGATAAAAATCTAAATCGACTAAAGAAGAAAAGGCGCGTCCTTCCTTTAAACCCACATTTTGAAAATGAGCTAAAGCCTCGCGATCGCTTAAATTACCCAAGTCAGGATTCGCGGCTCGGTAGAATTTGGGGTCAAAAAAATTAATGGCCATAAATCACTATGCACCTGGTTAATCAAAAGGTCAAAAATTAAGCCAAAACAGTCAATGAGCCATAAACGACAAACCCAAAAAAGGTATAATCTTGAGTTTGTCCTAAGTGTTTTAGGACTGAGATAATTCAAGTCATCCTAGTGGCTAGTTAAGGGAATAAACCTACTGAGGAACGAAAATTTAATAAAGTAGAGCAGGCATCTTACCTGCTTTTCATCGGGAGCATCTCCTAAACGTAAATAGGTAGTGGGAGCGTCTCGCTCCCTATTAGATTTCTAGGGAGCGAGACGCTCCCACTACAGTTTTTTTTGCAAATGTGAGATGCTCCCTTTCGAGATCAAGGGTGAAACGACAAACCCAATCCTGAAGTTATTTAATTTCCATTCCTTAGAGAGCCTAACTAGCCACTGAGATTAGTTACAGCAAGTCTACATCATTCATATAGATTTGTAGGGGTAGTTCTGGAGTGCCTACTCCTGATCAATCGGGGCAACCACAGGGGGATTGCCCCTACAAGATTTCACAATTGATGATTACGCGCTATAGATAGAAAAACTCATAAAAAAAGAAGAAATTTCCCCTACTCTTTCTATCCTTCTACTCCGTAGTCACGCAAATTACTAATTACGCATTAACAAAATCCTCGTCAGTATGGCCTTGAATCGTTTCAGGATTATACTGATTAATTACAGAAGTGGCATTACGAAGGACTGATTGAGTGCCCTCAACAATAATCAAATATTTCCCTTCTTGAAGACGGTTGCGATAGGGTAACGCGTCACCGCCCCCCACGATTAAACCCACACCTCCGCCCACAAAGAAACTCCCCATCGCGCCGGAAATCGCGCCCAGAATACCCCCAATGACATGATTACCAATTTCTCCCGCCCAAGCGAAAGTATTTAACCCCGTAATTAAACTAAAGGTTAAACCCCCCACAAAGCCAAAAGGGATCAGCCAAGTCGCCATCAGACGCGCCTGTTGACGGGCTTTTTCCTTGGGGTTTATAAAGCCAAATTCGTCCGCGCTTTTATAACCTTTCCCTAGAATACTTACCTGTTTCATGGGGAAACCTTCTTTTTCCAAAGCTGAGTAAGCCTCTTCCGCTTCAATACGATCAGCCAAGACTGCCACAAGATAATTCATATTTTTTTGTTTTTCGATTGTAGATTGTGAATGGGGGATGGAAAAGTGAACTTCAGGTAAAAGGCATTAATGCCAAAATAAAAATCCTATCATCATTTGAGGTGGCTCTCTGACAGAAGCACGATCGCGCCTCACCACCAAATTACGGAAAAATCAACCAGATATGGTGTCGAGAGAGAGACACAGAGAGGGGCGCGATCGTGGGGTTGCCCTGTGGGAAGATGTAAACTTATCAAATTGGTTTTGACATACGGCAAATTGCCGTATATAATAATCAATAGCCCTTATAAAATTTCTGTTTTATTTGCTATGGGTACTACAACTAATCAAAAATCAATGGCGAGGCTAGAAACTCGTATCAGTGCAGAAACGAAAGCTCTTTTGCAGAAAGCCGCCGATTTAGAGGGGCGTACCTTAACAGATTTTGTTGTGGCAACTGTTTTGGCAGAAGCTTACCGAGTGATAGAAAAACACCAAACCCTTAAGCTTAATATTGACGATTCAGAAGCTTTTATTAATGCGCTTCTGAATCCTCCCAAGCCTAATGATGCCCTGAAAGCTGCGGCTCTACGATACAAGGGAGAAATGCAGATTTAATGATTCTCAAGATCGAACTATTCGATAGTCGTAAGCATATCCGCTCAGACTTTTGTTGTGGAAAAGATAGCTTAGACAACTATATACATAGGCAAGCATCTCAGGATATCAAAAGACGAGTATCAACTGTATTTGTATTAATTGACGAGCCTGATCTTAATGTTTTGGGCTACTATACAATCTGTTCATATACTGTTGACGTGACAGTGTTTGATGAAGCTTTTGCCAAACATTTGCCTCGTTACCCACTATTACCTGCTACATTATTAGGTCGTCTGGCTGTTGATCATCGACAAAAGGGTAAGGGATTGGGTGAGTTAATGCTGATAGATGCTCTGGCTAAGTCGCGAAATGCCGCGACACAAGTGGCATCTCTGGCAGTGATCGTGGATGTTTTGGATGAGGAAGCTTTGAATTTTTATCTAAAGTATGGCTTTGTGCAATTCAGGCAAAATCCCATGAAGCTTTATTTGCCTATGAAATCTGTTGAAGAGCTTTGTCAAACTTTTGGTATCTAGCGCGTGTCAAAATTGATTAGATCAAGTTTAATGATGTCGGCAAATTTTGATGAAACATAATCTAATGCGGATCGCGTCTCACCACAAAATTACGGAAAAATCAACCAGATATGGTGTCGAGAGAGAGACACAGAGAGGGGCGCGATCGTGTGTTCAGTGTAGGGTGTGTCAGATGTTAAGTCAATTGTTAAACCAATAACTGTTTTTTCGGACGCATTCTAGCACTCAAGGCATTGAGACTCGCGTTGTCTGGGATGAAAGCATACTCAAAATTGGCTTTGTCTGATTAAACTAGAAATATAGCAATTCCATTTGAGATGTAAATGTGGTACGGGCATCTTGCCCGTCACAGGCCTTATGGCTGTGCCACAAGTTTTACTTCTGAAATGGAAACACTATAGCAATCCACAAAATCGTTTATATAACTTGACACGAAAGGCTTATGTCTAAGAATTTTGCGATGATTAGCACTTCTGCTGAAATCATGGGCGGCACACCTGTTTTTATTGGCACTAGAGTTCCTGTGCAAACACTTTTTGACTATGTAGAGGCGGGAGAATCAATTGATGATTTTTTAGAGGGATTTCCCACTGTCAGCAGGGAGAAAGTAATTGCACTGTTGGAAGAAGCTAGAAAACAATTAATCGGCATGGTGGCGTAGGATGAAACTTCTCCTGGATGAGTGTATAGATCGCAGGTTGGCGAGAGAGTTTGTTGGCTGCGATGTCAAAACAGTTCCACAGATGGGATGGGCTGGAATAAAAAATGGTCAACTTCTGGCTCTAGCAGAGGAAGAGTTTGATATTTTTATCACTGTTGATCGTAATTTGTCATTCCAGCAAAATTTGCCACAGTTCAACATTGCTGTGGTTGTTTTGCAGGCATCTTCTAACCGCTTGGCAGATATGAAGCCTGTGGTGCCAAATATTCTGGCGATTCTAGCTACAGTCACTAAAGGTCAAGCTACGGTTGTTAGTGCATAGTCGCGATCGTGTGTGCAGTTTGTTGGGTGTGTCAGACAGCCCGGTTAATGATCTAATTAATAACTTTTGTGATAACGCACCCTACAACGATTGTTATGACTGATAGCCTTAAGTCGGGTTGCACAAACTACCTTTAAGAAAGGGAGACTCTGAGGGCGAGTAATCGTGAGTCGGGCTTGACAGACAAAAGCTTTTGTGATAGGATAAGTAGAGCCAAAATTCATACAAATTTAACTCTGAGTACGAAGGGTAATTGAAGAGCATTTATATCGGCAATTGCTTAAAAATGGCAGATATACTAGGCTAATACAGCCATATTTTTCCCCAATTAAACTCTCTCAACGGATTACGGTTATGCCTAAACTAAAATTCCTAGAAGAAAAAGAAGAACTAAACTTTTTTGAGGAAGATGAAGATATAGAAAATGAGATTGAGCCTAATGCAAACAGAGAAGCCGAATTAAAAGAAATTTCAAAAATTGTTGTGTTTGGGACAAACTGGACAACAGCAACTATACTTGATCAAATTGTGCGTGGAAACATTCAACTAAATCCCAGATTTCAAAGACGAGATGCTTGGAATATAACCCGTAAAAGTAGGTTTATAGAATCAATTATTCTGGGATTTCCCATTCCACAGATAGTATTGGCTTATAATGAAAAAGAACGCGGAAAGTTTATAGTTCTTGACGGTAAGCAACGTCTGCTTACGATTCTGCAATTTTATGGAAAAAGTGAAACAAACAATAATTCTTTTGCTTTAAAGGGCTTAGAGTTTCGACCTGAGTTGAATGGTTATAAATATGAGGAGATTAAAGAGGATTTCTGGAAAAATGATGTACTTGATCTTCTCGACAATCAGGCGATTCGTACTACATTAATTCGGAAATGGAAGTCGGAGAGTTTGCTCTACAAAATTTTCTTACGTGTTAATGTAGAAAGTACACCTTTGTCTCCACAAGAATTAAGACAGGCATTGCATCCGGGCGATTTTATTAACTTTTTAGATGACTATTCAGTTAACAGTCCGGCGTTGAGGAAAGTATTCAAATCCAAAGATCCTGATTTTCGGATGCGTGATGTTGAATTATTACTACGTTATGTAGCATTTCATTATTTTTTGTCGGAATATCGTGGTAATTTGAAAGCATTTCTTGATATGACTTGCGAAGAATTAAATAAGAATTGGTCTGATCAATCAAATGATGTTAAAGATGTAATTAGCCAATTTGAGAAAGCCGTACAAACCACTATCAATATATTTGGAGAAGAAAATATATCTCGTACCTGGTTGAGCAATTATCAGAAGTATCAACGCCGATTTAATCGCTCCATTCTCGATGTGATGGTTTTTTACTTTTCGGATGAGATGATCAGGCAATCTGCTGAGAAAAATCAGGAAAAAGTAGTAAATACTTTTAAGGATCTATGCTCATCAAATGACCAATTTAGAGAAGCTCTTGGGGCAACAAGAAATACCCTTTATGCAACTCACACTCGTCTATCACTATGGGGAAAGGCTTTATTAAAAGTTCTTGATGTGGAATTTAATGTGCCTGAACTTGTTGAAAATCGTATCATCTTCAATGGTTTAAGGTAAATTATTGTCCATGCCAAAATCTCAAAGATTTCGTGATTTAAGCAAAGAATTAACTAGGTTAAAAAAGCAATTTATTCCTAAGATTAGCCCGACAGGTATATATTCTGATAGACAGTTAGCTCTAACTGTTGCCTACATAGTGTTGGCTCATGCCGAAATTGAGGCTTATCTTGAGGATAGAGTTTGGGAAATAGTCATCAATGCTAAAAAAGACTGGGATGCAGGTAAGACTCGTCGCACTTTGATTTGCCTGCTTGCCTTTTCCGGTGAAACAATGGATGAGCCACCGGATACACTGACTCCAACCAAGGGAAATAAAACAGTGCAGCCAGAAAAAATAAAGATAAGCGAAAAAATTAACAAAGCGATCAAGGGTTTTAAGAAGGTGATTAACCAGAATCATGGATTAAAAGAAGCTAATATTTTAGCATTGCTTTTGCCAATAGGTATAGATAGTGATGACTTAGATCGCGGTTGGCTTGCCACCTTAAATGACTTTGGGCAAAAACGAGGTGAAGTAGCACATTCATCTTACAACACTATTCAACCACCTGAGCCCGCTGAGGTACTGAGTACAGTAAATCAAATTACTGAAGGACTTTTGCAAGTAGATGCCCTAATAAATGCTCTGATGAGATAATCGGATGCCGCCAAGAAAAAGCGCGTTTAGGAAGGGTATTAAATGGCAATTCACTTGATAGATACTAGCACATTAATCAATCGTTATATGAGCTAAATAGTAACCTTAATTTGTTTCAAATTTATTGATAATATTCTGACAATAATAGTTGATAATTTCTTTGTAGTTTAATCTTAATTAGTCAGGAACAATGTCAAGAAATGATTTGCTTAGATGAGGATTTATATCCGATTAAGTGCTTAGACTTTTATAGGACAATAGGGAAACTTGGATTGGGGCAACCACGGGGGGATTGCCCCTACAAAATTTGGGTTTTATGTATTGAAACAATATACAATTAGTTTTGACCAGTTACTTATATGTGTTAAACCCAAAACCTTGTCCCCAATCCCTGATCACCTCCTATGGGGTATAGATCACACTAAAGTAAAAACCGTGATCCTGTGCATTTTGACCCCGATCTTTGACGGGCACAAGAGGAATACCATAATCAAGACGTACATTCAGCCCATTAATCGGTTCCCAGAGAATACCAAAACCTATACCTACTAAAAAGGACGGATTCAGAATCTTATTAGGATTATTCTGAGAATTCCAGACACTTCCCATATCGACAAAAGGCGCGAGTTGTAAAGTCGCCCCCCCAGAAGTATTACGCTCAATGGTAATACGATCTTCAATGGAGAAACGGAAACCATTATCACCCCCACGCAGGTTTTGACGATAACCTCTCAGAGATTGCCCCCCCCCAATAATAAATTGTTGGGTGGGGAGGAGACTATTCGGAGTTAATTGTAAATCTGCTTGTAAAATTAATAAATTGCTATCACTGAGTCGCTGTACCCGTTGGGCTTGGCCTAGCCAACTAAAAAATAGTCCGTCAGGAATCGGAGGAGTATTGACGGTGGCATCAAATAAACCAGTACCAAAATTAAATTGCGATCGCAGAGCCCAGGCCCCCTGTGGATCGCGCCTGAGATAATCTTGACCAAATTTAATCACACTGGTTTTGCTCATACCATTAACATCAGGACCAAAACCAAAAGGATATCCTTGTCCCTGAAGAAATGTCTGATTTGTTTGGTAACTAAAACCTAAAGATACCGCAAATTCTTGAATCGGCGATCGCGTCAAGGGCTGGCGAAAACTAATTTCATAAAGTTTAGATTTACCGGAAATACCAAATTCATCAAAAGGTGCTAAAACAATACCATTACGGTTAGGCGCGACCCGCAATTGTAACGTCCCATTCATAGCATTAACAGGGATACGATAATTAAAATCTAAAACATCAGAATCCCCAAGAGCTTTATAATAATTACCCGAAAATTCATCACCAAAACCCGTTAAATTGCGATAACGCAAATAAAGTCCCGCCCGTTCCGAACCCACACTAGGAGGGGAATAATTATCAATACTAAAACTGGAGCCAAAACGATTAGCTTCCACTATCCGCACAATCAGAATACTTTCCCCTTCTTTCTCACCAGCCCGTAAACTCGCTTCCACATTTTCTAACAAAGGATCAAGACGCAGTAAACGCAATTGATCTTCTAACTTACTGGGATTTAAAGGAACACTCGCACCCAAACGAATCCGACTAGAGATATAAGAAGCTTTTAAATGTTTATTTCCTTCGATCTGAACTGTAGCTAATCTTCCCTCAATAATCTGAATCTTGACAAGTCCCCCCGTCAGAGTTTGGGGCGGTAAAATCGCCCGCGAAGTGATATAACCGCGATCAAGGTAAAGTTCTGTAATTTTTTCCGCGAGTTCACGCAATTCTTGAAGAGTCACAGAACGACCTTCTAAAGGACGAGTCAACTTCTCAATTTCCTCTGGTTTGAAAATTGTACTTCCGAAGACTTCAATTTTTTGTATGAGAATAGGAGTAGAGGGTAATTCAGGAGAGGGTGAAGGAGTCGTGTTTGGAGTCGGAGTAAGGGGGGTTGGTTCCTTCTGAGGAGGTTGGGGAATCGGTTGGGGAGTGGGTTGGAGAAAGCGATCGCGGTTAGGATCTGATTGAGGATTTAAGAGAGGAGTTGATGGATTTTGAGCCAATAATAAGGGAGTTCGTGGAGCCAGAGAAAACCCTTCATTAGGGAGTAAATGAGAAGAACTTATTAATGGGAGAAGGGGTGAGTTTATCAAGCCCTCCCACTGTAACGAGAAAGTCCCTAAACGAGAGGTTACAGGACCCGTGATAGACCTCATCATTGTGGGAATCACAGAATTTCCTCTTACTTCCTTACCAGAAGGAAGGAGAGACAAAGAAGACGTTTCTATCACTGGAGAGGCATCAACTTTGGTAGATATACTCACCAGTAATCCTGTCAAGGAAATTAAGATGAGAGAGGGTGACACAATAGGCAGGATATTGCAGGGCATAAAACATGACCGTTTGAGAAAATGAGGTGCGACTTCCTTTGTTTTTTTATATCATGTTTATCCCACAGGTAACAATAATCTGGAGGAAGTCGTCTCATCTTGGCAATCCCTTAGTTTAGAATTAAGGCGAAGTTAATACCTTTTTGGGGATCGGCTGAATTTCAGTCTCTACCAACGGTGTTTGAGAAAATCGCTCTAATTTCACAGCTTTTAATAAATTACTCCATTGACTCGCGATCGTGGCATCAGTAGGATTATCGCGTCGAAGTTGAGCTAAAGTGCCAAGGGTTTCATACCAAAGAACCTTATCCTGATAAATTTTCAAGCGCTCCGGTAAAGAAGCTTGTTCCAAAGTCTTTTTATCAGTTGAAGTTAATTCCATAGGATTGATCCAACCAGTAACAAAAGGATTAGTGGCTTGATCCGAATCCGAACCACATTGAAAAGTCAAAGACCATTCATAATTTTTTCCTACCTGAATTTGATTAATTTTCTCGCTTTCTGGGATAACTAATGCGACAATACCCGGTTGTTTAGTTGTGAGATTAAACAATTTTTTATATATGGTATTGCTTGCTTCATCAACTAATTCAAATTCCACCGTATTATTCAAAGCCGTAGGAACATAAATAAATAAAGTTGGCAGTGGAGAAAAAGTACGTCCCAAATGAGTAGTTGGTAATATCGCGGTCAAATCCTTTGTTAAATCCCCTGGACATTTGGACATCCCAGTACGAGTCCCTCCACCTTCAGTGCCCCCCGCGGGTTGTCCGACAGAGGGGGGTTTCAATTGAGAACCCGGGGCGGGAAAGTCGTTCCAACGAGTACCGCCACCTTCTGTACCACCAGGCATTCCCCCAGATGGAAATGAGGGAGCTTTCGGAGAACCTTGCGCGATAAAATCATTATTGTTTTTACCCAATAATGAAACCAAGGAAGGTGTGAGGGATTGAGAGGGGGTAGAAATGGAAAAATTTTTCTGGGCAATGGTGGAAACTGGCGATGCTTTTGCTGTAAGAGGAAAACCACTGATCAAGCCGATTTCCCAAAATAGTGCTAAGGAAATGGTAACAACTGAAAGAGGCGACTGTTTGCAAGTCATAAGGAACCAGCCTTCTATAGATGCTAGAGAGTATAAAAGACGACTGAATTGTATCAGATGTTCCAGTCGTAGTTGTTTCTAGTGTACTTAACTATTAGTGGAGTTTGGGAATTTCTCAGTTTCCCACTCACCCCAAAGCCATAAAAATTTTCCGGCCTTACAGGGTAGGGGGTTTAGCTTCTAAGTATTTTAGCTTATTATGGTGAGAATACCTACTAGGCACGCGGACAATTTTTCTTCGCGTTTGCCCTGTTTTCCCACTTAGTTGTGAGGTATTTTTCCTAATGAAGTAAATAACCCACCGCGAACCTCTATTGCTATCGTTAGAGCTTTTGAAGATAAAGTTCTACTTGCCCAAACTTCAGTCCCAGTAGTTAATGCAGAAGCAGTAATTACCCAAACCCGATATTTAAGTTTTTTATTAAATATCGGGTTTGCCAGAAGTTTATCGAATTTAGTGCATCAGTCAAATTGAAGTTTAGCAACACGACATTCCCATGAATTTTGACTCATCGACTCTCTTAGATCAAGCATCTTTAGTTACACGAACGATACGACCTCTTGGGGTATCTTCTGTGCATGGAATTAGGTTTTTAGGGAATCGGCTTTTAGCCGTTGATCCCAACCAGGGAATGTTGTTGGAAATTGACCCAAAAACTGACAATACTATTATTTTAAATCCCTATCAAACCTCGGAATTTATGAGGACAACGGGCTTGGCAGTTTGGGATGATACTCTTTGGTTTACCAAGGGCAATAGTGTTTATTTTTGTCCTGGGGCTATTAAGGGTAGTTCTGTTTTGACTCTTAAGCCTGAGTATTTTCTGGAATTACCTTATCAAGCTGATGGGGTCGCGGTTTGGCAATCGACGGTTTATGTGACTTGTCAACAAGCTGGTTATATTTTGGTTTTTGATCGGCGAACGGGTAAGGAAATTACTCGTTTTTCAGCTCCGGGTATTGGTTTTGAAAATATCGCGGTTCGTGGTGAGGAACTTTGGATTTGTGATCAGACGGAGAAAACTGTTTATTGTTTGGAAAGAGGGACGGGACAGGTAATTTTTAGTGTTCTTACTCCTTTTGATAATCCTAGTGGTTTGGCTTTTCATCGGGATACCCTTTATGTGGCCTACGCGGGTGATGAGCTTTATATTCGTGAGGACCCTAATTCTGATGATCCGTTTCAATTGAATCGTCGCGATCGTACTATTATTCATCCCCTTTCTTTTTATTATAATAAAGAGGGAAAATATGCGCTTTCTAATGGTTTTTTGATTGAAATGTCTTATATGGAGGAATTGGAACCCCTTGATGAAATTCTGTTGGATGATTTAGAATGGCGTATTGCTTTACCTTCTAATACTGATCGCCAAAAGGTGCGAGAGATTTCTTATATTGGGATGCCTTTTACTGAGGAAATTCAAGAGGGTGAACGAGTCGCGGTGTTTAAATTTGATACTATGCACAGCCATGAACGTCGTTTTTTTGGTTGGAAGGCTTTAATTGAAGTTCGGGGTATTAAGTATCAATTAAAACCTCGTGATGTGGAAAAAATTCCTCCTCTTTCCCAGGAATTTAAGGATAAGTATCTGGTAGATAATGATAATTTGGCGATGGATACGGATATTATTCGACGGGCGGCACAGGACGCGATCGGTCGAGAAACTAATATTTTACGTCAATTGTTGAGTATTCGCAATTATGTCTATGATGAGCTTTCTTATGCGGTGACATCAAAAATTGATACCCCGGATGTTGTGTTAAGACGTGGGGTTGGTTCCTGTGGTGAATATGTAGGTCTTCTTTTAGCTTTATCTCGTCTTAATGGTATTGCTTCTCGTACTATTGGACGTTATAAGTGTCCGGCTTTTCCTGATAGAAAGGGTTTACCTCTGGAACCGGATTTTAATCATGTTTGGTTGGAGTTTTATTTGCCTGGGTTTGGTTGGGTTCCGATGGAATCTAATCCTGATGATATTCAAGAAGGTGGTCCTTATCCCTTACGCTTTTTTATGGGTTTGGCCTGGTATCATGTGGAAATTGGTAAGGGTATTCGTTTCCAACGGTTGACGAGTAAGGGGGTTCCTTTAAATAAGGAACAGGTTTCTGTGGGAACTCTCGCGATTAATCATGTTCGTTTTACCATTCTTGATGAGTTACCGGCAAATTGAAGGAAGAGGGTTAACAGTTGACAGTTGACAGTTGACAGTTGACAGTTGACAAT
>JBBITB010000041.1:0-48470 GCA_037440985.1 Microcoleaceae cyanobacterium bin_387
CCCATTACCGATTACCGATTACCGATTACCGATTACCGATTACCCATCACGTCTTGACAGTTGACAGTTGACAGTTGACAGTTGACAATTACCCATTCCCTAATCACCTTTCACCAATCCCCATTACCGATTACCGATTACCGATTACCGATTACCGATTACCCATCACGTCTTGACAGTTGACAGTTGACAGTTGACAGTTGACAATTACCCATTCCCTAATCACCTTTCACCAATCCCCATTACCGATTACCGATTACCGATTACCGATTACCGATTACCCATCACGTCTTGACAGTTGACAGTTGACAGTTGACAGTTGACAATTACCCATTCCCTAATCACCTTTCACCAATCCCCATTACCGATTACCGATTACCGATTACCGATTACCGATTACCCATCACGTCTTTCTTGTAGTCGCGATCGCGAGGGTTCCATAAACTTTAATCTGGGCTTGATTAAGGGTTTTAATCGCAGCAGAAACGGTGGCTCCGGTTGTATAAATATCATCTAATAATAACACGCCTTGAGAGGGGGCTTTACCACGAAAATCTTGACCTAAAATAAACACGTCTTGCATTTGTTGACTACGCTCAAGTGGGGATAAATTAAAAAGAGGATCGGTGTTTTTGATTCTTTCTAATCCTTGGCGTTTTAAGGTAAAACCGGTTAATTCACAAAAACTTTTGGCTAATAAATCCGCTTGATTAAAACCTCGTTGTTTTAGTTTATCTCGATGTAAAGGAATGGGAACAACGATTACAGAATTAACCGATAAGGGGGACTCCCTTAACCACGCGTCTGCTAACCAATATCCTAAAGGACGTGCTAAGTGGGCATTCGCCTTATATTTCAGGGCAAGGATCGCGTTTTTCAGACTGCCTCGATACTCACCCCAAACAAAAAGAGGATTTTCCCCTTGCCAAAATTGAGCTGAATGAGAAAATTTACAACGCGTTAACTGTCTGAGACAGGCTGGACAAAAATCCTCAACAGCGCTTCGTGAACAAAGTGGACAATTAGATTTCAGAAATAAATTCAAAAAATTCTTAACGAATTGTCTCCAGTGGATCATAGATCGGGGCGAAGCATTTACGCTTCCAGATTATACAACTAAAGAAAAACTTATATACACAAAGGTTGAGCCAGTACAGACCCACTTATTTATAAGAATTTACACAGAAACCTGATGTTTTCTGTTTTTTTTGGGTGAATCGTCTTTCTCATAGTGCATTATAGACATTTTCCCCAAAAATTTAATAAAATCTTAATAGAGTTACTAAAAGAATAATCCCGTGGATAACATCTACTGGCTTGGGCAGATCCAAACCTCAGATCAAGAATTAGTAGGAGACAAAGCGTATTACTTAAACTCCTTAATGCAACGGGGCTATCCGGTTGTACCTGGTTTTGTCGTCTGTGCTAAGAGGTTTTGGGAATTCTTGGGATCGATCAATTGGTTAGAACCCCTTTTTGCTGATTTACCAAATTCATCCCTCTACTTTAATCCTGACAATGCGCGTCAACTGCAAACGATCGCGCAGCAAATCCGTGAACATATTCTGAGAGCACCTTTATCTGATTCTTTGCTGTGTGAGGTGGAAAGCTCCGTTTCTCAATTGAATTGTGCGACTGTGATTTTGCGCTCTTCGCTGACATCTCATCGTATCAAAACCTCTGGATTATTAGAATCTCATCTAGTGTGGACTGATCCTGAAGCATTAGCCTTGGGAGTGAAACGGGCTTGGGCGGAAATTTTTCGCGCCCGAAATTTATTTTACTGGCGGCGAAGGGGAATAAAACTACAGCAACTTCAACCCGTTGTGTTAGTTCAACCTATTTATAGCGCGATCGCGTCGGGAACTGTGATCGCGTCTCAAAAGCACCCTTGGGAAATTCACGCGACTTGGGGTTTAGGAATGTCGATCCTCACAGGTGAAAGTATTCCTGACTTTTATCAAGTGCAACCCAAAACCAGAAGCATTTCCATGCAGCGCTTAGGCCATAAAACCTTAGCTTATGATGTGAAATTGAGAGAGACAGAATCACGGAGATTGTGGAGTTTCGTTAAGGAAACCTCTGTAATTCCAAGTATTAATGATCCCGATAGTTGTCGGCAAACTTATCTCTTAAGTGAAGCCGAACAAAATGAGTATGCTTTGGATCGCGCTTCTTTGGATAAATTGATGGAATTAAGCGAAAAATTGAGCTCTAACTTAGGGACTTCATTCCAATTAGAATGGGTACTCTTTCAAAAAAAATTAGATGAGGAACCTCAAGTTTATATCACTCAAATTTCTGCCTTAAAATTGCCAGAAGTTAAAGAGCTAAAATCGCCAGATATTCTTAATTCTAATTCTATTTCTCTTCGTCCTTCCCATTCTCGTTTTCTGAAGGGATTGGCCGCGGCTTCGGGAAAAGCACACGCGATCGCGCAAGTGGTGAGTTATAATGATTCTCAATTAATGGAATTTCCCCCAGGCTCTATTTTAGTCGCGTCGGAAATTCATTCAGATTGGCTTCCTTGGTTAAAAATTGCCGCGGGAGTGATATCAGAAAAAGGCGGTATGACAGGACATGGAGCTATTTTAGCACGGGAATTAGGGATTCCCGCGGTGGTAGGCGCGCTCGGAGCTACTCGTATGATTAAAACAGGGGAGTCTGTCTTGATAGATGGTGACAAAGGTGAAGTTTATTTGGAGGAGATTATGAAGTCTTCCGAAAGTAATAAAGGATTACCAGAAACACGGGATAATGTTGCCAGTGAATTTGTCATGAGCGAAAAAAATCAGGAGAATCAAAAAGTTGAAAATCCAGAAAATAGTGTCTCTACTTTTTCTGATTTTGTGCCGAACACTCCCCCAAAAAATTTGAGTCATTGGCCTCATCCGATGTCTTCATTTTCAGGAGACGTTTTGGCAGAAATACCCCGATCCAATTCTTTCCCTTATCCCCTCGCGACGGGATTATTTGTGAATATGAGTCAATCGAGTTCTCTTGATCGCGTGTTGGGTTTACCGATTGATGGAATTGGTTTATTGCGTTCAGAATTAATGGCATTAGAAGTGTTAGACGGTCAACATCCGCAATCCTGGTTAAAAAAGGGAAAAACGGTGGAATTTATTGACAAAATGACTCATCAATTGGCTCGTTTTGCTAAGGCTTTAGCACCTCGTCCAGTAGTTTATCGTTCTCTGGATTTACGAGAGTTTAATGGTAGTGGTGCTTTCAGTTATTCCCTAGATCCAGATTTATTTAATTTAGAATTGGCAATTATATCTCAAGTACAAGGTTGGGGATATCATAATCTTCATTTTATGTTACCCTTTGTCCGCACAGTAGAAGACTTTATTCTTGCTAGAAAAATGGTGGAAAAAATGGGATTAAACAAATATCCCGATTTCCAAATGTGGATTATGGCAGAAGTACCTTCGGTGTTATTGTTACTCCCTGAGTATGTAAAAGCGGGTGTGCAAGGTATTTCCATCGGGACTAATGATTTAACTCAACTTTTGTTAGGAGTTGATCGGGATTCTATTAACTTATTAAATAGTCGTCCAAATATTGCTATTTGGAGATTCATTCAACAGTTAATTGAATTGGCCAGAAAAGAGCAAATACATTGTTCAATTTGTGGCGATGCTCCGGCCTTATATCCTGATATGATTGAATCCTTAGTCCGTTGGGGTATTAATTCTATTTCGGTGAATGTGGACGCGGTGGAAAAGGCTTATTCGAGTATTATGCGCGCTGAAAAAAGATTAATTTTGGAAGCAGCCAGAAGTCAAATCAACAACTCTCTAATAGCTCCGAAGCCGCTTTAACTGAGATTTTGGGATTTATTTTTTACTGATCACCTACTACTGGGACTTCCTGAAAACTGAGAAAATCCAGATCGGGTGGAAAGACTTCGATGCGATCGCGTCCCTGAGCCTTAGCTTGATAAAGTGCTTGATCTGCGGCAGAAATCAAACTAGAGCATTGAAGTTCTCTGTTAGGGACGGTACTGGCGACACCCAAACTCACCGTTACCCAAGGACTTACCGAAGAACCCGCGTGAGGGCTCTGCAAATTCGTGATTAAAATAGAGATTTTCTCCGCGACTCGTAAGGCGCCTTTAATGTTAGTATTGGGGAGAATAATAGTAAATTCTTCACCCCCGTAACGAGCGACTAAATCTGCGGGGTACTTTGCCGCCTGAGAGAGCGCGGAGGCGATTTCGTGCAAACATTTGTCTCCCGCTTGATGTCCGTAGATGTCGTTGTAGTGCTTGAAAAAGTCAACATCACACATGATCAAAGCCAGGGGGGTTCCGTCACGGGCGTGTCTGCGCCACTCCACCTCCAAATATTCATCAAAGCGCCGGCGGTTGGCTATCTGAGTTAACTCGTCAGAGGTGGCTAAACACTCTAACTTTTGGTTGGCGACTTGCAACTGGTGATAAAGTTCTGCTTGCTTAATCGCGATCGCGATTTGTTCCCCCAAGGAAGAGAGCAAATTGACCTCCAAGTGCATCCACTGTCGGGGACTGCTGCACTGGTGAGCCGTGAGCAGCCCCCACAACTGATCATCCATCAGCAAGGGTACTACCAAATAAGACCTGACTCCAAACTGATGGAGAAAATCCAAGTACCACTGGGGCAAATCCGCTCTCCAGATATCTACAACCACTTGGATATCTCCGTTTTTATAGGGTTCCACATAAATCGAATCAAAGGATAAACCCTCAAACTTTACACCCCGCATGGGCGCACATTCAGGTATGACCGATTCTACCATCACTTCCCCAAGCCAATAAGTAACATCAGTGAGATCCCGACGGGGATGAAAGCGGATAATGAACACTCGATCAGCCTGAAGAAATTTCCGCACTTCCGTGACAGCAGTGCTGAGGACTTCATTTAAGTCGAGAGACTGACGGATGTGATGGGAAATGGAACTGATCAACCGCTCCCTTTCTGTTTGCTGTCGTAGGGCCTCTTGCACTCGCTGGCGCTCTTTCAGTTGTTCTAAAGCTTGATCTCGCATCACTCGGTAGTCTTGGAGACGGTGCGTCAGATCGGTGACATCCTGAATGACTAAAAGGGCATAGAAGGGCTGGGATATCTTCCCCTTTGCCTCACTTCCTAGATCCTGGGCCTCCAGTGCAACCGCGGTCACAGTGGTTTGTTGAATGCGGTACTTGTCGTCATGCCAGGGCGCGGGAATGAGATATTTGTGAATTTGGGAGGAAAAAATGGTTGGGGGGCCTCCAGCAAAGATTTGTTGCAGGCGGGATGTGTATTTGGGCTGACTGAGATGGGGAAAATGATCGGTGATTTTTGTATGCAGAATTTCGCCGCGGGGAATTTTTGTCCAGTCTTCTAGGCAACTATTCCAAAATAAGACGGCAAAATCTTCTCGCAGTACACACACCCCTACTGGCACGTTGTCCAGAATGCCAAATTTTTGCTGGATGATTTTGCTCTCGTTGTTCATATTAATTGCTATATCTCAATCTCACCATCGGAAGTTATGGGAGTATCAAATAACTATAGATTTTTCCCAGCAATTTTATTTATGGCGGCTAATAAGGTGTCAAAAGAATTGACATTAAAAATTAGGATAATATCTCCTTGAATCTGAAGCCTTTCAATTGTGAAACTAGCCTGAGCGAATAAAATCACTGTCTTAGTCGCTAAATCACTTGATTTTAACAGGGTTTGGATTGTCCCTTCTGTATAATTGGGGAGTGAGTAGTCTAGGTGCTGTTGGAGGACATTGCTGATCGCGCCCATGACGCCGTTGATGACTATATTGCCTACTTCACTCAGAGTCCCAATTTTGACTGCATCCAGATCGTTACTGCCGATTTCTTCTCCGGTAAGCATTGTTACTAGCAGGGCTGCACTTTCGGTGGGAAAAACCATCTGGGCAGTCCCGGCAAAGGAACCCGCGAATTTTAGGCCGACCGCGGAGATGAGGCTACCGTTGATTTGTACTTCTAACTCCTGTTGGAGTGTTTCGGGGGGGACGACTTTCAGATAGGGGATTTGCAAGCGAATGGGAGAGTCGATCATCTGGTTCAAGATGCTGGCAGCTTGGCCGATGCCGATGTTGACAATCTCTTGCAACGCGTCCAGTTGTTCTAGGCTCAAGTTCACGGTTGGTTCTCCAGATGTTCGCGGCTGATGGCTTTTTCCACCCATCCTGTTAACACTTCTGAGTCGGGGATTTTGTTAATCACCGCGATCGCGCCAAGTTCTAAACATTCGGAACGGGTTGTTTTTTGGATGTCTGCGGTAATTACGATCACCGGAATTTTTGACCCTTGTTCACGAAGAATTTTCAGGACTTCACGACCTTCCATTTCTGGCATTAACAGATCCAGTAGTATACAGTCGGGTGATTTGCTCCGAAGTATCTCTAGGGCTTCTGGCCCGCTGGCTGCTTCTATGATTTCATACCCTTTTTCTTTCAGCATTTTGCACAGCACCCGCCGGCTTAACCAAGAATCTTCGACAATCAGAAGTAATGCCACTATTTTTCCTCCTTATCGTGATACTCCTACTTTTCAAAATCCCACATTATGGGATTATTGTCTAAATGGGTGGTTACGATTCGACCGATGTTGTCAATTTCTCGTAATTCATCATGGGTTAGTTTTAGCTCAGGGGCTTGGGCGTTTTCTCGGGCTTGTTCGGGATTTCTTACCCCCACGATCGCGCTAGTTTTGGGTTGAGAAATTAACCACGCGAGGGCTAAATTTCCTAAACTGGTTTGATGACGTTCTGCAATGGGACGTAGTTGATTTAATGCTGATTGTACCCGTTGATAATTTTCGGGTTGAAAGAGTTTATTGTGCGAGCGAATATCCCCTTGGGCAAATTGATGATTCGGACCAAATTTCCCCGTTAATAATCCTTGGGCTAAGGAAGAATAAGCCAAAATTGTGATGTTATTTTCCACACAAAATAACATTTCTTCCCTTTCTACCCATCGCCAGAATAAAGAATAGGGGGGTTGTAAACTGTCTATTTGTCCATAGTAGCAGGCTTCTTCTAATTGAATATGGTTAAAGTTGGAAACTCCGATGGCGCGTATTTTTCCCTCCTCTTTTAAGTGATTTAATGCTTTCATTGTTTCTTCAATGGGTACTATTTCTGAGCCCCAACTACCCGAAGGCCAATGAATTTGATAGAGGTCAATATAATCGGTGTTGAGGTTTTTTAAAGAGCGATGGCAAGCTTCAATTACTTGATCGTATTTTAAATGATTAGCAAAAACTTTGGTGCAGTAAACGACGCGATCGCGGACATCTGATAATGCCTTCGCAACAATTTGTTCGGAATAACCATCACCATATTCTTCCGCGGTATCAATGGTAGTGATTCCCGCGTCAAATCCGGCACGAATCCCATTAATTATTTCTGTATCATCAATGCCTACCCATTCTGATTTTCCGGCTTGCCAAGTTCCCGTGATAATAGGAGTAATGTGAATGTCTGATTTTCCTAATTTTTTGCTTTGCATAAATTTAGTTTTAGTGATAATATTTAGACATTATAGCATATAGTTAGGAGTTAATACAATGAGTTTTCTCAATCATGCTTTGAAAGAATGGAATGTTGCGGTTAATGCTTTATCGGAAGGGAAAACTATTGCGTTATTACGCAAAGGGGGTATCCGTGAAGTTGGGGGGAATTTTCAAGTGACTTATAATCAGGTTTTACTTTATCCGACTTTTGAACATCAACTACCCAATTTAGTTAAATCTGAGTATGCTTTGGATGTCATTCCTGTGGAGTCGGGGTGGCATCCTCAGTTTATTAAAATTCAAAGTTGGGCTAATATTACTGATGTTTTCTCTGTGACGGATGAGAGTAGCCTTGCCTCGTTATTTCCTTATCATGTTTGGAGTGAAGCTTTTGTGCGCGATCGACTCCAGTGGAAACCAAATCAACCCCTTTATCTGTTATTATTACGGACTTATAAACTCGATAAAGTTTATGAAATTCCCTATGATTCTACTTATGCTGGATGTCGCTCATGGATCGATTTAATGGAGCCAATTAATATCGAAACATCTACCCCTGTTTTATCAGATTTTGAGTATCAAGAAGTTTCCCAGAAATTAATAGGTTTAGTTGCGTAGTCAGAAACCGGGTTGGGAGCATCTCAAGGTTGTAAATTGGTAGTGGGAGCGTCTCGCTCCCTAGGGAGCTAATAGGGAGCGAGACGCTCCCACTACAGTTTTTTTTGGCAAATTTGAAATGTTCCCACCGGGTTTCTTTAGTTTTCTCTCTCCTTCCACGAAAAAGTATCAAGAAACCCGGTTTCCCTATTCTTTGATTTGAAAGCGTTTCTCGATAAATCCTAAACCAAAATCAGCTATTAAAGCCATTAAAGCTGAGGGAATTGCTCCGGCTAATAATAATTGATTATTAATCGTTTGTATGCCTCGAAAAATAAATACACCTAAGCCACCTGCCCCGATCGCGGCTGCGACGGTTGCTAATCCGATCGCGATGACTGTCGCGACTCTTATGCCTGCTAAAATAACGGGCATTGCCAAGGGAATTTCCACTTGAAATAATAATTGCCAGTCTGTCATTCCCATCCCTTTTCCGGCTTCTCGAATTGCCGGATCGACACCAGAAATGCCCGTGTAAGTATTACGAATAATCGGTAATAATGAATATAGGGTAAGGGCGATAATGGCACTACGATCGCCGATTCCTCCGATGATTGGTATAGGAATTAATAAACCAAATAATGCTAGACTGGGAATGGTTTGCATGATATTAGCAAACCCTAAAATCGGTTGATTTAATTCGGGTTTTCTTGTCACTAAAATTCCTAATGGTATGCCAATTAAGAGCGAAATTGAGATCGCGATCATGACTAAATAAAGATGTTCAAGGGTATGTTGGATGATTTCCGCACCATAGCGAGAAAAAAATTCTATCATAAGGAAAAAAATGTTTGGAAAATTAGGACATTTTCGGGATAGTTAAACATTCTAAAAAAGCTTGGGCTTCCGGTTGTTGAGAATCAATAAACTCTTGAGGAGTTCCTAATTCGACTAATCTCCCATCCTGCATTAAACCAATACGAGACGCGAGAAAAAAAGCTTCTTGAATATCGTGAGTGACAAAAACAACTGTTTTACCAAGTTGTTGTTGAAGTTGTCGAAATTCTCGTTGTAATTCTAAACGAGTAATGGGATCTAATGCACCAAAAGGTTCATCCATTAATAAAATTGGTGGATCGGCCGCCAAAGCCCTCGCGACTCCGACTCGTTGACGTTGCCCCCCTGATAATTGATGGGGATATCTTTTGGCAAAATATTGGGCTTCTAAACTTACTAATTCTAATAGTTGATACACTCGATGAGAAATCCGATCGCGTTCCCATCCTAACAATTGAGGAACTAAACCAATATTTTGTGCAACGGTAAAATGGGGAAACAAACCGATTTCTTGAATGACATAACCAATATTACGTCGTAAGTCAAAGGGGTTCCATTGTATCGTTGATTTTCCTAAGACAACCACATCGCCCTTCGTAGGTGTAATGAGATTATTAATTAATTTCATTGTCGTGGTTTTACCAGAGCCACTCCTTCCTAATAATATCAAAATCTCGCCCGAATAGATTTTAAAATTGAGATTATCTACCAAGAGACGACGGTTAACACGATAGTTGACATTGAGACATTCTACCACAGTTTCTAAATTTTGGGGCATAATTATCCTGACCATAATTTGATATTGATTATACCCTATTTCGGTTTAAATAACACTGTTCAAGAGCAGGAAAATCGGAAAACATTTAACCCAATTTACTCAGTCGAAGAAATTCTAATAAAAGACTCCGACATTGAAGACAACTTAATTTCGTAAGTAAAGCATAAATCCCTTCTTGACTGGTGGGGTACATTGTACCTAATAACTCAGGATTAATGGGAAAATTGCGCCTAATTTCTGTGACAAATCCGTAAAGTTTTTGATTAGAAAATGAACTATTAATGGCCCATCCTTCTGTGTTGATCGGAGAGAGACAGGCGATCGCGTTTTCGGTGATGCCTAATTCCCGTTTCAGGATAATTGGCGCAACTTCAAGAGGAGTTTTACCCGTGGGAACTCTGCCACCCGGAAAATCTAAAGTTGTATCGCCCACCCCTGGACGATACATGGGAATTGGGAATAAAAATTGCTGATTTTGAATGGGGATAATAATGACAGAATCTTCTTTTTCCACACGCCAATAGTCGAGTATTTTTCCGGTGTCGTCTTGGAGATGTTCCCCTATAAAAGTCACCCAAGGAGAGCGAATTTCCACAAATCGATCAAGTATTTGCCAAGAAGCGCGATCGGATTCATTCATAGTCTGCTCCCTAAAGGAAAATAATATATTGACATTGAGTGGGGAAGTATCCTATAGCATTTTTAAATGAGATGTAAATGCAGGGCTCTGAGCTCGTCACAGGCAAGATGCCTGTGCCACAAGTTTTATCTCTGAAATGGAAACACTATATAATGGTAAATAATTACACGTCGAAAAAATATGAGCGCGATCGTGGCAACCGCCACCGTGAAATCTGAGGGTAAATTAATGATGTAACGCCCCCCGGATATTCCTCAAGGGGAACATCAGGTGATTTTGGTGATTGATGATCAAAAACTCATTAACAAAAATCATCCACCCTTGAAATTTTCAGCCTATCCCCTGGGTTTAGTTTCAGAAACTTTTACATTTCGCCGAAAATATCTGTAAGCTGTTAAGCATTTAAAATTCCAGTACCAAAGGCGGGAAACCTGTGCTACTTTAATGGGGTTTAAATGCGTCTTAGGTTATGATGACTCATCATAGAGATTCACTATTTTACCCCTAATCAACAAAAAAACTCTTTAATTTTCCCATTATTCTAAAATTGGGCTATCCTAAATATGGGATATAAAAGGAGCTCCAGAAATGAAAGGTAAAAGAGTATTATTAACAGGTGGCACGGGGGGATTGGGTTTAGGCGTAACTCCCTTAGTTTTGGCCCACGGTGCTGATGTTACTATTCCCTATACTAACCCAAATCATATTGAACGTCTAAAAAGTATTCTTCCCCCCGCGGATTTTGCCCGGATTCGATTTGCTCTAGTTAATCTCTCGGATGAAAATGCCGTTGAAAGGTTGATTAATGATATGGGTAAAGTGGATGTGCTTATTCATTTAGTGGGGGGGTTTTCCATGGGAAAAACTCATGAATATTCCTATCAAGACTGGAAACAGGATTTTGATCTTAATCTTAATACTACTTTTTTAGTCTGTAAATATAGTCTCGCGAAAATGCTTCAATATGATTATGGACGTATTGTCACGGTTGCTTCACGGGGCGCGATTCAACCCGCGGGACTTTTAGCGTCTTATTGTGCTTCTAAAGCGGGTGTTGTGGCTTTAACTCAGGCGATCGCGGATGAAACGAAAGATACGAATATTACGGCAAATGTTGTCCTTCCTAGTGTGATTGATACACCGACAAATCGACAAGCAATGGGGGCGGAAAATGCCTCTCAATGGGTAAAACCGGAATCTTTAGGAGAAGTTATTTGTTTCTTAGCATCGGAGGCGGCAAAAGATATTCGAGGCGCAGCAATTCCTGTTTATGGAAATAGTTAATACCCGTTGCTAGTTATTCTTCATTGATTTTGATCCCCCCAATCCCCCTGAAAAAGCAGGGTTGTTTCATTCTTTCACCGCGGCGAGTCTGACAGGGACTCAAGTCCCTGTCTCAAAGCTAAAGTCCTCTGAAGAGGACTATTAATTAGACATCTCCCAAAAATAAGCTCAAAAGCAGGGTTAGGCTGCACCAAAATAGTTGTTGGAAATCTCTATTACTCTTTCAGTCGTCTTCAGACGACTTTTGCTATTAGTCAGGGACTTGAGTCCCTGACGAGTTATGGAAGAATGAATCAACCCTGCCCTTTTTCAGGGAGGTTAGGATAGAGATAGAAATCATCTTATCCATTACTTATTATCTAAATTATGTCATCTCAAAATCTCTTTGCTGCCGAAAAATTATTATTTACACCCGCGACTCCTGAAACTGACGCGATCGCGACTATTTTTGCCTTTCCCAATGAATATACGGTGGGCATTACTAGCTTAGGTTATCAAATTGTTTGGGCAAATTTGGCCACGCGATCCCAATTACAAGTTAGTCGTCTTTTTACCGATATTTACGAACCCCTACCGAGAAACCCCGAATTAGTAGGATTTTCCGTTTCTTGGGAATTAGATTATGTTAATATCCTGAAATTATTAGAATTTTTAGAAATCCCCATTTTCGCCTCGGAGCGTCAAGACAATCATCCTTTAATTTTCGGAGGAGGCCCAGTTTTAACGGCAAATCCCGAACCATTTGCCGATTTTTTTGATATCATCTTATTAGGAGATGGTGAAATAATCATTGATGCTTTCTTAAACGGTTATCAAGAAATTAGAAACGCCTCTCGCTCAGAAAAATTACGGCATTTAGCCAAAATACCGGGGATTTATGTTCCCAGTCTCTATGACGTTAAATATTATGATTTAACAGGAGAAATCGAGTCGATTTTACCTAAAGATAATGATATCCCAGCTCAAGTGGAAAAACAAACCTATCGAGGTAATACTTTATCCCACTCTTCCGTTGTGACAGAAAAAGCCGCGTGGTCCAATATTTTCATGGTGGAAGTGGTGCGAAGTTGTCCAGAAATGTGTCGTTTCTGTTTAGCTAGTTATTTGACTTTACCTTTTCGGACTTCTAGTTTAGAAGCTTCTTTAATTCCCGCGATCAAACAGGGTTTAACTGTGACAAATCGTTTCGGTTTATTAGGGGCTTCTGTGACTCAACATCCTGAATTTGAGTCTTTATTAGATTATTTAAGTCAACCGAAATATAATGATATTCGCGTCAGTGTTTCATCGGTGAGAACAAATACTCTTACGGTAAAATTAGCGGAAATTTTAGCAAAACATGATTCGCGATCGATTACTATTGCGGTGGAAAGTGGTAGCGATCGCGTCCGTAAAATCATCAATAAAAAATTAGAAAATGCCGAAATCATCCAAGCCGGAATGAACGCGATCAAGGGAGGTTTAAAAGCCATGAAACTCTACGGGATGGTAGGAATACCCGGAGAAGAGCCCCAAGACTTAGGAGAAACCGTCGCGATGATGAAAGACTTAAAAAAACACGCGCCCGGTTTACGTTTAACCTTGGGATGTAGTACCTTTGTACCCAAATCTCATACACCCTTTCAATGGTTTGGTGTCAATAAAGAATCAGAGAAAAGACTGAAATTATTAGATAAAGAATTGCGAAAAATGGGCATAGAATTTCGCCCAGAAAGTTATAATTGGTCCGTGATTCAAACCTTACTTTCCAGGGGAGATCGACGGTTAGGGAAATTATTAGAATTAGTGCGACATTATGGAGAATCATTAGGAAGTTATCGACGAGCATTTAAGGAATTACGGGGACAAATACCAGAGATGGATTTTTATGTTTATCAAAATTGGGAATTAGATAAAATTTTACCTTGGGAGCATTTAAAAGGCCCCTTACCCGTGGCGACATTAAAGAAACATTTAGCAGAAGCAATGAGTCATACCAATTCAGAAAAGGAATAGACATCCCCCCAGGGCAAGAAAGCAGGCAAGATGCCTGCGCTACGTTATGAAATTTTCATTTCTTCGCGTCTCATTTCTTGCCCGGTTCCCAGAATATATTCTGGTTTACCTTCTCCATTCAATAAAGGTTTATTTGACCAATAAATCAAATGAGGTTCACCAGATTGATTCACCCACAATTGTTCAAGAGAAAAATGATAATTTTTCTCTCTTAATCCCATTTTAACTTCCATTTTAAATATCATTTTTAGCTGTTCTCTCGCGTCGGAATTAGCAAAAAAATCTCCCCAAAATCTCCCCAATAATTCCCCAGAAGAATAGCCCAATAATTGTTCAAAAGGATCATTGATACGAACAAAAGTTCCTTGTAAATCAAGGACGATCACAAAACTATCAAGGGCAGCCAAAATATCCTCTAATAAATTGACATCTTTTTGTAATTTTATTTCTTTTTTTCGCAAATTGTCTAGGGCATTGATACAATTGATATTTTCGATTTTGAGAGCTTCTATTTCCTCCTGACTTTTATTTTCTAATAGGGGAAAGCGATTTTCTAATAATTTCATTTTTTCTTGTTGTAGAGCATTAACTAATGTCATTTGATTAGTGATTTCTTGCTCCAACAATCGAATAATATTATACATTTCCATAGGATCAAGGGCTTGTAACAAATTCGTTTGCGTGAGAATGCCTAGTAATTCTCCTTGATCTCCTGTGACAACTAATCGCGATACCCCTAAAGCTAACATTTGTTGATGGGCAAACCACAAACAATCCTCTGGTGTTAAACTAAATAAGGGGGAACTCATTACTGTCGAAGTTTTCACATCCTGCAAATTTAAGTTCAATCCATGAAAGTGAATAATATCTTTTTCTGTAATAATTCCGAGGGGAATAAGAGGCTCATTTGACTGAGAAACATTGCTTTGACAAATAATGACAGAGCTGACATTATGCTCCGTCATTAAATTGGCTAAATCCTTGACAGAAGTATCAGGAAACGTATAAATTACAGATGTTACCATTACTTCATCTACGCGACGCCATCGCAATAAATCATGGGGTTGTATGACTTGACGAATACTCTCTGGTGTTACTATACCTACTAATTTATTATGATCATCAATAATGGGTAAATGACGAATATGATGTTGACGAAATAAATTCAACGCGATGAAAAAATTACGAAATTCCTCAGCCTTGATGGTGATGACAGGTTGTGTCATCACAGACGCGACTTTTACCGACTCTAAAACAATCCCCTGGGCGACAAATCTGACAAAATCTCGTTGAGTAATAATACCGATTACTTCATTTTCCTCTGCGACGAGTACACAAGTAGGGGGATGGGTGAGTATCGGCGGACTATCTCCAAAGAGATTCGGAAGGGTACAACTATCCGCGACTTTACTCAAGAGCGCGATCGCGTCTTGAAGGGAAGTATCAGGAGTTACAGTCAGAGGATGAGGATTAATCGCGACATCGGGCGATAATGCAGAAATAGGAAAACCAGCAAACTGCATAAGTTTTTCTTCAATCAAAACAAAGTTAATCTAAGATTTTAGATTAACTTTTAGAAATAAGCAAAGTCTATAGGGCTAAATTCCAACCCTAGGAGATATCCCCCATATCCCAATATTCAAGCCAATGGAAAGACTCCAGCCTCATGGCTATAAATTACCAAATGACTCAGCCGTCGATTTTTGTGGAGGCATGAGATTAGGAAGAGTCACAATAAATATTGTCCCCTGATCTAAACTACTCTCCACCCTGATTTTACCACCATGTACATCAACGGAGTGTTTGACAATGGTTAAACCTAAACCTGTACCTTTAATATTACCTACATTAGACGCACGTTGAAACTGGTGAAATAGCTGAGATTGAAAATCCTCTGGTATACCAATTCCTTCATCTTCAACGCGGAAAACTAACTGTCGCGGTTCCCAAGTCACATCTAAGATAACATCCCCTCCTTTCGGTGAATATTTAATGGCATTTGATAACAAGTTCATTAAGATATGACGCAAGAGTTTTTTATCCAAATATCCGGGGCTTGATTGCCCATGAATTTGTAGTCTTAAACAATGTTTTCCTGCCGCGATGGGTTGCAATTCTTCCAAAATAGATTCACAAAATTCTACTACATTTAAACGATCAGGAAAAAAAGGAAGTTGGCCAGATTCCGCTTTATTAAGCATTAAAACATCATCCAACATTTGACTCATATTATTGACAGCGCGTTTAATCCTGTCAAAGCTCTTCTGCTGAAATTCTTCACCACTATGAGTTGGATGATTATTATTTTGCAGAATTTCTGTAGATAATTGAATCGTGGTTAATGGTGTGCGTAAATCATGGGATGTCATCGAAATATAACGTGATTTATTGGCACTATTCGCTTTGGCTTCTGCTAAAGATTGTTGCATTTTTAGCGATTGTTGATGTTGGTTTAACGCGATTTTTATGCACGCGTGTAATTCCCTTTCTTTAAAAGGCTTCAGAATATACCCATAGGAGCCTGTATTTTCCGCTCTTTCTAAGGTATCATCATCAGCATAGGCTGTTGTATAAATGATGGGAATATTCTGATTTTCATGGATTATTGCCGCGGTTTCAATTCCATCCATATCCCCTTCAATAACAATATCCATTAGGATTAAATCTGGTTCGGTTTCTATCGCCCGTTGAATGGCTAATTCTCCTGATGAAACAATATCAACTACGGTGTAGCCTAATTTTTTTAATTTACGGGATAAGGTTTCTGCAATTAACAATTCATCTTCAACAATTAATAGTTTAGTATCCATAATTCAAACTCTCTTACGGTAATGTAGTTCGGTAAAATTTAAGTCAAATGTAGTCCCTTCTGTCCGATCAATTTGGATGGAACCCTTAAGTTGTCGGATCAAAGTACAAACTACTTGAAAGCCCATTGAGTTAGTATTACGAAAATCTCTGTTTTGGGGAAAACCGATGCCGTTATCTTTTATCTTTAAATAAATTCTTTTTTCCTCATTTTGATAACAGCACACCTGAATTTTCCCCGTTTTTTCATTGGGAAACGCGTGTTTTAGGGAATTTGAGACTAACTCATTCACAATTAACCCGCAGGGTGTGGCTGTTTCTATATTGACGAAAATTGGCTCGGTTTCCAATTCGAGCTGAATGCGTTCATTACTGACATTATAGGACTCAAATAGATTTGTTACCAAATCTTCTAAATATTCGCCAAAGTTTATTTGCGCGAGATTTTGTGAGCGATATAATTTTTCGTGAATCAAGGCCATTGAATGAATCCGGTTTTCACTTTCTTCAAACATTTTGGCTATTTGAGCATCCGCGATCGTTTCTGATTGGAGTTGTAGTAAACTCGAAACGACATGAAGATTATTCTTGACTCTATGATGCACCTCTTTGAGTAATATTTCCTTTTCTCTTAATGATTTCTTAAGATTGTCTTCTGCTTGTTTTCGCTCATTAAGTTCTATTTGCAATTGCTTATATAACTCTGATTGTTGAATTGCGATCCCCAGTTGCGTCCCCAATTGTTCTAATAAATCTATTTCCCAAGGATGCCATTCTCGTTTTTGTGAACATTGGTGGGCAATTAATAATCCCCATAAAGTATCTTTTTGAATAATGGGAACTACGAGTTTTGCTTGTACTTCTAATTCTACCATCAAATCCACTAGACTAAATAAAATTTTCTGTTTTTCGCGATCGCAAATTGCATAGGTTCCCCCCCGCAGATATCGTGAGTGTATTTTATTGGGTAAAGTAGAGAAAATACCATGTAAAATACTTGGCCATCCTGGGGCAACGGCTTCAGCAATAACGCGACTGGTATCATCGGGTAAAAATCGTAATACTAAGGTACGATCAGTGGCTAATAATTGTTGGACTTCCGCGACGGTTGTATTAAGAATCTCCTCTAACTCTAAAGACTCACGGATACGTTGCGCGATCGCGACTGTCACCCGCTCTCTTTCGATCTGTTGTTGCAAAGTAATTTCCCCTTCTTTACGCTCGGTAATATCCATGCAACTACCAAGATAACCTACAAATTCGTTATTAGCAGTAAAACGAGGGACTCCTGTATCTACAATCCAGCGATACTCGCGATCGAAACGTCGTAAACGATATTCTAAAGAAAAGGCTTGACGGGCTTCAAACGCGGTGAAATAAGTTTCAAAAAACTGCGCGACATCATCAGGATGTATTCCCTCTAGCCAACCATTATTAATTTCTTCTTCAAATGATCTTCCGGTAAAGTTAAGCCAAGTTTCATTAAAGAAAGAAAAACTTTTATCAATATCTGACATCCAGATCAAAACGGGGGCTGTATCTGCCAACATCCGAAACCGTTGTTCACTTTCTCTGAGGGCATCTTCCCCTTGTTTCCGTTGGGTAATATCAATGCGAATTGATAAATATTGGAAAGGTTTTCCCGTTTCATCAATAAAGGGGACAATGGTGGTATCAACCCAATAAAAACTACCATCTTTGGCTTGATTTCTCACTTCTCCCTGCCAAACATCCCCCTTGGTAATCGTCAACCATAAATTTTGAAAAAACTGAGGGGAATGATAACCCGAATTAATAATTCTATGACTTTTGCCAATTAACTCTTCGCGGGAATACTGGGAAATTTCACAGAATTTTGCACTGGCATAAGTAATAATCCCTTTGGCATCAGTAATACCCACAATTGTCGCTCGATCAAGGGCTAATTTTTGCCATTCTAATTCCTGAGTGCGCTCCTTCACTCTAATTTCTAACTCTTCCTGTAACCTTTGTTGGGCTTTTTCTGCCTGTTTTCGATCGCAGATATCTCGGATTAACCATAAAACTTCATCTTCTCCCATAACGACGAGACGGGCTTCATAATCACGGATTTTTTCCCGATGATGTAAAGAATACTCAAAAATTTGTGTTTCGCCATTCCTCAAAGCTTGGGAAAGATAAAACATCGCTTTTTGAGTCAAGTCAAAAGGCATGACTTCCGATATAGTCTTGCCGATAAAAACCTGGGCAGGCATGAAAAGCTCATCCTCATGGGGTGCTTTGAAATCAATGAAAGTGCCATCAGCCTTAGTACGGAAAACCAAATCGGGAAAGGCATCCAACATCTTACGATTACGGACTTCACTTTCTTGCAAAGCTAATTCTGCTTGTCTGCGCTCGGTAATATCCAAACTTACGCCTACATAACCGATCGCGTGTCCGTGAGTATCAGATAAAGATACTTTTACCATGTGTATTGGTAAAAAACTGTTATCTTTACGACACGCGGTTAATTCCCCTTCCCAATGCCCGACATGAATCAGATTAGTGAGGAGGGCATAATATTCTGAGGAAAATTCCTCGGAAATGATCACATCAAAAAGGGTTTTGCCTATAACTTCTTCGGCTTTCCATTGATACATTTGTTCCGCGTAAGGATTCCAATAAATAATGCGATGTTGTAAATCCGTGGCAATCACCGAGTGGCGTACTTGACTCAAAAGAGAAGCTTGAAACGCCATAAATTCTTGATTTTCTTTGCGTTCTGTGATATCCATTTGGATACCAATCATCCCTTGGGGATGGCATTGATTATCATAAATTATTTGACCAATATGACTCAACCAACGTACCGTTTTATCGGGAAGTAACACACGATATTCTAAATTTAATTCCCGTTTTTCTTTCCAAACCTGTTTCACGGATATATCGGCTTTTTCGCGATCTTCAGGATGGATTGCCAAAAGCCAATTATCATAACTCGGCTCACAAGTTTCTCTTTGATAACCCAATAAGTGGAAAGTTTCTTCGGACCAAAAATTTTGCGGTTTTGTCGGTTTCCATTCCCAAATACCTGCTTTCGCGGCTTGCAGGGCAAGAGATAAGCGTTTTTCACTTGAGCGTAATGCTTCTTCCGCGTGTTTTCGGGCTGTAATATCCGTCGCGATCGCGGTGACGATCCAATAATTTCCGATTGATGCGTGTCGGGGTGTCCAAGTTGCGGAAAACCAATGGATATCTCCATTCTTATGATAAACACGATATTCACAATTAATAATGGTTTCGGTAAAAATCTTTTCCCAAGCCGGTTTAATTACCCATTCTAAATCTTCGGAAGGGATCAAAGACATCAAGAGATGTTGATTTTGTTTTAACTCTTCGGCTGTATAACCAATCAGTGTTTCATGTGAAAGAGAATAATAATCATAAGTAAAACTGCCATCTTGATAAACTCGAAAACTACTAATTAAGGCATTAACATGATTAAGAATGTCGTAGAGTTTTGCCTCAGATTTTTGTAGTGAAATTTCCAGAGACTTGCGATCACTAATATCGGTGACAGTACCAATATAACTACTAATATTACCTTGCTCATCTTGTTCAGGTACGACTTGACAAAACACCCAACAAAGAGAGCCATCGGGACGCACAAACCGATATTCACTGCGAAAAGAAGTCTCTTCTTTTACCGCGTTTTGCCATTCAGCTAAAACACGATCGCGATCATTCGGATGCAAACTACGCATCCAACCATAACCCAAAGCCTCCAGAGAATTCAAACCAGTAATCTGATAACAACGCTCATTAACATAAGAGCAATAACCATGAGTATTAGTACGGAAAATACCAACGGGGGCGGCTTCCGTCAATGCCGAATAAAGTCTTTCACTTTCGAGCAACAAAAGTTCTGCTTGTTTCCGCTGGGTAATATCAGAAACCATACGCAGAGCACCAGTATAATTGCCATTTTGATCGTAAAGATGCTGCGTCGAAATCAATGTCCATAAGTCTTTGCCATCTTTGCGTTTAAACTTAAAATCCTGTATTCCTTTAACACCAGGTTGGCCATTTTTGAAAAGGCAATAACAGAGGGATTGCCCGTCTTCATCCATAAAGGCCCAAAAAGGTTTATTCATCATTTCTTCAACGGTATAACCAAGCATCTCCGCCATCCGTTGATTGACAAAGGTAGTCTGACAATTCTCGTTAATTTCCCAAATTCCCTCCGCGGCTGTTTCCACAATGCGACGATAACGTTCCTCACTCTGACGTAACGCGTCTTTTGCTAGAAAAACATCACTAATATCAGTAGCTACCAAAATCGCCGCGACAATTTTTTCCTCTTGCCGTATCGGTGCAATTTGAGTTTTATAATGACAGAGAAAGCCATTATTACCTATTCCAGAAATGTCATAACTCACTGACTCTCCGGTGTGAAACACATGATCCAGACATAACCGTTGCTTCTGTTGATGTTCCGGCACGATAAACTCATAAATACTCTTGCCAATCACGTCAGCAATCTCTAAACCCGACACCACCCGATTCGCAAATTGAATAATGCCATCTCGATTGATGGTAATAATAATACTGGGAGAATTTTCTACTAAACAACGCCATTGCTCCTCTGATTTTTGTAGTGCTTCTTCTGCTTTTTTACGCGCAGAAATATCGGTTTCGACGCTAGTTACTTCCCAATATTTACCCGTGGAGTGCTTTTTTGAGGTTAAAGTATTGGATAACCAAAGCATTCTCCCATCTTTGTGACGAAAACGATATTCAATTGTCTTAGTGCCTTCGGTGAAAATCTCGGCAAACATCGGCTCGATTACTTTTTCTCTATCTTCACGGAAAATCCGCGATCGCCACAGTTTTTTATTCATCACTAATTCTGTGGCTCTATAACCCAACATAGCCTCACAACCGGAGGAAAAATAATCATACTCCCAGTCCCCATTGTGAAAAACCCGGAAACTCGCGATCGCGACGTTTGCATTATTGAGAATCGTATTAAGTTTAGTTTCACTTTGATGTAACGCGAATTCCACCTGTTGACGGACGGCTAATTCATTTTGCATTTGAATCGTCCGCTCCTGAACTTCTTTTTCTAAGAGCATATTACGACTTTCTAAAAGTGCTAATTTCTCTCTCTCCAGTTGAGAAACTTCTACCTGTAATGTATCAATACACTGAGACATTTCCATCGGATCGATCGCTTGTAACAAATTAGTCTGAGTCAATATCCCCCGTAATTCACCTCGATCTCCGGTAATCACAGAACGCGACACGCGTGATGATAACATCTGTTGATGAGCTACCCATAAAGAAGCTTCTGGATGTAAACAAAATAAGGGGGTACTCATCACCTGTGCCACGGTGAGATTTTCCAAGTCTAAATCTAATGCCTGAAACTGTATAATATCACGTTCTGTCATAATTCCCACAGGGATGAGAGCCAAAGGCTCAGGGTAATCCCCATAGGAATTAAATTCGCTTCTTTCTTCCTTTTGTTCTACAATAATAACACAACTGACACGATGTTCTACCATTAGTTGTGCCGCATCTAGGATGGAGCTATTTGAGACTGTATTAATAACTCGTGTTACCATTACCTCTTTTACTCTGCGCCATCGTAGTGCATCAATGGGTTTAAGAACTTGACGCAGACTTTCTGGGGTAATTATCCCGACAACATTGTGGGAATTATCAACAATAGGTAAATGGCGAATCCGATATTGACGAAATAATTTTAAAACGGTAAATACATCTTGTAATTCTGATTGTTTAAGGGTTATTAATTCTTTTGTCATTACATCATCAACGGTTAAATTTTGGAGATTTTTCCCCTTCGCGACTAAGCGCACTAAATCCCGTTGAGTAATCACTCCTCTTAATTGAGAACCTTTCGTGACAAGAATACAACTCGATCGCGCTTCCTTAAGTCCCTGATCCCCAGAGAGTTGCCGAGCTTTTGGTAAGGTACAAGAGCCCATTACTTGATTCATCAGCGCGATCGCGTCATTAAGCGGCGTTTCCGGTGTCACAGTCAGGGGGTGACGATTGATCGCCGCGTGGGGGTAAGACTCTGAGAGGGGGAAATCAATAAGCTGCATCACACAAAAAAGGGATTATATTATAGAGAATCCTAGGGGCTGGTTCTCAAATCTGTGCTTTTGATGTAGATCCTGGTGAACCCGGCCCTACCAAGACCTTTATCTCTTAATTGTTACTCACTCTTGGCCTTAACCTGAAAACCTATATATTTTCTTTAGAAATGGTGATATCTGTCCAAGACATAAGACATTTCTTAATGTCATAGCCTGGGATAAACTAAATCAATCTCAAGGAAAAAAGCAGACTAAACAAGGAAAACGATAAAACTTGCCCCAAAATAGACACTTCCAAAAACTATTTCTTGTAGGCTAGGCATCCTGCCTGGCTTTTGACCTTATTTTGGGGAAATGTCTAGTACGTTTCTCTCTCAGAGGAGGTCTAATTTATTCCCTGTTCCCTGTTCCCTGTTCCCTAATCAGCAATCTTCATGATAGGAGTAGTGGTTAACATTTCTTGAGTGTCGCTGGGCTGCCACGATTTTTCCCAAGGATGAAGAACATTATTCGCTTTTTTACCTAACAAAAAGTAAGTCGTCATTTGTCCTCTACCCTTGACAAGAATACTACCTCTTTCTTCCACAGTAAAATTATCTTTAATAATCTGATAAGTGGCATCACTGATTTGAATTTGCCCCGGGAAACTGTGAGATTCCATGCGACTGGCGATATTAACGGTATCGCCCCAAAGATCATAAATAAACTTTTTAATCCCAATCACACCCGCGACGACTGGCCCACTGTGAATGCCAATGCGGATCGCGAAATCTTTGTTATTTTTGACATTAAATTCCGCGACGGCTTTTTGCATATCTAAACCCATCAGCGCGATCGCGTGTGCATGATCATCTTTCTGTGTGGGAATACCCCCTACTACCATATAAGCATCACCAATAGTTTTAATTTTCTCTAAACCATGTTTTTCGCTGAGGCGATCGAAGGCCGAGAAAATTTGATTGAGTAAATTGACTAACGCGATGGGGCTCATGGAAGCCGATAGGGGTGTAAATCCTACCAAATCCGCGAATAAAACCGTCGCGTGGGGAAAATATTCCGCGATCGTACTTTCGTCTTGTTTTAAACGATTCGCGATCGCGCTCGGTAAAATATTCAACAATAAGCGCTCAGATTTAGCTTGCTCAACCCGGATGGTTTCTTCAGCTTGTTTACGCTTAATAAACTGTCCCATTTGACTGCCTAACGCGGCCATTGTTTGCAGTAAATCTTCATCATGGGATTGGGGAAAACGACTTAAGAAAGTCATCACACCTAAGACACTTCTGCGGGCAGTAATTTCATCATAATCTCCTAAAATGGGAAAGGCAAAAGAGGCATGGAGTCCCACTTGTGCCGCGATCTCCGCGCGAGTAAAATTCTCATCCTCAATAATCTCAGGAATCCACTCACAAGCCCCCTTATTCCAAACCGAACCCACTAAGCCGATGCCCGGGGGAATCACGATTTTTTGTGTGTCTTTGACAAATTCATCAAAATACACAGAATCTTTGCTCCAACTCGCGACACATCTCAATAAATTGGGATCATCACAAACACAAGTATGAGTTTGGGAGAACATCAATTTTTCCCCTTCCTCCGTCATCCACAGTTCCCCCACATCCCATCCTAACGTATCGCAAATCACTGGTAATAACTCCGCGATCGCCTTTTCTAGGGTGGGGGAATCTGCCAAGATCAAAGTAGTAACATACTGCAAAATTTGTCGTCTTTGCGCCCGCTGACGTTCCGTAATATCTCGCCCAATAAACACAATTTCTTTAGTGGAAAAATTGCCTTCATTCTGTTGACTAATATCCGTTTCAATCAGAGAACAAGAAAAGGACACCATAATCAAGATTCCGCTTTTGGTGCAACAATTAACCTCCACATCACTTAAGGGTTCTCCCCCAGAGACAGAAAAATAACGCTCAACACGATGACCAAAATTTTCATCCGCAATCAGCAAAGAAATATCTTTTCCCACTAATTCGGATTCACTATAACCAAATAAAACTTCTACGGCATGATTGACACTTTGAATTTTTCCCTTGGTATTAGTAACAATCAACGCCTCCGCCATTGAAGTAATAATTTTTTCAATGTAATTTTTGGTCGTTTCTAACTTCCTGACTAAAAGATTCGTTTCATTAGTAGCTTGTACTAAGGTTTGTTCTAATCCCATACGATCCGTAACATCTTCCAAGAAAATGACTAAATTGCCAGAGTTTTCCGTATCTTCTTGGTAAGGAATCACATACAAATCAAAATAGAGATAAGTGCCATCATTTTGCACCCGGGTAATTGATTTCAATTCAAAATTGGGAATATTTCCATCCAAAATCTCAATTAAAAGCTCTTCCATCCCCATCAGTTCAGGAAAAGCATCACAGATATGATTTCCCAGTTCAACTGCACTATAATTTTCAGCAAACTGATTTACTTCAGATGAGGTTTCTAAGACTAATAAATCCCGATTGAGTGCAATATACTCTAAATGATGGGGGGCTAATAGCTGTTTCAAAAATTTTTTCATGTTATTTTCTCAGTAAATACACCCTAATTTTAACCCGGAGTTTTCTATTCCCTATTCATGGTTTATATCATGATCTTGAATTATTTTTCAAATATTCGTGTCACCGGGTTTCTCCGATAGAAATTTGACACAAATTACCTTCTCGCAAAAGAAACCCGGTTTTGTGGGTCTAGTTTTTGACCAATCCCATAAGATCACTACATCACCATTTTATCAGGGAGTCATGATATTGTTTCACAATAAAAAAATCTTAAGGATAGTCCCCACATTTCAGGAAAAGGGGGGTTAACGTTATTATAGTATAAGATTTGGCAAAACATTTGTGAGGGGTTTAAACAGTTTTGACAAAATTATCTTTTTTGTATATAGGAATTTTCACGATAAAAGTTGTACCTACTCCGATCGCGCTCTCCAGATCAATACTTCCACCATGAATTTCGACACATTGCTTAACAATAGGGAGGCCTAATCCCGTCCCTGGGATAGAGCCGACATTTCTGGCACGATAAAATGATTCAAACAATTGTGCTTGATCTTCTGGAGCAATACCAATTCCCTGATCCTTAACCTCAAAAATAATTGTTTCATTTTCATAGAAACAAGTCAAGGAAATCGTACCTCCTTGAGGGGAATATTTAACAGCATTGACAAGTAAATTAATCAGAATATGTCGGAGCAGTTTTTCATCTAACTCGATCTCACGATCAAAATCTGTAGCATCAGAAAAACCGACGATAGAAAGAATAATATCATTTTTAACTCCCGTTGATAATTTAACTTCTTCGAGTAATAAACAACAAAATTTCGGCAGATTCATAGGTAATGGTTGAAACTCTAGTTTGCCCGATTCTGCACGACTAATTAATTTCACATCATCTAATAAAGACATCATATTTTTGGTGGCAATGTCCATCAATTGCAGATAAGCTTCTTTGTCATCCTCCGAAGTAATGGTACTCTCTTCTGCCAGCATTTGTAGCCCAAAAGAAACAGCATTTAGGGGATTACTAAATTCATGGGAAAGCATAGAAAAAAAGCGTGATTTTAAGATTCTCAGTTCTTTTTCTTTGGCTAAATCCCGTCGAATTTTCAGATCTTCTTGTTTTCGTTGTGTGATATTTCGACCTAGATAAACAAAATCATATAATCCCTTAATTCCTGTTTGAATTGCACTACATGAAAACTCAACCCAAATTGCTTCTCCTTGTTTTTTATGACACAAAAATTCCAAGTCTTTCAGGACAATTTCTTGGGCAAGAATATAATGATGACGGGCTTTGCAGAATAATTCATCTTCTCCGATAAATTGATAAATAGATTTGCCAATTAATTCTTTTTCGGTATACCCCAATAAAGATAGAGTCGCGGGATTAACGGCTTTAATTATACCCGATTGTTGAGTAACAAACAAAGCATCTCCCATTGATTCTAAAAGTTTATCAATATAGTCTTTAGATGCAGCTAAGGCACTTAAAAGTAAATTTGCTTCATTAGCATTCTGCAATAACTCTTGTTTCATCACCATCACATCTGTCACATCTTCAAATAACATCATTAATTGTTTTTTTTCCAAGTTTTCGTCTTTATTTTCAATGACATACAAATCAAAATAAAAAGGGCTTTTATAAGTAGAATTACGAAATATTTCTTTTAATTCAAAATTATTTTTTTCTCCAGAAAAGATAGATAAAATCATGTCTTCATAACCGACTAATTCAGGAAAAGCATCACGGACATCTGCACCAAGTCTCATATTTTCTATGTTTTCGGCAAAGCGGTGCGCGGCAAAAGATATGTCTAAAATCGCAAAATTTTCATCAGTAAATAAATACTCGATTTGACGGGGAGCTAATAATTTTTTCAATAGGGAGTTCATAGTTTTTCTAATAGTTGATTTTGCTAATAATCCAGGTAAACAACGAAGCGATCGCGCCCCTGCTGTTTGGCTTGATAGAGAGCTCGATCCGCGGCTTTAATAAGGATTGTTTCTGGTAAGGTATTGTTAGGGGGAATAACAGTGGCTATTCCGATGCTAATTGTAACATAGTGACTGATCAAAGATGTACGATGAGGGATTTTGGAATCTCGGACTTTTTGCAGGATAACATTGGCTAAATGGACGGCTCCCTCTTGGGGAGTATTCGGGAGAATGACGGCAAATTCTTCGCCGCCATAACGCGCGGGTAAATCACCGGGTCTTTTGGCTGTTTGCCCCAAGATATCCGCGATTTTTTTTAAACATAAATCACCGTGAACATGACCGTAGGTGTCATTATATAGCTTAAAATAATCCACGTCACACAAAATCAAAGAAATCGGCGTTTGCTCGCGAGCATTTCGTTTCCATTCTAAATTAAGAGTCCTGTTAAAATGACGACGATTACCAATTAATGTTAAACTATCCGTTCTTGCTAATTCTTCTAATTCTCGATTAGCTTCCTGTAATTGTTCATAAAGTTCTGCTTGATGAACCGCGATCGCGACTTGGGCAACCAATTGCTCTAATAAGCCAATTTCCCCCGGTTGCCATTCTCTTGATTGATAATAATGATTAGCCATAAGTAACCCCCATAATTCATTATTATTGATCAGGGGAAAAACTAAATGAGCTTTTACTTCTAATTCTCTTAATAGGGAGAGGTAATTAGGATCACACTTAATTTTATCCGGTGTTTCAATATCGGAAATTATGCAAATTTCCCCCCTTTCATAATGTTTCAGATTTTCGGAAAAATAACGATGGTAAAGCCTAGTTTGTAAGGGAGGAATTTTTTTTTGACTAACGGCTTCTGCGGCTACCGTTTTTTGGGGTTCATCAGTCAAGCGATAGAAGAGGACTCGATCAACTTGTAAAAATTGTTGTACTTCTACTACTGTACAGGAGAGAATTGCCTCTAAACTTAAGGAATTACGAATCTGATTTGTAATAGTTTTCAACACGCGATCGTGTTCAGCCTGTTGACGGATTAAAACTTCATTTTGTTTGCGTTCTGTAATATCTCTACCCACTAAAAGAAATTCTTGAATTTCATGTTTTTCACCTCGAATTTCGGAAAGAGAAAAGGAGATAAATAAAATTTTTCCTGTTTTGGTTAAACAGGGTATTTCTACATTTTTCACTAAAATGCTTTCCGGTGATACAATGGGATTAATACTATCAATAATTAATTGAAATTTCTTAGCCGGAGTAATCAAATTTATATTGATATTAATTAATTCTGACTCACTATACTCAAATAAATTTAGTGTGGCTTGATTTACAGTTTTAATAATACCAAAACGATTGACAACAAACATAACATCTGTCATGGAAGAAATTACCTTGTCAATGTATTTTTTGGCTTGGCTTAGGGCACTGAGAGCTAAACTATATTCTTTGGCAACTTGTCCTAATTTTTGCTCAATTAACATTCGTTCGGTACTATCTTCAATAATTATTAATATACCGTTATCATCCTTGTCACTAATATGTTTAATTAAATTTATGTCTATGTAAACATCCGTGACTTTTTTCGAAATTCTGCTAATTCCTTTTAACTCAAACTTCTCTATCTGATCCTGCCAAATATCAAGAATAATATCATCAAGTCCCATCAGTTCAGGAAAAGCCTGACGGACATCATTTCCTAACTGAAAGGACTCTTCTGCGAAGCGATTAACTCCCGAAGAGGCTTCGACGATCTTAAATTCCAAATCGATGACAAGATACTCTGTTTGACGGGAGGATAAAAGTTTCTGCATGAGGGAGTTCATGTGGACTCTACCATTGTGTATGCTAATTTGTGAAATATCTCATCAACACATAAGCCCGTTTTTGCAGAAGTCGTATAAATAGCTAAGACTCCCTCGCCTTCCACGATGTTTTTTGCCATTTCTACAATTTTCGCTAATTTTTCTTCATCTACTAAGTCTGCTTTATTTAACGCGATGATCATAGTGCCTTTAGGATTAACAGATGTAAAAAGTTTGGTATGTTCAATCAGTCGTTCAATGGTTTCAGTGCGACTGACATCCGCGATAATTAAAACACCCGACGCACCTTGGAGATAAGAAGGAGCGATCGCTTTAAACTTAGTATGACCTTCCAAATCCCAAATCAGAAGTTGGGCTGTCACTTGATCTTGCTGTCTCACATTTTCTAACTCAACAATTTTACGAGAGATTTTCACTCCCACAGTAGAGAGATATTGATCCGTAAATTTACTCTCGACGAAGCGACGAATTAAGCTGGTTTTGCCAACTCCAAAGTCGCCTACCATACACATTTTTTTAGAGATCATTGACATATTATTTCCTTTTTGAAACGTTTATGGGTTCAAAGGTGACACATCGACTGAGTAACAGGGGTTGACTCGACTCAACATCTTGGGGAGGGTTGTTAACTCCGACAATTTCTAGTCGTTTGGGATCAACCCCCGCCTCGACTAAGGCATTTCGCACAGCTTCCGCACGGTTAAGGGCCAACTTCTGATTGATGGTTGGATTCCCCAGCTTATCGCTGTGCCCTGTTATTTTAAGATGTTTGAGGGGATACTGTTTCAAAAATTCTTTAATCGTATTGATAGTATCCTTGTAGGCTGGACTTAAACGCTCTGATCCGGGGTCAAAATAGACACGCGTACTAATCTTTAGGGGATTTAATTTTATCGTACTTACCACGGACTGCACCCCCGGAATTTGCTTGAATGCTTGAACAATTTTTCCGGTATCTGTCATTTGCATCACAGTCCCCTCGACAGTGACTTTACGATGCACATAACTACTAGAAAGGGAAACCCCTTCCATTTGATTTAAAACTTTTGTGATTCGTTTCACTTCGGCTTGGACAATAACGGGATCGGGTGGCACATCCACCGCGATAATTTGATTGTCTATTTTCCATTTGGGGGCTGTGATTTTGGTAACGGTTTCGGCTTTTTTACGTAACTCTGGATTAGGTAGACGCCCTGTCAGTTTAATTGTATCACCTTTGACCTCTTGATTCAAATGATAGACTGATAATTCTGGTGTCGCGATCAGAGCTTGAGAAATGCCCATTAATATCTGCTTTTCTCCGGCTTGACGATATTGATAATATCCCCAAGGGAGGAGGATTAAAGCTACAACTCCCGTGATAATCCCTAAAAGCGCGAGGGGGGCTTTCCCTTCTTTTTTCTTTTCTAATTCGGGCAAATTCATTAAGCGATCAAGTAAGGTAGGGATCGCGTCAGGAATCGTAGAAGGATCGCCTTCAAAATTTTCCACCGGTTTGCTATATTTAATAATAATATTGGCTAGAGTTTCTCGAAATTGGTTGATAAAATGTTTCGAGGGTTCCCCTTTAATCACCACCGCGAGATAACAATATCCCGCGACTTCCGTGAGAAGTTTGGAGTCTCCATATTCAACTTCATTGAGTTCTGATAACTCGCCATCCTGAACGATACAATCTTTGACAAAGCTACGGATCGCGGTTAACATTCCCGCGATCATATCGGCTTCTAAGTGTGCGCGGTCTGAATTTTGGACTTCGGAGATAATTAATCCAGAGGCTTTATGAATTAAGAAAACCGCTTGTACAGCAAAGGGGATTGATTCTTTAAATATCAGTTCGGCTTCGGAAACTCCTTGCATTTGCGCTCGCATCTTGCGACTTATACCCTCAATACTAAAAGCTCTTTCTACTTTTTCATTAATAGAGCGGATGGCTTCGGTCATATACTTAGAAATAGTATTACCGATGACGGGATAAAGGGCATCTACCATCGCGTCACGTTCTAATTCTATTTGATTTTTAATGGCTCTGCCCATTTCCGAGCCTAAAGCTTCCGCGATCGCTTCTTGATCGAGACGAATTTGTTCTTGAATTGCGAGGGCAACTTCGGGGCTAATAGCCTTCGCGATCTCCGTCGGATAACGTTCAATTACTTCTCGAATCGCATCGGGAAGTAAGGGGGCTAAAGTCAGGGTTAGGGAGGATTTATGGGTTTGTGAGCGCTTATAGATGGCTTCATCAACAATAGGAGCAAGGGCTGAAGCCATTTCGTCACTAGCCTCAGCTACTTTGCGGTTTAGCAGTTCTATCACATGAGGAAGTAATAAATTAACCAACTCATTCGGATCATAAAGTTGATGTTTTAAACGCTGTACTTGGTCAGCTAAAGTCTCATTGACTTCCTTCACCTCAGATATTTGAGTGCCGAGCAAAAGATTCTGTAATAGTGAGAGGGCATCTTCTGATTCATCGGATTTGATATCAAAGGAAGGGATTTCTGTCTCAATAGGAGATTTTCCCAGGGGAATCGTGGATTTTTTTGGTGCGGAACGGGTGAGAGATGATTTTTCTGTCTCCGTGACAAGTTCTTTTTCTAGGTGTTCTGAAGTCGGAGAAAGCTTTGGTGTCTTCGTAAATATTTCTTTTTCTGGTGAAGGGAGTTGAGAGGTTTCTTCCTCTGGGGAAAGAGACGCGATTTCCGACAAAAATGACAATACAGGAGCTTCTTTTTCTGGTAATTCTGCGAGAGTTTCTTGGGGAGCAGAAACAGGAGTCTCTGTGAGAATAGTTTTTGAGTCTGAAGGGCCTAAGAGCAAATTCAGCAAAGCATCTAAAGCATCCTCTGAATTATTTTTAGGGACTGAGGAGGGGATCTTAGAGGAAGATGCCCAAAAAGATGAAGAAGGAACGATCGCGCCATTTAAGAGAGACTCTTGGGGTTGAGAAGAGTTCTTTTCCCATTCCAGAGTCACGGGAGCGCGATCGTCATTTAATAAAGACTCTTGGGCTTGAGAAGAGTTCTTTTCCCATTCCAGAGTCACGGGAGCGCGATCGTCATTTAATAAAGACTCTTGGGCTTGAGAAGAGTTTTTTTCCCATTCCAGAGTCACGGGAGCGTGATCGTCATTTAATAAAGACTCTTGGGCTTGAGAAGAGTTTTTTTCCCATTCCAGAGTTACTGGAGCGCGATCGTCAATCATCGCTTGAAAGTTTGATTGGGAGTCTTCCGGTTGTGATTTTTCTCTCCCATTGTCCCTTGAGGAGTCAATCTGATTGAGCTCCATCAAGAGACGTAATAAAGGTTCAAGTTGGTTGAGTTGATCAGCCCCATCGTCCTTAGCGGCAGAAACCACGTCCGCTGAGAGGTTCAGTTCGGTTGGATTTTCTTTCGCTAAAGTCATGGCTATTTACCCCTGATAATCATGATGAGACTTATCCGTTAACAGGATACCACCATCAAGATTACTATCGGCTGCTTCTTTTAACTGGGGGACAAATTCATTACCCTTGAGACGCATACCCAGTTCAAAGAGTAATTCTGCCATATCATCTCTGGAAACTTTCACTTCGCGCAACAGAGAAAAGCGTCGTTCTAATTCATCAAAGACTTGATTTTTCAGAACACGCACTTCTTCTTGGAGTTTATCTCTGGTTTGTGATAAATCATCACGCAAAGAAGTGGTTTGTTTATCAATAGACTCATCTAAGGCTTCAACATTCGTAGAAAACTTACGATTTAAACGATCAATTTGTTGGCGGACATCAGCAGCCTCTTCTTGGGAAGTTAATGCTAAGGACTTGAGTTTCTTTTCCAGAGACTCATGGGAGGCTCTCATTTCTGTGAGCAGAACGTTTTTGACTTGATCAAGCCGATTCTGCATATCTTGTTGTAAGTTAGACAGATCAGATTCTATTTTGTTAAAACGAGTATCAATTTCTCTTATTTGTGAGCCAAAAATAATGTCACGAATCTGATCAATATTGCCTAATCTTTCGCGTATTTCTTCTTTTGTGATGTCTGCCATAGTGACCCTTTTTTTGGGATGGATTGTTTACTGTGCTTAGGAGATTTGTGTTTTGTCCGATCCTTGATCTGTATGAAAAAAGACCTTGATGGGACTAATCTCAGAAGTCTTATTGTAGCATAAACTACAGTTTTTTGGTACTATTTCCGTAATGGTCACGGAAGATCCTACCAATAATAGCAGTTCTTGTCAGTATTGTTCTTCAGACCAAAAAGGTGATTGGTGATTCGATTCTGACAGGGAGAGGTTCGAGTGGAAGCCCCTTGCTCCAGAGAGACTAGCACGAAAAGGCAATTTTGGGTAAGGACTTGAGGACACAATTCCATATCAAGATACAATAAAGCTAATAACTGCACCTTTTTTCTCGTGTTATATGATTAGTGCTGCACCTGTTAAAACCAAGTATGAAGCCGTTATTGGCTTAGAAACTCATTGTCAGCTTAGTACCAAAACGAAGATTTTCTCTGGATCTTCGACGGAATTTGGGACCCCTCCCAATAGTAATATTGATCCGATCTGTATGGGGATGCCTGGGGTTTTGCCTGTACTGAATCAGAAGGTGTTGGAGTACGCGGTAAAAACAGGACTCGCGTTGAATTGTGAAATCGCACCCTATAGTAAGTTTGATCGCAAGCAATATTTTTATCCTGATTTGCCGAAAAATTATCAAATTTCTCAGTATGATTTACCGATCGCGACTAATGGTTGGTTAGAAATTGAACTGGTAGATGAAGCCGGAAATGCGACTTGTAAAAAAATTGGTATTACTCGTCTGCACATGGAGGAAGACGCGGGCAAATTAGTACATGGTGGTAGCGATCGCCTCCAAGGTTCTACCTATTCGATGGTGGATTATAATCGTGCGGGTATTGCCCTGGTAGAAATTGTTTCGGAACCCGATATCCGTTCGGGTTTGGAGGCGGCAGAATACGCGCAAGAGTTACGTCGTATTGTCCGTTATTTAGGGGTAAGTGATGGCAATATGCAGGAGGGTTCTCTCCGTTGTGATGTTAATGTTTCCGTGCGTCCCGTGGGGCAAAAAGAGTTTGGGACTAAGGTGGAAATTAAAAATATGAACTCTTTTAGTGCCATTCAACGGGCGATCGATTATGAAATTGAACGTCAAACAAACGCGTTAGAAACGGGTGAACCAATTATCCAAGAAACGAGACTTTGGGATGAGGGAAAACAAACTACGATAAGTATGCGGAGTAAGGAGGGTTCTAGTGATTATCGTTATTTCCCTGAACCGGATTTACCTCCGATTGAGGTATCCTCAACACAATTAAATATTTGGAAATCGGAGTTACCGGAATTACCCGCGCAAAAACGTCATCGTTATGAGTCAGAAATTGGTCTTTCTGCCTATGATACAAGGGTTTTGACCGACGATCACGCTGTGGCAGAATTCTTTGAAAGCTCCATCGCCCTCGGTGCTCCCTTTAAACAAGCCGCGAATTGGGTGATGGGGGATATCACAGCTTATTTGAAGACTGAAAAATTGACAATTAAGGATATCGCGTTAACACCGGAAAACCTCGCGGAATTAATTGGTTTAATTGAGTCGAGTACCATTAGTGGCAAAATCGCGAAGGATATTTTACCTGAGTTATTAACTAAAGGAGGATCGCCTAAACAGTTAGTGGAAAGTAAGGGTTTAGTGCAAATCTCCGATACTGGAGCTCTCGAAAGCGCGATCGATGAAGTGTTAGCCTCAAATCCCAAGGAACTTGAACAATATCGTAATGGTAAAACTAAGTTATTAGGGTTTTTTGTCGGCCAAGTGATGAAGAAAACCGAGGGACGCGCTGATCCTAAGTTGACTAATCAACTTTTATCGAAAAAACTTAACGGTTGAGGGAAGAGGGAAGAAGGAAGAAGGAAGAAGGAAGAAGCAAGAGGGAAGAAGCAAGAGGGAAGAAGGAAGAAGCAAGAGGGAAGAAGGAAGAAGCAAGAAGGAAGAAGCAAGAGGGAAGAAGGAAGAAGCAAGAGGGAAGAAGGAAGAAGCAAGAGGGGGAGGAGAGGGAAGAAGGAAGAATTAATTAACCACAAAGGCACAGAGGCACAAAGGAAGAGGGAAGAAGAAAACTTCCCCCTCCTCCCCCATCTCCCCCATCTCCCCAGTCCCCAATCCCTATTCCCCATTACCTATTCCCCATTCCCATTCCCCATTCCCAACACCTCACACCCCTTGTCGCTCTTACCCCTAAGTCCCCTCGCCCCTGAATCGGAAGTCATCACTAATTGGTATACTCTTTTCATGTAGATGCACCTGATGGTTGGGAGAGTGGCTTTCATGACACTCTCTTTTTTCTTTTCCACAATGCCCTATTAACTCAAGAGAGGACAGGGCAACAACCAAATCAATAAATACTTTTTGTTTTTCAATAAAAAAGAAGTTACGGAATTTTGACGATCATTGCTTTTAGATTCACATTGGAGTTGAGAGTGTGTGTCACAATAAAGATTTCAATGGAATATAAAGGTTTTGTGCAATGACTGAACAAGCAGATTTATTACTGAAACAAGGCATTGAGCATTATCAAAGTTCTGCCTTTGATGTCGCGTTGGTTTCTTGGGAAGCCGCCTTAACGATTTATCGAAAAGTCGGAAATCTTCGTCGAGAAGGTGCTGCTTTGGGTAATATGGGTGTTGCTTATGAGGCTTTGGGTGCTTACGAGAAGGCGATCGCGTGTTATGAGGAACATTTAAAAATTGCCTGCGAAATAGGTGATCGAAAGGGAGAGGGTAATGCTTTAGGAAATTTAGGAAATGCTTATTATAATTTAAAGGACTATGATCGAGCCATTCAGTATCAACAGAAACGGGTAGAAATTTCCAGGGAATTAAAAGACGACTATGGGGAATATCAAGCTTTAGGGAATTTGATATTAAGCTATCAAAAAAAAGGAGAATTGACACAGGAAATAGAGTGTTATAAAAAACAATTGAATTTAGCAATTAGTTTGCATAATCATAGTTTAGAAGGGCACACTTTGAAAAAAATGCGGTTAGCCTATCAATTCTTAGGTGAAGCAGAAAAAGAGCAAGAGGTGATGAAACAACAAGTCAGGATAGCCCGCCAGTTATATGATTTATCCGACAAAGAAAATGGTTTTCTGGAAATGGCAGAAAGTATGGGTTTAAACATTATTGAAGATTTAGCAGGAGCAGATTTAAGTGGATTGGATTTTAATTTTGCCGATTTGAGTGGGTTGGATTTACGGAATACTAATTTAAGGAAAGTCAATTTTACTTTAGCGGATCTCAGTGGTACTTTGCTAAGTGGAGCGGATTTGAGTGACTCAGTTTTAAGTAATGCTAATTTACGCGACGCGGAGTTAGTGGGTGCTAATTTAAGTTATGCTGATTTACGCACTAAATTACCCCGTGCTAATTTGAGTAAGGCTAATTTAAGTTATGCTGATTTGAGTAGTGCTTATTTGCCTTATGCCAATTTAAGTCATGCCAATTTACAGGGGGCAAATTTACAAAATTCTGATTTAACTGGGGTGAATTTGACTGGTGCAAATTTACGCGACGCGGATGTCAAACGTGCTGATTTAAAGGATGCTATCTTAGAAAATACCTGTTTTGTCGAGACTCTCGGTATTTCCGAGCAGATGAAAGAATCTTTACGCGATCGTGGGGCAATTTTTGAGTAAAATCATAAGGGAATAGGGGATTGGTGATTGGTGATTGGTGATTGGGGATTGGGGATTGGGGATTGGGGATTGGTGATTGGTGATTGGGTAATGAGGATTGGGGATTGGGGTTGACAGTTGGTTGTCAACTGTCAACTGTCAACTGTCAACTGTCAACTGTCAACTGTCACCTATTACCTATTTACTTTGGGAATAAATTATGAATACTCCAACGGTAAAAAAATTTACGATTGATGAATATCACCAGTTGGGAAAACTGGGTTTCTTTGAGCGCGATCGTGTCGAATTAATTCGTGGAGAAATTATCAAAATGGTAGCTAAAGGGACTTTTCATTCTGTTTGTAACTCTCTCTTAATTCAGGAGTTAATTTTACTGATTAATAAACGGGCTAGTGTGCGCTCACAAGAACCAATTTTTTTACCCTCGGATAGTGAACCCGAACCCGATGTTGTGATTGCCAAAAAGCGATCAGATAATTATTCCTTATCTCATCCTCAAGCCGCGGATATTCTGCTCGTTATAGAAGTTTCTGATTCGACTTTGAATTATGATCAGAAAACTAAATTATCTCTTTATGCAGAAAATGAAATTTCTCATTACTGGATTTTCAATTTGGTAGAGCATTACTTAGAAATGTATTCCGAGCCTTATCAAAATCAACAAGGTAATTTTGGGTATCGTTTCAAGCGGATTGCCTTACCTACGGAAACCGTATCTCTTCCCGGTTTTACCGATTTATCCTTAGATTTATCTCAAGTATTTCCTCTGCCAAATTAAAATCAAATATAAACCGGGTTTATTTACAGGAGCAACCCGGTTTATTCTGGGAGTGTGTAAGTCTTCTTATTTCCATTTGCTATTTATGCTATAGTGCGTCTAAATGATTTGTACAATTAAGGTAGGGGTAATCCCCCCGTGGTTGCCCCGATTGATGAAGGGTAGGCACTCCAGCACTACCCCTACAAATCTTTATGAATGATTTAGACTTGCTATATAATCAAAATACTAATCCATTAAATCCATTACTCATACCTTACTAAGAACAGGATGATTATGATAAAAAATACTCTGAGTCCACCGGAAGAAAAGGTTTCTTTATCGGGTATCAGTTGGGAAACCTATCAAACTTTACTAACCGAATTAAGTAACCGCAATTTACGCTTAATCTATTATCATGGTAATTTACAAATTATGGTTCCATCACCTGAACATGAAATTTATAAAGAAGTATTAGGTCGATTTGTGGAAACTCTTGCTGAAGAATTAGATATCAAAATTTATCCCCTGGGTTCAACGACTTTTAAGCGACCTAAACTCAGTGGTGCAGAGCCAGATAAATGTTTTTATCTCCAAAATTTAAACGCGGTTAAGGGGAAAAAACGCATTGATCCTCAGCAAGATCCGCCCCCCGATTTAGTGGTAGAAATAGATATTACCAGTTTTTCCGATAATAGCTTAGAAGTCTATCGCGACCTTCAAGTTCCTGAAGTCTGGATTTATAATGGTAAAATCTTACAAATTAATCTTCTCCAAAATCAAGAATATATCATTTCTGAGCAAAGTTTAGCTTTTCCTAATTTACCCATTTTAGAGATTACCCAATTTTTAGAACAAGCCCTAACGGGGGATTATTTAGATTTAGTTAAAGCTTTTCGGATTTGGGTAAAGAGTCACATTTCTTAATAACATTTATCGTTAATGAGAAACCGGGTTTCTTCACAAATACCGTCATTTTGGCGAAGAGTCTCAGGTGATAAATCCGGTTTATTGGGTGGAATTGATGACGTAATGAGGAAAAATTACCCGTTTATGGTAGATTAGAGATAAATGATACCGAAAAATTATGATTTTTCGGTGGGAAAAACCCAATTATTACATCAATATGCGATCGCTGGAATCTCAAAACCAATACCCCGACTGTTTGTGGATGCAAATGGAATCTATTCCTGTTAAGTCCAGTGAAACTGATCAGGAATTACTTGATATCTACTTGAGTCTAAACTTTAATGAACAATGGGAACCCTTATTAGGAGGAAGAGTTAAATATGGGTTACAAAGTGGCACATTGAAACTCCACTTAGCAAACTGTGAAATCGCCTTAACTTCTAGTCAGTTAAAGGGAAGTTTTAATCTATCTGATCCCAGTGTGGAAGAAAAATTAAAGTTTCTCAATTTATCAGAAAAACACTCAATTTCTTTAACCGCGTGTGAAGTTTATCCCCAAATCAGTGAGGGCAATTTTTCCTGGTTATTTGAAGTAAAAACGGGAGAGTCTGTCTTAAGAGGTTTCTTGAAAAATACTCAATTAGGAACCCTGAAACTTTTGGATAATTCCTGGCGACTTAGCTCAACATTTGAACTGACTGCACCTGATATTCATTTAACGGATGCAGAGGGATTATGGCGACATGATATTATCCCCAATAAACACGCGATTTTAGAACGAGTAATTGTTTCTTATCTCTTAGAAACTAAATTAAAACCCTATCTCAGTTACAGTCAATTAAGCAGTGATAACTTTTCTTTTTCCCCTCCTATTCCTATAATTGCTTCACAGAATGAATCTTCTTTAAAAAATATTATGGAGAAGATTTTACAGGCAAAGAGCCATGATTTTATCGAATTAGCTACTTTAGCGAATCTCAACTATCGGGTAGATTTTGCGGGGGGGGTTTTACGGGGAACTGAGTTAAGAGGGATTGATTTTTCGGGGGCAAATTTGAGTCGCGCTAACTTGCGTGGGGCTGATTTATGTGATGGGGATTTAAGTGAAGCTAATCTTTGTCATGCCAAATTAGGTGGTGCTGATTTAAGTGGTGCTTTTTTAGGGGATGCTGATTTAAGTTATGCTGATTTTCATCGGGCAAGTTTAGCATTAACTAATTTAAGTGGTGCTAATCTTAAAGGTGCTAATCTCCATGAGGTTAACCTAGTTAATGCTAATTTACATGGTGCTTTGGTTGAAGGTGCAAAATTTGGCAAAAATTCTGGTATTCCTGAAGAGGTGAAGCATCATTTAATGGAAAAAGGTGCAATTTTTGAGGAGTAATCTTGAAAGATTGAGGGAGGGTTCGATCGCGCTCGATCCTTCCCTCAAAAAAAACTGATAGTTTCCGAGAGTGATTGACAACCGCGATCATACTCTGACTACTACATTTTAGCTGTTTTGGTGGTAATATCAATTAATTCAACTTTGCCAGAATTACTTAAGGTGCTTAAAGGGGGTTGAATTCCATCGACATTACCGACAACTAATGTTACCATTTGTTCGGGTTTCAAATACTTTTGCGCGACTCGTTGCACATCGGTAATTGTAGTCCCTTCAACTTGACGGCGATATTGAAAGATAAAGTCCTCTGGATAACCATAATAATTATAAGTCATCACACGAGTTAAAGTTTGAGCAGGATCTTCAAATTTGAAGATAAATGAATTAAGGGTTGATTCTTTGGCAAAGGCTAATTCTTCAGAAGTAATCGGCTCTTTTTGCATTCGTTCAATTTCTTGACGGATGGCTTTAATAAAGGGAACTGTGGCATCTGAGCGCGTTTCTCCACCCGCGATAAATAGCCCCGGATAATCATAACGAGCACTCCAGACACCATAGACACTATAAGCTAAACCTTGACGACTGCGAATATTATTAAATAAACGTCCGCCAAAACTATTTAAGACATCATTGAGGACACTTAATGCCGGATAATCAGGACTGTTGAATAGTCCTCCTAAATGTCCAATGAGTACAGAACTTTGATTTAATTGAGGCTGTTTTACGGCAAAAACACCGCCTTCATGGGCTGGTGATACACTGGGAAGTGTGGGAATTTCTGCTTTGGTTGACGGCTGCCAATTACCAAATTTTTGTTCGATGAGAGAGCGCATTTTTACGGTATCAAAGTCACCAACGACTCCCAAAATAGTTGTTTTGGGATGAATATATTTCTCGTAAAAATTGACCAAATCTTGACGAGATATATTTTTGAGAGTATCATTTTCCACCGTGCGAGCATAGGGACTATTATTCCCATAAATTAACTTTTTAAATTCACGACTCGCGACTTTGCTAGGATCATCATTACGACGGGCGATCGCGCCGGAGGTTTGTTTCTTGGCTAATTCTAGTTTTTCGGGTGCAAAAACCGGTTCTTGAATAACTTCGGCAAATAAATCAAAAACCGGCTCTAAATCCTGTGTTAAACTGCTGAAAGTCGCGGTGCCGACGGTTTCCTGAATATCGGTTTCAACAGAGGCGGCTCTTTCTTCTAATAAACGATTTAATTCATCGGGAGAATGGTGACGAGTGCCTCCAGTTCGCATTATATCTCCGGTTAAACTCGCGAGTCCAACTTGGGAAGGGGGATCGACGCGATCGCCTGTACGAAAGAGCGCTTTTCCACTAATAAGAGGTAATTCCCGATCTTCCATTAAATACACTTCCATGCCATTTTTTAGGGTGAAACGAGTGTATTTAGGAATTTGTAATTCAGGGAGTGGGGGAAATTTTAATTGATCAAAATCTTTGGCATCGGCTGCCAAAGATGATGATAAATTAAAAATTAACAAACAGGCAGTAAAGGCACTCAGTGATACTAGAAATAATCTAGTTTTTTTGAGGAAATGTGTAAATCGTTTCATTGGCTCTCTGAGAAATTAGGGATTAGGTATTAGGGATTAGGGATTAGGGATTAGGGATTAGGGATTAGGAATTGGGAATTAGCAATTAGGAATTAGGGATTGGCAATTAGGGATTGGGTAAGAAATATGTAATGGAATCGGTAATGGGTAAGAGAAGAAATTAGCAAGTGATGAGGCCCCCACTCCCCAGTCACCAGTCCCCAGTCACCAATTACTTAGATAAAAGTTTGCCCACGGTGCGATTTTCGGGTTTAAGAGTGGTATTGGCGACTCGTTGAATATCAGCAGCCGTCACCGCGTCAATCGCTTCTAATTCCGTAAACAAATTTTTCCAAGAACCGGTTTTCACGTCATATTCAGCTAATAACTGCGCCATGCCCATATTAGAATTAAGGGCTCGTAATAACCCCGCACGTGCTTGAGTTTTCACCCGATCTAATTCCTGACTCGAAACTGGTTCCTTTTTGATCCGTTCAATTTCTTTGTTTAACGCGATTGCTAATTCATCAACAGTATGATTAGGGGCTGTCATCGCGTAAAATAAAAGAACATTAGGATATTTTTCACCCGGATAACCATTAGAGCCTTCGGCCACTAACGCGACTTCTTGTTCCTCGACTAAAGACTTATAAAGACGAGAGGTGCGGCCATCACTAAGAATGCTGACTAATAACTCATAAACAACATTATCAGGATGATTCATAGGAGGGCGATGATAGCCTTCTAAATACCAAGGTTGAGACTGTAAAGTTAAGGTGACTTCTTTGGGTTCTGTTTGGGGGGGTTCTACAATGTTTAATTGAGGGGGTTTGGGCTGGGTGGGATAACGACCAAAATAAATTTCTGCTAACCGTTTTACTTCTTCTGGTTTGACATCCCCAACAACAATGGCTGTTAAATTGCTGGGAACATAATAAGTTTTAAAGAAATCCTCAACATTTTTCCGGGTGATTCGGGCAATATCTTGAGTATAACCAATGACGGGACGATGATAGGGATGTACCGAAAAGGCTTTCTCTAAAAAAGCCTCAATCATTTGACCAATCGGTGAGTTTTCGGTTCGCATTCGACGTTCTTCTAAAATCACCTGTTTTTCTTTATAAAATTCACGAAAGACAGGATTGAGAAAACGTGAGGATTCCAAAGACATCCACAATTCTAATTTATTGGCGGGGAAACTGTAGAAATAAACGGTGGAATCCGCTGAAGTTGCCGCATTTAAGCCTACGCCTCCCGCTTGTTCAATGATTTTGCCAAATTCATTTTGTTTGACATACTGAGAGGCTTCGGTTTCGATTTGCTCGAATTGTTTTTTGAGGTTAGCCACTTCCTCGGTTTTTCCCTGAGTTTTTGCGGCTTGAATTTGATCAAATAATTGATCTTCTTTGGCTAAAAGTGGTTTTTCAGCTTGATAATTTTTTGTCCCTATTTTGGGAGTGCCTTTAAAGGCTAAATGTTCTAAATAATGGGCGACTCCTGTTTGGCCATCGGGTTCATTTACGCCGCCGACATCTGCATAAATATAAAAGGAGACTACGGGGGCTCTGGGGCGTTCAAGGACGATAAATTTCATGCCATTATTGAGTCGAAATTCTGTCACTTGACGGATTACTCGATCTAAATAGGGCTGAATATTGCTGGCTCTACTGAGAAGATTGGGAGAGGTGGGATTTTCACGGGCCCACACCAGATGGGGCGACATTCCCCACCAGATGGAAATCGTTAACACGAGAGTCGCGATCGCTCTCTGGTATATCTTACATCGAGATTGTTTCCACGATGCTGCCATAAAGTTAAGCCAAGTTGGAATCATAAAAAAGAGCGCTGTGATCACCACGAAACAAACTCACTTGAGTTAATACTAATCTAGTATGTTCCTTTTGTGAAGCTTTGTAAATAATAAAGACTTGTAAAAGTTCAGAGATCGTGCCTATCGGAGATGATATGCTGAGGATATCGAACAGAAGGTCACGGGCTAATCGCGATCGCGATTTTAGTCTTTACTTCCTTAGCTCCTTGGAAAAAAGGACTGAAGACTTGGCTCTAGGGAAATAGGGAATCATTAACAGTTAATACTTTTATCCGTAACATACTTTTATCAGTTTCTTTCCCTTCTTCCTTCTTCCTTATACCCTTATTTTGGATGTGAAACTATGAGAATTTTTCATCAAGCTCCTACCTCTGAAACTGAGACCAAAAAACGAATTTTAGAAGCTGCCCAAAAGTTATTTGCGCGGAAGGGATATGAAGGAACAACGACTCGCGAGCTGGCTCACGAAGCTGGGGTTGCTGAGGGTACAATTTTTCGTCATTTTCCTAATAAAAAGGCGATTTTGGTGGAAGTAGCTACCGCGGGATGGGTGGAACTTCTCACGGATTTGTTAACAGAATTAAGTGAGATGGGCAGTTATAAAGCGGTTGCTCAAGTGATGCGTCACAGAATGTTAAATTTTCGTGCTAATTCTGATATGATGCGGGTTTGTTTTTTGGAGGCGCAATTTCATCCTGATTTGCGCGATCGGATTCAATCGGAAGTGATTGGTAAAATGACGGATGTCGCGGAAGCTTTTTTCCAAAGCGCGATGGATAAGGGGGTTTATCGTAAAATTAATCCGAAAATTGTCGCCCAAGTGTTTTTAGGGATGTTCGCGATCGCGGGTTTTAGTGATAATACGTTATTAGAACCGAACTCGTCGCCTCAAGTGCTCTTAGAAATGGCGGAGGGAATTGCCGATATTTTCTTAAATGGTGTTTTAATTAAGGAGGAATCTTGAGGAAAAAGAGGAAAATCTTATGACAACTATTCTCCCTCACTTAACAGGTATCTATATTTATCCGATTAAGTCTCTTGATCCCGTTTCTCTTTCCCAAGTCACAATTCAGAAAAGTGGTGCATTAGAGCGCGATCGTCGTTGGGCTTTATTCGATGAAAAAGGAAATTTTGTCAATGCTAAAAATCACGCGAAAATTCATAATATTCGCTCATTGTTTGATCTGCAAAGGGGAAAAGTCACTCTAAAAATTCAAGGAAATGATGAACAAGTCACCTTTGATATAGCTCAAGAGAGAAACTTACTCGAAAAATGGTTTAGTGATTATTTTAACTTTGCCGTTCAAATTGCCGAAAATCCCCTATTAGGCTTTCCTGATGATCTGGACTCTCCGGGGCCTACGGTGATCAGTACAGCCACCTTAGAAACGATTTCTGGTTGGTTTGAGGGGTTAAACATAGAAGACTTACGCTTACGGTTTCGTGCTAATTTAGAAATAGGAGGAGTCCCGCCTTTTTGGGAAGATCAATTATTTACAGAAGCCGATAAAATTGTCAAATTTAAAATCGGGAATATTTTATTTGAAGGAGTCAACCCCTGTCAAAGATGTATTGTCCCCACCAGAGACGCGAACACCAGTGAAATTTATCCTAATTTTACCAAGATTTTCGTCAAAAAACGACAAGAATTATTACCCCCTTGGACAACGCGCTCGCGTTTCAATCACTTTTATCGTGTCAGTGTTAATACCCGCGTTCCTCCCTCAGAAGCAGGTAAAATTTTACAAATAGGAGATGAGGTTAAGATAATAGATAATGGGTAATGGGTAATAGGTAATAGGTAATAGGTAATAGGTAATGGGCAAGAAAAGAAGAGAGAAATCACCAAAGAGGGGGCGGGTGTATTGGTATCTTAACAATATAACCTGAATACAGGTGAAAGCTCTCCTACTAATTTATTCTCTCTCTGTGCCCTCTGTGCCTTTGTGGTTCATTTTAAAAAATCCAACAAAAAAATGTCAGATAAATCCCTAGAAAATATTTATAATTTTCTCCCACTTTCTGAGAAAATTGGAACATCAGGACAACCGAATCCAGAAGATTTTGATTCCATCAAAACCGCGGGTTATGAAATTATCATAAATCTCGCCTTATTCCGATTCTCAAAATTCTTTAGATAATGAACAAAAAATTGTGGAAAATTTAGGGATGACTTATGTACATATTCCCATAGTTTGGGCAGAACCGACATTATATGATTTTCAGAAATTTTGTCAAGTTATGCAAGACAATTCTCAGAAAAAAGTGTTTGTGCATTGCGTGGCAAATATGAGAGTTTCCGCCTTTATGTATTTATATCGGATAGTGCGCGATCGTGTCTCTGAAACAGAAGCCAAAAAAGATTTAGAAAAAATCTGGAAACCCAATGAAACCTGGCAAAAATTTATCGAGAAAGTTCTCAATCATTCGCCTTTGTAGGGGTAGCGCCCCCGTGCCTACCCCTGATCAATAGGGGAAACCACCGGGGAATTGCCCCTACAAACATATTACAATAGAAATAGGATTGCTATATAATCCAACATTAAAACCTAAAGACACTTCAGAAAATGATACCAGTTCTCAATAATAACCCCTCTCTAGGGATCACGTTACGTCAACGTCGCGAAAAATTAGCCAAATTAATTCAATTTCCGGTTATTTTATGGGCTGGGCGTAGTATTTCCCGCAATTATCCCGCGTTACAATATCCCTTTCGAGCGAGTAGTCATTTTCTTTATTTTGCTGGTTTACCCTTAGAAAATGCCGCGATCCGTCTCGAATCTGGTAAATTAGAATTATTCATGGATGACGCGTCTCCTAGTAATACTCTTTGGTATGGTGAAACGCCAAAACGGGATGAAATTGCCGAATTTATCGGCGCAGATCGGGCTTTTTCTTTAGATGAATTACCCGATCACGCTCAAGATGCCGCGACAATTTCCGTTCAAGATTATCTGGTGACACAACAACAATATACCATTCTTGATCGCGCTCTTTTTCCCTCAAATGCACCCGATGGTATAGACTTAGAATTAACTAAAGCCATTATTAGTTTACGTCTCACCCATGACGACGCGGCATTAAGGGAATTACGGCAAGCCGCAACCGTCACTGTAGCCGCCCATAAAGCGGGAATGAAGGCAACAAAAACGGCGAAATTAGAAGCCGAAGTAAGGGGTGCGATGGAGAGTGTGATTATCTCCCATAATATGACTTGTGCTTATCCCAGTATTGTCACCGTTAATGGGGAAATTTTGCATAATGAAAAATATCATAATCCCCTTAATAAAGGTGATTTGTTGTTAGCGGATGTCGGTGCAGAAACCTCGATGGGATGGGCGGCAGATATTACACGAACTTGGCCTGTTTCCGGTGAATTTTCTTCCACACAACGGGAAATTTATAATCTGGTTTTAGCAGCCCATGATAACTGTATTGAACAGATAAAACCAGGTGTTGAATATCAGGATATTCATTTATTAGGTGCGAAGGTTTTAGCGGAAGGATTAGTTAATTTAGGGATTTTAAAAGGAGAAGCCAATGAATTAGTAGAAAATGATGCTCACGCGTTATTTTTCCCTCATGGAATCGGGCATTTAGTGGGGTTGGATGTTCACGATATGGAAGATTTAGGAGATTTAGCTGGGTATGAAGAAGGGCGAGTGCGGAGTGAACGATTTGGCTTAGGTTATTTACGGTTAAATCGTGTGTTAAAACCCGGAATGTTAGTGACAATTGAACCCGGATTTTATCAAGTCCCCGCGATTTTGAATAACCCAGAAAATCGGAAAAAATATGAGGGTATAGTGAATTGGGAGACGTTAGAAAAGTTTGGGGATGTGCGGGGGATTCGGATTGAGGATGATGTTTTAGTGACGGAAAATGGTGCGGAAGTGTTAACGGCAGAATTGCCTAATAAAGTCGATGAAATTGAGGCGTTAGTGAGGGGATAGGAGGGAAAAGACAGACTTATCGCGACACGGCATGAACAAGATTTATCGAGATGATGAAGCCTTTTAATTGCCGTGTATTTCTCGAAAGATTCTGATAATTTTAAAGAAAAATCCATGATAAATCAAAATAAAGATGTTTCACAAATTCATGTTTTTCTTACAAAAACTCGAACAACAGAAACTTAGTTATACTTTAGCTCATTCTCGTGATGAAGCTATGATGGTAATTGTAGCTGTACCTGGGGAACGATGGGAAGTAGAATTTTTGAGTGATGGCTCCGTGGAGGTTGAGAGGTTTATTAGTAATGGAGAAATTGCCGGAGAAAAGGCTCTTGATGAGTTATTTTCTCGGTATTCAGAAACTCACGATAGCTGCGCTTGAGCCGAGATTATGCACTAATAATTTTGCTTGATGATGGGGGGCAGGTGCGCCGCGTAATAACCCTTCTGTGCTGATATCTTCATCAATTTCTTCCCAGTGAATACCATAACCGCCGCCACATATTTCATAAGCTTGTAACTGTTCGGAAGTAGCTTTTAATAAACGGGGATACCAAGCTAAGGGAACGGTTATTGTGCGTCCATCCATGAGTTCAAAACTCAGGGAATCTTCATCAAATTTTACGTTTTTTACTCGTTCATCAGCTTGAGGTGCCAAAATACCCATACCAGGCCTCCAAAAATTTTTGTTGATTAGCTTCGATAATTAATTGTATTTTTCTCAATTCTTTTGCACTAAATCCTATATTACTCGCGAGGCTGACAGGAGATAACCAAAACTTAGCTGATTGATTATCTCTGTCAACATGAATATGGGGGGGTTCGTTGGGTTCATGGCTATAAACATAAAAATGTGACAAGTTTTATCGGTGTCTGTACCCTTTGCTCTTGTCTCAAGGTCGTTAAATCATGGTTGGCGCGATCGTGTTTCCACGATAACACAAAAGTTATTCAGTAGGTGGTCATAATTCAACCTACAGTCCAGATTATTTAATCTTTTGACTATAGGTAAAAGGCCATTTTTGTTCTTGAGAAATCCAACCAAATTGGGGACTTAAATTAATCGACATTTTTTTGCCATCAGGCGAAACTTCATACACCCATTTTCCCCCAGGACAAGTTGAGCCTGGTTGGTAGTATAGCAATTCTCATACTGGTGAGGTACAGAGTTTTCTGGTTTTTCTTAACTCTTAACTCTTCACAGGGAATAGGGAACAGGAAAGAGGGAATAAAGAATAAATTAGACCTCATCTTAGAGAGAAACGCTATAATAGGTTCCCAATCATTAAAATAGGATGCTGGAATATTACGACTGGCATTGGTTGGCTTCTCTAGTTAAAATAATTGCATGAGTTCCTTTTCTCTTTTATCGTCTTGAATGGTCATTTTTTTTGCCTGAAAATATTTATTCTATAGCAAACCGTCAGGAGTTATGAGCGGGTAGGGGTAGCGCCCCCGTGCCTACCCCTCTTGCCCCCGCGCGTGCGGGGGGGTTGGGGCAGGGCTGCGTCATTCTAACAAAAAGAGATATCGCTCAACCCTTTTGCCAA
>JBBITB010000042.1:0-48457 GCA_037440985.1 Microcoleaceae cyanobacterium bin_387
GATTGGGGATTGGGGATTGGGGATTGGGGATTGGGGATTGGGGATTGGGGATTGGTGATTGGTGATTGGGGATTGGGGATTGGGGATTGGTGATTGGGAATTGGTGATAGGGGAGGATCAAATTTTTGTTGTCCCGAGTCCCTAGTGCCGAGTCCCTCATCCCTAGTCCCTAGTGTCCAGTCCCTAATCCCCAGTCCCTAGTGTCCCTAATCCCCAATCACCATTACCCATTACCGATTACCTATTCCCGCTTTCTGTTGTTGATCTCGAAACTCCTGGGGCGTTTGTCGGAGAGGTTGTCGGGGGTTCCAGATCCCTTTTTCCATCTGTCTTGCCCATTCTTGACTATAGATAAGACGTTGTTGGTATTTGGTATTGAGGGTTTGTGTCTTCGCACTACGGTTGGGAATACTCGCGATCGCATATCCTTCTTTGATCAGTTGTTCATTGATCAGTATTCCGTCTTGCCAAAGATACCCTAAAACTTGATTGTAGGAGTCTTGGGTTTCCACATCCAATTCTAGTAAGACTGGTTTTCCCTTGATTAATTGTTCTAATCGGGTTTTGGCCTGCACGCCCCAGGGTTCCTGTCTCAAGTCTGGGGTGTTGATGCCAATCAGTCTTACTTTTTTGAGCATGGGGACTTTATTGACGCGATCGAGGATTTCTAAGCTTTGTCCGCTGATTACCCTTTGGACTTGTATTCTTTGCCCTTGGGGGATTTCTGCTTTTTGACAACTGCTTAACAGTATCCATAAACCCAGGATTAAGGATAACAGAAAGGGTGTATTAGTCTTCATCGAGGGGTAAACCACGGCGAATTTTGCCTTTGCCGAAGTATTGCCCAAATTGGAGCTCATATACTTCGTCTTCGTCTTGGGTTTCTACTTCTAAGTCCGATCTCGGATAACTCACGCACAATAGGGCATAACCTTTTTTTTGCAATTCTAGGGAAAGTCCCATCGCTTCGGGTTGATAGATGTCCCCGGAAATGATACGCACCGCGCAACTGGTACAGGCTCCATTACGACAGGAAAAGGGCAAATCCGTGCCTTGATTTTCCCCAGAATGCAGGATGTAGCGATCTTCGGGAACTCGGATCGTATAATGCCTGCCGGTTTGTCTATTGTGGATCTTGACGGTATAGGAATCAGTCATAAGGGATTTTGGATTGAGATTTTGGGATTTGAACTAGGCACAAAGTCTTATCGGGACTGAGTTTGGGCGATTGACTCCGGGGTAAAGATTGATTTGTACTCACGCTCACTACCCATTCCCCATTAAACCGCAAAAAAAAACTCCTCTTCGCGTCTTGCCAAAGTCAATTTATTCTGCTACTATGTTTTTCTTGTGGTGAGAAAATTAAATATACCACCTGGAGAGGTGGCCGAGTGGTTGAAGGCGCAGCACTGGAAATGCTGTGATGGGGTGACTTATCCGAGGGTTCGAATCCCTCCCTCTCCGTTAAATTCTAAGAGAATTTGGCTTCTAGGGCTAAGGCGCGATCTTTTAGCCTTTATTTGGCTCTACAACTAACCTTAAATTCTTTACCGCGAGCGTGGCTGATATCACCTAGGATTCACACTCGCGAAAAGTTCCCCTTATAGCAGATTATTCGGACAAAACATCAACCCACAGGCCGATGTTTATCTATCTGTACTCTGGCAATAATAAACACATTATGTCTCTGTTTTTTTGATACCATGTCTCTTGATGGGAGCGCGGTTTTTTTCCTCTGTTCGTATTTTCTATCTTTATGGTTATTTAGTTATACATTATTTTCTCGCGATTTATCTTGCTCCAATCGCTCCCCCTCCGTCTCATGCTAAGAGAATTTGGCTTAATTGGCAATGGGGCAGCCTCGCGATCATTTCAGCCCAATTATCCACAAGAAACCCTATGCTCCACCAATTTTTACCCTAGATCATGGGCGATGTCACTTGTTTCCACTGTCACCTTAAAGCCTCCATTATAGCAGATGATTAGGAAAAAAAATCAACCTAAAGACAGATGTTTAATAGCTCTTTCTCTGACAGAATATCCTCAAGATGAATTATGTCTCTGTTTTGTGATACCGTGTTTCTCAATGGGAACACGGTTTTTTTGCTTGTTTTTTGCTTGTTTTCTGTACCTATATATAATTGTACAAAAAATTCATCCCAGTTATGTGATCTAAATCTGTGTTCTGTGTGATTATTATCACATAAAATAGCTGATAACATTTCTTGAAGATGATTATAGCACTTATGGGATAGATGAGGTATTCATTTAAACTTGAAACGCTTGACAAAACTGGGTTTTGGCATACTCCATCTTTGTGAGAACCGCTATATATCTCAGAAGTGCGTGACTGGGATGGGGGAGATGAACCGCAGACTATCAACCCCCTCAAGAAGAAAACGGGTTTCTCAATATCTTTCTGAGAAGGGCTATATCATCTTAGGGTGCGATTGCCATCTTTTTTCGACACAAAATTATAAGAAATTACTCCTTGTTTTGCTTGATTTTATTTTCCATACTATCTGGCAAAGTTGCTATTAATAATTGTTATTTTATAAACTACCATGCTCAAACCCTATCTGGGTTTTGGGAAAGGGATTATTAATGAGCTACCCCCAAGGTACTCCAGAAGTACACCCTCAAGGGTAAGATTTTGGCAATGTATTGTCGATGACGATCGCGTTAACAGAAACCCGGTTTCAGGGAGGTAATTTCCAGGGGTGGGGAAAGAAACCGGGTTTCTTCACCCCTAGAGGATAATTATGCCCTCATTAAATCTCGGAATTTCTCGACAACGCGATTTAATTCCACGGAATGAGAGGCTTTAAATAAAACGCGATCGCCCTCCTGTACAAATTCTTTTAAATGATGAGCCAAATTATCATGGGCATTTTCGGAGGCAATATCTTCAATTTCCACAAAAGATAAACCCGCGGCTCCCTTTGCCATCCCTTGCGATTCTTCAAATTCCGCCAAAATTAACAAACCATCTAAATTTAATTGACGAGCAAATTCCCCTACTTGATGATGAAATTCCACTGATTTTTCTCCTAACTCTTTCATCGTTCCCAAAACTGCGATGTGACGTTTACCAGGTGTTTCGGCTAACAACTTTAAAGACGCGAGCATTGATTCTAAACCCGCGTTATAGGTTTCATCTAATACCAAAATATCATTGCCTACGGTAAATCTTTTTGCCCGTCCATCGGGTAATTCAATATTTAACCCTTGTGTTAGAGGTTCCCAAGAAATGCCTAACACTTTCGCACACGCGATCGCGGCTAAATAATTTAACGCATTATGTTGTCCGGGTAAAGGTAAGGGGAAAACAAAATCATCAACTTTTAAATGATTCTGATCGAGTAATTCCCCATGAATATCGCCACCTTCCAAACCATAAGTCACCGTTTTGCCTTGCCAAAACCGCGATGCTGTCTTGATTAAACGGGGATTATCATTATTTAAAATTGCGACACTATTACCGGGCATTTCTGCTAATAACTCACACTTGGCCTCCGCGATCGCGTCCTCAGAACCCAAGAGGCCAATATGGGCAGTCCCAACATTAGTAATAACGGCAATGTTAGGACGAGTAATTTGAGTTAATAAAGCAATTTGTCCTCGACCTCGCATCCCCATTTCAATGACAGCAAATTGATGTTCAGAAGATAATTCTAAAAGCGTTTTCGGAACTCCGATTTCATTATTATAATTAAGTTGAGTCTTGAGAACATTTCCCTGGGTGGATAAAACCCCACTAATTAATTCCTTAGTTGTGGTTTTACCTACCGAACCCGTCACCGCGATCACAGGAATGTGAAATTGATTGCGAAACCAATGCGCGATCGCGTGATAAGCTTTTAAAGTATCCTTAACTGGAAATAAGGGAAAATTGCTCGGTAAACATTCCCATCTGGCATCAACAATAGCCGCGATCGCGCCTAACTCTTGAGACTGAGAGAGAAAAAGATGACCATCAAAATTGTCACCACGCAACGCCAAAAAAATTTCCCCAGGTTGCAGTGTGCGAGTATCCGTATTAATTCCTAAAGATTTCTGACTCATGATATCATCAGAACAACCAGAAGGAGTGACACCTAAAATAGCCCCCAGTTGGGCAAGAGTGATAAAAGAAGTCATGGGTTTAAAGAATGATTAGGTAAAAGGACTCAATCTCATTTTAATCCTGAATCTGAAAGAAAGGAAAGAAAAGCTGAATAAAAAGTTTACCAAGTTTTTCACACAGAGAAGAGAAGAAGGGGGAACAAGAGTATAATTTTATGTAATAATGTAATGAACCCTTTGGAAGCCTTGACGAAAACCATTAAAATTTGTTAGAATAGCCACAAACAGAGTCAGACGGAAGCAAAGCCGTTGAAATTGTGGCATTCAACGAGTGAAAATCGCAAAAAATCCCAGAAAACCAAAAGACAAAAGCCATAAAAGTTAATGCCACAGGGAGAGTTATCTCAAGTGAATAAGTCATCTTTAGATCAGTATCAGCAAAAATTCCGTGAGAGTGAGAAATGTCTTTATAATCACTGGCTCGAGTGCGTGCAAAATGAAGAACCACCGGTATTAATTGAGCGATTTCGCTTATTATTTCTTGAAGGTTCTGGATATCGCGATCGTGAGATAGCCCAAGCCTTTGATGAGATGTTACTTCACAAACAGATATCACAGGAATTCGCCTCAATTCTCTGTCGTTGTTGTCACATTCTCATCAACCGTTGGTATGGAGACGGGAAGAAACAACGTGCGATTCAGGAATTAATAGAATTATTGGGAGCTGGGGGGTCAAACCAACGCTCATTATCAATGTACTCTCGTACTAGCAGACGTTTGTTCGATTTAATGCAAGAATTTATTAAATCAGAGCAATATTTAACACTGAAACGAGTCAACAACATTATACAACAGAGAAATAATAATGGTAAAACCGGGGAAACAAAAGCCTTAGGAGAACTATTCCCTCGTTATCCTTATTTATACCCCCATTGTCTTCTCAGTGAGGGGAGTAGTCAAGATTACCAAAAAACTGTCAAAAAACTACAATCTCAAAAACAAAAGCAATTTGAAATCGATTTATCTCAATATGTCGCCCATCAAATCAGAAAAGCCAAAGCGCGTAAGGAAACCACATTATCCTTTGGTCGGCCCGAACCCATAATCATCAAAAATCCGACTTTATTAAGCGATCAGGAATTATTTAGTGCCCTGAAGCAATTTGTCGGAAAAGTCGAAGGAAAGTCATCAATTCGAGACTTAGCCCAACGATTTGTCAGTCAGAGTAGTTCATTTCCCAATTATCGTGCCTTTAAAAACGAACTGTTTGACTATCTCAAAATATCCTTAACTGAAAGTAGTTATGGTAAACGGGTATTTTCTGAAAAACTATACAAACAGATCCAAGGGATATTTCCCCATAGTGATTCCCAGAAATTTACCGAATTTCTCATGATCCGAACTTGCAGTCAACTGTTAAATTTTCTGGTAGTGGAAAGTCCTCAAAATCCTGAACATTTTATCTTTCTTGACCTGATTTCTAATTTAGGACCGATGATTACCATTGGATTATTAATCAAAATTGTCCTGATCTGCAATCAAGTCAAACCCTATCTGGAAAAAAGATTTTCTATTTTGTTTTTTCACTATGAAAATGCCGCGCCCAAGGATATTGTTTGGCTCGTTAAGGCATTAGAAAATCTCAATATTGCCCTTAGTTGTCACTTTGGCTCAATGGATCTTACTTTTGTGCGCTAGGGATTGAGTTGCGATTGGTTTTGAGGTTTAAGATTTTCACCTACCACCTAATACTGAAACCTAACATCCAACACTTAATACCTAACACCTGGGGGGAAGTCTGGAATCAAGAGTCCCCCTTTTCTTGTTTTTGGCAATTTTGATCAGTGTTCATTTCACAGCTTTATATGTTACAATCAGACCCTATAGTAGGAAATACTAATCAGGTTCGGTTGACGGCTTTGTTCATTACTACAGAATTGTCAGAAATTGTCCCCTTCTGTATCGACAGGGAGTTCTCCGAAACTGAAAATCTTTGCACCATCTAATTTTGGAGTCATTCCATGTCGATATACGTTGGTAACTTATCTTATCAAGTTACCCAAGAAGACATCACTAATGTCTTTTCCGATTACGGTACCGTTAAGCGCGTCAATTTACCTACAGAGCGTGAAACAGGTCGTCCTCGTGGCTTTGGTTTTGTGGAAATGAACACAGAAAGTGAAGAAGAGAAGGCGATCGAAGCTCTTGATGGCGCGCAGTGGATGGGCCGTGAGCTAAAGGTTAATAAGGCCAAACCCCGTGAAGAAGGTGGCGGCGGTGGTCGCGGAAATCGCGGTGGCGGTGGTGGTCGATTCTCTCGCGGTGGTGGTGGCGGACATTATTAAAGAACAGTTAGTCCTGTAAAGATTGATCGCGCACATCAAGTAGTAAAGGTGGGTTTACCTAATAGGACACCCGCCTTTTGTGTTGATAGATAGGAGCTAAAAATTAGCTTAGTTACTCATTTAATGACTTATGACTTATGAACGAGCAAATAGGATTTATTCTTAAGGTATTGATACTTTCGCTCGGATTATCTTTGGCGATCAAGTATGGTGGACCATTTCTCTTTATTCCCTCGACAAATCTTAGTGCTGCAATTGGTGTGTTTACTCTTCCCCTTATTGTCATGTCTCTCCTGTTTTGGCGTGCTACTCAGAATAGCTAATGGGTAATAGGGATTGGGGAATAGGGATTGGGAATTAGGGACTGGGAATTAGGGATTTGAGATTAGGGATTGGGGAAGTTTCCTTCTTCCTTCTTCCTCTGTGTCCTTTGTGCCTTTGTGGTTCATTTCTTCATCCTTCTTCCGTCTTCCTTCATCCTTCATCCTTCATCCTTCATCCTTCATCCCTCTTCCTTCATCCTTCATCCCTCTTCCGTATTACAAAAAAAATGCCATTAGGTCAGTGGATTGGTTTATTAACAATAATCGCGTCATTATATATACTTTGGCAAATTCGCCAAGCCTTGTTATTACTGTTTACCGCGATCGTTTTAGCAACAGCATTAAATCGACTCGCGAGAAAATTCCAACAATGGCTAAAGATTACGCGATCGCGCTCAATCTTAATGGCAATAAGTATTTTTATACTTATTGTTATTATCTTTTTTTTACTAATAGTTCCACCTTTTGTCAGTCAATTTAATCAACTCATTCAACAAGTACCATTAGGGATAGAAAAATTAAACCATTGGTTAGTAGAACTAGACAAATTTGTCAATCTTAGATTTGGTAAATCCGTGCCAAATCTGATGCGGCCAGAAGAATTACTGCAACAAATACAACCCTTTTTAAACTCGATAGTTGGTAGGGCAGGTGTTTTTGTAGGTACGACACTAGGGGCAGTTTTTAGCTTTTGGTTTTTGCTGATTTTCACCGTCATGCTTTTAGCAGATCCTCAATCTTATCGGAAAGCTTTTCTGCAAATATTTCCCTCATTTTATCGGCGACGCATTGATGATATTTTAGATCAATGTGAAATCGCGTTAGGGCGATGGGTAATCGGGGCATTGATTAGTATGAGTGTTGTCGCGGGTTTAAGCTGGCTAGGTTTATCCGTTTTAGGAGTGCGTCTTGCCTTAGCCAATGCCATCATTGCCGGATTACTTAACTTTATTCCCAATTTAGGGCCGACGTTAAGTATCTTTCCACCTATGGCGATCGCGCTTTTAGATTCTCCCTTAAAATCGGGTTTAGTTTTAGGGCTTTACATTGTCATTCAACAATTTGAGGGGAATATTTTAACACCCTATGTTATGGCGCAACAGGTGGCATTATTACCCGCGATTACTTTAATTGCCCAAGTATTATTTGCGACTTGCTTCGGATTTTGGGGGTTATTATTAGCCCTTCCTCTGACGGTTGTCGCTCAAGTTTTCCTCCAAGAAATTTTGATTAAGGATATTTTAGATCCTTGGCAAGACAGAGAGGGAGAAAACCAAGCGATCGGGCTTGATGAACTAGGTTTGCAGAACACTCAAGAGCCTCAAATTTCGGAAAGCTTACCACCAAAAGAAGATTCAGAAAATGCCAATACAAACCCCGCCCAAGTCACAGAAAAATCTTCAGAAAAACCTGATGATAATCAACCCTAACCCGTCATAATCAATCAAAAAATGGGAATGGAGACGAGAGAAAATAGGGCTGTTTCCAGTCCGGTTTAGGTGGGATTGCCCCGGAGCAGGAAAATCATGATTTTGTAGCGGTGGTGCAAGGGTTTCCCCCCACCCCCACCCAGGAAGAAATAGGATTCTTGGGCATCGGGGCAACCACGGGGGAATTGCCCCGACAAACAATGAATTAGTCATGAGGTAGAGTATGAGGGAGAGAGGGAAAACAGATAATAAGGATTGGGGATGAGGGATGAGGGATGAGGGATTGGGGATTTCCGAAAAATCACCTATTCCCCATTCCCCATTACCCATTACCCATTACCCATTACCCATTCCCCATTCCCCATTACCTATTACCTATTACCTATTACCTATTGCCTATTCCCCATTACCTATTATCTTATTCTTGAGGAGGTTTAGAGCGTTTTATTGGTTTAGGGATAAACTCCTTTTGAGGGGTAGTATTATCGCCTTTGGGAAGCGGACGATAAGAACCTTGGTCATCGGATCTTCTCTTATTAAAAGGTCTTTTGCCAGCACCCGGAGGAAATTTGCGCTTCTTGATGGGCATGGCTCCGATATTGGTTCCTTTTTGAATAACCAGGTGATCGCCTTGCAATTGCACATGAAAATCCCAGAAACAAGAAACGGCTTTTTCAGGAAGATTTCCTAATAGTTTTAACTTAAAAAACTTCATTGTCTCGCCGTCTTTGCGGGGGGCTTGCTTAATTTTGACGACAAGATATTGATTATTTTCCTCCTGAGATTGATAAATTACTTCCCCCCGAATGGAAAAATAACCATCTTCAAAAGGAGTTGTAATGGCAGAGTCGGAGGACTCTTCTTCGGGAGTACGAGAAAGAGTTTCAGGTTCCCAAACCCCCATTATTTGGGTATGTAAATGACCATCTTCTTGGCGAGTGCGAGGATAAACTACCCAGAGATGTTCCTTTTCTAAATCCAGATGATTTTTGATTAAACTCATCACACGCCCCAATAATACGGAGTCAATGAGAGTGCCATCATTACGTTGGAGATTACCCTTTGTAAATTGTTCATCAATGGGGGTATATCGACCTTTGACTAAGCCAATGGCTCGATATTGTCTGGGTTCACTGGGAGGAGAAATGGGATATTGTCGTAAAACTGAAATAGAGCTTTCAGTTTCTTGAGCCTCAGAAGGTTTTGCCACTACTGGGGAAGGCACGGCTGGGGACACGGGTGAAGCCGCGGGGGGTTGGGCTAACCCTTGGGGGGGTTCTGGTGGTATGGTTTTTTCTTTGGCAGAAACACGGGTAGTGCGCCGGGTGGTTGTTTTTGTTGTGGTTGCCGTTGGCTCTGACACTGGGGGTTCCGGTGGTTTTGGCGGCTTTGGCGGACCAATGAGAGTCTCGCTAGGAGTCTCTGACTTGGGTGGTTTTTGGCGTTTGGTTAAGTCAATGAGAGTCTCACTACGAGTCTCTGACTTGGGTGGTTTTTGCAGTTTGGTTAAATCAATAAGAGTCTCACTACGAGTCTCTGACTTGGGTGGTTTTGCCGTTTGATCCTGATCTATGACAGTCTCACTCCCAGGAGGCGCGATCGCGCTTTCCTCTGGGGGCGGTGTGAGGGGTGGCTCACTGGCCTTAGACTGATTAGATTTGGTCGATTTACGCGACTTTGAAGACGAATTAGAAGAAGGACTCATAAAATTTTGGGGCAGCGGAGACACATCCCATTCGGGAAGTTATATTAATTACGATGACACAGTAATAGTCAAGCTGGAGGGTTTAAAATCCGCTTAACCTGACTGTAAGTAGGTAGACGGCCAAATATTCGGTGCAGAATATTGGGAAATGAGAAACCGTGACGCCGGTTGGCATCGTGGATTATGTCCCGATATTTTTAAACTCTCCCCTATCTATGATAAGGAGAAGCTGGTTTAGAGCCAATTTTCGATATTTTACAGAAATTCAGGACGGGTTGCGTGTTCATGTACCTTCCATTTCCCTTTACTTTGGGTCCGGCTGCCCCGTCAAAGCCCCCATCTTCAGAGAGGATGAAATGCACTAGATTGATTTTTTCCAAAGTAGTCTCCATCTTAGATCCCCAGGGAGCCTCTTGCTTCGACTACTGATCGTATTGATTTTTTCAGCCAGCTTGTGTCAAAACAGACAACTGGTCAAATTAATGATTTAATGGGGCTGGAGCTTTGTGTTTGTTGGCACGATTAAGGTTTTAGGAATTAGTTTCAATGGTGGATAAACGTCGTGTGTTGGTTACGGTGGTGATGTTGTTATCCCTCCTTGCCTTTGTTGGTTTTTCGGTGATTCCTCTCGTTAGTGGAATTCTTAAGGAAAATCAGGTAGTATCCCGCTCTCCCTCTCCGAGTCAAATGGCTACGGCGGCGGCACAATCTGATTTACAAGCCCAAGCACGGGGTTATGAGTTGGTTTTGCAGCGTGAGCCTGATAATCAAACGGCTTTAAAGGGTTTGTTGCAGGTGCGTTTGGAGTTGGTGCGTCTCAAGCAAGCTCAAATTAAGGATGTGATCGCGCCTCTGGAAAAGTTGGCTAAGTTGAATCCTGATAATGTGGAATATTCGGTTTTGTTGGCTCAGGCAAATGAGTACACCAAAAACCCCGAAGGGGCTGCCCTTGCTTATCGTAATCTTTTAACCGCGAAACCTGGTAATCTTCCCGCGTTACAGGGTTTGGTGAATTTGTTATTGCAGCAACAACGCCCTGAAGCCGCGATCGGTTTGTTACAGGATACTTTGAAGGCGGCTCCCGCGGCTAATCAGGCTCAACCTAATTCTATTGATATTGCTTCGGTGCAGTTGATTTTAGGCCAGGTTTACTCCGAGCAAAAACGCTATGATGAGGCGATCGCGGTTTATGATGAAATTGCCAAACTCGATGGCAAGGATTTTCGTCCGGTTTTAGCAAAGGCTATTGTTTTTAAGTTACAGGGGAAACCCCAGGAGTCTCAACAACTTTTTACAAAAGCGTTGTCAATGGCTCCGGCTGAGTATAAGGATCAAATTAAGCAGTTAGCAAAGGGTGAAACATTAAAATCTTCTTCTTCTTCTTCTCCTTCTTCTTCTCCTTCTCCTTCTTCTTCTCCTTCTTCTTCTCCCTCTCCTCAGAGTAGTCCTAACGCGGGTAAATCTCCGGGGCAATAAACATCCCCATAAACTACTGTAGGCTAGACATCCTGTCATTACTCCGATTTGTTCGAGATGTCTATTATCTTACAGAAAAAAACCAGAAAACCCATCCCCTTCAGCGGTTTCAAAAAAACCAAATTACATGATAGGGGCGGGTTTACTAATATCATTGAAAACCACTGATAAATGATAAACAAATACCCGAAACCAGTCCAGAATATTTGTGGGTGAGGGCGGGTTTATTGAGGTTATTTTAGGGTAGGAAAAATTCTAGTAAAACCTCCCTAAAAAATTATCTTAATCGGTTTTTTTCCATCAGAAAAATATCTATAGTGTTTCCATTTCAGAAGTAAAACTTGTGGCACAGGCATCTTGCCTGTGACGGGGAAGATGCCCTCCATTTACATCTCAAATGGAATTGCTATATCTGTGTCAATCCCCGATAAGTTGCATATTATGTTATCCCGTTTATTCCGTGAATAGGGAAAGTTGAATATATTCCCCTTGAAGTGGATCAATTTTCTGCAATTTTGATGGGGTTGCGCTTAAAACCAAATCACGTTCCCATTGCCATAAACCCGGATATAGTTGATCCTGAGATAACCAATATTGAAAAACATCAAAACGAGGATCAGTGGGGGTGACAATGCGATAGACACGCACTCGTTTTTTCTGATAATTTTTACAAGTAATACACTCTAAATGATAACCGACTTTATCTAAAAAGCGTTTGACAATCATAATGGGAGTAGAATTGAGGGCTAATCCGATTCCCATCACTGTTTTAATTGAGTGACGATTTTTCATCGCGATTTCTGCCATAGCTTGTAAATCGGTATCGGTATTTTTTAATTCCCTTTCTGGTTGTTGTAATAATACGGAAATTCCTAATAATTCCATTGTACCAATCATCGCGCCTAATTGGGAACGATTAAAATCTGGTAAGAAAATATTTCCTTCTCCGCATTCTAATAAACGACGTGCCATCATCGCGTCTCTTATGTTTAAATAATGACGCCCAACGGTGAGAAAATAATGTAGTCGAAGTTGAGCATACCATCCCTTATCATCTTTTTCCACTAATGCTGATGTCACGGGAATGCCATATTTTTGTTTTAATTCATATTTGCGAATGGCGCGCCTTTCTTCTGTGGTTTTTAGCAGTTGTTTCCCTAAGATGTTATATTCCCGATCGCGTAAATCAAAGGATAAGGCAATAGCTTGACATTCCGCGTCATAATTACGATCGCGTACCTGAGAGATTACCTCAGATAACTGTAAATCTGTATCAGGAATGAGGATATCAGAAACGGGAATAGTTTTTTCGGCATCTTTCATCTTTTTCGCTCTCTTTCTCTTAAAGAGAGTTTGAGATTTAGGTACGACAATAACCTGATGCCCTTCCCCACTTAACGCCGAAATCACAGATTCCCGATAACGCAACATCGTACTATTTAAACGCACTGCCATTTTTGCCCAACATAGGAGAGATTCCGCTTGAAATCCCATTTCTAAATCATCAAATCCTGCTAAATCCGCTTGTTGCAATAAACGAATATTTAATTGGGTTAACTTCTGCCCACAAGAAAGTAAGGAAGAAATGGAAGTCATGCCATTTCCTACTTGATTAAATCCCTGTGGTGCTACCCATAAATAACGAGGGACATTTTCCCGTAAACGCCCTAATGCCTGACGCACTGAGTTTTCCCCTTGTATTCCCTGCGCGATCGTCCAAACTGAAGTAAAATGCCCTTTAATGTCAATACTTACCCCAGTCTCGATCGCGGGACTAACTAAGACAATATCATACTGAGATAAAACCTGATCTAAATCACTCATACAACCATAGGCAGGATGAGTCGGATCAGTTAAAGATTCGGAATCAATACGGAGAATTTTTCTATCAGGAAACTGACGTTTGAGATAACTTTCTAAGGTACAAGTCCCCCATTTACTCTTAGTTTTTTGTGCGGATAAATAAACTAAAGGTTTACCGCCTTCACGGATATGAGACTCTAAATCTCTCACTAATTCGGAGGGAGTATTACCACTATAACTATAAACTTGCCATGATTCTTCTTTGTCACGTTTCCAGTGATTACAAATGACAAAAGGCTCCACTGTCACACCGGATAAAGAAATCAGATAATCAAGAGATGTATCACTTAAATCGGCATCAGTGATAAAGACTTTGCCTTGGCTCTCTAATACATTTTGTAGGAGCATTTTTAATGTCTTTAAAATAGCTACTCGATGCTTACTACAAGTATTAGAATTTAAACCATGCCATAAGACTTGCTCAACTTCATCAATAATCACGATCGCGTTTTCCCAATCATTCGGATTAAACGCCGCGTGGGAATGAGAATGTAAAGAATCAATACATAAACCGTAACCCGTGGATTGGGGATGGGTGATTGGGGATTGGGGATTGGGGATTGGGGATGGGTTATTGGTGATTGAGGATGGGGGATGGGTGATGGGGGATGGGTGATGGGGGATGGGGGATTTTTTATTATTAGTAATATCCTTCCCCGTCACTAATCCCTGAGCACCTTTCCCGATTCCCCAAGAAATATATGGGAGTGCAAAACGTTGACATAAAGCTTCCACTAAACGTACACGATGCCCAATTACTAATACTTTTTGTCCCTCTTGAAGAGCCTTTTCCACAATTCCTTCTAAGAATTGGGTTTTTCCGGTTCCCTTCGGAGACTTAATCGCGATTAATTTAGCCGTATCAGGAATATTTACTTTTGGCAAATAACGACTATTGACTTGAATATCCTGTTGATAAGTTAAACGATACCAGGCTTGGGCTTTCCAAATATCTAACGCGATCGCGTTTTCATAGACTTCATCAAAGATAGATAAACCATTATTCGCGATTAAATCATCAACTCCTTTCCCTAATTCGGGATTCCAATTAATGACTTTTACCTGACATCCGGCTTGTGATAATAAATATCCCATTTGACGAATCGCACCATTCACAGCGCGAATAGTTGATGGTTTAATATCTTGATCAAAAGTTAAATATATGTGCCGTTGAGGGGTGGCTAATTTTTCTAATTGAGGGATTAATCGCGGTTTGCCCATACGGTTTCCGTATTCATCTTTGGATACGCGATATCCCCCGTTAATACCCGGAAGCGCGATCGCGACATAACCCCCACTTAAAAGAGCCCCGGCTTTTTTTGCCCCTTCGGTGATACAAAGAGGGATTTCAGGATGACTTACTACCCAATCCCAAAATCCTAAATCAATTTGATCAGGTTTGACATCTTCTGGTATGATCGATAATCCGTTGCGAATCGCGATGCTTTCCCAGATTTCTAAAGATACCCGCAAGGCAAAAATTCCCGTGGGTATTTGGGGCGGATGCTCATATTTAATTAGTTTACCTTGATCGGCGCTGTGACGCGGTTGAATGGGTTTAAAACATCCCCATAAATCGGGATTTCCCGTTAAAATGTCCACCCCGGAGCACCACCAACCCCCCGCGCTCAGGTGTTGATATCGTTTTAAAATTCCCTCCGATAAACGCCCATCATTGCGTCGTGGAAGTCCCTCCGCGTAGAGTAAATAATCCAGGGCGCGATCGTTTTCCAATGACTTCACATTCAGATGAGTCACTTCATCGACGACACCACTTTGACTCCACTCGTTTAAATAGCCCATGCTTTTTTCATTCCTCCTTCATGTCAGGATTTTTGATGATACCCCTAGATGTAGTGTTTTTTTTATTTATTTTTTTTTATATGCACTACATCTAGTAGTATCGCCCCTTTTAGTCCCGCAATCTAATAAATTTATATTTTCTTTTTTCATTTATGTAAGTTGGGTTGAGGAAGGAAACCCAACCCAAATTAGAGCTTATCCCGAAACCCAGTTTCTTTTTCTCAAAGGAGAAACCCGATTTTTACGGATATCGAAACCCGGTTTATCACACAATACCTTCGCCAATTTATCGGCTATTAATACTATAGATAAAAGGAAACGGCAGTGCCGTTTCCCTACCCATTATACCTGTAGGGAAACGGCAGTGCCGTTTCCCTAACCCTTGTGAAGAATAAAACCCTGTCGCGATTTTTGGGAAGGGATTTTTCCTGAGCTACCCCCAAGGTACTTTAGGAGAAATCCCCCCCCACAAGGTATAATTTTGGCTCCGATATTTTTCCATAATATCGGAGTACAAATTAAAACAATCTTAATTCCTAGGTTGGGTTGAGGTACGAAACCCAACCTATAGTTTTTCCATTTTAGAAGTAAAACTGGTAGCATAGGCATCTTGCCTGTGACGGGGTTTAGCCCTGCATTGACATCTCATTTAAAAATGCTATATTCCTTGGGTTTTGCTACCCTCAACCTACCAAGAAATGGCGAAGGTATTGTCACAGAAACCCGGTTTCTTTTTATCGTTATCGAGAATTTCTCTCTTTAATATAATTCTCAAAATAGGTGATACGCTCCTTCGTCATTCTCACTAAACAATTTCCATAGATTAAACCTTCCAGGGTTCCCCCTAGTGCTTGCCCCGATTCAAAATTACAACTTTTATCTCGGAAATTTATCCACGTGACTTCCGCATCAATGAGACGTTTTTTCTCTTCCCCTTTTAATTGAGAAATCAGTTTTTGATAGACTTGATTGAGTTTTTGATCCGCGATTTTATATTCATCTGCCGCACATTGTTTCATTTCTAGGGTTGTACCTGATTTATTACATTTGATGGTTTCTGCCATTAATTTCTGGGACTTATTACTGGTTAAATGATGGGAAGATAACGCGATCGCGCCTAAAATCAAAGCAGTAATAAATTTGTTAATCATATTTTTGGAATAGATTCCGATGGATGGGTAATAACTTCTTTTTCTTCTGCCATTGTAACATCATCTAACACCGTTTCGACAAGAGATGACGGCATCGGCACTTCTTCAACAGCCGGATGTTTCTCTAAAGTCATACGAGAGGAACTCGCGCCGGATAAACGTTGAAGGAGTTTTGGTTTCGGATCGTGAAGTAAATAAATCACGCGATCGTGTGCTTGCCAATCTTCAATACCAGAGACAACCTGTAAAACCCCTTCTCTTTCTATCAACAAAGGCATCAATTCCCCCGCGTAAATTAAAGCTTGTAAGTGCATTTGTTGAAATTCAAAGCCAGAAGACTTTAACACCGTTTCCCCTAATTTGACAGAATGATCTATCAAATAATCATTCCAAATTTTCAGAGATAACTCAGGAATAAACGCGGGTAAAATTTTGGGATTAACCGTATTATTCCCTTGAGGATCACTAGGAAAAAAGGCTAACACTCTAGGGGGTTGAAATTCCTCAGTCGCGTGTTGAGCTAACACTAAATTCACTTCACCATTAGTCGTCATCGCGATAAAAGTTCCCATAGAATCTAAACCCGCTTCCTCTAAAACTTCAGGATTAAGAGCACTACTTAAAAATACCCGTAATCCCTCTTTTTCCGCCTCTTCACAGGCCTCTTGATTCGTATCAATAATAACAACGGATTCCCCATTTTCCTTAAACAATCTCGCAATTAATCGACTTAAAGGATTAGAACCCACAATTAACGCGCCTGTGGCTGAATGGGAGGTAATTCCCAATAAATTAGCTATCCATCCCGCGGTTAATCCTTGGACAAAAACTGTAATAATAATTGTCAGGAAAACCAAAGCTTTAATCGAGTCACCGCCATTAATTCCCCGTTGAGTTAATAAAATTCCAAAAAGAGATGAAATCGAAGCAGAAACGATACCCCTAGGAGCTACCCATGAGACAAAAAACTTTTGTTTCCAATCTAAATCACTTTTCCAAGTACATAACCAAACATTAATCGGACGCACCACCCAAATTAACGCGAATACCGTGAAAACACTACCCCAACCCAGGGCAATTAAACTATAAATAGATAAATCCGCAGAAAGGAGAATAAATAAGACAGAAACCGCTAAAACGGTTAATTGTCCTTTAAAGCGTCGCAGTAATCTTTCTTCAGGAAGAGACGCGGCTCGTAACATAATGCCCGCGAGTACCGTCGCCATTAATCCTGATTCACTAATGATTTTTTCAGCTAATCCAAAAAATCCCCAAAGTCCCGCTAATACTACTAAATTTTTTAAATCTTCCGAAAGAAATTGCGAGCGCCGTAAAAATTCAGCTAATAGCCAACCCCCAACAATACCGATAATACTCCCAATGCCTAAACGGATGATTAATTCTCGAAATAAAACCAATAAATCCGTATTTCCATTTAAAATAATATTCAGGACTAATACAGCTAAAATTGCACCGACAGGATCGATTAAAACCCCTTCGGCTTCTAATAATGACGCGACACGACGATCAACAGAAACTTGTTTTAATAAAGGGCCAATAACAGTAGGACCAGTTACCACCACCAAAGAAGCATATAAAAACGCGATCGACCAAGGAAATTCGCCCAACCAATGGGCCGCCATTCCTCCACCTAATAAAGTAATAAGACAACCCAAAGTAACTAAATTGCGTAAACTCTGAGAAACTCGTCCTAATTCCCGCAATTCTAAATTTAACCCCCCCTCAAATAAAATAATAGCAACAGATAGGGAGACAATAACTTCTAAACCACTGCCTAAAATATCCGGGTTTAATATTCCTAAACCATCCCTTCCCAGAAAAATGCCAAATAATAGCAAAAAAACGATCGCGGGAACTTTTAATAAGTCCGCGAGTACCTGAGCACTGATACCACTGATGACACTCAGTACCATCAGCAGAGTCATATCAAAAGGATTATCCATAACTGTACAAAATGTGCTTCAGTCTTCTAACTAACGCGATAAGATATATACTCACAGGAATTTCCCTCATGTTAGTCTAAAAATAGTGTACACTATTAGACATCTCCTAAAACTATTGTAGGCTAGGCATCCTGCCTGCCTGCCTTTGACCTGATTTTGGGGAGATATCTATTCTTATACCATTATCTTCAAAACATGGTAAGGGCAGGTTGATGGATATTTTTAAAACAGGATAAAGCCGGGTTTACCAATATCTTCAAAACATAACCTGAATAGGGTAAACCCGCCCCTATAGGTGAAAAATCCCCTAGGAGAATTTCAGAGTGGAGATAGGATTTCTCTGATTTGACATAATTTCCCATTAATGATAGCTATTTTCCCTCAACTGCATCGGTCCTAAATATTTAGTTAAATAAGGGGAAAACACTTCATAAATAAGTGTAAAAGGGTTCCCCGAATGCCAAAAAAGATAATGTCTGCCCCAAAAGGGTCCCCTTTGCCCAAACGCGAGTTCTAATTCAGGAGAATTACCATAATAAATGCCTTGCACATCCCGATATAATTCTGTGCGTAAACAGGCTAAACTTGCCCAAATTGGTATTGATTTATTCTGTAAATATTCATCAACATGACTGGCTTCCCACCAAGAGGTAGCATAAGCCAGTCGTTGCCCTGACGCGGTTTTTAACCATACCTGACGACGCACTCTTGGCCCTGGTACCGCGTGAATTTGCCTCGGAGCTCCGTCTGTATCCATGCCAATGACAGACATATCAATGACATCTACTTCCGTCGCTTCCCCTGTTAAAAGTTGTAAATGACGAGTCGGGGAACCGTCTCCAAGGAGTAAAATTTGCCATGTCGGGGCAAGTTGATTATGGGGTAAACCTTTCTGTACCATGTCTTCTTCCCCTTCCCATAGGGGATCGAGTGCATACCAAGGGGTAGGCAAGGTTAGGCTATTCTTAGGGCTATAGGTTGTTGTCAAGGCTTTTTACAAAACTTAACATTATTTTATTATAATATAGCTTTTTGAAGGGATTTGCACAATTATTAATGCGGGTGTCCTTCCGGGGTGTTGATATACAGAAGCTATTGCTGTGTCAGGGTTATTATTTGAAGAGGGAGCCGACGCGCTCACTTCTTAAGGTACTTTATGATAATCTGGAACAATTATTAAAATCTTCCTTAAATGAGTGGCGCGACTTCTTTCACCCGTTAAAAAATTTTCGATTATTAAAGATAAGTCTTTTCTTCTTACACGATGAGCAATGGTGGCAAGGGAAGAAAATTGATTAAGAAAAAATCTCAGAGAGGTATCCTTTTTTTATGTATGAATTTAATCCGAGCGATTTTCTCATTTTAGTAGTTGATGACATTCCCCATAATTTGCAAGTAATGAGCGAAGTGTTAGAGACAAAAGGATATGAAACTAGCTTCGCCAATAATGGTTTACAAGCTTTAGAGCAAATCCCCTTTGCTAAACCCGATCTGATTCTCCTCGATTTGATGATGCCAGAAATGGATGGAATAGAAGTTTGTAAACGATTAAAATCTCATCCTGATTTCTGTAAAATTCCGATTATTTTTCTTACCGCGAGTAACGAGCGAAATAATCTAGTAAAAGCCTTTGAAGTAGGTGCGGTTGATTATATAACTAAACCTTTTCAGACGGAAGAAGTCCTCGCGAGAATTGAAGTGCAATTAAAAAACATGAAATTTCAACAGGAATTGGAGGAAAAAAATCATGAACTAAACCAGGAAATTAAGAGACGTTTAATCATAGAAGAATCCCTGGTAAAAGCTAAAGAAAGTGCGGAATCTGCCAATCAAGCTAAAAGTACGTTTTTAGCGAATATGAGTCACGAATTGCGGAGTCCTCTTAATGGTATTCTTGGTTTTACAGAGTTAATTCAATCTAGTGTTAATCTTACACCCGAAGACCAACATAGTCTAGGAATTATTTATCGCAGTGGTGAACACCTCCTGAGCTTAATTAATGATATTTTAGATTTATCTAAAATTGAATCTGGTAAAATTGTCCTGAATCCAGTAGATTTTAACTTGACTCAAATGCTTTGGGAATTAGAAGAAATGTTTCATCTCAAAGCCCATCAGAAAAATTTACGGTTAAATTGGATTGTGTCTGGGGAGATTCCCCAATGGGTACATGGCGATCGCGTGAAATTGCGTCAGGTGTTAATTAATTTAATTGGTAACGCGATTAAATTTACACCACAAGGAAGAGTGCAGTTACAAGTGAGCTCCAAACTCGTGCAAGAGGAATTATTATTATCTTTTACTGTTTCTGATACTGGAGTAGGAATGACACCCCAAGAAATTGATCATTTATTCGAGCCTTTTGTACAAGGAAACGCGGGTATTACTTCTTCAGAGGGAACGGGGTTAGGATTAGCAATTAGTCGTAAATATGTACAATTATTAGGGGGTGATATTTCTGTCAATTCGGAAGTCGGAAAGGGAACTACTTTTCAATTCGTGATCGCGTTGACACCCCTTCCCGAAAAAAATGTAGAAGTGATAACACCCACTAGAGTTATTTCTCTGGAATCCACTCACCTCTCCTATCGCATTTTAGTGGTAGATGATCGAGAAAGTGATCGAGAACTTTTGGTAAAAATGCTGGAAAAAGTCGGGTTTGATGTCGCCCAAAGCAGCAATGGTAAAGACGCGATTAAAAAATGGGAACAATGGGAACCCCATCTCATTTTTATGGATTTGCGAATGCCCTTTATAGATGGTTATACTGCCACTAAGAAAATCAAATCAACTTTGGCAGGCAAAGATACAATTATTATTATCATTACCGCAAATATATTCGTGCAAGATAAATCTTTAATCTTGTCCGTGGGAGGGGATGATATACTTTATAAACCGATTCAATCTCAGATACTTTTTGATAAAATCTCTCAACATTTGCCGATTAATTATGTTTATGAAGAAATCACGAATAGGGTTTTTTGTTCCTGCGAGCAAACTTTAAAGTCACCGGATTTAGTTTCGGCTTTAGGGAAGTTACCTCTTTCACTAATCACTCAATTAGAAAAAGCTACTTTAATGTCTGAAGAAACCCTCCTTGTGCCCTTACTACAGCAGATTTCTTCTGATCATAAACAATTGGCTCACACTCTACAACATCACCTGGATTCTTTAGAACATTATAAAATTTTGGAAGCCATCGAGACAACCAAAAGAAATAGTATTTCTTCAGATGAGAATATTCAGCACCAAGCGCGATCGTAACCCCTTGGGGTTGGTAGTGGGTACTTGATATTTCTCAATCCTGTCACTGTGGAGCACCAATCACCGGAAAAGCAACCTCAGTAAGGAATGGAAATTAAATAACTTGACTATTGGCTTGGTAGTTTCGCCCTTATGTGCGCGAAGGCAGCCAAGATGCCTGCACTACTTACAGCAGTTTCCTCTCCTATGCAGTACATCTTGATCCCCCTAAATCCCCCGATCGAAGGGGGACTTTCTTTGTCCCCCCCTTGGGAAGGGGGGCTAGGGGGGATCTAACGTACCTCATAATATCGAAAAGTGCTGTAATTAGATTTTCATTCCTCAGCTAGAGATAGGCAACTGTGTTTAACGATATCCATGTCGGCGCATAGCCTCTGAAATCCCGATCAGGTATGGGCGCGAGACGATCCCCTATCCATGATGTTATCCCTGGAGGGGATGTAGAAGGCGATCGCGATCACACTAGATCATGTTTAAGCTTACCCAGAAGACTTGTGAATTTCACAACCCACAGATATCTACATCACAGACAAACCTCTGAATTTCAGAGAGTATACAGAGAAATCAAAGAAAGTAATTATTAGTAATTAATATTACATTCTTTGACTCTCAATAAGCCCTTTATCTGGGAGTTTTTTGTTATACAGATTTTAGATTTTTGCTGCATTTGTCAAAGTTTTCTCTGTTAATCCCCCCCGAAAATCAAAGAAAAATTGCATAAAAAAGTGGAAAAAGTTCACTGAAAATCCCTCTTTCTTATGATATTTAGCGCGAAAACATCATGTATTATGTAGCAAAAATTGCAGAAATTGTATAATTTTTTTCGGGTAATTGGTTCTAACAAATTCTATTTTATTGAAGTAAGGAGTCAGTTTTATGCTCTCTTTTAATCCCAGTGAATTTCTAATTTTAGTCGTTGATAATCTGAGCCAAGATTTGCAATTAATCGGCGAAATTTTAGATGAAGAAGGCTATCAAACTACTTTTACTCCCAATGGTTTAGAAGCTTTAGAGCAAATAAACACAGCGGAACCTGATCTTATCTTCCTTGATTTAACTCTGGAAACCATGAATAGTTTAGAAGTTTATGAAGAATTAAATGTGCATCCTAAATTTTGCCAAATTCCCATTATTTATTTAACATCAAATAATGAGACACCTTCCTTGGAGCAAGGGAAGAAAAAAAAGTGTAAATTTGATTATATAACTAAACCTTATCACTCCGAAAAGGTATTACTAAGAGTGGAAAATAAACTCCAAATCAAGAGACTAAAAAAACAATTAGAAGAAAAAGATGAGCAACTCAAAAATGAGCGTCAGAGACATCTGAAGAGGGAAGCTTTTCTCCTAGAAGCCAAAGAAAGGGCGGAAGCTTCCCATCAAGCGAAAAGTACATTTTTAGCAAATATGAGTCATGAATTTCGGACTCCTCTCAATGCCATTATGGGCTTTACAAAATTAATGAAACCCAGTCCTAATCTTACGGAAGAACAAAAACAAGATTTAGAAATCATTTATCGTAGTGGTGAACAACTCCTATGCTTAATTAATGATATTTTAGATTTATCTAAAATTGAATCTGGCAAAATTGTCCTGAATCCAGTAGATTTTAACTTGACTCAAATGCTTTGGGAATTACAAGAAATGTTTCACCTCAAAGCCTATCAGAAAAATTTACAGTTAGACTGGATTCTATCTGAGGAAATTCCCCAATGGGTTCATGGTGATCGCGTAAAACTGCGTCAAGTTTTAATTAATTTAATTGGTAACGCGATCAAATTTACACAACAAGGCACTGTGCAGTTACAGGTGAACTGCGATCGCGTGTCCGAAAACTTATTATTATCTTTTGCTGTCTCTGATACTGGAGTAGGAATGACACCCCAAGAAGTTGATCGAATCTTTGAACCTTTTGTGCAAGGGAACGCGGGTATCGCGTCTTCCGAAGGAACCGGGTTAGGATTAGCCATTAGTCATAAATATGTACAATTATTAGGGGGTAATATTTCCGTCACTTCAGAATTAGGAAAAGGAACGACTTTTCAATTCGCGATCGTGTTGACACCCCTTCGCGACACCAGGAATGTAGACGCGACAAAAACCACTGGATAAAGCCTCTAAAATAGACTCACCGCCCCCATCGTATTTTAATCATTGCCAGAAGCAAAATGTTCCCACAATCAGAAACTTGCTGATACAGGAAAAAAAACCTCAATAACCGGAAGATAAGATTTAATCAGCCCTGAAAATCACCAAAAGAAAATCCTTGTCTTTCGGTTAAGCCAAAAATAAGAAAAAATAGGTTAAGCTAAAATTAAGAAAAAACGCTTTCCCCTATTGACGAATGCTGGATACCCCTTCTCACTCCTCCATACTCACCCAAATAAAAGATTTAGCCACTTCCCTTGCACCCCGTCTGATCGAAATTCGTCGTCATCTCCACGCGCACCCAGAATTAAGCGGTCAAGAATATCAAACTTCTGCATATCTGGGCGGTGTATTATCATCCTGTGGTCTTCGTGTGCGAGAGTCTATGGGCAAAACAGGGGTAGTAGGGGAATTAAAAGGCACTCAACCCCAGTCCCACTGGTTAGCCCTTCGCACCGATATGGACGCGTTACCCATTTGTGAAGGAACCCACTTAGAATTTGCCTCTCGTACTCAAGGAGTAATGCACGCGTGTGGCCATGATGTCCATACAACGGTTGGGTTAGGAACCGCGATGGTACTTTCTCAATTAAGTAATTCTTTACCCGGTAACATTCGCTTTTTGTTTCAACCCGCGGAAGAAATAGCCCAAGGTGCGACTTGGATGATTGAAGATGGTGTTATGGAAGATGTCAAGGCAATTTTGGGGTTGCACGTTTTCCCTAGTATTCCCGCAGGAGTGATTGGTATTCGACATGGAGCACTCACCGCGGCCGCGGATGATATTGAATTAACCATTATTGGTGAATCTGGACATGGGGCGCGTCCCCATGAAGCCAAAGACGCGATTTGGATCGCGTCTCAAGTCATTACCACTTTACAACAGGCAATTAGTCGCACACAAAACCCCTTACGTCCCGTAGTTTTAAGTTTTGGACAAATTCACGGAGGACGAGCACCCAATATCATCGCCGATTGTGTTAAATTATCGGGAACCGTGCGATCACTCCATCCTGAAACCCGCGACGCCTTACCCGCTTGGATTGAACAAATTGTCAGGAATGTTTGTCAAGCTTACGACGCGGATTATCAATTAAATTATCGCCGCGGAGTTCCCAGTGTTCAAAATGATCCCGATTTAACTCAATTATTAGAAAAATGTGCTTTGGACGCGTGGGGACGTTCGGGGGTGCAAATTTTACAGGAACCCTCTTTAGGCGCGGAAGATTTTTCTGTCTATCTGGAACACGCGCCCGGTACGATGTTTCGTCTCGGCGTTGGATATAAAGATCGACTCAACTATCCTTTACATCATCCCCTCTTCGATGTGGATGAAAGGGCTATTGTTACAGGTGTGGTTACTTTAGCCTATACCGCGTATCAATATTGGGTAATGGGTAATGGGGAATGGGTAATGGGGACTGGTGACTGGGGACTGGGGACTGGGTTTGTAACATAGATGTAATACACTACGGGAGGGATGACCACCCTCAACCCTAAGTCCCCCCATCCCCAAGTCCCGAAACTAGATTCACGATTAAAATGGTGTTGTCAAGGCTGTAATTGCGAGGAGTAAGACTGTGGCATTAGATCAAATTACAGAATTATTTTTAATGGAAGGCAGGGAACACCTCGAAACCCTAGAAAAGGGTTTGGTGGATCTACAATCCACTATGAAAGATCCCGAAAATATTGCGGAAATGTTCCGTGCTGCTCACTCGGTGAAGGGGGGAGCCGCGATGTTGGGCTTAGATAGTATTAAAGATGTCTCTCACCGTTTAGAGGATTGTTTTAAGATTTTGCGTGATGATCCTCCCCCACCCGTGGATGAGGCTTCAGAATCTCTTTTTTTAAAGGGCGTTGATACTCTTAAGGATTTGTTGGATCGTTTGGAAAGTCCTTTTGGTTTGCGTGAAGAGGAGGCAAGTCAATTAGTAAAACAAGTGATGCCTGTTTTTACCGAATTAGAAAATCATTTGAATGATTTACTCACTGGTAAAGTTTCTCCGGGGGGCCGTGGCGGTATTGCGACTAAGCAAAAGGAAACAGAGACTCCGCTGAATATCGTTCCTCAAGTGAAGTCTTTGTTACAGGAAATGTTACAGATTTTTCGCCAAACGGAGTCTCCTGCTACTCGTAAAAAATTGGTGGAAGTGGCCGATCGCGTTTTACAATTAAGTCCTAGTATTTCTTCTTGGCAATCTCTTCTTAATACAGCCAAAAAAGCCATCGGCAATCAAAAAGCTTCTTATCAAGTCCTCGCGCCTTTAATTATTCGAGAAGTGAAAGAAGCCGCGGATTTAATCTCCACCGGAAAAATGAGCGCGATCGGGCCAAGTCCTTCTTTACAACAAATCGCGAGTGGTGGAGCGCCCCCAGCACCGAAACAAATTTCATTGATCGCGGAACCTCAAGCCGCGGCCAAGGTTCTCATTCAAAACTTTAATAAACGACAACTGGCGGAAATTGCTAAATTATTGGTAGAAGCGATTAAATCTTAAAATCTTAAGGAGTTATGATGACCGAAACCACCATTAATGACACTATTTCTAAGGATAACACAACTTCGGATTATATCCGTGTCCGTCCTTGGGGGATTGTAACGATGTTAGAAGAAGGCGAACGTTATCGCATTAATCGTATTGAGGTAAAACCGGGTCATCACATGAGTACCCAAAAACATTATCATCGTAGTGAACATTGGGTCGTTGTTTCTGGAACGGCAAAAGTAGTTTGTGATGGAAATGAAACGCTTTTAATGCAAAAACAATCAACTTATGTGCCGATGAATATGTCCCATCGTGTGGAAAATCCGGGGGTAATTCCTTTAGTAATGATTGAAATTCAAAATGGGGAATATTTGGGGGAAGATGATATTATTCGCTTTCCTGATGATCCCGAAGAGGAATAATTGCTATCACAGGGGACTGGGATAAGAGGAGTTATATCTGAGGATGGGGATTTGGGGTTTGAGCTAGAGAAAATAGCTGTAACTGTCTCTTAACAATCCTAGAGATTTGCCATCCCTAATTCCCAATCCCTAATCCTTCAATTTCCCCCTGTATTACTTAAGAGGATGGTGATCCGCGAGAATTTTTTCCACTCTGGCTTCATCAATACGGGCTACTAATTTGCTGGTTTCATGGTTATCCCGAATGGTTTTTGCTAAAGTAAAAGAGGAACCAATAGAGAAAGTAATACCCATTCCCATAAAACCTTTTACCCAGTTATCTACGGGGAGATAGATAATACCTATCGTTGTCGCGGAAATGGCCAGAATAAAAGAAGCCCAACATTGAAAAATCCACGCGTTGGTATCTTTTTGGGGAGAGAGTGGTGATGACATAATTTTCTCCAAGTAAAAAATGACATTTTTTATTCATCTTTACCGTAGCTGGAAAAAATTAACTTCACCCCACAGAGGGGACAGTTTCATAAGTGGACTACGCGATCGCGCTGTCGTCTAGGCACAAGCCAGTACCCGGTAATTATTTCAAATAGGTATGAGACAGAAATGTGGAAAGGTGTATCAATCATTTAGAATTGCCATAATATAATAAAATGACTATTAAACTTCCCAATTAAGGAATTAACAATGAGCGAATCATCTTATGTTTTTTTAGCAGGTGCGAGTCGTGGTGTCGGGCGAGAAATTGCCAAAATTCTTGTGGCTCAAAATCTCAAAGTAAAAGCCCTCTTACGTTCCCCTGATACTCGTGCCGAATTAGAAGCAATGGGCATTAAAGTCGTTATGGGTGATGCTTTAAATATCACCGATTTAGAAAAAGCAATGCTAGAATCCGATGCCCCTATTTCTAGTGTAATTAGTACCATTGGCGGTTTACCCCAAGATGGAGAAAGATCCGACTATATCGGCAATAAAAACTTAGTTGATGTCGGGGTGAAAGCGGGCGCACAAAAGTTTATATTAGTTTCTTCTATTGGGAGTGGGAATAGTGAAGTCGCGTTACCCCCCCAAGTATTACAAACCCTCGGCCCTGTTTTAATTGAAAAAGATAAAGCTGAACAACATTTAATCGCGAGTGGGTTAATTTATACCATTATTCGGCCCGGTGGGTTAAAGTCAGAACCCGCCACAGGTAACGGTGTTTTAACAGAAGATTATCGCATCGCGGGAACCATTCATCGTGCCGATGTCGCACAATTAGTTTGTAAATGTTTAGCCTCAGAAGCAGCTAATAATAAGATATTCTCAGCCTGTGATCGCGCTATGTTTTACGGGCAACCAGAGTTAGTAGAATTTATCGTTTAAAAACCCAGTGAGGTTGGAGAAATCAACCTCACCTACAAATAACATAGAAAAAAGAGAACAAACATTGTATAATGCCATTAGCTAACCAGCAATAGACAACCGAAACATGATATCATTAATCACCACTGGCTCCCAAATGATACGGGACTTAGAAACCTCCGGTTCCCTGGCCGTCTATGTACCCTTAGAAGGAGGTTTTGAGGGACGTTACCAACGACGACTACGCGCAAAAGGCTATAACGCCTATAACATTACAGCACGCGGCTTAGGTGATTTAGCCATGTATTTAACAGGCATTCATGGTGTGCGTCCCCCCCATCTGGGTAAAAAAAGTGTCGGCAATGAAGCCGCAGTGGGTAATGTCTATTTTATCCCCCCCTTAGTCAATACTCAACTCGATCATTTACCACCCAATTCCAAAGGTTTGGTATTATGGATCATTGAGGGTCAAATTTTGTCCCGTCAAGAAATTGAATATTTAACAGTTTTACCAACCCTAGACCCCCGTGTTAAAGTAGTTATAGAAATGGGAGGCGATCGCGTGTTCCGTTGGACACCACTAAAGCAAGCCTTAATCGCCGCGTAAAGCCTTTAAAGCAACTTCATTTAGATGTGAGATTTGATATCATTAAAAAATCTCACATCTCACATATCAAAAATACCAAATACCCCAGAACTGGCACGGAGTAAAGCACCGAAAAAGAGGAAAATTAATTATGTTAGAACAAAGAGATTATACCTTAATTATTGACAAAAGTGGCAGCATGATCACTAAAGATCAAGCGGGTGGAAGAAGCCGCTGGGATATAATGAAAGAATCGACATTTGCCTTAGCCAGCAAATGTGAAGAATTAGATCCCGATGGCATTACAGTTTATACATTTTCCAGTCGATTTAAACGCTACGATGGCGTAACCGCGGCAAAAGTGATGCAAATTTTTGAAGAAAATGAACCCGGAGGCACGACTAATCTCGCGGGAGTTTTACAAGATGCTCTTAATCATTATTTCCAGCGCAAAGCATCAGGAAAAACTGAACTAAAAGGGGAAACAATTTTAGTCGCCACAGATGGGGAACCCGACGATCGAAAAGCAGTAATGAAAGTAATTATTGAAGCCTCTCGCCAACTAGATCAAGATGAAGAAATCGCGATTTCTTTTATTCAAGTAGGTAGCGCACCGGAAGCCACAAAATTTTTGAAAGTATTAGATGATGAATTACAAGGTGCAGGGGCAAAATTCGATATTGTAGATACTATCACAATGGAAGATATGGCCGACATGACTCTTAAAGAAGTTTTACTCAATGCCATTCACGATTAATGAGCTAATAGGTAATGGGTAATGGTGAATAATAAATAATTAGGCATTCCCTAATTCTCAAATCCCCAATCCCAAGTTTCCCATCCCGACTCAGATAGAAAGAAAAGGGACGTGATCGCGTCTCAAAAATACCAAATTTTCAGTGCAGAAACGTTGAGACAGTACCGACAAAACAGGAAAATTAATTATGTTAGAACAAAGAGATTATACCTTAATTATTGACAAAAGTGGTAGTATGGCCACCAAAGATCAACAGGGTGGTCGAACTCGCTGGGATGTCATGCAGGAATCGACATTTGCCTTAGCCAGCAAATGTGAACAATTAGACCCCGATGGCATTACAATTTATACCTTTTCCAGTCGTTTTAAACGCTATGATGGGGTGACAGCAACAAAAGTCAATCAAATTTTTGCAGAAAATGAACCCGCGGGAACAACTAATCTCGCGGGGGTTTTAGAAGATGCTCTTAATCATTATTTACAGCGCAAAGCATCAGGGAAAACTCACATAAATGGAGAAACAATTTTAGTAGTAACTGATGGGGAACCCGATGATCGCAAAGCGGTAATGAAAGTCATTATTGAAGCATCTCGCCACCTTGATCGAGATGAAGAAATGGCAATTTCTTTTATTCAAGTGGGTACAGCACCCGAAGCCACAAGATTTTTGAAAATATTAGATGATGAATTACAAGGCGCAGGGGCAAAATTTGATATTGTCGATACTGTGACAATGGAAGATATGGAAGGCATGACTCTTAAAGAAGTTTTACTCAATGCCATTCACGATTAATTAAGGAATAGGGAATAGGGAATAGGGTACTCAGTGATAAGTAACTTTTTTCCTTATTCTTTCCATCCGTTACATAAGTAAAAAATCTCTAGCTAACCTTATTGATTGTATATTTTGTGCCAAAATTTGTGAGGATTTTTTCGACTTATCTCTACTGATAAATCCCAAAATATTTAATCTTTTACTCTTTTGACTCCTGATTTCTATATCTAAATCTTTTGGCGTTTCTTTTACCCAGTTTCTTATTTATTATTCTTCCATTTCACTAGGGAAGTTTTTTTCTCTCTTCCTACTAACTACAAAATTCTCAAGCATTAAACCAGTTATAAATAGTGTTACGACTTACTTTAAATATTTTCATCAATTCTGCTGTTGTATAGCGGTTCTCACCAAGATGGAGTATGCCAAAAAAAGTGTTGTCAAGCTTTTTCAGTTTAAATCTATACCTCATCTATCCATCCTATATGTTGGGTTTCTCACCTCAAGCCAACCTACTTTCTAAACGCTCAATCATGCAGATGTTAAAGAAAGAAATTTTTCACGTTAACCTATTCAATTTTGTGACTGAAAAACCGGTTTTTTCTCTAATCCATACCTTTTTTTGTAGGTTGGGTTAAGCGTAGCGAAACCCAACGAATATCTTGGGTTTCGTCTATAGCAGTTCTCACCCAGATAGAGTATGCCAAAAAAAGTGTTGTCAAGCTTTTTCAGTTTAAATCTATACCTCATCTATTCAAGAACTGCTATATATCCTTGATAACTTAGTTGAATACAATGCGCCCTTTGTCTTACTTGATTATATTTACTTTGTTGATAAATACGAGCAACATTTTCATATTTCCTTGGCTCATCTTTTAATAGATATCATTTTTAGCTCCTTTGTTTGAGCCAACTAGGCTCTTAATTTCTACAGACTAATGTTATTTTACTCTATTAAACAGAATTTTCTTATGTACAATTAATTTTGTCTTGTTACTTACTGGGAGAGGTTTTGAAAAGACAAAAATAGAAAATCGAACCGTAGAATGAAATAGCCCTGGGGGCAAAAGTGAGGCAGGGTGATGGAGGGGCAAGGAGCAGGGCTGTTTCATTCTCTGTCAAAAATTCTGTCACCTCTCCCCCAACCCCTCTCCTTACTATGAGAGCAGGGGAAGAATTATTACTATTAAATCTCTGGGAGATTAAAAAATATTAATTACTGCCCCTTCCCTACAAAGGAAGGGGGTTAGGGGGTTAGGTTTTAGGATTTATCATGGGGAATGAAACAGCCCTAGGGGCAAGGGGTGGGCGACACGGCAGCAATACCCCCACAAATTTGTATGAATGATTTAGACTTGCTATAGTTATGTTTGGTATTAATTAATTTCCATAAGAAATTTGATAAAGTAGTCTTCTCAGGACAAAAGTTCTGGGAAAATTAAGCGTTAACTAATTTCCTGTGATGTGCAATGATCTTAGAATTTCCTTTAGGCCCAGTCCCCCTAAATTCACCCTTCTATATACAACGCCCTCCGATTGAAGCGATCGCGTGCGAAGAAATCACACAACCGGGGAGTATAATTCGCATTAAAGCACCTAAATATACGGGGAAAAGTTCCCTATTGCTCAGAATAATTGATTTTGCCAGAACCCAAGGGTATCAAATTGTTAATATAGATTTTCGTCAAGCTGATCGGTCTATTTTTGCCTCTATTGATAAATTTTTACGGTGGTTTTGTGCTAATGTTACTCGTCAATTAAACTTAGAATCTTTGTTAGATGATTATTGGGATGAAGAGATTGGAAGTAAAGTAAGTTGCACAATCTATTTCCAAGGATATTTACTAGAACAAATTGAAATGCCTCTTGTTCTAACATTAAAAGAAGTTAATGTTTTGTTTGAGTATCCGGCTATTGCCCAGGATTTTTTACCTTTATTACGCTCTTGGCATGATGAAGCTAAACAAGATGAAATTCTGCAAAAACTTCGCTTAATTATTGTTCACAATACAGAAGTTTACATCCCCCTCAATATTCATCAATCTCCTTTTAATATAGGACTCCCCATCAAATTACCTGATTTCACATTAGAGCAAGTAGAAGCACTTGCTCAGATTCATGGTTTGAATTGGACAAAGAATTGCGAAGCCGAAAAATTGATGGCAATAGTGGGGGGACATCCTTATCTAGTGAGACTGGCTCTTTATCATCTTCTTAATACTCCTGAAATCAGCCTTGATCAATTATTAGAAGATGCCCCCAAGATTACGGGTATTTATCATAGTTATTTGCGAGAACATTTAGAAACCTTACAAAATGCGCGCGAGTTATGCCAAGCCTTAGACAAGGTAATTAATTCTCAAGACAGTGTAGAAATCGATCATTTGCGAGCTTATAAATTAGAAAGTATGGGTTTAGTAAAATTGAATGGAAATCAATGTAATTTATCTTGTGAATTATATAGGCAATATTTTCTGAAGCAAAACTTGGTTGATAAGACGTTATCAGAAATTGTGGTGCAATTGCAACAACAAAATATGGAATTAAAACAACTTTGTCGTCTTGATGAACTTACTCAACTGGCAAATCGTGGTAGTTTTGACGTTTATCTGAAAGAAGTTTGGCATAAATTAGCTGAAGAAAAAGAACCTCTTTCTCTGATTATTTTGGATATTGACTACTTCAAAATTTACAATTAAAGTCAAGGAGAAGACGCGGGAGATAATTGTTTAGAGAAAATTGCGGCATCCTTGCGTTTACTTCACAAAATTTCGGAGAATTTTATCGCCCGTTATCGAGATGATGAATTGGTGGTTGTCCTGCCTTATTATCAGGAAGAAGACGCGAGACAAATTGCCGAGATGATCCGTGAAAGAATTAAGAATTTAAAGATTCCTCATCTGAGTCGTTTTTTGGGTTTGCCAGCACCTTTTATTACAGTTAGTTGTGGGGTATCTTCTCTAATTCCTCTGAGGAATCTTGACTATTCTATATTAGTAGATGCCGCGATGAAAGCTTTAATGGCATCGAAAAGAGAAGGACGCGATCGCGTATCTTTTCATCAACCAGAAATCCCTTAGTATCGGAGAAATGAAAGAAGGATGCAAAATTACATTTATCAAGTGGGGGGAAGTCTTAGTAATGATGCACCGACTTATGTTGTGCGTCAAGCAGATAACGAGCTTTATAATGCCTTAAAAGCAGGCAATTTTTGTTATGTACTAAATTCACGTCAAATGGGTAAATCATCCATTTTAGTGCGAACTCGTTATCGTCTCCAAGAAGAGGGATTTAAATGTAGTACCCTTGATATGACTCGAATTGGTAGTGAAACAATTACACCCGAACAGTGGTATAAGGGTATTGTTTCTGAACTATGGCGGGGGTTTAAACTCTTAGGTAAATTTAATCTAAAATCTTGGTGGCAAGACAAAGAGGAACTTTCAGTTGTCCAGCGATTAAGTAATTTTATCGAAGAGGTTTTAATCAATCATTTTAGTCAAGAAAATATTATTATTTTTGTTGATGAAATTGATAGTATTTTAAGTTTAAAATTTTCCATTGATGATTTTTTTACCTTGATCCGTTTTTGCTATAATCAGCGCGCAATTAATCCTGAGTATAATCGTGTCACTTTTGCTATTTTTGGTGTCGCGACTCCTTCGGATTTAATCGCGGATAAAAATCGGACTCCTTTTAATATTGGTACCGCGATCGCGCTTCGGGGTTTTTCTTGGGAAGAATCCGCACCTTTAGCCAAGGGATTAGAAGGAAAAGTCAGTCACCATGAAACGATTTTAAAAGAAATTTTATTATGGACAAATGGACAACCTTTCTTAACACAAAAACTATGTAAATTAGTTTTAAATTTGGCACAAATCAGACATGATACTCCCATCAATGACTCAGAAACAAACTCTGATATGTTAATGATACCACCCGGAACTGAGGCTTTTTGGGTAGAGTCAATTGTCCGAAAATATGTTATTGATAAATGGGAATCTCAGGATGAACCTGAACATTTCAGAACGATTCGCGATCGTCTGGAATATAATGGTCAACGCACCGCGAGATTATTGGGTATCTATCAGAACATTTTAGCAGGGATTGATGTTTTTTCCGATGATAGTCGGGAACAGATAGAATTAATTTTATCTGGTTTAGTCGTGAAAAATAATAATATATTAGAAGTCAAAAATAGCATTTATAAACAAATATTTAATCCAGGGTGGGTCGAAAAAGAATTAACGAAATTACGTCCCTATTCACAGGCTTTTGACGCGTGGATTTTGTCCCAGAAAACCGATGAATCCCGTTTATTACGGGGGAAGGCTTTACGAGATGCACAACAGTGGACTCACGGCAAAAGCTTAACTGATTTAGATTATCAATTTTTAGCCGCAAGTCAGGATTTAGATCGGCGCAGAGTACAACTTTTATTAGAAGTAGAAAAAGCTAAAGAAATGGAAGCCCGACTCCATGAAGAACAGAAAAGATTATTACAGGAAAAAAAGACCGCCCATTTCCAACGATTATTATTAGCGGCTGTTAGTCTAGGATTATTAATTACAACCCTTGTTGGTTTAGCCGCGTTCTGGCTCTATGGAAAAGGCACGATTAGTGAACGGGAGGCTAAAATTAATGAAATTCACGCGATCGCGGAAACTTCGCAATCTCTTTTTGCCTTAGATAAAAGATTCGATGCACTGTTAGAAGCTATTAAAGCCAAGCAAAAATTAAAACAGTTAAAAAATGTCGATAAACATACCGAAAGTCTTGTTAATGAAGCCTTGGGAGTTGCCACTTATCAAGTCCAAGAATATAACCGTTTATTAGGTCATGAAAAAGGAGTTTTTGGTGTCACGTTTCGTCCCGATGGCAAAATGATCGCGTCAGGCAGTTTTGACGGGACTGTCAAACTTTGGAAACCCGATGGCTCCTTAATTAAAACAATTCAAGCTCATCGCGATCGTGTCTATAGTGTTGCCTTTAGTCCTGATAGTAAAATATTAGCTTCTGCCAGTGGAGATAAAACTGTTAAACTTTGGAAACTTGATGGCACATTAATCACAACCCTCACCAATCATAATTCAGTCGTCGAGGGAGTAACTTTTAGTCCCAATGGTCAATATATTGCCACTTGTAGTGATGACAAAACCATTAAACTTTGGACTGTAGAAGGTTATCTATTGAAAAGCTTTAAAGGTCATTCAGAGAATGTTCTCGCGATCAAATTTAGTCCTGATGGCAAAATTCTTGCGTCTGCCAGTGGGGATAAAACGATTAAACTTTGGACATTAGAAGGTGAGGAAATTAAAACGATAAATGCTCATAATGATTCTGTTAATGATATTGTCTTTAGTCCTGATGGCAAGATTATCGCGTCATCCAGTTCCGACAAAACTATTAAACTCTGGACGAGAGAGGGTGTTTTGCTAAATACTCTTAAAGGACATACTGAGACTGTTTTTGGACTCGCCTTTAGTCCTGATGGGAAAATGATTGTCTCTGGTAGTTTTGACAAAACGATAAAATTTTGGAATCGAGAAGGGGTAGAGTTGAAGACTTTTAATGGTCATACAAATGATGTAATCAATATTGCCTTAAGTCCTGATGGAAAGACTCTTGTTTCCACCAGTCAAGACCAAACTCTCCGACTTTGGAAAACTCAAGAAAGCTTAGTCACGGTCTTTCGTGGTCATCGCGATCGTGTCTTAGGTATTGCCTTTACTCCAGATGGTAAAAATATTATTTCTAGCAGTGTAGATAAAACGATAAAATGGTGGAATTTGCAAGGCGAAGAACTAAAAAGTGTTATTGGTCATACTCAACCTATTCTTGATGTTGCCATTAGTCCCAAGGGAGATTTCATGGTTTCTGGGAGTTTTGACAATACCCTAAAACTTTGGAATAAAGAAGGAAAAGAACTCAAAACTATTACGGATCATACTATGGGAATTCATGGGGTCGCGATCAATCCTCAAGGGAATTTAATCGCGTCGGTAAGTCTTGACAAAACTATCAAATTGTGGAGTATTCAAGGAAATTTATTAAAAACCCTTAAAGGACATGAAGGAATCATTTATAATATCGCTTTTAGTCCTGATAATCAGAGGCTAGTTTCTGTTAGTTCAGACAAAACTATTAAAATTTGGACAGTTGCCGGAGAATTACTGAAAACAATCACAGATCATAAGCAAGATGTTGTGGCAATTGCTTTTAGTCCTGATGGTAAGATGTTCGCGTCTGGCAGTGCAGATAAAACCATAAAAATTTGGACAAAAGATGGTGAATTGATTAAAACATTGACCGGCCATAAAGAAGTGGTTTTTACCGTGGCATTTAGTCCAAAAGGAAATATTCTCGCGTCAGGAAGTCTGGATCACAGTATTAAACTTTCGCGTATATCTGATGGTACGGAAATCATTACTCTTAATGGTCACAGTGGTCCTGTGTTGAAAGTGAAGTTTAGTCCCGATGGTAAATATTTAGCCTCCGCAGGAGCGGATAACAAAATTATTTTATGGAATTGGCAAGACGCGATCAATCTTGATGTGTTTAAATATGCTTGTAATTGGGTCAAAGATTATTTACACAGTAATGCTGATAAAGAAACTTCTCAAATAGTTTGGAATAAAGAGCTCCATTGTCAACAGTAATTTTAGATCGGGAGTATCTCATTTTCGTACATTGGCAGTGGAAGTAAAAGGCTCCCTTTGAGATTTGTCAAGACGATCGCGCTGTTTTGGCCTGATATCGGGCATAATCAAGAATCATCAAAAAATGTCACGAAAAATTACGGTTTATTATGAACAAAGTCGATTATCTCCCTATTAAAAATACAGGCTACAATAGCACTATTAGATAACATTATATAGATGCAATTTAAACCTTAGTATTAATTAAGGTTTAAAAAATAGATAAATTTAGGCAATTAATTAGATAAAATAATAGCAGAAAAATCGTCTAAATGAAAATATGTAAAAATGACAAAAACCGCAGACATAAGTAGTAAAAGATTAATCAGCCTAGCACCCGTTAACTGGGTGCAATGGGTGACACAATTTCCCAATCTCCAAGTCCGAGATATAATAGACTCAGACTTCCAATGGATTAGCCGGGAAGGAGATGTCTTAGTCCGAGTATATAGTCCACAACTGGGAGAATTTCTTGTCCTTAACGAATTACAATTACGTTATCGCTCGGAAATGCCAAGACGGATGCGCGCTTATGCCGCCTTAGCAGAAGAAAAATATCAACTGCCAACCTATCCCGTCTTAATCAACATTCTCCAAGTAAGTGAGCAAGAAATCCCAACGCGTTATGAATCCAGTTTTGCCGGTTTAGAAGCCCGTCAAGATTACCGAGTAATAAACCTTTGGGAAGTCGATGTGGAAATCGCGTTTCAACAACCCGTTTCATCACTGCTTCCCTTTGTGCCTATCCTCAAAGGCGGAGCCGAAGAGACAACGATTCAACGGGCTTTGCGAATCTTACGCACGGATGAAAATTTGAGTGAATTAGAATCACTCATGGCATTTTTAGCCAGTTTTGTGTTAGAAAGTCGAGTAGTACAACAAATAATGAGGTGGGATATGGCAGTATTAGAGCAATCTCCCTGGTATCAGCAAATTTTACAACAAGGCGAGCGACGTGGCGAGATACGCGGTATTTTATCAGGGATTGAAGTCGCTTTAGAGATAAAATTTGGTAATGATGGGTTACAACTGTTGCCCAATATTTCTCAGATTTTGGATGTAGAAAGATTAAAGGCTATTCAGATAGCATTAATCACGGGAACCACATTAGATGAATTAAGACAAATCATCTTAACTAATGGGAATTAATCCCTCAGATATCCAGAAACCCGGTGCTTCATTGAAACCGGGTTTTTCTGTCTTTATCACGCTTTCTTACCCCAATTTCTCCTAAGCCGAAGCCCGTCAAGATTATCGAGTAATAAACATTTGGGAAGTTGATAAAGGCGGAGCCGAAGAGACAACGATTAAACGGGCTTTGCGAATCTTACGCACGGATGAAAATTTGAGTGAATTAGAATCACTCATGGCATTTTTAGCCCTTGTTTAATAAGTACGGGAAATAAAATGAACCACAAAGACACAAAGGCACAAAGGGAGCATCTCATTTTTGTAAATTGGCAGTGGGTTGGCGTAGCCTGTGCGGAGCATCGGACGTCTCGCTCCCTAGGGATCTAATAGGGAGCGAGACGCTCCCACTACAGTTTTTTTTTGCAACTGTGAGATGCACCCGGCACAAAGGATACCTTGAGTAATTTGTTATTATTTTGTGTCGGAAAAAGAGGGTAAGGGCGGGAACATTGGTATCTTTAAAACCTCATCTAAATCGGGGTTAACCTGACTCTTTTTTCCTGGCTTTGTGTCTTTGTGCCTTAGTGTTATACTATGACGATTTCCTGGGTTTCATCACTTTTTCAAATTGGCAGAAAAATCAAGTTTCTGCAAGAAGACTAAACCAATTTTTTTGATCCCCAGTAGATGTCACCCTTACAGGCTAATTATGGGAAGTGATTTTTCATAGCTACCCCCAAGGTATTCTATGAAAAATCTCACCCCACAAGGGAGGATTTTGGCGAAGGTATTGTCACTGAAACCGGGTTTTTCTGTCTTTATCGCGCTCTTTTGGCTTAATATCGGGCATAATAAAGAATAATCAAGAAATGTAACGAAAAATTACGGTTCATTATGAACAAAGTCGATTATCTCCGCATCAGTCTCATCGATCGCTGTAACTTTCAGTGTCAATACTGTATGCCCGAAGGTGCTGAAATTGACTATATCTTACAACAAGACTTAATTACTCATAATGAACTCCTGACACTACTAAAAGAAGTTTTTATCCCCCTTGGGTTCACTCGCTTTCGTCTTACCGGAGGGGAACCCCTTTTACGTCCCGATGTCGTTGATATTGTCAACACGATCGCGTCTTTTCCCGAAACCCAAGACTTATCCGTAACAACCAACGGGTTTTTATTAGCCTCAAAAGCCCAAGCCCTTTATCATGCCGGATTGCGCCGTATTAATATTAGTTTAGACTCCTTAGATCCCGATATCTTCGAGCAAATAATCGGTAATCGTAGTCGTAATCGCTGGCAACAAGTCTGGGCAGGAATACAAACAGCTTATCAAGTGGGTTTTGACCCCTTAAAATTAAATATAGTCGTTATTCCGGGTGTCAACGATCATGAAATATTAGACTTAGCCGCGTTAACAATAGACAAAAATTGGCACATTCGTTTTATTGAATTTATGCCTATTGGTAATAATCAATTATTTCACGATCGCGGTTGGATACCTTCAGAAGAAATCCGAGAAAAAATACGATCGCGACAGGGTTTAGAAAGCTCATCAGTACGAGGAAACGGCCCGGCTGATGTGTTTAAAATACCCGGAGCAAAAGGCACATTAGGCTTCATTAGTCAAATGTCCGAATGCTTTTGCGATCGCTGTAACCGAATGCGTTTATCCGCCGATGGTTGGTTACGTCCATGCTTATTAAACGAAACCGGACAAATCAACCTCAAAACCGCATTACGTCAAGGAACATCGCCAGAAAAATTACGAGAACAAGTGCGGGAACTCTTAGCCATCAAACCAGAAATAAACTTCAAAGGACGTGACTCTGGCTCTGAAAACGGCATCTACTCCCGCACCATGTCTCAAATCGGCGGTTAACTACTGACGAGAGTAGTATTCAACCACCAGCAGTTCATTAACTTGGAGCGCGATCCATTCCCGTTCAATAATGCCATTTACCTTGCCAACCAGTTTGTCCTTATCAAATTCCAGATGACTAGGTAAGTGAGCTAAACCAGGGTATTTCAGATTAGCTTCCACCAATTGACGGGAACGCTCTTGGTTTTTGACACTAATCACTTCACCGGGTTTGCACTGATAACTGGCAATATTGACCTCACGGCCATTCACCGTCACATGACCATGATTCACCAATTGACGAGCCGCGGGAATCGTTGGAGCCATACCCAAACGGAATACCGTATTATCTAAGCGCATTTCTAACAATTGTAGAAGCACTTGACCCGTCGATCCCGTAGCGCGACGAGCTTTCCGCACATAACGCAGGAGTTGACGCTCAGACAACCCGTAGTTGTAACGCAGTTTTTGCTTTTCATCTAAACGAACAGCATATTCGGAGCGTTTTTTACGGTTTTGACCGTGTTGACCCGGTGGATAGGCCCGTCTCGCGGACTTCCGAGTTAATCCGGGTAAATCTCCCAAGCGACGGGCAATTCTCAGACGTGGGCCTCGATAGCGAGACATTCAATTTCCTCTCTATAGCCTTATAAATTTTTTTACAGTCTTACCATTATAGGGCTTAATCTCTCTTTTTCCAAGGGGATACCTCAAATTTTTAGATTTTATCTTTGAGATTGGGCATTGCTTCTGTGTAAAATTCTGCTTTCTGATCGAATTTGAGCGCGATGGGGATCAAACCACAAACCCAGTTTTTTTCATTGTTGTACCTCAGTCTTAAAGCAACTATTTCCATATATGGTACGTCCCCAGATTAAAATTCCAATATGTGTTGCTTTAATCCTTTTCAGTCCATTCAAACATTGATTCACTATGCCTAATTCTGATCGTTCTCTCTTATCGCGCCTCTTTACCTCCCCTAAGTCGCTGTGGGGAGTCACAGGACTGGCAACGGTAGGAGTCTTAATCACCAATATTCCCATACCTTCTGCCCAGGCCGATAATTATCAATTAAACCCAAGTGCCGCCGACTATCAAAGTTGTGTTAAAGGTGTACTCTCCACAGGTGTTCAAGCCAAAGAAGCCGGAGCCGCGTGTGCTGCGGCGCTGCGTCCTACGGATATCTCCAAATGTGTTACAAAAATTAACGGACAGACTAAAATTACTGGTATAGATGCCTTAAATAGTTGTCAACGGGTACGCCGTCCCAATGAATTAGCCACTTGTGTTGTCAATATCAATAGTCTCTCAAAAACTCCTGCCACAGATACTTTATCTATTCTGGATTTTTGTCGGCGCAGTTTATTACCGGAGAGCTTTGCCCAATGTGTCATGGGATTAAGTGGTCAAATTAATTCTCCCACAAGCCAAATAATGAATACCTGTCTTGATGCCAGAGATCCCCTGACTTCAACACTCGATAATACTCCCGCGGCGACTCCGATGCCACAGTTAACACCGACACCGGAGGCGACTCCGATGCCGCAAGCGACTCCGACTTTGCAACCAGTTCCCATTCCTGAACCGAACAAGTAGGCACGGCACTGCCCATTGGTGTCAATTTAAGCTCAAAGCCAGGGGTGAAAACCCCTGTCTCATCGCGAAAGTCCTCTTCAGAGGACTGAATCACTTATTCGATATCGCGCGAAATTAGCTCCAACATTTCTATCCAACCTACAAAAAATCACTACCACACCTAAAATCCTCTTTTTTGAAAGCGTGATAAAAGCTCCTAAACACAGATGGATGAAAGCGCTACAAATAGGTAAATGATTTCTCGCCTTAGCCGTCTTTTTTGTAACACAAATTTACATTGACACGCGTGGCGAAAAAAACATAGGTGTGGTAGAATCTAGGAAAGTTATAAAAGTATTTTTAGTATAATGGGATATTCGCAAAAATAAAAAAATCGCAACTATCCCATTATTTTATATATTATCGGTCAATATCAAGGTTTTGTCAAGGGGGTGGAAAAAAAGTGCGTTTTTTTACAAGTATTTATAAAAAATGAGTGTTTGTTGCAATTAGAGTCTCTTTTTTGAAACCGCAGATGAACGCAGATGAACGCAGATGGATGAAAGATGTCAAAGTCAAGGTCTTTTTCCTGAGCTGTCTTTTTTGTTACAAAACTTTACATTTTCACGCGTGGCGAAGAAAAACGAGGTGTGGTATGATTAGGGATAGTTAGATAAGTATTTTTAGTACAATGGGATGGTGGCAAAAATAAAAAAATCGCAACCATCCCATTATTCTATATATTATCGGTCAATATCAAGGTTTTGTCAAGGGGGTGGAAAAAAAAGGCGCGTTTTTTTACAAGTATTTATAAAAAATGAGTGTTTGTTGCAATTAGAGTCTCTTTTTTGAAACCGCAGATGAACGCAGATGGATGAAAGATGCTAAAGTAAGTGATTTCGCTTGTGCCCCAATCCCTAATTACTTAATTTGAGATACGAGGGAATGGGCTAAACTTACGGCTTGCCAGAGGAGATCGGGTAAATTTTCTAGGTGGTTGAGATGAGCATTTGGGGTAATTGTTTCTAATTCCGTGGTGATATCGGGGGGCATGGGTTTGGGCTGTTGGCTTTGGAGATTTTCTAATTGTTCTAAGATGGGTGATAGTAATACACGGGCATAACTACCATAGGCGACACCCGCGATCATTTGATCGCGTTTTGGAGACAATAGATCAATGGTAGGTGTTTTTTCTGGGTGTAAAAGTCCCAGGGCGCGGAGTTTGCTGACGGTATGGTTATTAGTACCCCCCGCGAGTTGTACATAACCGGGTAATTTTGCCGCGAGGACTTTTTCTCCGAGTTTAATCGCGGGGTGAGTCGTGCCCATACCAATATCACCACTCATAGGGCGGCCGTCGGTTTGCCAAACCAGGGTAAAATTGAAGGGTGAGATGATTTGATAGAGGGTTTGGAGATAATCAATCAGGTTTTCTCCATCGCCACAACTAATCCCTAGGAGTTTCAGTTGATGTCTCCAAGGCGCGATACTATCCCAAAGTCGTTGAAAGTCCCTTTCTCGTCCGATTTGGGTATGAATTTCGATCGCGTCTATTTTTCCTTCTTGTACTAAAGGAGCAATGGTGTTAGGTGTGGAAACGTAGGAACGAGTATAGATGATTTGACTGGGGCAAATGGGAATACAACGTCCACATCCATAACAGCGTTGATCGATGACACCGGAAAAATTGTTATGATCGGAAAAGACGATCGCGATCGCGGGACAAACTTTTTCGCAGGGACGCCAACAGTCTGAGGGACAGATTTCGGGGTTAAATTGGGCTTTACGAAAATGGGGATCTTCGCCATCATTAAGACTTACCATTAGTAATGGTTTATGGTGGCAATGATCACGCAATTCTTTAGGGGCTTTTTCTCTTAATTCTAGGGCGATGTTAATGCCTTCCTGGGCTGCGGAAATCGTCGCGGGATCTGCTGCAACATCAATACAGTCGGCTCCCGCGAGGGTATAAGCTAAGGCGAGATTCCGAATGTCTGGTAAATGTTGATAACTGGCTCCACAAATAAGTTTAAACCAGTTACCATTTTCTAAGGATTTTAAGGGGGAATCTCGATCTTTCACGGGTTTATCTTAATAGTTTTAGGGTGGCTGTATCGGGTAATCTTCAGTAGAAAGTTTAGGATGGTAAGGTTTTCAAATAGTCGATCGCGGCTTCGAGGGGGGATGGATATTTATAGGCGAATTCTGTAAACCACATTCCCTCATCGGAAAGGGGATCTAATTGTTTGAGCCACTTTTTCGCCTGGGCTTCTAAGGCTTTTCGCTCTTGGGCTTCTTTTTCTTGTTGTTGTTTGAGAAGTTGGGCTTGAGCTTGGGCTTGGGCTTGGGCGAGGGCGCGATCATTTTCCTCTATTTCCTTTTTCAGATCAGCTAAGGTATTTTTCCATTCATTATTATCCCCATTGATGAGATAATTTGTGGGAGAATTGATAGGAGAATTTAAGACATTAAGCTGAGGCGGTGTTGCCTTCAAAATAGGAGCTTGAGGCGCAGGAGATTTCAGCTTTTCTTCTCCATATTCCGCCTTTAATTCCGCTAATAAACGATCAAGTGATTCCATCTTAGGAATAAAAATTTAATAAAGTAGTACAGCCATCTTGCTTGCTTTCGAGATCAAGGGTTCCCCGAAAAACCAAATACTCAAGTTATTTAATTTCCATTCCTTAGTAGGGATTGGGGATTCGCGATAATTTAGTAAAAATCGCAGCAATAGCAGGCAAGATACCTATTCTATTTTAGTTTATCGAGATGTCTATAGCAAGTCTAAATCAGTCATACAGATTTGTCGGGTTAGTACCCCCGTGGCTACCTCTTTGCCCCCCAACCCCTCCTTGCCCCCCCAGGGCTGTTTCATTGGCGTTGCATATTCGTGGTATGCTAAGGATGAACATGACAAGAAAACATGACTATGATTTGTCCTGTATGCCAATCTACAAACATTAAGAAAAACGGCCACAAGAGAGGAAAACAAAATCATTATTGTAAAGATTGTGGTCGTCAATTTATTGATAGCTATTCTCAAGTAGGCTATCCCGATCATATCAAGGAACATTGTCTTCATCTTTATCTCGAGGGCAATGGATTCCGTCGTATTGAGCGATTAACTGGCGTGTCTCATAATACAGTTATTAATTGGGTAAAAGCCGCCGCATTAAGCTTGCCCGAATCACTCGATGCTCAGGAAATACCCGAGGTGACTCAAAGCGATGAATTACAGACTGATCTCGGTAAAAAAAAATAAAATCTGGCTGTGGACATCTCTAAACAAAGGATTACCCGGTATTTTGGCTTATGTTATAGGTGATCGTAGCGCGGCAACATTTAAGCCATTATGGAAAATTATGAAAAGATAGGAATCATTGTTTTATCTCACCGATGGTTATGTGGTTTATCCCCAATTTATCGACGAGAATGATCATATTATTAGTAAAACATACATGACTCGTGTGGAAGGGGAAAATACAAGACTAAGACATTACTTAGCGGTAACAGAGAAAAACTCTTTGTTATTCTAAATATCTGAAAATGTTGCCACTCTCAGTCAGATTAGTTATTTATTATTTAAGGCATAAAAATGTACCTATTAAGTTACTAGGTAGAGAGCCATTGCCAACCCTGTCTCATTAGCATACTAATAGTGTGCAACGTCGTCGTCTCACCAGTCGTCCTCCAACCCATCTCTTGTAGGAGAGGGGGGAAGAATTATTACGATTAAATCTGTGGGAGATTTAAAAATATTAATTATTCCCCCTTCCCTTGTAGGCAAAGGGGTTGGGGAGTTAGGTTTGAGCATTTATCATGGAGAATGAAACAAACCTGAATTGGTACAACCGATAAATAAGCTCAATAAACCCACCCCAAGGAATCCTGTGGGAATGGGGCAGTTTATTCCCCCTATCTGTTTGGTGACACAGATATCCGCACCCCCCTACGACTACGCGGGTTCCTCCAGAGCCATGCTACTAAACAGAGAGACAGGAAAACTAGCCCCTACTCGGGATTATTTACTTGATCCACACGCTCCAATTGCCAGAGAATTTGATTACCCTCACGACGTACCCGTGAGACAACCCAGTTACGCCATACCCAATGATCCCCACGACTGGTAACAGCACTAGCATTGACATCCATTAAATCCGCTAATTCCGAACTCGTGATTAAATAGCCTTTAGTGGCTACTTCATCCGCAATATGTAATGTTTCAATGAGGTGACGGAGATGCTCAACCCTCACCTCACGGGGTAAATTATCCAAAGAATCGTTATTAGAATCCATAATGGCAGAATCCGAGATGAGATGATGAGACGCGACAGTAGTCAATTGTACTCTATCACTTCCAGAAAATTCAGTCTTTTTGGCAACATTTGACAGGGATATTGTTTCTAACGAGTAATCTATACCCTCAATTTTCTCCCCCTTTTGTTGCAAAGTGGGGGGTTTATTATGAGAAAAAGCACGCGCTATTTGATCACAACGTTCATTATGAATATTACCCGCGTGTCCCCGCACATATTCCCAATGCACCTGTTTAGAATTTAACCGATCTAATAATTCCCACAAATCTTTATTAAGTACATCACCCCCTGTTGATGTCTTCCATCCCTTCTTTTTCCATCCCTTGATCCATTTGGTAATCCCATTTTTCAGATACTCGCTATCTGTATAAAGAGTAATCGGTTCCGTCTGACCTGATTCTACATAATACTCTAAAGCCGCGATCGCGGCTTGCATTTCCATACGATTATTAGTAGTTTTAGCTTCACCTCCTCCCAATTCGTGAAAATCCCCATCACCAAAACACGCGACAACACCCCACCCACCCGGCCCCGGATTGCCAGAGCAAGCACCATCCGTGTATAAACTCAGAATCTTGGTCATTTTCGTCATCACCAATTAAATCTAAAATAGTTTAAAACTATTATGATCAAGCGCCGTTAGACTTACACCCTGAAGATTAAATAACTGGGTAATGCCACCCGGAGTCGAACCATTAGCATCATAAAAAATATTAACATGACCAAGACTATCATTGGCGACCAAAATACCCGGACTCGAACCTAATCCTGATTCTGCTATAGTCAAATTAACACCCGAAGAATAATTTGCCGCAGGTAATATCCCCTTCAGGGCAAAGCCAAAATTCGCGGTATTTAATAATATCACATCCGTCCCTATCTCAAAATCCGTAATCCTTTCTCCAGGGCCCCCATCCAATGTAGTATTGTAGAGAAACACATCAGCACCCGGCCCCCCGGTGAGCACATCTATCCCCACAGCCCCAATTAAGGTATCGTCCCCAATCTCTCCCAACAGGGTATCCCCATCAAGGAGAGAGTTATTACTACTTCCGGGTGCAACACTAATTCCCCCTTGGAGCAAATCATTCCCCGCGCCGCCGAGGAGAGTATCATCGCCATAGTCTCCAAACAGGGTATCATCTCCCCCTCCGCCCATGAGAGAGTCATTACCATCTCCGGGTAAACCTGTGGCACCAACTCCCCCTTGGAGAAAATCATTGCCATTGCCGCCATCGAGAGTATCATTGCCATAGTCACCCAGAAGGGTATCATTTCCCCCGCCACCAATAAGGAGATCATTGCCATCTCCTAACAAACCGATAGTACCCGCACCCCCTTGCATAAAATCATTACCATCACCGCCAAGGAGGGTATCATTACCTAAATCACCCAACAGTCGATTATTTCCCGCGTCTCCAGAGACACTATCATCTCCCTCATTTCCCGTGAGAGTATCGTTGCCATCACCCCCAGAAAGGGTATCATTACCAGTCCCTCCCCTGAGAGTATCATCACCCACCTCTCCTAATAGTAAATCATCACCCCCCTCACCAAATAAATTGTCATTACCTACACCTCCTAACAAGGTATCATTACTCCCACCACCCAAAAGATAATCACTTCCGTCATTGCCAAAAATTGAGTCTTCCTCAATACCACCGATCAGAGTATCTTCTCCAGCTAAACCAATGATTTGTTCGATCGGAATATTGACTAACACTGTCGCCGTACCAGTGACAATACCATTACTAACCGTATAGATAAAACTCCCGCTTCCGTGATCAATAGTCGGGGTAAAAGTAATCTGATTGTTACCTAAAATCGCGTTACCATTAACGGGATTACTGATTTGAATAATCTTTAAAGGTGTCCCGTTAGGACTGCTATCATTCGCGGTTAAGCTACTATTAGGAATCGTAACGGCTTTGAGGGCTGTAATCGACGAAATATCAATATAATCTGAGTTAGTTGTTCCTTGAATTATACTCGGTGTTGTTACGGTGTCGGATAATGCAATAATACTCCCCGATAAGACAGGTGTAACTGTAGTAGTTGGGTTGGTTACTGTGAGATTAGTTGCACCGGATAAGACGGTGACTCCTTTTAAGATCGCGATATAAGCTTGATTTTTCGGATCTTGAATAATGGCATCTTGGCCATAGATATTCTTTCCTTGAAAAATTTTAAAATCTTGGGTGATTGTGCCTAATGTGGATAAGTCTATAATTGTTTTTCCTTGACTTAATAATTGACGGCCATCACTGAGGATTAAGACATCTTCGCCTTTTCCAAAACCGGTAACGATCGCGCTATTTTCTAAGGTAACACTTTCCCCTTTAGTATCTAAGAAAAATGTATCGGCTCCTTGACCTCCTGACGCGGTATCATCACTATAAATAAGGAGACTATCATTCCCTTCATTGCCGAATAAATAATCTTTGCCTAAACCACCGGAAAGGGTATCATTTCCTGCGCCACCGATGACAATATCATTGCCATCACCTCCATCTAAATAATCATCGCCTTCATTACCAAATAAATAATCATCTCCTCCATTACCCAATAGAGTGTCATTACCGATATCCCCATAGATAATATCATTTCCTAAACCGCTATCCACGCGATCGTCCCCCGCCAACGCGTAAATTATGTCGGCATCGAGGCTTCCCTTTAATTCGTCATTGTTTACAGTCCCTTGTATAACTGGCATTGTTTTAGGTAATGGGTAATTGCTAATGGGTAATAGGTAATTGCTAATCGGGGAAATTCCTTCTTCCTTCTTCCCTCTTCCCTCTTCCTTCTTCCCTCTTCCTTCTTCCCTCTTCCCTCTTCCCTCTTCCTTCTTCCCTCTTCCTTCTTCCTTCTTCCTTCTTCCCTCTTGCCTGGAATTTTGATAGAATCATGCTATAATTAATGATAAGTGTTAATCAGGATTTTGTCAAATCTTGAGCCGCGATCGAGGGAAGA
>JBBITB010000043.1:0-26504 GCA_037440985.1 Microcoleaceae cyanobacterium bin_387
ATATATCAATGATTTTCCTTTAAGTTGACACCAATGGGCATTGCCGTGTCCCTACCGTGTTTCATAACAGCGGGAACTGCTGTAATCTTTAACTGTTCCCCCTTTTTCAGGGGGTTAGGGGGATCAAAACATCCTAACCTTCCTGTGTAGCACTATAATTTTCTCAAAGGCAACAATCAGAAAAGGGAGAAAATCAAATTAATGGCTCTTCTCCCTTAATTAGATCAAATCGAGTATTTAGCTTTGTGTTATGTCAACGTGACTGAAGTATTGAACAAAATCCTGATAAGAAAGGTCAGTAAATCCCTTATCCTTATAATCAGACACATCATCTCGACCCCAAGGATTTTGTACAACAATCCGCGGATTACCAGAATTATCTTGATAAGCGTAGGTGATGGAGTAAGCGTGAGTACCGTCGCTACTTCCAACTATCACATTATTTGATAGTTCGTTAGCGTTTTCGTTAGTACCAGCTCCTACAAACTGACCCTTGTCAAGGGCATCTTTAATGGTAGGGAACAAGTTAGGAAGGTCCGAGTAACTCTGACTCTTGCGTCCCGTCACCTGGCTGAGTGCCTGAGATACGCTGCCTCCATTACCAATAGCACTATAGCCATTATCCTGATTGAGGACTTGTTCATGCCACTGTGCATAGGCTCGTTCCAGCAAAGGCATCCAGATGGGTCCGTTATCAGGGTTGCTGGGCTCATCAATACCCGGCCCTGGTGTCGCGCCAAATAATTTTCCCTCCTTTTGCTTGGTAATAACCTGACTATTAACTGTGACATAATTAGGACTGAAGACCGATCCCATAGTGCCATCTGGCAGAGGATCGTTTTGATAGAAGCGCACAGTGTAGGAGCCATCGCCATTGTCAATAATCATATCATTGACTGCCTTACTGGTGCTTCCGGCAGAGGCCTTTTGCGGTCCAAAAGTTGCACCCACCGCGGCTAATAAGTAACAATCACCAAATTCGTTTTGATTGATACCCGTAATTTCAGGGGATCTAGCATTTCCATACAAATTTCCTGAGAGTGTTGTGTATTGGAAATTAGTAGTCTTTCCCCCTTGACTGGAGTTCTGGGTACTACTTCCCACTTGGGTAAAGGATGGCTTGGGTGGCTCTTTTCCTAGAAACCATTGATCAACCTGCTTAGACACTTCGGTACTAGGTGTATTGGGCTGCAAGCCCTTAATCACCTGCTCCGAGAGATACCAAACATTATCTGGCATCTTATAGGGTTGTCCCTTATTGACTATATCATTCCTGTCACCAAGAATCTTCTTCAAGTCAGCCAATTCGTCACTCCTGAAAGTACCATTGTTGGTGTTTTTAACAACCTCAAAGAGTTTCAACATATCCTTTCGATCCAGTGTTCCATCAGCCGCCAACTTAGTCGCCTCGTCTTGTAGTGTAGTCGTCTTCAAATTATTGAGCGCATTCGGAGGATTTGTTGGTATTGGTGTTGAGCTTGTGGACGCGGAAAGACTATAATTTCCTTTGGCATTCTCAGTAAAACTGGTAACACGGACGACGTAGTGAACACCGCTTTGCACTGTGAACTCAAGCTGCGATTCAGAGGTTTGAGATGATCCATTCGGACTTTCGTTATTTTCAGTGATTACGGCTCCCGTTGCAGCATTAATCAGTTGTAGCTGGGTATCAAACTGAGTCGAACTCAATGTGATTTGTACCTGTTGATTTGGAGTAATTCCTTTCAAATCATAGTTGTCCATAAAACTACCCGGACGGATTGGGTTATCGAGGTCATTGGTGGAACTTAAATCGCCATTGACTGTTTCACCTACGGAGAGTTGACCATTAGGTGGAGATACGGTGGATGTTGTGAGGGTATAGTCGCCAGCCTTGCCATTTTGACTGATAACTACAATCTCGTACTCAGCTCCCGATGCTACTGTAAATGTCACTTGTGCATTGGTGTTGTCCTTCTTCTCAGCAACAACTTGCCCAGTTACTACGTCTCTCACTTGCAAATATGGAGCAAATTGAGTGGAGTTCAAACTCACAGTCACTTTCTGATTTTTGAGGACATCTAATAAGCTCAATTGGTCTTCTTGATTATTACCTAACAAACTTCCCTTAACGGTATCTTTTCCGGTAATTCCTTGTTGTTCACCAGTAGCCTGTCTTAGTGTAGGAGTTTGTGTCAAATCTGGTGGTAATGTTACTGAGACAAAATGACCACTTAAATCTTGACTTGACACTCCGGTTACTTGTCCCAAAATCGCGCCCGATTGCTTCACCTTAATGACAGTAGCATTGCCGACAGATTGAAATGTTAAGTCAGCTTCACTGAGTCCATTTGTTAAGCCAATTTTGTCAGAATTTTTATCAAAATCTGTAATTAAGTTGGCGGTGGAAGTTGTGACACCCGAGCCTCCTACTAAGACAAACAGATCTTTGCCAGGACCTCCTGTCAGTGTATTTTGACTAACACCTCCAATGAGGGTATCGTCTCCTTTATCCCCTATCAGGCTGTCATTTCCTAGACCACCAACTAATATATCATTTCCTTTGCCTCCCAATAAGGTGTTATTTCCGCGATTGCCGATGAGAGTATCATGTCCGGAATTACCGTAGATTAAATTATTTCCTAAACCACCATCGATGCTGTCGTTACCCTTACCACCGTACAGGGCATCGTTACTACTTCCACCCAGTAGCAGATCATCTCCCTGATTACCATAGATGATATTTGGGGTGTTAGAACCTATTACGGTGTCATTCCCTCCTAAGGCTTTTACACCTCCTGAATAAGAGCTTAGGAAATTAGGGGTAATGGAAAAATTGTTGGGTTGGTTGTCTAAAAGATAGAACTTTCCGTCGGAACTCGGGCTAAACATAGTATAGATATCTTGTCTTGGGTTGATTAAGGTTTTAGGTATTTTTTCTAGCTGTTACGGCTTGACAAGTTTTCATACCTATTCTTTGTGGCTTTTTGACAGCCGCGCTCTATAGACAAATGCCCAAAAGAGATCACTCAAGGATACAACAGGGTTTTGAGTTGTGCAAGAATTTTCTTATTTTCCCTGGTGATATCTTTTTCAGAACTATTTTGGACCTTTTGCGAAAGTCCTTCAAACCCTCTGTATCAACGGAATTATCAGAATGCCAGTTTACCCAGAAGTATTTTGTAGGGATTTTTCATTTTTTTCACCTGGTTTTCTTAATCTTTTTTCCTTTTTCTTGGAGAAAAATTGCTCAGGAGAAAAATTTAGGATAATATTCATCCAACCTGAATGAATAAGCATAGCTATTGCCTTTTGTCAAGGACCTAATGTCATATTTTTTATATTTTTAACTCGATTGACCAATTTTCGATCACTCATGGTTCAGTCCAAGGGATTATGACAATATCTCAAGTTAAGACATCATCGGAGAAGTCCATAAGTAATATTATTTAATATCAGTTAGTACGATCGACTCGGAAATCAGGTGTGGGGAGCATTTCTCTGTATTAAACCTCTCCAAAACCTAAGATTGATTAATTTCTTCAGCAACACGCTTAAGTCTGCGTAATTGTGCTTCCATATCGGCTTTGGTAAAGGTTGCAGCGAAACGATTAAATCCAAATTCTATAAAGGGATTGGCAATTTCAAATTCAAAGCGATTAATCAGTTTAGTTCCTTGAGGGATGGGTTGACATTCCCAACGATCGCGTCCTTGAAAAAAGCCTTGAAATCCCCAAACAATTAACCCCGGTTCTCGTTCAATTACCACACTAATTAAAGTAGGTTTCAAGAGAGGAATTAAAATAATAAAACGACTGCGACTCCCTATAGAAGTATCCCAGTCCCCAATGGGTTCACAACGTAAGAGAGGATTGAGCCATCGGTGCATTAAATCGCGATCGGTGATCACTCGTTCCACAATAGTCGCACTGGCACAAATATTAATAGATTGTTCAAAGACTTGACGAAAAGGCATAGGACACTTCAAGCTAGAGGAATATTATAAGGTTTTTTCGTGGGAGTTACGGTTTTCTGGTAATGAGTCTTATGTAATGAGTATTTTTACCATGATCCCGATCAAGCCAAAAATTGTCTTCAACCAAGAAACCTTATCGTTATTAGTTTCGCATTTTGTCTGGGTCAAATCTCACGTTAACGGAAAAAAATATGAATGGAACGTGGCAAGAGATAATACAACCAGGGTTTGGGGTGTCTCTCCTAGCGGATTTGAGTGGGGGACAACCATTAGTCGCGATCGCGAATCCTTTGAATAAACTCCCTGTAGAGTTTAGCCCCATCATTGATGTCGCCCTCGCGATCGGGATTTTAGTAATAGGCTATATCATCGCGTTATTAGCCCAATCCCTCACCAAACAACTGCTTCATGCAACCAATTTAGATAACCGTTTAGCTAGTTGGATTTTTGGGCAACCCACGGGGGCCGAATCACCACCCGTAGAGAAGTGGTTTGGGAGTGGGGTTTTTTGGCTAGTAATGATCTTCGCGTTAGTCGGTTTCCTCGATAAACTGAAACTCACAGCGGCATCACAGCCCCTCACTCTTTTGCTAAATCAAATTACCACTTATATCCCTAAAATTTTAGGAGCAATTGGTCTTTTAATTTTAGCTTGGGTGTTAGCAAGTCTGTCAAAAATTCTGGTGACTCGCACTCTGGGGATGTTGCGTTTAGATCAGCGTTTTGAAGAGGAAGTAAATGATCCTTCTGTTTCCACTCAATTAAATTTGAGTGAAACTTTAGCCAATGCTCTTTACTGGTTCATTTTCTTACTTTTTCTCCCCGCGGTATTGGGTACATTAGGGTTAGAACCAACCCTGCAACCTATCCAGCAAATGCTCAATAATATTCTGTCAATTCTGCCTAATATTTTAGGGGCCGTTTTGATCGGGTTTGCTGGTTGGTTAATTGCCCAAATTGTGCGTCGTCTAGTCAGTAATTTATTAGCCGCGACGGGGACCGATCGCGTCGGAGCGCAATTTGGGATTACCCAAACCACCGGAGGACAAACTCTTTCCTCTTTAGTGGGGACTGTGGTTTATGTCCTGATTTTAATTCCCACCGCGATCGCGTCTTTAAACGCGTTAAAAGTTGACGCGATATCAGTGCCCGCGGTATCAATGTTAACCCAAATCCTCAATACTATTCCCCAAATTTTTACCGCGGTTTTAATTTTAGGGATAGCCTATTTTATTGGGCGTTTTATTGGGGAATTAGTGACAAATATCTTAACGGGCATTGGATTTAATAATATTTTCCAATGGTTAGGAGTAGAAACCAAATCTGTCAAGGGCAAAGTTTCCGAAGATCCTGATGCTACAGTCATTCAAGCCGATAGTCAAATTCCCTCACGGACACCTTCAGAAATCATCGGTGTTATCGTGTTAGTGGGAATCATGTTATTTGCCACGGTAACGGCAACGGATGTTCTGAAATTGAGTGCTTTAACCGCGATTATTAATCAATTGATTGTGATTTGCGGAAAAGTGTTGATGGGGTTAATTGTCTTCGCGATCGGCTTATATTTTGCCAATTTAGCCTTTAATGTGATAGCAAGTTCTCGCACATATCAAGCACGAATGATCGGTAATACTGCCAGAATTGCCATTATTGCCTTAGTGTCTGCGATGGCATTACAGCAAATGGGGATCGCGACGGATATTGTTAATTTAGCCTTTGGATTATTACTTGGCGCGATCGCGGTAGCCATAGCCTTAGCCTTTGGGTTAGGGGGACGAGATGTAGCCGCCCAGATGATCCGCGAATGGTTAGCTAGTTTTCGGGAAAAGCCTCCCCAGGGTTAATTTTGGGGTCAAAGAAACCGGGTTTCTAGCAGTATCTCTGTTTGTCAACAAAGATTTAAGAAAGAAACCCGGTTTCTGAGTCGCACAGACGGGGTAAAATAAGAATGCGGTCTCCTGGTGCGCCGCGATGGATAAACAACGATCACAGGCTTATCTCAACTGCCTCAATGGGGAGGGAAAGCAAATCCTGAACCAGTCGATAGAGTTGGTGGATGAGGACTGGGAAGGTGTGCGAGTTGGTATTGGCAACAAATGGGGTGGGGACAGGGGGACTATACCCAAGAACCGCGTCAACTTTTAGAGTCTGTAACACGGGAGAAATGTTGGCAGGATTGGCGAGAAATCAGAAAGGGATATCATTGGAGCCTTGGCTCCAAATTTCTTCCCATCGGATAGCTGAAATACCCTATTGAGCAACCGCGAAGTTTTTCCTAGGAGAGATAACCGATGAAAATTATTGATATTAACCAAGCCTTACCGCAAATTATCGAACTGATAGAAATGGCTTTTGCAGGAGAAGAAATTATAATTAGGAAAAATAATCGGCAAACCATTAAAATTACTCCAGTTTTATCGCCTCAGCCCCGCCCACCTTTATTTGGGTGCGACAAAGACCGGATTTCCCTAAGTGATGATTTTGATGAACCTTTAGATGATTTTCAGGACTATATTTAATGCGGTTACTCCTTGATACTCATACGTTACTCTGGTTTTTTATGGGAAATTCCCAGTTGAGTGCCAAGGTGCGTGATTTGGTCGAAGACAGGCATAATCACAAGCTGATTAGTGTTGCTACTGTTTGGGAGATGTCCATCAAACAGAGTCAGAATAAGTTAATTTTGGAAAAAAACGCGACAGATTAGATAGAGGAGAAAATCAGCTTAGATAATTTTGAATTATTGCCAATTACTCTTAACTACTTAAGGGTATTGTCATCACTTCCATTTTACCACAAAGACCCATTTGATAGACTTTTAATTGCCCAAGCCCTGCAAGAAAACATCCTGATTTTGAGCAAAGATATCGCTTTTGATGCTTATCCAATCCAAAGGATTTGGGACTAGAGATAAACACCAAAACCCTCTCCTGTGTGTTCCACTTCCAGGGACAGGTGAAAATAGAAAACCAGGCGGTTGAAACCGCGATCATCGGCACAGACGAAACCCGCAAGGCGGGTTGAATTTCTTCAGATTGGGCGAATGCCACGAGCCCAATCAATCGCCCAATCAATCTAATCATAAAATATACAATTAATTGGGTGTAGGTACTTATCAGTAACGGATGGCTACAAGTGCCTTGGCAAAAGGGTTGAGCGATATCTCTTTTTGTGAGAATGACGCAGCCCCCCGTGGACGGGCGGGGGGGCTTTCTAGGTTCGCGATTGTAAAGCATTGATAAAGTGAACTACAATCAAACGTAAGCCCCCCCGAAGAAAAGGGTCAGCTCTAGTTCGGAGAGTGGCAATTTATCGTCAGGAATAAGTCAAGAAATGATTACATATCCTGTGATAACCTCTGGACTAGCACCCTGATGCACATAAGGCGTAACTTAAAATGATACAGACTCTCAACAGCAAGAGAATGTATCAGTCAGTATTGTGGGAATAGTTAACCGAGGATCAAAACAATGTCATTAACATTGGGTACGTCAGGAATTGATGCCGAACATCAATCAATGGATCTGATCAAAACCCTCAGCCCTAGTGCGATGGATCAGATTATGCTCTATCTCGCCTTTAGTGCCATGAGAACATCAGGGCATCGACATGGAGCATTTCTCGATGCGGCGGCTACCGCGGCCAAATGCGCGATTTATATGACTTATGTAGAACAAGGTCAAAACTTGCGGATGACGGGACATTTACATCACATTGAACCGAAACGGGTAAAAGTGATCGTCGAAGAAGTCCGTGAGGCATTGACTGAGGGTAAACTGTTAAAAATGTTAGGTTCCCAGGAACCTCGTTATCTGATTCAGTTTCCCTATGTATGGTTAGAACAATATCCCTGGGTCCCCGGACGCGCACGGATTCCTGGGGGGGGACTCACCGCGGACGAAAAACGCTATCTGGAAGCGAAATTACCAACAAATTTACCAGACGCGCAATTAATTAACTCCTTCCAGTTTATGGAATTAATCGAGTTTCTCCATAGGCGTTCTCAAGATGAGCTACCAATGGAACGTCGGATGCCCTTAAGTGAAGCATTAGCAGAACACATCAAACGTCGCTTAATGTATTCTGGCACAGTTACTCGCATTGATTCTCCTTGGGGAATGCCCTTTTACGCGCTCACCCGTGCGTCTTATTCTCCAGCCGAACAGGAGGAACGCACTTTCATCATGGTAGAAGATACCGCACGTTACTTCCGTTTGATGAAGGAGTGGTCCGAGAAAGAGCCCAAGGTAATGCGAATTTTAGAGGAATTGGACATCCCCCTAGAAGATGTCGATCGCGCAATGGAAGAACTAGACGAGATACTCCGGGCATGGGCCGATCGCTATCATAAGCGAGGTGAACCGACAATGGTGCTTCAGATGGTCTTCGGGCCCAAAGATGACTAACATTACTCAGGAATTATCTTTCGCTTGGAAAAACCTGGTTTTTGGCAGAAACCGGGTTTTTTGTTTTGGGGTATGGTTCCATCCGCGTCATTATCGGTTCAACACTTTTATTCTAATTTCCCCTTCCCTTCTTGCTAAGAGGGGTATGAGCACTTTTAGGGGGAATGGGGATTGGGGATTGGTGATTGGGGAATGGGGATTGGGGATTGGGGATTGGTGATTGGGGAATGGGGAATGGGTAATGGGGATTGGTGATTGGTGATTGGGGAATGGGGATTGGTGATTGGGGAATGGGGATTGGTGATTGGGGATGATGAAATTTTTGTTGTCCCGATTCCCTAGTCCCTAGTCCCCAGCCCCTAGTCCCTAGTCCCTAGTCCCTAGTCCCTAGTCCCCAGTCCCTAGTCCCCAGTCCCCAATCCCCACTCCCCAATCACCCCCTTGGCGGTATGATGGATTATTGCGCTCTAACTCGGTCCCAAGGGTGACGGGGTTGGATTTTGATTACTGGCAAAAACGCGATCGCAGGAGTGCTCCCGTCTTGAAAACTCGCTCGACTTACTGGCAATTAATTCCTTTTATTATTCCTCAATGGAAAACTATTACTAAGGCCTTAGTTTGTACCATCGGATTTACCATTTTTTGGCCTCTTTTGGCTTGGTTGGCAGGTGAAATGGCTAAATATATTGGCCAAGGAAATTTAAACCAAATCGCGAATCTGGCTGGTTTTGGTGCCGTCATGTTTTTGATTCGAGGTACAATGCAATATGGCCAAGATTCTTTTATGGCTCAAGGTGCTTTAACCGTGGCCTGCGATCTGAGAAAAAAGGTTTTTGCCCATTTACAAACACTCAGTTTAGGATATTTTGAAACGGCAAAAACAGGCGATTTATCCTATCGTCTGACAGAAGATGTTGACCGAGTAGGCGAAGTTATTAATAAATTATTTCATCAATTTATCCCTTGTATTTTGCAGCTAATTGTGATACTGGGATATATGATTCATCTCAATTGGCAATTGACTTTAGCCGCGTTAATCCTGGCTCCGTTAATGGTATTATTAATTACTTGGTTTGGTAATCTTCTCCTCCATTACTCTCATAGAAGTCAAAATCGTATCTCCAATTTAGCATCTTTATTAACGGAAGTTTTTAGCGGGATTCGTTTAATTAAGGCTTTTGTCGCGGAAGAATATGAAATAGAAAAATTTGCCCAGGAAGCCGAACAAAATCAATTAGCCAAATATCGGGCGGAACAAATTAAAGCCGCGCAATTTGTGATCGTGGGTTTTTTGGAAGCGATGTGTGTCATTCTCCTCTTTTTTATGGGCGGTTGGCAAATTGCACAAGGAAATTTAACCGGAAGTGGTTTTATTAGTTATGTCGCCGCGGTAGCTTTGTTAATTGATCCGATTACTATTACTACCAGTAATTATAATGATTTTAAACAGGGAGAAGCCTCTTGCGATCGTATTTTTGAATTATTCGCGATTAAGGCGACGGTGGTAGATAAACCCAACGCGATCGCGCTTCCCCATGTCACGGGCAAAGTGGAATATCGTCATGTGAATTTTTCCTATCACAGCGATAAACCGGTTTTAATCGACTTAAATTTAGTAGTTTCTCCAGGGGAAATGATCGCGTTAGTGGGGGCATCAGGAGCCGGTAAAACCACCTTAGTCAATTTATTACCCAGATTTTATCAACCTCAATCAGGAGAGATTTTGATTGACGGGATTAATATTGAAGATGTCACTTTCAAAAGTTTAAGACATCAAATTGGCCTAGTTCCCCAAGAAACCATTTTATTTTCGGGTACTATAGCAGAAAATATCGCGTTTGGTCAAGCTTCCTATGACAAAAAGGAAGTACAGAAAGCCGCGGAAATTGCTAATGCCCATCAGTTTATTATGCAATTTTCCCAAGGTTATGATACTTGGGTAGGAGAAAGGGGTGTTAATTTATCCGGGGGACAAAAACAACGCATCGCGATCGCGCGCGCTGTGTTATTAAATCCCCGTATTCTCATTTTAGATGAAGCAACCTCCGCCTTAGACTCCGAATCAGAGACTTTAGTGCAAGAAGCCTTAGAAAGATTAATGCGCGATCGGACTGTTTTTATTATAGCACATCGTTTGGGAACTGTACGTCGAGCCGATCGAATTTTAGTTGTGGAAAAGGGGAAAATTGTTGAGTCAGGGACTCATAGTCAATTGTTAGAAAAAGGCGATCGTTATGCCCGTTTTTACGCCCAACAATTCAGCGAATAACCCCGATAATTTTTCTAGGCGAGAAGCCTTCGCGCGATAACTTCTCAGGGGAATAATAAATTTATTTCCCGAAGGCTTCTACCTTATTTATATAACCACAAAGACACAAAGATACAAAGATACAAATAGTCCCTTGATGAGTGGGTAAGGGGACTTTCATCCCTATTCAGGTGTAGAGTTTGTCGCGTGAGACTGTCAGCAATGTCCTAATTGGTTAGCGTGGTGAGCTATTATCTATTATAGAGTATTATAATTAAAGAGGGAAGTTCCCAAGGGGGAAGCCTGAGAGAAATAGCCTTACCGCACTTAATCAACACCTCTCGCCCGAAGGCATTAGCCCTACAATGATGTATTATCATATTATCATTAAATACCAGACCAAATCCTATTATGCCTTATTTAACTTCTCCCCAAGATATTGTTAGCATTATTACCAAATTATCCCAAGCCAAAACCCTTTGGATGGATACAGAAACCGCCGACTATAGCAGCAATAACCCTCGTTTATCCTTAATTCAAGTATCCGCGGATTCCCAAGATAAAACCGGAGAGTTTACTTATATTCTCGATGTCTTAGAGCAATCCGAATTAGTGGATATGTTTATTGACAAAATTATGGAAAACGCAGCCATTGAGAAAATCTTTCATAATGCAAGTTATGATATCAAATTCTTAGGACAACAGAAAGCGATCAACGTCACTTGTACTTGGGAAATGGCGAAAAAAATCCCTTATTATATTTTACCATTACCGAATCATAAATTAAAAACATTGACGGAACAATTATGTCATATTACCAATGTAGATAAAGAGGAACAAGGGGGGGACTGGGGCCAACGTCCTTTAACTTCCAAACAGTTAGAATATGCCAAATTAGATATCGTTTATCTTGTTCAAGTTTACCACAAATTATCAGAAATATTAAACTATTGTCAACCCGATCCAGGGACAGATAATTTACTGGATATTGGCAAACAATATCAAGAGATGGAAACAGAATGGAAGTCTCTTGATAATGAAATTAGCGAATTAAAAGAAAGGATTAAAGCCGCGATGCAATCCCAAGATATCTTAGAATTTTCCTCCTTTAAAATATCCAGTGTCCCTCGCGTGACTCGCCAAGTGAATTTGAGTGCGATCTCCGATATTCTGTACCGGGAAGCCACGGAGTTAAACTTTCCGATTACCCTGACAAAAGAATTACAAACAAAATTAGATAAAATCATGACAGATCCCGCGTTACAAATTGAAACCAGCGAGATTTGGAGGTTGATAGCGGTGGGTAAAAAGCAACGAGTTTCGAGTAAAAAAGAAGTGCATGATCCGAAAAAAGAAAATTTAGATGCGTTAACTCAACGATATCAACAAATTTTCACTGAGTGGAAATTCTTAGACTCAGAAATCAAACATCTCAAAAACCGGGCTAAAAATGCGATGTTAGTCCAAAATATCTATCAAACACCCCATTTTAAACTCTCTAATACCACAACATTAAGAGTAAACATAGTTCATTTAGTCAACACAATACTATCTTGGGGGATAGACGTAGATTTTCCTGTAACTATTACCAAAGAAATACAGGCACAATTAGAGCCAGTTATAAACGAATTGGAAATAAAAGAAGAAGAAACATTAGTCTGGCGTTTAACCAGCAAAAATTCCGATAATGACGAATATGCGGAAATAGATTTTTAAGTAATACCCTTGGGGAAAACCCGAAGAAAGCTCAGAGTTTATCATAATTTCTTACCTTTGTGCCCTCTGTGCCTTTGTGGTTCAAAAAAAAGAGAAAATCGAGGAAAAAGTGTCTTGCCTCCGTCGTCGAAAAAATTTCCCTAATTAGTATCTCTCTTTCTTTTCTTACCTCTGTGCCTCTGTGCCTCTGTGCCTCTGTGCCTTTGTGGTTCAAAAAAACGGCACAATAAGATGAAAAAATAAACCCAGGATATTACTTTTTCCAAACATGATAAACGGCTAGGGACGATCGCGCCCTCCAAATCCGAGAGACGATAGCTTCGCTTGCGCCAAAGGCGATCGCGCTTTTTTCACGCAAAAATAAAAAAAATATAAAAAGGGTAGTCGAAGGTGAAAAAATTTGCTTTAATCAGGTAAAATTAACGGGTAAGGTGCGAAACGCGGTGAGGGCGATTTATGACTAACTCTCCTAATCAAGATAATCAACAAACTCCACAAAGATTGCCGAATCCTTGGTGGCGTATCTTACTTATTAGTGGTGTCGGGTTGGGAGGAGTCACCCTCGCGACGGGATTCGGTTTAACTTGGTGGGTACATCAACAATTAGCACCTCTGATTGAAACACAACTTACTCAACAGATTAATCGCCCCGTTAAAGTCGGAGCTTTACAATTTTTTACCCCTAATAGTGTTCGTTTTGGCGCGTCTTCTCTTCCCGCGACTTCTACGGCTCCTGATCACGCGTCCACTCAAGCAGTCGAAGCTAATTTTTCCCTATCTGATTTATTCTTTAATCGCACTTTAACCCTTGATATCCGTTTAATTAAACCTAATGCTTATCTCCAAGAAGACTCTAAGGGGAATTGGCTTAATATTAAAACGAAACCTGCTCAAAAAGCGGGATTGTTTACTACAAAAATTAACTCCGTTGCTGTAGAAGATGCTTTTGTTAGTGTTATTCCCTTACCCAAAAATAAACAAGAAAAAAAAGTGACGGTTTCTCTCAGTCTTAATGAGGGACTTGCTACCTTAACCGAAAATAATGAACGGGTTAATTTAGATTTAAAAGGACAATTTAAAACGGGAGGAAAATTTAGACTTCAAGCTAATTCTTTTTTGCCCAAAGGGGAAACGAAATTACAAGTCTTTGGACAAAATCTTGATGTACCTGAATTGGCGGCTTTTCTTCATTTGCCTAATATTCGTATTCAACGGGGCCGCGCTAATGTTAATTTTGTCATTCATTTCAAAAATGATCGTCTTTTAGGTGTCTATGGTAATGCCGCGTTTCCCTATATTAAGTTTAATATGCCTGGGGTGCAAGAGGTTATTAAGACTGAAGGTAAATTACGCTTTAATGGCAGAAAAATTTTGGTGGATTCTCTCAATACGAATTTAGATCAAATTGCCTTTAATTTAGGGGGAGTCCTCGAATTTGATACCAGTTTTAATCTTAATAAAACTAAGGTGGATTTACGAGGTGAGTTACTTCCTGTCGCCACAGATGTGCTTTTCAATACGATCAAAAAACAAACTGATCCAAATTTTGCTTTTCCCGTCCCTTTGGTGGGCGAATTGGGCATGAAAGTCCAAGTTAAGGGGACTTTATTATCACCGGATATTACTGGCACGATCGCGTCTACTAAATCGATACTCCTTGATCATTTACAATTAAGTCAAGTGAGCACGGATTTTAAATTGACTCTCGATAAGTCTCTGATTTCTCTGAGCAATTTACAGATAAAACCTTCCGCGGGAGGTATCGTTACAGGTGCAGGTGATATAAAATTACCTTTCCCTCCCTTAACTTTAGCAAGTCAAACTCAACCGCAACCTTTAACCGCGACATTACCTACTGCTAAACCACCGGAAAAAATCCTATCGGGGTTATTTATTAATATCAAAGCCGACAATTTGCCCGCGGAAGCGATCACGTCTTTTTATATCCCAACCAATGTTTCCCAAATTCTCAAAAATAATAAAATTAATATCGGTAATGTCTCAGCCCAAATGCAAATCTTGGGAACTTTTGATCAGATCCAAGGAAATATGCAATGGGAAGCCAAACAAGGGACTTATCCCCTTAGTGGAAGTGTGCAACTTGTCAATAATATTGCTAACTTACAAAATATTACCTTAAAAATAGCCGATGGTATTATAACGGTTAATGGCCAATTAAATCAGAGTGGTTGGCAAGCATCAGTTAATACCGATAAAATTTCCCTTTCTCCTCTACTGGCAGAATTACAAACCCTCAAAGATGATCGCGATCAATTTTTAGTCACCCTTCCCCCGAATTTATCACTTCCCAATGGCTCCCTTAATGGCAAAATAGAACTTTTGGGCACTTATAACCCCACAACCCCTAACGCGATTGCCGCGAAAGCTTCCGGTAGTTTACAATTAACCGGGGGTGATATTATTAATCTCAATGGGGAATTAGGATTAGGGCGTTTTCAAGCAACCTTAGAAAGCGATCGCGTTGCCCTTACCAATATTCAACCAACCCTATTAGGGGCGAAAGTTATTACCAAAGAATTACCCCAAGAATTTAACGGTATTGTCAATGGGCGTGTCACCTTAGCCGGAAATTTAGATAACTTAAACATTAATCAGATTTCCGCAGAGGGAATCAGTCAAATTTTCCTGCCCTCCAATGGCGGAGTGCTCAATGTCAAAGGGATATTAGAAAAAGGGAATTGGCAAACCGATATCATTAGCGATCGCGTGGATATTAACCAAATCCAACCGGGCTTAATCGCGATCGGAATTTTACCCAAAACCTTACCAAAATCCCTCACCGGAAACTTAGATGCCCGTTTAGAAGCCACAGGTACAATTAATAACTTTAGCCCTAACGCGATAGCCTTCGGCTCAAGCGCAGCTATCGTCGCGAAAGCATCAGGAAAATTACAACTTCCCAATGATGCAGGGATTATTAATGCCCAAGGTAAATTAGAAAATGGACGTTGGCAAGGGATAGCCCAAACCGATCGCGTTTATCTAAATCCCTTACAACCCGGTTTAATCGCGATAGGAATATTACCCAAAGCCTTACCCAAGGAATTTCTCGGAGTGATTAATGGAGAAGTCAACGCGACAGGAAATTTAGACAACTTTAGCACTAATACCATTATAGCCAACGCGTCAGGACAAATACAATTACCCGATAATGGAATAATTAATGGGAGTGGAAACTTAAACGCGGGAAAATGGCAAGCCTCCGTTAAAACTAATAATTTACTAGATGTCAGTCGTCTGCAACCGGGTTTAGTCGCGATGGGAATATTACCCCAACCGCTGAAAATTAATGGGCAATTAGAAGGGCAAGTTAATTTATCAGGGAATTTAAGTAATCTTAACTCAAACGCGATCGGGCTCCAAGGCTCAGGGAATCTTATTTTTGCCAATGGGGGAGTCATCAATGCCAAAGGGAAATTAGAAAAAAATCTTTGGGATGCCGTTATCAGTACCGAGCAGATGACAGTTAAAGGATTAGAATCAACCCTAATAGCTAATGGGTTAATTTCCCAGACTTTACCTTCACAATTAAATGGTAATATAAATGGTCAATTTAATCTATCCGGCAGTTTAGATAATCAGAAAACGGACGCGATCGCGCTTAACGGATATGGGCAAATACAATTACCCAATCAGGGGGGCATGATTAACGCGATCGTGACATCGAATAATAGTAACTTACGAGTGTTATTAGAAAGCGATCGTCTTGTCTTAAGCCCCTTTTCTTCTCTATTACCCTCTCTTCCCAAGGGGGAAAAAACCGAAACCACTCCCCCCCCTATTAAGGAAAAAACCGAAACCACTCCCCCCCTTCTTAAAGGAAAAAGCGAAGTCACTCCCCCCCTTAAGAAGGGGGGGCAGGGGGGGGATCTCCGTGGAGAATTAAATAGTAAAATTGATATCCGTGCCAAGCTTAACCAATTAACACCCCAAGGGATAAAAGCATCAGGAAAGTTAGAATTTTCCCAATTTCCCCTAGCAGGAATAAACCTCACTCCCAACAGTGAGCAAGGAAAAGAAGAAACTTTTAGCACCACAGTTGAATGGGATGGGCAACGCATTTCTCTAAATACCATAGACAGCAAAGGAATAACCGCGAATGGATTTATTGCCCTGGCATTTCCCGACAAAGGAAATCCCAGCATATCTAATATTGATCTTAACCTGAAAGTCGATAACTTCAACCTCGCGACACTCTCCCAATTTGCCAATTTAAAACCCCTAGGAGAAAAAGCTACCGAGACAAATTTTCCCGTCACGGGATATGTAGGATTTAATGGCAAAATCCAGGGAAAATTAAACACCTTAACATTAGGAGGCGATGTCACCTTACGCAAATTCGCCATTCCCCAAGTCGCATTTGAACCCCTATTAACCGGTACGATTAAAGGGGGCATAAATCAGGGACTAAACTTACAATTAAATGGCAAAAAAGATAGGCTAGAAGTCGCGTTAAATCCCAATTTTCTCCCCCAATCATTTTTAATTCGTCATGAGCAAACCCTCGCGATGGGTAATATCGATCGCGAGCGAGCCCTGATCAAAGTCGAAAAATTTCCCTTAGACTTATTAAAACTTGCACCCCTTCCCGCCCAAGGATTCGATCGCGTAAACGGTTTAACATCAGGAGAAATTACCATTGTTGGATGGGAAAACATTTTCCAACAATCTAACCCCATTGCCGCCCTTAATAAAATCCAAGCCACCGGAAACATCGCGATCGAATCTCCCGAAATCGGATATCTCAAAGCCGATAACTTCCAAACCCAATTTAACTATAGTAACGGCAAAGGAATCATCAAAAACGGACAACTAAAAATCGGACAAAGTTTATATAATTTTGCGGGAACCCTCGCACCCGATGCCACACCCCAATTACAAGGAAAAATGCAGGTAAAAGACGGCAGTTTGCAAGACATTCTCATTGCATTAAAATACTTTAATATCGAAGACTTCGGCAGAGGATTAAAACCCCCTAGCTATGGAAACGCGTCCGACTTAAAAACCGTCGCAGTAGGAATGTCCAACGCCCCCTTAATGCGACAATTACAAAGGTTATCCGAAATAGATGTAATTCTGGAAAAAGAGCGCAGTAAACCCAAAACCATTAATTTGCCCCCCCTCAAGGAATTACAAGGTAAATTCAACGGAGAAATAACCGCGACAGCCTCTTTTACCACAGGATTACAAGCACAATTTAATCTCCAAGGAAAAGAGTGGTTATGGGGGACTTATAAAGCCCAAGAATTATCATTAGAAGGCGGATTTAAAGATGGCACATTAACCATTCAACCCCTAAGAATTTTATCAAATGATACCCTTATTGGTTTTGCCGGACAAATCGGAGAAAAAGCCCAATCAGGGCAATTACGCATTAAAAATATTCCCGTAGAAGAGTTAGCCAAATTAGTAGAATTACCCTTCGTTGATGTGAGTGGAAACTTAAATGTCAGGGCGAATATCGCGGGAAATATAGAAAACCCTCAAGTAGTGGGTGAGCTTAGTTTATTAGAGGGAACCCTCAACCGTCAACCGATTAAAAAAGCCGAATGGGGTTTTAATTATAATAATGCCCGTTTGAATTTTGGAGGCCAAGCTTTTGTTACCAAATCCGAACCCGTTGACTTTCAAGGAAGTTTTCCTATAGATTTACCTTTTACGAAGGTAAAAGCTGAGACAGAAAATATCGCGATGAATATCAGTCTTAAGGATGAAGGAATTGAACTTCTTAATATTCTTACCCCCGATCTATCCTGGCAAAATGGTAGAGGAAGTGTGCAATTAAAAGTAGAAGGGACATTAAAAAATCCCATCGCGGAAGGGTTTGCCACTTTTGACAATGCCACCGTCAAAGGTTTAGCTTTTCCTGAAGCGATTACCGGGTTAACCGGTAAAGTCGAATTTATCGGCGATCGCGTCCGAGTTAATAATATTAATGGAGTTTTTAGTAAGGGAAAAATTGTCGCCAATGGCGTAATCCCAATTTCCCAACCTTTCGCCACCGACGATCGCGATCGCGCTAATCCCATTAAGGTAAAATTAGAACAATTAGCCCTAAATCTCAAAGGCATTTATCGAGGAGGAGTAACAGGCGCGATCGAAGTAGGAGGAACCGTTTTAAATCCACTCCTAGGCGGTGATATTGGACTCTATGATGGTCAAATCTTCTTAGGAGGGGGGGGAAACATCGCGAATAAACCACCCACCACAGAAGGAAATAACCCCTTTGAATTAGGATTTAATAACCTGCGAATTAACCTAATTAAAGGCACGCGAGTTAGTAGTCCACCAGTGATTAATTTTATCGCGAAGGGCAATTTAACTATTAATGGAACCCTAGATAATATTCAACCACAAGGTACAATTAGCCTCACCAATGGCTCAGTAAATCTCTTTACCAGTGAATTTAGACTCGCGGGCGGATATCGTCAAACAGCAACGTTTTTACCCTCTCAAGGACTCGATCCAAATCTTGATGTTCGTTTAATTACAGCCGTCCCAGAAGTATTACAATATCGCCGTCCTTCCACGGCATTAGCCGCGGAAATCGCCGATCCTATCACTAATGTGGGAGACGCGCGCACAGTTCGTATTGAAGCAATAGTTAAAGGAAAAGCCTCTCAATTAGAAGATAATCTCGTTTTTAGTAGTTCCCCCAGTCGTTCAAAAGAAGAAATTATTGGTTTACTAGGAGGTAGTTTTATCAATTCCTTCGGAAAAGAAGGAGGAACCCTCGCGATCGCGAACTTAGCGGGAGCAAGTCTTTTCAATAATCTCCAAAGTGCGGTAATAAATGCCACAGGTTTAGGAGAATTTCGGCTATTTCCTACCCAAACTTATCGTACCAGTCCCGCGGCCAATCAGGATACCAAATCCACTGCCGCGACTCTAGGATTAGGATTAGAAGTAGGTGTTGACTTAACCCATAATTTCTCAGTTTCTATCCTGAAAATTCTCACCACCAATCAAATCCCAGAATATAACATCCGTTACCGAGTTAATGATAATATCTTAATCCGCGGTACTACTAATTTCCAAGATGAAACTCGCAGCAGCATTCAATACGAAATTAGATTTTAAATGAAGGAAGAAGAAGTAGGGACACGGCACTGCCGTGTCCCTACTGATGCACTATATTAAAGCAGAAAAAAGTGAGTATTTTTGGTATAATAGAAAAGGGAAAAGAGAAAAATCTCATCTACCCAAAATCCCCTTTATTTATTATCAAGAGAGTTAAACTTATGCCAAAATGGAAAGTAACGACAGAATTTACCTTTGATAGTGCTCATTATATTAAAGACTATAATGGTCCCTGCGGTCGCTTACATGGTCATACTTATAGAGTACAAATAGAAGCCATTTCAGAGCAACTTCATTCCTCCGAATTTTGTCCCCATCCCGTCATGGTAGCCGATTTTAGAAGTCTAAAATGGGCAAAAAAAGATGTTACCAAAGGGGGCTTAGATCATTGTGTCTTAAATGACGTTATGCCTCCAGAATATGAAACTACCGCGGAAATGATTGCTAAGTATATTTATGATGAAACAAAAAAACGTATTCCCTCCGATATTCAATTAAAAGTCCGTGTCTCCGAAACTCCTAATTCTTGGGCGGAATATGAAGAGTAGGTAATGGGTAATCGGTAATTGGTAATGGGTAATTGGTAATCAATAATTGCCCATTATACCCCTAACTAACCGATAGGCAACGGAGTCGTTATCGTGTAAAAACATCTGTGTTTATCTGCGTTTAGGAGCGGTTAAATAAATGGCTCTAAACATTACCAAAAGACTCGAGTAAAAATAGATAAACTTACTCTTGGGCGACCCCAATATAAAATCCGGTTCATGCACTATCCCCCCAAAAAACTATTCTCTATTAGTTTTATTTTGGATCATTAATTGCAAAAGCGATAACCCTAAAATCCCTAGAAATAATAACAACGCGATCGCGCACGCGTAACCAATCTCTAAATCTTGAAAAGAGCGATCGTATAAATAATAAACCAGAGTTTTAGAACTATTAAGGGGCCCTCCTTGAGTCATAATATAAACCTCTTCAAAAACCTTCATCCCAGAAATCGAAGAAATAACCCCAACTAATACCAAATAAGGCTTCATCAAAGGGATCGTAATATCCCAATGTTGGCGCAAACCTTCGGAACCATCTAACGCGGCAGCTTCATATAAATCCCCCGGAATACCTTGCAAACCCGCTAAATAAATTACCATATAATAACCTAATCCTTTCCAGATAGTAACAACCATCACACTCAATAAAGCCCACTGGGGACTGGTTAACCAAGGAATAGGAGGTAAAGAGAAAAATTTAGCCAACATATTAAATAACCCCGTTTCCGCGTAGAGCCATTTCCAAGCTAACCCCGCGACAACCATAGAAATAACAACAGGTGTATAATAAGCCGCACGAAACCAATTCATCCCCCGCAATTTTTGATTCACTAAAATAGCTAACCCAAGAGGCGCGATCGCTAAAATAGGTACAACCCCAATCAGATAAATTAAAGTATTACGAAGCGTTTGCCAAAAAACAGAATCTCCCCAGAGACGTTGAAAATTTTTCAACCCTACCCACTGGGGCGGGGTTGTTAAATCATAATTCGTAAAACTTAAATAAAATGCTTGAAATGCCGGCCAGACAACCGTTAAAATTAGAAAAAACAGGGCCGGGAATAAAAATAAATAAGGAATGAGACGTTGACGAGCTTGGAGTGTTATCATAGAAGGGAGAAATGAAAACAATTGATTAATCTTATTTTATATGCCCAACAAAAATTTAACACAAGGAATGTTACTGACACGGATGACAAACCGTATCCGTCAATCTTTAGAATTACAAGAGATATTATCCGCGACAGTGGAAGAAATGCGAACATTTCTGGGCACTGATCGCGTCAAAGTGTATCGCTTTGAAGAAGATGGTAGCGGCGAAGTGATCGCGGAGTCAGTGATCAAAGATCGTCTTCCTTCCTTATTAGGATTACATTTTCCCGCGATGGATCTTCCCCCAGCATCTAGGGAACTCTTGATTAAAGCACGAACGCGATCAATTATCAATGTCGCCCGAGAAGAAATTACCCTTTCGCGCTTAAGTAACCCCCGGAATACAGGAGACTTGACAATAGAAGAAGTCCTCGCGTCTCCCCTCCAAGATATTCTCACCCGTCCAGTAGATCCTTGTCATCTCCAATATCTGCGTAATATGGGAGTATTGTCAAGTCTAGTCGTTCCCATTCTTTATGGAAAAAAACTGTGGGGTTTAATCGCCTCTCATCATGCAGAGCCACGGAATTTTTCCTATAGAGAATTACAAGTTGTACAAATGATCGCGGATCAAGTATCCGTTGCCATTTCCCAATCAACTCTCCTTCATCAAACCCGCGTTAAAGTAGATCAAGAAGCGATCATTAATCAAATTGCCACTTGGTTACACGCGCCTTTAAATATCCCAGATATTATGCAAGCCGTTCTTAATAAAGTAGTAAACGCGGTGAATGGGAGTGGAGGCCAACTTTATTTCATGTCTCAAGAACCTTCTTCACCCTCTAGTTTTTATACCTATGGAAACATCCCCAAAGGCAACAATGGTCAAGATTTAACCTTAGAAGAAAACCAGATTTTTTGGCAAGAGATTATAGATATAATCACCAGTGAAACCTCCTTAGAAATCATCCAAAAAGAAAAAAAATTAGAAAAAGAGATTTCCTTCTTTGACTCTAGTTCGGAATTATTAATGACGGATTTACCCTTATCTTGGCATGAAAATAGATTTCTCGTTTCTGGTAAAAAATTACATATTATTAGCGACATTTATCAAGAAAAAAAATACCAATTCTTGCAAAAATATTGTGAAAAAACTACCCTGAGAGGAGTCCTAATTTTACCATTACAATATCGTCAACATTTTTTGGGTTTTCTTAACATTTTTCGAGATGAAATAGATACAGATATTACCTGGGCTGGGCGTTTCAATAACGATGAAAGACATCAACAAGTTAGAGAATCTTTTGAGGCATGGCGAGAAGTAAAAAAAGGTCAAATTAACCCTTGGACGAAGGCAGAAATTGAATTAGTAATTGCCACAGGTACTCACTTAGCCATGTCCGTGATGCAAAATTTACTTTATCATTGGGAACGAGAACAACGTCTCCTAGTCGAATTGCGAAATCAAGAATTAAATTCAGCCCGCTCTATTGCGGAAGAAGCTAGTCGTTTAAAATCGGAATTTCTCTCCTCCACGAGTCACGAATTACGCACTCCTTTAAGTGCGACTCTCAATTATTTAAAAATAATTAAGGAAGGATTTTATGATGACGAACAAGAATTAAAAGAATATATTAATGTCGCTTATAATTCCGCCGAAAAATTAGTGGAAATTTTGAATGATGTCCTAGATTTGGCGAAAATTGAAGCGGGACGCATGAGTCTTAATTTAGAGAGAGTGGATTTGCGAGCACTCTTAGAAGAGAAAGGCAAACTGTTCCGGTTAGAAAGTCGGAATAAAAACATAAAATTTACGATAGAATGTGAAGTAGAGAGCGTCTGGGCTGATGAATTAAAACTCGGTCAAGTTTTAACAAATTTACTATCCAATGCCTTTAAATTTACCAGTGAAGGCGAAATTAAAGTAACAGTTAAACCCGATAACAATACCTCAAAATTATCAAAAAACATGATAAAAATTTCCGTAAGTGATAGTGGAATAGGGGTAGAACAGGAAAGTCAAGGTAAACTATTTGAAGCTTTTGTACAAGCGGATGGTTCGATTAAACGACGCTATGGAGGGACTGGTTTAGGACTCGCGATCTGCAAGCGATTAATAGAAATAATGGGAGGAGAGATATGGATGGAGAGTCGCGGAAAAGGACAAGGAACTACTGTCGCGTTTATTTTACCCCATCAGCCAGATGATAGTTATTCCGCAGACAAACACAGTCTCCCGTAACCATTGTTTTATATTTTCACCTGTCACCTCTATCTGTATAATTGCCATAGGGGTGATTGGTGATTGGTGATTGGTGACTGGTGATTGGTGACTGGTGATTGGTGACTGGTGAAAAATTAATCTCCCATTCCCTATCCCCTATTCCCTATTTCCTAATTCTCTTCTGAATAAATATCGAGGTGTCAATTGAATATTCTATTAGTAGATGATGACTATTTATTAGCCAAAGGTACTGCCAGATTAATTGAGCGTTTAGGCCATCACAAAGTAATAATTACAGATAATCCCACAGAGATTTTTAGCTTGTGTCGCACGGGAACAATAGATATTGTACTGATGGATGTTAACCTCCCCGGAGCCCTTTGGGAAGGGAAAGAAGATCAAGAAGATAAAAATGTCAGTGGTGTTGATTTATCTCGTTTTCTGAGAAATGATCCAATTACCGCGCATATTCCTGTGATTTTAGTAACCGCGTATGCCATGTTAGCAGAGCGACAAACTCTTTTATCCAGTTCTCAAGCCGATGAACTCTGTACCAAACCTATTACCGATTATGAGGGGTTTTTAAAGTTAATAGATACCCTTTATCACAAAAGTCAACAACAGAAAGACACCCGATAGAATGAGCCGTAGAAATAATAAAAGAAGTAGTTATTCACAGGGGAAAACCTGATTATGGGGGATAAATAGCAGGGTGATCAAATTGGCGATATTATTACCGAAAAAGCAAAACCGTGAATAATCTCTAACTCCCGTTGAGATTCTTCGCGGTTAATAATATTTAAGGTTTTTGCTGTTGACGATCGCGCCATCTCCGATACAATAGATACCATCCAAAGGTTTTGCCTAAACCACTTACTCTAAAGCCACTAGAGTTAGTATTAAGGAAAATGACACAAAACCAATTCAGTTGCTAACATTGCAGACTAAAACCTAAAGAATCTCAGAGGGTACACGAGTATCAACAAAATCTCTTCTTCCACTTCCTCTTTCGGGCTTTCTATCAAATTTATTATCCGTTTCGGCTGACATCATACCGTGGTAGTTTGTTGAGGCTTCGATCGCGTTGTTAGCAGCATTGGCGGTGGTGATTGCTTGGGGTTTAACACTAAAGCCGAGGGAAAGCAGAGTTAAAATGATTGCAGTGTAAGTACGCATAGTAGGTAGTCCGTTTTTGAGTGTCCACCTACTAATACGCAAACCCCCCTATACCATCAGGAAAGTCATTGAGAAATTTTCTAAATTATGTTTTCCACCAGAAGCCAATGCCCCCTGTGATAAAATTTTCCCTCTACAGCAAGGGTTTCTCCCGTTGCAGAATGTTGTAATTGCTCGTCGAGGAGGGCATCTAAGGTAACTAATGTCCATTCTTGCTCAGCGCCTGTGTCTGCCTCAGTCAAGGCAAGGCTATAGTCTTGTACTCCGTGACGATGGAATATCCCCACAATGGCAGAAGAGGAGACAGGTGAAGAGCAACTATATATAGATGTTTTTCGGATCGGATAATTACCTGTGATGGGATACTCTTGGGGATGCTCTAAATAGTAATTTTGCCAAAATAGCCACTCTGAGTCATTAGGGCTTAAATTAAACAGGGGAATCAGAGCCGCGGGAGCCCAAGGATCTTCTAAAAGGGCTTTTTGGAGGAGTCTCACTGATAATTCTCTGGGTTGACAACCTCTTTCCACACATAACGCGGCAGCCATTCCTGCACTTTGTCCAATTCCCATTACCACTGGTTGTAAACGAGTCGCGCCATTGGCAATATGGGATACAGAAATATTTTTTTCACAGACTAAAAAACCATCGGTTTCTTTGGGAATTAAGGCACGATAGGGTATAGTAAAGGGTGTTCCAGTCCATCGTCCCCCCCATCTAATTGATTTCGATTTTAAGCTGATTTTCCCACTCGTATAATGATGATCGTTGGCATAGTTTCCGATCGCGATCGTGTCACATTCTCGCCTTTCATTAATCGGTAAAGCCGCCACTCGCCCATTTAACATAGGTAAAATATCTTGTTCTCGAATCGTAGTTAAACCCTCTAATCTCCTACTTTCTCGATAATAGGGATGAAGAGCGAAGGAAGAAGGAAGAAGGAAGAAGGAAGAAGGAAGAGGGGAAGAAGGAAGAAGGAAGAAGGAAGAAGGAAGAAGGGAAGAAGGAAGAAGGGAAGAATAGTAAGATTTTTGAGGGATGGAGGGAAAAATATTCTTAGCTAAACCGTAACGTCGGCCTAAATTTTGTTGAATAAAACGGGCAAAATTCAGACTATGCCAAAAACTTTCTTGTAAGACTTCTCTTTTCTCAGCTTCCGATTTAATTAAACGTCCTAAATTTGTGCTATAATCATTTCCTTTATCAGGCCAATTAATCATTAATAACCCCCCCGGAAGTCGCCCATAATTAATAAACTGTTCCGGTGTATAACCCTCCCAAGCTCCGATAAACTTTTCCGGTGTATCTCCGAGGGGAGATGGAGGTATTTCTAACGAGTTTTCCCCCACGCCAAAATCTTGCATCATTACCACCCAAGTTAGGGCTTGGATGGGTTCATTTTCAGTTAATTGATTAGGGAAAATAGGGCTACTGATTTCTCCCCATTTTTCTTGTAATTCCCATCCCCAATAATAGGGAATTTCTCCTAATTCTAAAAGATCCCCTAATTCGGTTCCATCTATAATAATTTTAGCATAAATTCTGAGATTAGGAAACTGCACTCCCACAATTTGATTATTTTTTTTGAGGAGCGCAAGCGCGTTTTCTCCTTGTATCCACTGTAAATTAGGTAAAGCTGTCACCCAATTGGCAAAAATTTGAGCACCGACACGAGGATCAAAATTGAAAAAACTCACCCATCCGCGATCGTCTCCATCCGGTTGATAATGATTTAATTCTTTTAAAAATGCTCCCCATAACCCCGTTTGAAAAGCCAATAATTCATTCCCATCGGGTGCAGAAACCCCCGCGCTCGTTAACATTCCTCCTAACCAAGGAAATTCACTGACTAAAATTGTTTTCGCACCGCGTCGTGCTGCTTGAATTGCCGCGGCAGTTCCCCCTGTACCAGCACCAATCACTAAAACTTCAGTGGTTAATTCTTCCATAATCTTCACTCATAAATAGGTTGGGTTGATAGAGAAATTTCTCGATCAACTGACGATATCTCATCCATCATTAAACCCAACCTCCT
>JBBITB010000043.1:26604-48038 GCA_037440985.1 Microcoleaceae cyanobacterium bin_387
GAGAAATTTCTCGATCAACTGACGATATCTCATCCATCATTAAACCCAACCTCCTTATGGAATTTACTCCTTTGTGTCCTCTGTGCCTTTGTGGTTTATTATTATACTAAATCTTGCACTTTGGCTTGATATTCTTCACTGGTAAATGGAATTTACTCCTTTGTGTCCTCTGTGCCTTTGTGGTTCATTATTATACTAAATCTTGCACTTTGGCTTGATATTTTTCACTGGTAATACGACCGTATTTTACATCATCATTTAGGGGTTAATTCTTCCATAATCTTCACTCATAAATAGGTTGGGTTGATGAGAAATTTCTCGATCAACTGACGATATCTCATCCATCATTAAACCCAACCTCCTTATGGAATTTACTCCTTTGTGTCCTCTGTGCCTTTGTGGTTCATTATTATACTAAATCTTGCACTTTGGCTTGATATTCTTCACTGGTAATACGACCGTATTTTACATCATCATTCAGGCGATTTAACTCCCCTTGTATATCTTTTTGCTTCGCCGCGATCGCGTCAGCATTATCCGCATAAACCGTATTGCCTTCTTTCTTCGCGTCTTCAAACACTTTTTTCAAAGCAGCGCGATCGATTTGACGGCCACTGGCATAAAATTGATTAGTAGCTTTCCCCATTGCCCAAGTTAAAGCAAAATTACTCGTCGCCGCGGCAACCATACCACCACCCGGAATAAATAACCCCAAAGTTCCTACTACTAAATAAACCGTAAAGGATGCGACAAATGCTCCTAAACCGCCAAATAAATTGCCAATAATAGCTAAGGCATCTTGACCTTTAGGATAACCCCATTTTGCCCCGATTTCATTCATCATTTTTAAAGTCAAACCCAACGCGGTTAAACTACTAACAACGGATAAACCGGGGATGGGATTAAGACCGAGAATAGCACTGGAAGTCGCATAGTTTAAAATCGTTTTGCGGACATCCTCTTCCCGTTCTTTATCATCAACAATTTTCTCGATTTCCGAAAAACTAACGACTTGTTTTAAACCATTAACGGTATTGCTTAAAACAGCTCGATGTCCCGCTGAAAATCCAAAAAATCCGTTTAATTTATCCAAGACTACTTGTTCCGAACCACTGCATTTACCATCGACATAAGCCATGGTATAAGCAGAGTCATAAATGGCTTGTTGTGCCTCTATGGTAGTAATTTGACGCATTAGATCCTCAAGGGAATTTTTTTCCTCTAATAGACTATCAATGGTAATACCTTCTGGGAGTTCTAAGGCTGACATCGCGTCGGCGAGGGCTTCTCGTTCTTCCGCTAAGATTTTACCATCGGCTTTCGCCATGTAAACAAGAATTCTAAGTCCGGCTAAGGCTTCTTTTTGATTACTTGACATAAATATATTTCCTATTCTGTGAATGGAATAATCTTATTATAGTCTATCAAACCAGTACGATTGTATTTCTCCTAATTTTTTTAAGATTTGAAAAAAATCCAAGGATTAAATCACACTTTATGTTAAAATTGTCCAGGTGTGATGAGGAGTCAAAATGAAAGCACAAGTTTTTCGAGGTGTCAATCAATTAAGTTATGAAGAAGTGCCTCTCCCGACTTTAGGGCCCGATGAAGTGTTGGTACAAGTTAATGTAGTGGGATTATGTCAATCTGATATTAAAAAAATTCGTTATCCTCTTTACGATCCCCCCCGCATATTTGGCCATGAAACCGCGGGTACGATCGCGGCGATTGGTGTTGATGTAAACCACTGGAAAATCGGACAAAGAGTAGTCGTGATGCACCATATTCCCTGTATGCACTGCACCTATTGTCTCCATGAAAATTATTCCATGTGTGATACCTATAAAAATATTACCACAACCGCGGGTTTTATTCCCAGTGGTGGTGGTTTTGCTGACTATGTAAAAGTGCCGGGGCATATTGTTCGTAATGGCGGTTTAATTCCTATTCCTGATGGCATCTCCTTTGAAGAAGCGAGTTTTGTGGAGCCGACAAATTGCTGTCTTAAAGCTGTGAAAAAAGCGGGAATTTCCCCCGGCGATACTGTCTTAATTACCGGAGCCGGTCCCATTGGCTTAATGTTTATCATGTTAGTGAAATTATTCGGCGCAAACGCGATCGCGACGGATTTAATACCCGCCCGTATTGAGAAAGCATTAAAAGTAGGAGCCGATGCCGCGTTTGATGCACGAGATCCTGACTTATTAGGAAAAATTAAAGCCTTAACTGGCGGAATGGGAGTCGATACCAGTTTATTAGCAGTTCCCAGTGATAAAGCCTTTTTTCAAGCTCTAGAAAATACACGCAAAGGCGGTAAAATTCTCTTCTTTGCCGAATTTCCCGATGAAGTCCAAATTCCGCTTAACCCCAATATTCTCTATCGCAATGAAATTGATTTAATGGGCAGTTATAGTTCATCATTTAAACTGCAAAATCTCGCGGTAGATATCGTCTTTAATAAACGCATAGATGTCACCAGTTTAATCAGTGAGCGCTATCCCTTAAAAGATTTAGCCCACGCGGTTGAACAAGCCGTTTCTCCCACTCCCGATACCTATAAAATTCTCCTTTATCCTGATAGGTAATGGGGAATAGGGAATGGGGATTGGGTAATAGGGAATGGGGATTGGGTAATGGGTAATGGAGAATGGGGACTGGGGACTGGGGACTGGGGAATGGGGACTGGGGAATTGTTTTTTACATAAAGTCTAAAAGCTAATACCTGTCACCTAACACCTAACACCTAGGGAGCATCCGGTTTGGGCAGATATGATTTTTTCAAGAAACCATATAGTAGGGTTTCACAAGCCAAACAATTCTGTTTCTTCCCAAATTGGATGCTCCCCTTTGTGTCTTGGTGTCTTGGTGGTTAATTTTATTTCACCCATTTCTTCACCCCAAAATCATGAAAAATCACCACATCACCTATCACCTATTGTGAGTTAATTAAGCCAGAAAGGAGAAAAGAAAAAATGACAGAACAAAAAGGTTGTATTCTGTGGTTTACCGGTTTAAGTGGAGCCGGAAAAACTACCATTAGCGCAGGAGTCGAGCAAAAACTAAAAACCCAAGGTTATAAAGTCGAACTCTTAGATGGAGATATCGTTAGAACTAATTTATCGAAAGGTTTAGGCTTTAGTAAAGAAGATCGAGATATCAATATTCGACGCATCGGCTTTGTCGCCCATTTATTAAGTCGAAATGGAGTAATCGCGATCACCGCAGCTATTAGTCCCTATAAAACAATACGAGACGAAATTCGTGAAATGGAACCGAATTTCATCGAAGTCTATGTCAACGCATCCTTAGAAATGTGCGAAAAGCGCGATATTAAAGGATTGTATGCCAAAGCCCGGGCGGGACAACTCAAAGGATTTACAGGAATAGATGATCCCTATGAAGAACCCTCAAACCCTGAAATTATCTGTAATACCGATACCGAAACCATTGACGAAAGTATTACCAAAGTCCTTACTTATTTAGGACAATCCGGTTATTTAGGTGAGAAACCGGGTTTCTCAGCTTAACTTTGATTACCCATCAGGATTTTGACAAGAAACCCGGTTTCTAGGGAAAAACTTGGGCTGAGAAACCGGGTTTCTGGAGAAAACTTTGAACACTTGTCGCGATTTTGATCGCAAACCCGGTTTCTCACTTTTTGCTAAGATAATCTAGTTAGGCTCAATTGCTTAAGTTATAAGTGATGAAAAAAACAGACAAAGTTAATATCGTGAATTTAATACTGTCAAGCTCCATAGCCTTCGGCTCAAGCGCAGCGATCGCGCTATTCCAGACATTATTAAACCCATCGGAGGTAAAAAGCCAATTACCACCGCCACCTCCATCACCTTTACCCCCACCCACAGAGATACCTATTCCTAATTCGATAAATCCTAATTCGATACCCGTTCCCCTGCCGAGCCAAAATAGATCGCAAACATCAGAAGCTTATATATTAGGATCAGGCGATCGCGTGCAAATAGATATCTTTAACGTGCCCGAATATAGTGGAGACAAAGGACAATATCAAATACTCGCCGATGGTACTCTTAACTTACCCTTAGTCGGATATGTCAGCGTTTCCGGGCTCACCTTAGATCAAGCCACCACAGCTATTTCCCAACAATATAACAAATACTTAAAACGACCTTCGATTACCCTGAAACTGCTCGCGTCACGTCCACTTCAAGTCGCGATCGCGGGAGAAGTGTATAAACCCGGATCATATACCGTCCCCTTAACCACAGGTTTGATCAACCCCGGAAGTCTTGTCGCGACACAACAACCCACCGTTACCCGTGCCATCCAACTCGCAGGAGGAATAACCCCCACCGCCGACATCCGTAACGTCAAAATCAGACGTCCCCAACGCAATAGTCCCGAACAAATTCTCAATGTCGATCTCTGGTCATTATTACAGACAGGAGACTTACAAGCCGATATTACCCTCCGTGACGGTGATAGTATTTTTATACCCACAGTCACAGAACTTAACCGACTAGAAGCCCGTCAAATCGGCGACTCTAACTTTGCCGCGACAAACACTCAACCCATTAATGTTGCTGTAGTAGGGGAAGTCTTACGCCCAGGGACTTATACCCTCAGTAATGATCCCAAAAGTCTTACCCTTCCGGTGAATAATAATCTTAACGGTATGGCAATGCCCCAAACCATAAATGAACCCAGCTTACCCAACGGGATCATGGGGTTAGCCACTGTTACTACCGCGGTAAAAATGGCAGGAGGAATTACCCCCCTAGCCGATATTCGCAAAGTGATTGTGCGACGCGTCACGAGGGCAGGGACCGAACAAACGATTAATATTGATCTATGGCAATTATTACAAACAGGGGATGTCACTCAAGACATAGCCCTGCAACAGGGTGATACCATCGTCGTATCCAAAGCCGAGAAAACAGAAGATAACGATCAAACCGCGATTATCACCTCCAACCTTTCTCCTAGTAGTATTAGTATTAGTATCGTTGGAGAAGTATTACGTCCAGGGCCCCTCGCGGTTCCCCCCAATACCCCCTTAAATCAGGCTTTAGTTGCGACAGGAGGATTTAATAAAGCCAGGGCAGAAATGGACTCAGTGGATTTAGTCCGGGTTAATGCTAATGGTACCGTCACCAGACGCAAAGTGCGAATTGATTTCGGAGCCTCCCCCAACGAAGACACCAACCCGATTTTACGAAATAATGACGTAATTATGGTTAGACGTACCGGAAACGCGGCATTTTCCGATCGTGTGGGAAATACCATCGGTCCGATCGCGCCCTTTCTCGGTCTTTTCCGAGTTATTAATCTATTATGGTAAGAGTGAAAAACTGGAGTAATCAAGTAAGAAATTACTCACATATCAAGGAAAAAATATAGACTTAGTTTGACTGCCATCCACCGATGGAATCGAGGTGCAAATAAGATCAGCTAATTTTAGTTACAAAAAAACGAAGGGAGTTTCATAAAAATGCGAGGCAAATCTCAGTTATCGCGATTAAATAATTACCAAAATCAATTAAACAATCCATATTTAGAGACAGGGGAAGGTTCCTTTGTCGATGTAGAAATACCCCATCATTCAGTCAAGATTCCTCAAGGTAAAAAAAACTGGCGTGAGGTAATTCGCCGACAAATGTTATTAATTGGTGGAGTCGCGATCGCGACAACAACCGCGGCCTTTAGTTGGACTTTAAATCAGCCTTATCAATATCAAGGACAATTTCAACTATTAGTCGAACCCGTGAAAGAAGCTAATTCTCCACCAAAAATGCTTCCTGACGCGATGAAAAATTCAGGATTAGCCCCCGTAACCCAGGGTGCAACTCCCTTTGACTATGACTCCCAAATAGAAGTTTTGCAGAGTCAAAAAGTCATGGAGCCCATTATTAAACAAATTCAAACTCGTTATCCCGAAGTTAACTATGCTAATCTCTTGCAAAAAAATCCCTATCAGAAAAAATGGGGAAAAAATGCACTCATTGTCAAACGTCTCAATAATACCAAAATTATTGAAGTAACCTATCAAGATATGAGTCCGAAGAAAGTGCAATTTATCTTAGAAAAAGTAGGAGAAGGTTATCTGAAATATAGCACACCAAGTAAACCTTGGATTGAAAAAGCCCTTCAATTAGTGCAATCAAAACTCCCCCCTTTACAAAAAGAGGCGACTAATATTAAAGCTGAGATGCGACAATTACAAGAGAAGTATAATTTTATTGATCCCCAAATTCAAAGTAAACAAATTTCTGAGCAAAACAGTCAAATTCAAGCCCAACAATTAGAGGTTTCCAGTCAATTAAATCAACAACAGGCTCTTTATGATACTCTCCAAGTGCAGTTAGGGTTAGATCCTAAACAAGCCTTAACCGCGATCGCGCTCAGTCAATCACCTCGTTATCAAGGTTTATTAACTCAATTACAGCAGTTAGAAATTAAACTCGCGATCGACTCCGCGACTTTTACCGATCAAACCCCTCAAATTTTAACACAACAAGATCAACATAAAAATCTAGTCACAATGTTAAATGAGGAAGCAAAAAAGATATTAGGAGATGAATTACCCAAAGCCAATCCCCAGATTTTAGCTTATCAAGATTCAGTGCGATTAGACTTAACCAAACAATTAATCGGTGCGGCGAATCAAATTCAAGTATTAAAAGTGCGGCAAAAAGTGCTTAACCAAGCCGGGGAACAATTAAAGAAATATGCCCAAAGTTTACCCACGGTAGCAAATCGTTATCTGGATTTCCAGCGTCAATTAGACATGACGAATAATCAAATTAATTCTTTAATGCAAAAGAGTCAATCTTTAGAATTAGATGCCTTAGCCCAACAACAGGGAAGTTGGGAATTAATTAGTAAGCCAGAGGTGCCCCGTGATGAGAATGGAGTCTTTATTCCCGCGTTCCCCATTATGCCTTTAAATGTCGCGTTAGGAGGCTTAGGGGGTGTCTTATTAGGGATAGGATTAGCTTATTTAGTCGAAGGAGTACGCAATAAAAAAGTATTTCAATCCCCTGAAGAGGTTAAATATTCCATTCGTTTACCTTTATTGGGTGTTATTCCCGCGACTGATCATTGGGGAATGCTTCCTCCTGTTAAAGATCCTACCTTAGATATTCCCTTTTCTCCTACTCCTTCTGGCACGACAGAAAAAACCGCGATTACTTATCAGGAAACTCGGAGCGCGCTTCCTACCGATCCTTTTCAGGAGTCATTTCGCGGCTTAAATGCCAATTTACGGTTATATAAATTTGAGAAACCCATTCGCTCTTGTGTGGTGACATCCTGTCAAATTGGGGAGGGAAAATCAACAGTCGCGGTAAATTTCGCGATCGCGGCCGCCGCGATGGGGCAAAAAGTATTATTAGTAGATGCAGACTTGCGTCGTCCCCAAGTGCATCGAATGTTAGATATCAGTAATGAAGAGGGATTAAGTAATGTAATTCGTCAAGATTTAGAAGTAGAAAAAGTGATACAACGATCGCGCTTTGATCATAACCTCCATATCTTAACATCAGGAAATATTCCCATCGATCCCACCAAATTATTATCATCAGCACAAATGTCAAAATTGATGGAAAAATTAGCCCATCAATACGACTTAGTAATTTACGATACACCACCCTTATTAGGGTTAGCCGATGCCAATTTATTAGGAGTACATACGGATGGTTTAATGTTAGTAGTAGGATTACATCAAACCGAACGAGAAGCACTATTATTAGCCTTAGAAGACTTAAAAATGGGACCCACACCACTTTTAGGCATAGTAGCCAATGGGGATAAAACCAGCCATTCCTATTATCAATATTACTCCTCAACTGTTTAGAAAAAAGTAGCACGGGCATCTTGCCCGTGCCATATACGGTTAACTCTAATCAATTTACCTCTCAAAGTTTCTCGATCAGAAATAGCTTCATTGATGGGATTGGCTAACTCTTGAAAATTTAAGTCTTCTGTACAGACAATGATACCAGCATGAGCGATATTTGAGCGGGAGCATCTCCTAAACGTAAATTGGTAGTGGGAGCGAAAATCTTCCCTCAAGCTTCATGCTTAGTGCCTTAGTGCCTTAGTTTTTTATTCTCTCATCCCTCATCCCTCATCCTTCTTCCCTCTTCCTTCTTCCTTCTTCCTTCTTCTATACATAAAATCTTGATTTTAAATTTTATATTTTATTGAGAGCAATTTAATTTAAAATCGAAAATACCAAATTCACCCTCAAACTTTTTCAAACTTTTATGGACTTTATTCATGTAACAGGGATTCGGTGCTATGGCTATGTTGGGTATTTACCCGAAGAAAAGGTACTCGGGCAATGGTTTGAAGTGGATTTGAAGTTATCGGTGGATCTTTCTAAGGCTTCCCAGACTGACGCGATTCAAGATACTCTCGATTATCGTCAGGTTATTGCTTTAGTCCAAAATTTGGTCAAAACTTCTAACTTTGATTTACTCGAACGCTTGGCAGGCGCGATCGCGGATACTATTCTTCAAGAAAGCGCGATCGTGACTCAAGTGCAAGTCATTCTCATCAAACCGGCAGCACCCATTCCCGACTTTGACGGTGAGATTCGTATTGAGTTAACGAGAACTAAATCTCATCTCTAAAACCATACTTTTCCATCCTCAAAAGATGTTTCAGTATGCTTTTTTACCTCTAAAAAATCGGCGTTTTCCCCCTAGAATTTAAGAAGGGAAACCGCTGTTAAAGCCTCTCTCTTACTACGGAGAGAGGTGAGGAGAGGTTTTAAACCTTTTGACAAAAATAAATGCCTTCTTCTTGATTTGCGCCTTCCCAGTAATCCATCACTTTAATATCATATTTCTGGAGTAATTCTTCTATTTTGGGAGTCGTATAGCGATAGGAGAAAAATAATTGGACTTGCTCTCCAGTTTGCCATTGAATCATTTGATCATCCAATTTTAAACTCACATCCTTTTCCACTTCAAAGCACGCATTAATTCTTTGGAAATCAGGATGGTTCGGATCATCTTTGATCGTAAATTTAATCGTGCCATCTTCTTGATTTATGCCAGCATCCAGTAATACAGTCATCAACCAATCTTTCGTTAATTCGTTATCATATTGTGGCATGATTTTTTGGATTCCTTCCAGATAATCATTTCCGGGTGATAAATTGGCACTCATCAGTAATATATCTCCCTCTTGGAGAAAATTACTTAAAATTGGCAGAATTTCATCAGGATAAAAATTGGGTATCATGCCAAAAAATGTGAGGATTTTTCTCTCACCCTCCCCTTGATGAAGATGCTCTATTAAATCATCGGAATGAAGTAAATCACAAACAATCGGTTGTACAGCTACTTGAGGATAAGATGCTCTAATTTTTTGAGCGGAAATTAAAGAAAGAGATAAACTGACATCAACGGGATAATAGATGATTTTTTTATCTTTATTGAAGAGATAAGATAGGAACAACTTATCTTTTTCTCCACCACCACAACCTAGCCCTATTAATTGTAAGTTAGAATAATTATCAAGAATTTTCGCAGTTTTTTCAAAACATTTGGCATAGGCATTAATACAATCATCACTGGTTCTCGCGGGAGAAAAAGCTTCATGGATCTTTAACCATTTTTGACTTTGCTTAACACTGTCATAATGAAATTTATGATTGATTTTCCCGAAAGTAAAAGAAGCTAAGTAATCTTGATAAACCTGGTTGGGAAATTGACTAGGATGTACATAGACTTTTTCAAAACTCTCAGACATAGAAGACATAATATAAGATTCCTTGGGGCTGCTTAACCCGGATAATTAAGTTAGTCGGTGTGAGGGGTTCCCACGAAATCAGACTGTGATTGGCACGATGATCGCGCAGTTGCCAAAGGGACGACTTCCCCGTTTATGCCATAACCACGGAGGTATAGCATAAAGAGAAATTTTTATTTCCACGAATTTTGGCATCACAATCTGATATTATAGATGAGATTCTCATCATCCCATTAAATATTTAACTCCATAACTTTTGTATCTATATGAGCCATAACTCGGAAAATTTGACCCCGTCAAAACATTCACTCAGCGCGATCGCGCTCGGTAGTAACATCGGTGAATCCCAAGCCATCCTAGAAGGGGCACTGAAAACCCTGGAGCAAACTCCGGGTATTACCATAAAAGCAAAATCTAGTTGGTACAAAACAGCACCAGTAGGGGGTCCCTCACAACCAGATTATCTCAATGGCGCAGCAATTTTGCAAGTGCAACTAAGTCCACAACAATTGTTAAAAATTCTCCTAGAAATCGAACAAGAATTTGGTCGAGTTCGTCAAGAACGTTGGGGGCCCAGAACCTTAGACTTAGATATACTACTATTTGATGACTTAATTGTGGAAACCCCGGATTTGCAAATTCCCCATCCACGAATGACACAAAGAGCCTTTGTTTTAGTTCCCTTAGCCGAAATAGCTCCCGATTGGATCGAACCCGTGACAGGAGAGCCTATTTCTCAACTCGCGCAAAAACTAGACTCTTCTGAAGTTAGTTTGTCTATCAATTGATAAGCTTTTCTCGTAACCACTAAGTCGCAAATCTTCTTCTATACTGCGTGCTGCAATTGCACCATGAGCCACCGCGGTTGCCACACAGGGATCTCTAGGATTGGTAACATCTCCAGCCGCGTAAATGTTGGGGATTGATGTTCTCAGAAATGGATCAGTCGCAATGTATCCTTGTTCGGTCAGTTTCACAGAACCCACTCCTCCTTGCTCAAAAAGTCGCACTAATTCGTCCACATTCGGTGCAAAACCCAGCCGAAAACAGAGATAGTCAAAAAGCAACCCTTCCTCTTGGTTATTTTCATCTTGGAAAACCATATAAATCTTCTCTTCGTGCTTTTCAAATCTCAGAAATTTGGCTCGTTGATGTAGGGTAATTCGACCGGCTTCAATTCCCTCGAAAATGGCTTTTTGGTTCACATCAAAGGCTCGCATTTCAGAGCGAATAAAGAGGTGAATATGTTGGGCTGTATTTCCTAAAATTCTGGCTGTTACTAATCCATTATCGCCACCTCCTACTATCGCAACTACCCCTCCCGATACTTGAGATTCAAGTAAGGGAGTCGCACCTGGGTTAAAACAAACCCGCTCGGAGGACAGGAGATATTCACTTCCTGGAACTGATTCTATCGCTTCAAATGCTTTAACTCGCTGACCAGTGGCAATAACTATACATCGTGCTGTAATTTCATTCCTGTCAGTGACAATTCTGAAATCATCTCCCACCTTGGTGATATCTTTTAGTTGAGAACCCAAAACGGTAGAAAGCATTTCTGCTTCAACATGACGGCGAAATTGACCCGCGAGTTCATATCCAGTTTGTCCTGGTACTCCCAAATACCAGACATTTTGAAAGTGACTTAATTGTTGCAACCCTCCTAATTTTTCGCTCTTTTCAATCAGAATTGGAGTAAAACCCAGATGTTTCAACCAGAGAGTGCAGGACATACCAGATGGACCACCACCTATCACACAAATTATTCTATTCATCTTAATTTAAACGCTCAACAAATTAATTTTTTCCTTCGAGTAAATACATTGACTCGTACAAGTTTCGTCAATTCTGACGGCGACAAGTCCTGGGATTTGGGGTTCCAGCTTTTCATAAATCCATTTCGCGATCGCTTCACTGGTTGGATTCACTAAACCTGTCGTTTCATTTAAATGGTAGTGGTCTAAGTATTTGTCTAACAGGGGTTTTATGTATTGTGATATATCACTATAATCCATAATCATCCCCTGCTTAATACCGGAATTTATCAATTTATTCCCGGAAACATAGACAACACCACGCCAAGAATGTCCATGCAATCTCGCGCATTTACCATCGTGATTGGGTAATCGGTGAGAAGCTTCAAACTTAAACTCTTTACCAATTATCCAATTTTCTAATAAAGATTCAGATTCCTGTTTTGACGTCATTGTTGTACCCTAGATTTGTCTGTCCTAGGATGATTAAAATGAATGGAGAGTATCTAAAACCGCTTTGATTTTAGGGACTTCATGGGTTCTAAACAAATCGGTTTTTCCCAAGGCCGCGAGAATGGCAAAAAAAGGTTCAGCACTTCTTACTTCTTCTCCAAAATACTCAAACGCGTGGGGGAGAGCATGGCACACCGGAAAACCTAACTTTCTCAGTCGAAAAGTATTCAAAAAAGTTTTCATTTGATGACGAATCCTGATGGAACTATCTTGGAGATTTTTATAATAAAAACCTAAACCCGCGTCAACGAAAATTTTTCTGATCCCAAACTTCGTGGCAAGTTCTATTTCACGAGCAAAATATTCGTACATTAAATTGACCGGATCATTACCAAAATCAAAATCCCCAACTTCTCTGACATTCTTACCTTGAACATAACAGATAATTACCCCGGCATCGAACTCTGATATCGCTTGGTAAATGGGTTCATTATCAAAGGAACCGGTTAAATTAATGACATTAGCACCAGCTTTTAAACATTCTCTAGCCACTTGAGGATAATAAGTTTCAATAGAAGTTAAAACCCCCTGTTCATTCAGAGATTTTAGCACGGGTAAAATTTGGGAATTTTGTCGAAAATCTTCCACTCTTTCCGCTTTTTCTAACGTAGATTCAGCTCCAATATCTACAATATCAGCACCTTGAGCTTTTAACACTAATCCCCGTCGAATAGCTTGCTCTGAGTGTAAACATACGCTTTCTCTATACCAAGAATCACTAGAAAGATTAATGACTCCTAAAATTGCGGGTTGCAAATTAAAATTAAAATGTTTATCGCCCAGGCTAAACTCTTCAACTTCTACTTTGAGGGAATCACGATATTTTTCGTGGATTTCATAAATGTCTTCAATAGTCAGCATATTTTCAATTCCTTTCCTGATTTTTTCTCAATCCTGAGTTGTCCACTCAAATTTTACACCAATATCCCCATAATAGCAAGGTCAAACTACAACCTCCAGCCGCCAGAAACTTCTAATACCTGTCCTGTGATATACTCGGATTCAGGGTTGATAAAAAACCATGCAGCATGGGCAATTTCTTTCAAGGTTGCTGGTCGTTTAGCCGGGAGTTCAGGGAGAGATTCTGCTAAATCAAATGAATTTTCCGCGATGCCTGGAGATACAACATTAACCGTAATTTTGTCTATAATCAGTTCCTTTGCTAAAGATTTTGAATAGATGATGATACCAGTTTTAGCGATTAAGTAGGGTGTATTAGTACAACGAGCGAGTACATTTTGGGCACTGGCACAACCTATATTTAGGATACGTCCACCATTGGCTGCTTTGAGGTAAGGTAGTGCAGCTTTGGTGACATAAAAAGTAGCATTTAGATTGGAGTTTATCATTTCATGCCACTCTTCGACCGATAATTGACTTGTCTGCCTGTCTAAGTAATTACCAACATTATTTACGACAACGGATAAACCTCCCAATTCTTCAACGGTACGTTCTACTAGGGATTGAGCTTCATCAGGATTTGTCACATCTGCCGGCAGAAAAATGGATTTCACTCCATAACTCTGGGCTTTCTGACTCGCGTCTTTTGCGGCTTCTAAACTCTTCTGATAATGAAATGCCACATCATATCCTTTACTGGCAAGATCGAGCGCGATCGCGTTGCCAATTCCCGATGAGGCTCCGGTAACTAGGGCTTTTTTTATCATAATGATTTTGGTGTTTAATTCTGATATTATAAACGACTAATTTGCTGTTGTAAATAGTCTTCAATCAAGATACGGGTATAGGAATTGAGGGGATAATTTTTGGCTTCTTGTGGTGTTACCCAAGCCCATTCCTCAATTTCCTCATTGGGTGTAATAGTTTCACCAGAGCAACAGGCATAATAGTTAACCATAATAAAATGGGCTTGTCGCTTAAATTGGGGATCTAGCACCGCTTCTTGTAATAACGCAAAACTAATATTAGTTAAATCGAGACCAACTTCTTCACGAAATTCTCTCAAGAGTGCCGATTCTAGGGTTTCCCCCCAATCTACTTTTCCCCCAGGGACACCCCAAGCCCCGCGCCATTTGGTGGATTTGACAATTAAGACTTGTCCACGCGGGTTCACAACCAGTGCTCCCACGGTAGTTAAGGGGAATTGCTTATGCACAGATACTTGTTTCGTTGTAGTCTGATTTGGCATTTTTACTCCGGTGTCTCACTAGCCGTCTTATGGATACTCAAGGGTGATTTCTAAAGATAAGATTTTATCAGCAATTGTTACAGTCGTCCCATCCCCATCTTTGAGGTGTTGCACAATTAATGGATGATATTGTAGGGGCAATCCCCCCGTGGTTGCCCCAAAAAGCTTTTCGGGTAGGCACGCCCAAAAAGCTTTTCGGGTAGGCACCCGTGCCTACCCCTACAAATACCATCATTCAGTAATTGTGCAACGCCGTTTTTTTTGCTTCTTTGAGGTATTTATGAATCAACTGCTTGATGATAGATTATAATTATGATCTCATCATCGAAAAAGCGATCAAAACCAACACAATTCTTAATGATCAATTCGGTTTGTCACAGGTTTAGGATTGGTGGCAATAGCTTACACGCGATCGCTCTCTCACCATTCCCGTCAACATCTGGCTTAGACAAGATCCCTCAACAGCCAGATGTTGCTCTTTTCCCTTGTCATAACTTGTTAAAAAAGTTATAACGTCTTGACAAAATTATCTTCAGAAAATAAAGAAAAAATTAGTCAAATTTGTTACATAAAAAATAAAAAATATGTATAATAGAGAATTGACCTGTCAATACTCATTGGGTAGGGGAAAAATTTATTCCTGTCAACTTAAACCGAAAGCCTCTGACTTAAGTCAGAGTCTAATAGCTAAAGTCCTCTGAAGAGGACTGAAGAGAGCATTCGACATCGCAGCGAAATTAGCTGAAACGCGCATTATGAAAGAGGCATTGAAGGACTTTGGCAACATATTGATTAGTCCTCTTCAGAGGACTTTAGCTTTGAGGCAGGGACTTAAGTCCCTGACGGACTGACAAAGGTTTTGACCTTAAGTTGACACCAATGGATGAAAATGTCACCCTAAACTAATGATACCTTTTTTATGGCAATTGCAACAATTAACCCCGCGAGTGGGGAAACCCTGAAAACATTTGAACCCTTAAGCGATCGCGAACTTTTGACAAAAATAGAATTAGCCGATCACGCATGGCGAGACTATCGTTTTAGCAGTTTTGCACAACGCGCTCAATGGATGCAAAACGCGGCCAATCTCTTAGAAAAAAATAAAGAACATTATGGCACGATAATGACTCAGGAAATGGGCAAAACTCTCAAATCCGCGATCGCGGAGGCCGAAAAATGCGCCTTAGTGTGTCGTTATTATGCCGAAAACGCCGCCCAATTTTTAGCAGATGTCTCCACACCTAGCGATACACCCCATAGTTTTGTCCGCTATCAACCCCTCGGTGCAATCTTAGCCGTAATGCCCTGGAATTTCCCCTTTTGGCAAGTATTTCGCTTTGCCGCACCCGCGTTAATGGCGGGGAATGTAGGATTATTAAAACACGCGTCAAATGTGCCCCAATGTGCCTTACTAATCGAAGAAATTTTCCGTGAAGCCGGTTTTCCAGAAGGCGTATTTCAAACATTATTAGTCGGAGCCAACAAAGTCGCGCAAATTATCGCCGATCCGCGAGTCAAAGCCGCCGCGTTAACCGGAAGTGAACCCGCGGGAGAAAGTTTAGCATCCCACGCGGGAAAACAATTGAAAAAAACTGTGTTAGAATTAGGAGGAAGCGATCCATTTATTGTCATGCCTTCTGCTGATTTAGACGCGGCAGTGGCAGCAGGAGTCACCGGACGACTGTTAAATAATGGTCAATCCTGTATCGCGGCAAAACGATTTATTTTACATCAAGATATCGCGGATAATTTTATTAGCCGCTTTGTCGATAAATTTCAGGCTTTAAAGATTGGCGATCCGATGTTACCAGACACCGATATCGGGCCCTTAGCCACATCGCAAATACTGGAAGAATTAGATCAACAAGTACAAGCTTGTGTCAAAACTGGTGCAAAACTTTTGATCGGCGGCCATCGTTTATCCGATAGCCAGGGTAATTTTTATTTACCCACAATTTTAACCGATATTCCCCCAGGCTCTCCCGCCTATCAAGAGGAATTTTTCGGCCCCGTCGCCTTAGTATTTCGAGTTAATAATATTGATGAAGCCATTGAATTAGCCAATGGTACTTCCTTTGGATTGGGTGCTAGTGCTTGGACTACTATTACAGAAGAGCGCGATCGTTTTACCACCGAATTAGAAGCAGGTGCGGTATTTATTAATGGGATGGTAAAATCCGACCCCCGTTTACCCTTTGGCGGCATCAAGCGATCGGGTTATGGAAGAGAATTAAGTATCCAAGGCATTCACGAATTTGTTAACATTAAAACAGTTTGGATCAAATAACAGGGCAACATCCGATGACATTAGTCCTGGCTTATAGGGGCTATAAACCCAGTTTCGGGAGCCTCTCAAATTTGTAAAAAAAACTGTAGTGGGAGCGTCTCGCTCCCTAGGGCTCTAATAGGGAGCGAGACGCTCCCACTACCAATTTGCAAAAATGAGATGCACCCCCCGGTTTCTTCCTAGATACTTCGCGATTAAACATCCATATTTGTCCGAGAAACCGGGTTTAGGAGCGTAAGTCCTAATTAATAGACTTCTCCAAAAACTACTGTAGGGTAGGCATCCTGCCTGCCTTTGACGTGATTTTTGGGAGATGTCTAATGAATTAACCACCACAAAACAACTGTTTTTTCCGAAAAAATCAGTTAAGGAGAAAAGATGAACACTGCACAATTATTAGTCAAATGTCTGGAAAATGAAGGAGTAGAATATGTCTTTGGACTTCCGGGTGAAGAAAATCTGGAAGTATTAGAAGCCCTTTCCCATTCTTCCATTAAATTTATCACCACTCGTCACGAACAAGGTGCCGCGTTTATGGCCGATGTTTATGGCCGTTTAACAGGCAAAGCAGGCGTTTGTTTATCAACATTAGGTCCCGGTGCGACTAATTTAATGACAGGGGTAGCCGATGCCAATTTAGACGGAGCACCTTTAGTCGCGATTACCGGACAAGTGGGCACTGATCGGATGCACAAAGAATCCCATCAATTTTTAGATTTAGTCGCGATGTTTTCCCCAGTTACTAAATGGAATTCCCAAATAGTGCGGCCGAGTATTACACCTGAAATTGTGCGTAAAGCCTTTAAATTAGCGCAAACAGAAAAACCCGGAGCCGTACATATTGACTTACCCGAAAATATCGCCGCGATGCCTGTAGATGGGGAGCCTCTGCGTACAGATAATCGCGAAAAAAGCTATGCCTCTTATCACTGTTTGAATAAAGCCGCGGTACATATTGCTAATGCTAATAATCCTTTAATTTTAGTAGGAAATGGAGCTATTCGAGATAATGCTGGCGAAGCCTTAACGGAATTTGCCACTCGCTTAAATATTCCAGTAGCCAATACTTTTATGGGCAAAGGAGTAATTCCTTATACTCATCCCTTAGCACTTTGGTCCGCCGGATTGCAAAAACGAGATTTTATTAGTTGTGCCTTTGATCAAGCTGATTTAGTCATTGCCGTAGGTTATGATTTAATTGAATATTCTCCCAAAAAGTGGAATCCTGATGGTAAAATTCCCATTATTCATATTGGAGCATTACCGGCAGAAATTGATAGTTCTTATATTCCCGTTGTCGAGGTTGTCGGAGATATTTCTGATTCCTTGAATGAGATTTTACGTCGTGCTGATCGCACTGGCAAACCAGAACCTCATATCGCGGAAGTACGGGCAAATATTATCGAAGAATATGAGCGTTATGGTAAGGATGATGGCTTTCCTGTTAAACCTCAAAAGTTAATTTATGATTTGCGACAAGTGATGGGACCTGATGATATTGTCATTTCCGATGTCGGAGCGCATAAAATGTGGATGGCACGTCATTATCATTGCGATCGCCCCAATACTTGTCTTATTTCTAATGGCTTTGCCGCGATGGGTATTGCTATTCCGGGCGCGATCGCGGCAAAATTAGTATATCCCGATCGCAAAATCGTCGCGGTAACAGGAGATGGCGGTTTTATGATGAATTGTCAAGAATTAGAAACCGCGTTACGGGTGGGCACGAATTTTGTCACTATCATCTTTAATGATGGCGGTTACGGGTTAATTGAATGGAAACAGGAAGATTATTTTGGGCGATCGGCTTTTATCAAATTTGGCAATCCTGATTTTGTCAAATTTGCCGAAAGTATGGGATTAAAAGGATATCGAGTGGAAGCAGCAACGGATTTAATTCCGATCTTAAAAGAAGCGCTCGCCCAAGATGTTCCTACTGTCATAGATTGTCCCATAGACTATCGCGAAAATGCTAAATTCAGCAAACAATCAGGGGATTTAAGTTGTAAAGTCTAAAGGAGAAGAGAAACCGGGTTTCTCAGGGAAAATTAGCAGTTTTGCCATCAGTCTCAAACCCGAAACCCGGTTTCTTCTATTTAAGATAACTGCACAATAATCTGATTATCTAAAAGTTTTTGATTTGTTAGTAAATCTTCAACCGTAATACGGAGAAAACGCTGATCATCCACTTGAAAAAAAAGCTTAACCCGATCGCGCCCCGGATATCCGGGTGGAGTAAGAGTCGCGATACTACGAGCCCCATCGCGATCGTTTAAAGGTTGTACAATCGTCTTACCAGAAATCTGACGAGTCACCAGACGATCACCATCAAAATAAACCTCAGTCCCCCCAGTTGATTCTGCGCCTAATTCCCCAATAATTAACTCAATAGAAGGCTGATTTTCCAGAGAAGCACCCAATACTAATTCTACAGGTTCCGTCATCGGATAAGGTTGACCTGATTTAATCAAAGGATGCCAACTATGACAATTATCACGACGATTCCAATAGCGAATCCCATAACTATGATAGAGAAAATCCTTAACCTCAATCCCCTGTGCTAATTGTAAAGCACCCTGCGCGATCGCCTCAAAAGGTTTCTCACAACGAATTTTAGAATTATCAAAATATTGCCTTACCCAATTTTGCACCGCGGGAATTTGAACACTCCCCCCCACCAATAAAACCGCGTCAATATCTTCTACATCAATACCTTGACGGCGGCCCTGTTGTAAAACTTGACGCATTAACTCATCTAAATTATCAAAAAATTGATGTTTCTTGAGGATAGATTCAAAATCATCTCTTGTCAACTCTAACTCATAAGTCTCCAAAGATTCATCATCAAAATAAACCTCATTTGCCTTAGATTGCAGAGATAACTCAATTTTGAGACGTTCAACTAAACGAGTCGTTAAAGGAGATTTCGGTAAACCCAGACTCGCGGCAAAATAATCAACTAACCAGTTATCAATATCAGAACCCCCCAAATTTTGTCCAGCTTTTGCCAAAACTCGCGCCACTTTAGCCTTTTGTCCAGAACTTTCCGAGAGTAACTTTTCCCCCCATTTCAGAATAAAACCCAAGGTTTTTTTACTAGCAGAAATATCCAAACGCACCAAAGACAAATCGAGAGTACCACCGCCAAAATCAACCACTAATAACACTTCCCGATCTGCCAAACCATAACCCAACGCGGCGGCCGTTGGCTCATCTACCATTCGTATTTGTTCAACTTGTAAAGATTCACCGACTTTACCTAACCATAGACGGTAAGCTTCAAAACTATCCACGGGAACCGTAAAAACTAAAGAATCAATGGGAAGCGGTAAAGCATGAATGCCATTAATAAGTTCTGTTAAAAACCATTGACCAACTTGTTCAAATGTGATAATATTACCATCTAATTCTGGTAAAAAACCCTGAATAGGAGTACCAATACCCCGTTTAAAATTACGGAAAAAGCGCGTATTAGTGTTTAAATCAAGACCTTGATCTCGCACTTGTTGACCCAGTAAAATTGTCCCCTTATTCCCGTTTTCCACATAAACTAAACTAGGAATAAGAGGCGGGTTTTGTCCAGAAATCACCGATAAACTCGGTAATTTTAGCGTTTCTGGTTGTTGCGTAGCTTGATTCCAACGCGCAATAACCGTGTTGCTAGTTCCAAAATCAATCGCGATCGCCATTTAACTTCTACTCGTTATGCAGCAACTAGGGACACGCTTATCTTAGAATATTGATCAACCTCAATGCAAACCAGCAAAGGTTAAACCACAAAAGAATCGCGATGCTCCTCACCCATCTTTCACCATAATCTCTGATCCACTAATAGACATCTCCAAAACCATTGTAGGGTAGTGTAGGGTAGGCATTAGCTTGCCTTTTAGCTTATTTTTAGGATATGTTTAATAACAATACCGACCATTAGAATCAGGTTTTCGTTGTTCTTCAGAGACTCGCATTGCCCCCAAAATAGTAGAAATAAAGACACATCGTTTCTTTTTACCCAGATGAGGATGAGTAAGAGTAAGACGACCTAAAGCTTCCAGGGAAGTCTGTCCACATTCATCATCTCGATTATATACCGGATAACCTTGATAATTAAAGATCACTCGATGGACACTACCTGACATCTTTTCACGATTAGTATCAGGATCGACCTTCAGTAAAGTTGTTTCAATTTTATTTTTATCATTAGGCAGATTATCGATCCGCACCTTTCCCTCAAAACTATTCCATTCCTTGGGGGATACTTTGCTTGGTGGAATATCGGCCCGATGAACGGCCCATTGAAGTTTATCACCTTGTTGTCTAAAACTTGCTTGCCATGACATTTTATCCCGTTTGGCATTACTTAAAGCCTTTTGCTTTGCCCAATACGCTCGATCTGTAGCTGCACGCAGTTCATAATGATAAATAAATGATAACCAACTAGGAGCCGCGATCGCACTGAGAATACCCATCATAAACAAAACCGTCACAAGTTCAGTCAAAGTAAATCCAGACTGAGATCCAAAAATACCATCCTTAAGAGCAAGTCTCATAAACAAGTACCCCTAAATCTTCCGAGACAACTACGAAAAGACTTTCTTTTTTAGCAAGGATATCAGAACCCATTGCCCAAAGCCAGAAAATTCTTCATCAAATATCTCAAGTCGATCATTAAAAATATTAATCATCATTGCCCCTTCCTGCACCCGGTTTACCGATGACGGAGATCAAGGCCATGACGGAGATCAAGGCGCGATCGCTCGCGACTGGCGAAAAAAAACAGGCCCGGATTGAGAACGCAGTTGATGACGCTGGAAACTGGAAAAAGGAAGGAAGGATATCTTCTAGGGCTTCAACGCCTGCCTCCTTGAGGTTTAGCTTTTGTGTTAAAATACAAAAACCTCCTTCCGATTTATCACTGGAAGAAGGTTTTTGTTTGATATTAACCGGGCATCGAGCTATTTTCCCAGGCAGTGACCCGCCAAGTATCTTCGCC
>JBBITB010000044.1:0-47332 GCA_037440985.1 Microcoleaceae cyanobacterium bin_387
AAGAGGGAAGAAGGAAGAAGGAAGAGGGAAGAAGGAAGAAGGAAGAGGGAAGAAGAATGAACCACAAAGGCACAGAGGGCACAGAGGAAGAAGGAAGAAGGAATTTTCCCTTGTCTTCTTAATTACTTTATTAGCTAAATCCCCAATTACCTTTCACTATTCCCCATTGTTCTATCCCCAATTTTATTTTCAGAATCATTTACCTAGAATAAGTTTAGCGCGATCGTGCCTCTTCAACTCCATCAAATATTTACTCTTGCCCCCTTGACAAAAATTACCTATCTATGATAATAATCAAATAAAATCGGCAATGTCTGGCCAAAAAAATCTATGAGTCCCTTAGAAAAATTCATCCAAGAGATTAAATATTTAACCAAAGATGAGGGATTCCTTCATTTTATGGAAGCGATAGAGGGAGTTGTCTCAAAGGTCCTATCCTTAGCAATGGTTGGGGTAATTTTATATTCCGTAATTGACCTAATTTTTTTCCTTATTCATCAATTGTTGTTAACAAAAGATCCAGTTCAAAAAGACAATCTTTTTGAAATTTTTGGTTTATTTCTTAATGTACTAATTGCTCTAGAGATATTAGAGAATATCTCAGCTTATCTCAAAAAGCACGTGATTCAAGTGGAATTAGTGATCGTAACTTCTTTGATCGCGGTGGCTCGAAAAATTATTATTCTGGATTTGGAAAAAAAGGATTGGACTGATTTAATGGGGTTGGCTTGTGCAATTTTAGCTCTTTCTCTTAGTTATTGGTTGGTGCATCACTCTCAAAAAAAACAAGCTGATAAATAATCTATCCATAAATTGACGATGAAACCCAAAATCACTAGCCAACTGGCATGGCAACAAGCTGAAATTCTGATGCAGCCCGCGTTAATTCGCTTAATTGATAATATCCGAAACCACTTAGACAAATCTCTTTGGAAAGGAACTTATCAAGAAATTTCTACTCCTATTCCGGGTTATCAACTGTGTTTAGAATATCAAGGGGAACAACGATATATTGATATCTGGGAACTTTGTTATCAAGTTTGTTTTACTAACTATCAACCAACTCATGGAGAAATGGAGAGTATTGAAGTAGAAATAGATAGCAGTTTAATTGATGAAACTGGAGATGTTGATTGGAATTGTTTAGACACAAAATCACGTCTTATTGTTGAGGATGTTTTTGCTAACTTACCTATCTTTAACGCTTAAAAATACAGTTTCTCTACCAGTAAAAATAAACAGGTTTTCTGAGTTTTACTAGCAATCTGGGTTAAAATAGATTTAGCTAACACTACTTACGGGCTATTTATTTCTAGTTTGTATTTTCTGATCAGGATAAATATGATTGCAACTTTACATGAACTCCAAACCGCGGCAGGTGCTATCTTTTCTCAATCGAATGGGAAAAAAATCCCCCTCTCTTTTGGTAATGATGCTGAGGCAATTCAGGCAACAAAAGAGGGAGTCGCTTTGTACGATCGCGCCCATTGGGGAGTATTAGAAATATCCGATGCTGATCGCGTTCGTTTTTTGCATAACCAAAGTACCAATAACTTCAACATTTTACAACCAGGCCAAGGATGTGATACAGTTTTTGTCACTTCCACTGCGCGTACAATTGATCTAGCCACAACCTATCTTACCGAAGATAGCATTATTGTGATCCTATCTCCCAACCGCCATCAATATTTATTTCAATGGCTGGATCGCTATATTTTCCCGATGGATAAAATCCAACTAAAAGATATCACAAATACCACGACGATTTTTAGTTTAATCGGGCCAGAAAGTCATCAACTTATCGAAAAATTAGGAGGAATTTCTTTAGAAGGAAAAGCCTACGCAACTCATCAAATAATAGAACTTTTAGGGATATCTGTGCGAGTTTGCCTTGGGAGTAGTTTAGCATCCCCTGGTTATACCTTAATTGTCGATGCCGAGTCAGCCTCAAATTTGTGGCAAATCTTGATCGAAAATGGGGTAATTCCGATGGGCGATCGCGTCTGGGAAAGATTGCGAATCGAACAGGGGCGGCCCCTTCCCGATGCCGAATTAACGGATGATTATAACCCCTTAGAAGTGCGTCTTTTAAACACAATTTCCTATGAAAAAGGCTGTTATATTGGACAAGAAACCATCGCTCGTTTGAACACCTATAAAGGAGTCAAACAACATCTTTGGGGGATTCATTTATCAGAGAAAGTAGAACCCGGAGAAGTAATCATGATGGGAGAAGAAAAAGTAGGTAAACTCACCAGTATTACCGCAACAGAATCCGGTTATTTTGGTTTAGGTTATATTAAAACCAAATGCGGTGGAGAAGGTTTAAAAGTCCAAATTGGCGACAGAGAAGGTGAGGTCGTAGATGTTCCCTTTTTGTCTAAGTCCTAAATTTTAACCAGGATATGATAAAAATGAACCACAAAGGCACAGAGGACACAAAGGGGGGATTTTTCATCATTATTGAGGTTAACTAATGAAGAGAAGAAATGCCGAGATAATCACATTTTTTCTCTTGAAATTATCTCTCTTTTCTTTCCTCTGTGTCCTTTGTGCCTTTGTGGTTATATCATAAAAAAAATGCTGGGTATCGGAGGAGTTAATTACTTCGATTTAGGGGGTTTGACTTCGGGTTCAGGGGCTTTGATTTCAGGTTCAGGGGCTTTTAATGCCGCGTCTAAAATTGTCCGAGCTCCTTCGGCTTGGCTTCTGGCTTCTCGATATCTTAAGTTTGCGATCGCAAAGTTTTTTAGGACTTTAAACCCGTCTTTCAAGCGCGAAACTTCTTCGGCACTAACGACTTCATCGGCAAATAATATATCAATGGCTTCTCGCACTTTTAAGGCTTCTTCTCGTAATTCCATTACCTTTAACTTTAAAGTCGCTAAATTACTTAATACTTGTACCGCGTCTGTTACCGCGTCTTCTTCTTCAGTGATCACTTCTTCATCTTTGACTTCGATGAATTGTTTGGGGCCAAAACCCTCTGGTAATTCTGTGGGTAATTTCCCGGCTTCTAACATTTCCATTAATTGATCCATTGCTTTCTCCCTGGCTTTGGGAGTGTCATTGCCCCGAACTGTTAAAATGATTTCAGGACTTTGTGCAAGTGTGTATCTGACCATTTTTTTTACCTGAGAGGTTGTCAACTAACTGTTATCATAAAAAATTATTGTCATTGATCTACAGGAAATTAAGGCACTTAATGGCGGGATTACCTCAAATTTCGTACAATAACATTTATAACTGAATTGAGAGGAACGCGATCGCATGACAGGAATGACGCTCACGGAAAAAATCTTGGCCAAAGCCTCGAAACGGTCTAAAGTAGAACCTGGAGAAAATATCTGGGTCGATGTGGACTTATTAATGACCCATGATGTTTGTGGCCCGGGTACGATTGGTGTCTTTAAACGGGAGTTTGGCGCGGATGCGAAGGTTTGGGACCCCGAAAAAATTGTACTCATCCCTGATCACTATATCTTCACCGCGGATGAACGTGCCAACCGTAATGTCGATATCCTTCGCGAATTTGCTAAGGAGCAGGGCATTAAATATTTCTACGATATTACTGATCGTTCTAATTTTAAAGCCAATCCTGATTATAAAGGGGTTTGTCATGTCGCGTTAGCCCAAGAAGGCCATACTCGTCCGGGGGAAGTCCTCTTTGGTACGGATTCTCATACTTGTAACGCGGGTGCTTTTGGACAATTTGCTACGGGTATTGGTAATACTGACGCGGCTTTTATTTTTGGTACTGGTAAACTTTTAATTAAAGTTCCCGCGACGATGCGGTTTGTCCTTAATGGGGAAATGCCTAAGTATTTATTGGCTAAGGATTTGATTTTACAAATTATTGGCGATATTGGGGTATCGGGCGCGAATTATCGCACGATGGAATTTGCCGGGACTGCCATTGAGAATATGACAATGGAGGAGCGGATGACTTTATGTAATATGGTGATTGAAGCTGGTGGTAAAAATGGCACGATCGCGCCGGATGATACTACTTTTCAGTATGTGCGCGATCGGACGGATAAACCTTTTCAAGCTTTTTATAGCGATGGGGATGCTAAATTTTATCACGATACGGCCTACGATGTGTCCCAATTAGAACCGGTAGTCGCGAAACCCCATTCCCCTGATAACCGAGAATTAGCACGCAATTGCAAAGATGTGAAAATTAACCGAGTGTATATCGGCTCCTGCACAGGGGGAAAAACCTCGGACTTTTTCCACGCGGCGCAAATTATCAAAGGAAACCAAGTCAAAGTTCCTACCTACATTGTCCCCGCGACTCAGAAAGTTTATGAGGATCTCTTTACCGTTAAATATGAAGGGCAAACCCTCTCGGAAATTTTCTTAGCCGCGGGTTGTATTGAACCTGCCGCGCCCTCTTGTGCCGCCTGTTTAGGGGGACCCAAGGATACCTTTGGACGCTTAAATGAGCCGGAAATCTGTGTTTCGACAACAAACCGTAACTTCCCAGGGCGCATGGGGAATAAGGAAGCCCAAATTTATCTCGCGTCTCCTTATACCGCGGCTGCGTCTGCTTTAACGGGATATGTTACCGATCCCCGCGAGTTTATCGGGTAAATTTCCCAAAAATTTTTCAATTGTTCCGGTAGTGTGCAACTAAATGTAGTAAACTGGAGTGGTAGATGCACCCTGATGGATAACGCCGGTCACTTGTGATCGGCGGTTTTTTTTGTCCATGTTAGAGGGGTAAATCCTTGCTAAAACGATACATTTTCTCCCTGAAACCCCCTTGCTGCATGATTTATCAGCATTTTATCCTGATGGTAAAGATATCGAATAGAAAACAGAAATAGTAGATGCACCCTGATTAATACCCCAACTTACCCTGGTTGGGGTTTTTTTTGTCCATTTCGGATAAATCCGCTCCGAAAAACCCATTAATAAAAATTTTATTGAGAGAGTTAAAACCCTTCTCAAAGGATAGTTTTTTCTCAAGACAAAGCAACCGGATTAGGGGTAATATCAAGTCGGGTGAGTTCAATCCTCGTAGGGACACGGCAATGCCGTGTCCCTAACGTGTTTCATAACCGCGGGAACTGCTGTAACTCCTCAGCATTTTATCCCGATGGTAAAGATATCGAAGGGAAAACAGAAACAGTAGATGCACCCTGATTAATCCCCCCAACTTACCCTGGTTGGGGTTTTTTTGTGAAAAAAATTTTTCCTGAAAAATCCTGATTTGCCGATATAACATTGCAAAATGAAATGGTAGATGCACCCTGATTAAATCCCCCAACTTACCCTGGTTGGGGTTTTTTGTGAAAAAAAATTTTTTCCTGAAAAGTCCTGATTTGCCGATATACCACTGCAAAATGAAATGGTAGATGCACCCTGATTAACGCCCCAACTTACCCTGGTTGGGGTTTTTTATTTTCCGCTCTGTTAAACCTACCCAAAACTACCTAAGTCTAGGCGTAGGTTGGGTTGAGCGCAGTGAAACCCAACTCCAAACTTGGCTCCGTTGGGTTTGGCGCTGCGCGAACGTACCTCAACTCAACCTACAATAATTTGGTCTTTTTTGAAACCGCAGATTAACGCAGATTAACGCTGATGGGGATAAACACAGATATTTTGATGATCGCGATAAACCCGCCCTACCTCAATCAATGCAAATGGATTTTTTTGCCTCCAAAAATATCGACTACCGGATGCTACCCGGTAAAGTAGGGGATATGCTTTTACCTCTGCACTTGAGGAGTAGGACTTACACCTACAAATGTAATCAGTTGTCCTGGCTAATGAGCCAGACTAACCGTCCTGTAAGGGTTTGAGCCTTACTTTAGGCTAAACGAATCGCACGCTATTTCGTCCACGCAGCCACACACAGAAAACGAAAACCGAGGTAGTTGAAGCAGGAGTCCGGCGCACGATAGTTGCGAAACGCCGAGCGGGAATTCCGCGGATAAGAGTACCACGAACCACCGCGCAGCAGCCGGATTATGTCATCATTTCTTGACATTACTAATAAATCAGCACTTTTTTGATAACGATTATCATTATCTTTTTCATCCCAGACACTTCCATCGGTGGGTGCTCCGTTGTAGTTACCGTGCCAAGGATCGGCGCACCACTCCCAGATGTTGCCGTGCATTTCGTAAAGCCCAAAGGCATTGGGGGGAAAGCTGCCTACATCAACTGTTTCTTGGCGATACTTACCTTTTGGTGCATCAAGGTAGGTATAGTCGCCGTTATAGTTAGCTAAATCCGTGGTGATGGTTTCCCCAAAGTGAAAAGGTGTCGTTGTGCCTGCTCTACAAGCATATTCCCATTGGGCTTCACTCGGTAGCCGATAATTCTTGAGAGTTTTTTGAGAGAGTCTGGCACAAAATTCTACCGCATCGTACCAGGAAACCAGCTCTACAGGCCGATTGTCACCTTTAAACAAAGAAGGATCGCCATCTAAGTCTCGTTCAATTTTAGGTAATTGAGCCACGGCTTTCCACTGGGCTTGTGTCACGGTGTATTTACCCATAAAAAATGGTTGGATTGTCACCTGATGTTGCGGTTTTTCTCTACCACGGTTTTCTGCTTCGGTTTCAGGTGAACCCATGAGGAAAGTGCCGCCGGGGATGTACACCATTTCGACGCTGACTCCGTTGCCTAAGTCTTCGGTAAAGTATCGCGCTTGTTTGGTTTCGCGGTGGGTGATTTGGCCTATGGGGTTGACGGTGACGGTTTCAAAGGTGAAGGTTTTAATACTACCCGGTTTTGCTAGTTCAATTCCCTGGACACTTTCCGTTTCTTTGTTAGGATATTTTTCTTCCCATTCTTGTCTCGCGGCTTCAGTGCCTTTCCTAATTCCCCGCGCCTCTGCACCGTAACCCTTCGCGGCAATTAACAACGGTTGATATTCTGACAAAACCGGAGTCAATGTTGCCAGTAACTCAGACCATTGCACCAGTTCGGATTTATTATTATCCAAATAAGCTTTTTTCAGGGATTCTGCGATTTTTTGGGCGGCTTGATCCTTTTGGGTATAAGCCAAGGCTGCCCAATTCTGCATTTGGTAAAAACTCTCTAACCAATTGGGTAAAAGTTCCTTTTGTATCTGTTTGTCGAGATAGTCTATGAGAAATTTAGATAACTCATCCAGCCGTTGTTTTCCGAATTTCTCTTGACATTGCTCCAGTAATTCATTGCGAATTTCCCGATCGATTTCATACAATTCTGTTAACTCTGTATCAATAGGGTGACACAAATCAGAGAGCAAAAAATCGGCAACGGCATACCAAGGGGGAGGGAGCATCTCCTCAACGTAAATTGGCAGTGGGAGCGTCTCGCTCCCTATTAGATCCCTAGGGAGCGAGACGCTCCCACTACGGTTTTTTTTGCTTCTTTGAAATGCTCCCCTCTCTTTAGACTTTACTAAAAATTCGTGCCAGAAACGATACAGGAGATCGGGAGTAATTGTCAGGGGAAATGCGGCATGGTAGGCTAAATCTAAATGGGCTTGTCCGTATTGTTTTTGGAAAGAATTAATTCGGCTAAGGGCATCAAATTTCCAGTCCCAATTTTCCTCTGAATCTAAGATAGTTTGCCGTGCTTTATTTGCTTTGTTTTCCTGATTTTGGACAAACCGCAAAGCACTTTTTTATCCCCAGCGTAACCACTTAATCATGTGCTTCCATTCTAAGGGTTCTAAGGCAAACATGGGCACTTGTTCGGGGTAAGTTTGGGCAATAGCCTCGGCCGTAGAGTCAAACCCGCGATCGCGGGGCAAAGGGTTAAGCCAGACTACTCTGGAAACTTCATCGGTTAAAACATTAAGAAAATCAACGGTTTCTTCCCACCGAGAGGGAACGGAACGCCCTTTCGCAGCCCCGGCATCGCTAATAATAATTGCGACGGTATTTTTCGTCGGAAATTGCTCTAAAACTGTCTCTAAATCTTCTGGGTGATGCAATTGGGGATCGCGATAAATCTCATCGGTGGGACAGTTTTTAAAATAATAAACCTGTGCTTTATCCCAGATTTTCACGAGATGCCGACAAAAGGGGTGAAAGGGAGTCATTGAACCCTGTTGATCGATGAGTAATAGCACTTGTGGAGGGTTTTCAAGTGTTGTGGGTTGAGTGAGTACGGGTTTGGTAAAAAAAACGGACTTCGCGACTTTTTCAACGGTGGCAGGGATATCTATTTGTGTGGGTGCAGTCGGCAAATTTTGAGGTTGAAATTTCTGCCAAGCCTCCCTAAGTTGCTCGCGACTAACTGGGAAATAATAGTTTTCTCGCCAAAAGACGGAAACAGCCTTACCTACTTGTATTTCTGCTGTTTCTGAATCCTTTTCTCGACGATTTAGGGGTTCATCTTTTGGCGGTGTATCCCTTTCCTTTTCCTCTAGTTGTGGTGGGTTTTTCTCCAATTCATCTTTTCGATTTAGGGTTGGAGCTTTTGGCGGTGTATCCCTTTCCTTTTCCTCTAGTTGTGGTGGGTTTTTCTCAAATTCATCTTTTCGATTTAGGGTTGGAGCTTTTGGCGGTGTATCCCTTTCCTTTTCCTCTAGTTGTGGTGGGTTTTCCTGATCTTTGTCAAAGGATTCTCGTTGTCTTGGTGAGTTACGGGTGCGGCGTGAAGTTGATAGTAATTCTTGCCAACATTTGTCAAAAATTTGCTTTTCTTTGGGAGACTTCACCCATACAGTTTGGCATAGTCGTTTCAGGGCTTCTATGTCTGTGGGGTTGAAACCGTCTTCTATTGATTTGACAAGGGCTTCCACTGCTAAATTGTACTGATCAACCCCTAGGGGCAAACCAGCCTTTTTTGCGCGATCGAATAGTTTTAGTAGTGGCGGAGAAACTGTCATTTATTCACCTTTTTTTTGCGGACTACTTATATTTATTATAGTCTGAATGGTTTTTCAGTAGGGTACTGGGATAAGGCAATTTAGGTTGAGCCAGCATCTTTTCAATTTCTTTAGGCGGATAATGGTAAAGAGCGGCTACCCAATCAATTAATTCGCTGGTACTAACTTTTTTGTCGCCTTCGTCTTTGTCATTTTCCATATCTTCCCGTAATTCGAGAAACTTATCGAGGGCTTTTTTAACAATTTTCTCGGACAATTTATCAAAGCGTTTGTTGATAATTTTCTTCAAAGTTTCCATGTCAGGAAAGTCAACATAATGATACAGGCAACGCCGAAGAAAGGCATTGGGTAATTCCTTTTCGCGGTTTGAGGTAATGAAAATGATCGGCGGTGCGTCTGGGTTTGCCGATTGCCAGCGCCGGGGACGCACGTCTTTGATTTCAAATTTTTGCTGATCAATCGCGAGGAGCAAATCATTCGGCAAGTCGCGATCGGCTTTATCTATTTCATCCACTAAAACAATGGTGCGGATAGGGCGGTTAGTCTCTTCGCATTGACGCGATCGAAATGCTTCTCCCAATGGTCCCCAATCTATAAAATTTTCTGGGTTAGTGGGGTCTTTTTTTCATCTCTTACTGCTTCTTTTGCTAATTGTGCAGCCTGCAACCTACCAACATAATCATAGGTGTAAAATCCATCTTGTGCTTTGCTAGTTGACTGGACATTCCACAATTGATAACGCCATGCAATTTCGGGGTAACGTTGGTTAAATTGATAAGCAACTGCGGCGGCAAGTTGACTTTTGCCACAACCGGGTTCGCCTTCGAGTAATAAAGGGCGATTGAGTCGAAGGGCTAAATTAACGGCTTCTACTAACTCTTCACTGGGGTAATAGGGATAGATTGTTTGCTGCACGAGTTTGCTCCATTCCCCCGTTGGAGAGGGTTGGAATTTGTTTTCGTCATCTTTGAGGTATTGGAGTTTTAGCTTGGGTAGTTCTGCCATTGTTGGATAAAATCTTTTGAGGGACATTTACAGAGTTGATAAAAAGACTTTAGAAGATTCTGTGTACTTCCGTCGCTTTTTGCAAGAAGTGTTTCAGAGAAATCAGTTATAGCATTTGGTAAGATTATCCCAAATTGCAGTGCTGATTTGGAAATAACACCACATAAATCGTTGACATTAAATGGTTGCGCTGGAGTAAGTTCAGCCAGGGAATCAGCTAAGATCGGGTGGTTGCGCCATTGGGTTTGCCAATTATTTTCTTGATCACTACCCACTAAAAAAAGGAGAATTCTACCCACGGCTTGATCCCGTTTTTGAGTATTTATTTTATTTAGAGGTTGCCAAAAAGACTGGACTAATATTTTGAGTGTCTCCAAATCATAGCTATCAATATTAATAATGAGAAACAAATACTCGCTTTCTAGTATTTTTTCAATATTTTTAGGATGAAAATTTTCCTGAAATCGTGATTTTAAGGTTTCTACTGGTGGGCTAATATGTGATGATTGGGGGCTAAGATTTTCTTTCTGAACTTTCACGTTGAAGGAAGATTTAATATCATCCTCAATCCTTCTGAGCATCCATGTTCGGCTGTAAGAACAAGAATTAACAACTAAAAAGGCAGCTTTGATATCTTGCTGTGATAAGCTGCTATAAACAAGGCTGGTTTGACTAGAATGATTAAAAGTATCGAGAATTTTCACTAATTGAGTTGCTTTTGTGAGGTCTTTTCCGGGTGATGAAGAAGGTTCTACTACGTCTTTAACATCAATTTTTAAACCTTGGCAAAATGCGATGAAACTGTCTCGATCAATTTTTTACATTCCAAAAAATTACGCCAATTTCTATCGGTTACTCTATCGGTATGTAACTTATTATTTTTAATAAAATTAAGTATGTATTGAACTGGAATCGCTTGATGTCCAGCCTGTTTTAGCTCAGAGAGATGTTGCAAAAATTTATTTTTAGAATCATCAGTAAAAATCTTTTGGGTAATTCGTCCGTTCTCGTTGGTAGGGACAGAGATGGTATTTTTGTCGACGATTTCTTCGAGTCTTGCCAACTTCAGCAGTGTTTTTGAATGATCGATAACAATCTTTAAAGCTGGGGCCACTACCGTTTTAAATTGATAGAGACTAGCTTCTATCAAGGCTTGCTCACACTTATCTTTTGCCCAACCTTTTCCCCGTAGTTTGCCTTTTTGTGCAGTTTCAATCTTCTCATTGAAGTTAACGTCCCCTTTCTTGCCTTTTCTTGTTCCTGTTGGTAAGGCGTTAATTTTGTTCATTCTTCAATAGCTAAACAGTGAGTACCCACAATCATGATCAAAACATGATCAGAATTTTGGTTTGTCTTGTGTGGCTTGTTATAAGTGAGGCATAGCTTGAGGTGGAAAGGGTTTGCTGCCTTGCTCCAAGCCCGATCGCGGCTTGGAGCTCCCTCCCTCACGCAAAAAAAAACCGTTGAGGGTTCTCGATAAGAACCTAATCAACGATCTATCAATATAAAGCTATGACGATTGTAAAACAAAATGTGCCTCTCACACCCTCTCAAGGAGAAGAAATCGCGATTAAAGCGAAACTTCTTGAGACTCTCAAGGGGTTACAGGATCAACCCTCTACCCTCGGACTTCTTATCCTCAAAGCCTTACTACCCAAGGATCTCAGGCGGGTAGAACCGCGTTTGGAATATTCCGAGAAAGGTGATTACTGGTGGTTGCTCATAGGCTCAAACGCTTTCTTTGAGTGCGGTTTGTGTTTCTGGCCACCAGGCAGCTCGTCTTTACGACACGATCACTATGACTCGATCGCGATGGTTTTACCTCTTTATGGCGCGATCGAGCATAACCTCTACCACGTCAGTCACAATAAGTTTTTCGTTTTTTCCAAAGAAGAAAGCCGCCAACTGCGCCCATTTTTCGTAGAAAAATGGCAAATTCACAACGTGCGTAATGTATCGAGTGACTGGGCTATTTCTCTGCATTTTTATTCGTCGCGGCGGCCTTTCTTAGAGCTCGTCGTGGAAGATTAATCCCCCAGGAAATCCGATCGCGCTTCGGATTTCCAATTAGAGAGATTTTCTTGTTGTTCTAATTTAACCTCACGATCGCGCTCTTGCTCAAAACTAAGCGTGATCGTTTCCTAGAAAAACAATCTGCCTGCATAAAAAAAACACAACTAACGCGAATAAGTAGATATAAGGAAGGAGGCACTACCCATGTTAAACTTCATCAAATCCATCTTCACAGCTCAAGAGGGTACACAACCCGATGTCCCCCATGAAAATGAAGAAGGAATAGTCGATCAAGCAATTTATCCCTATCGCAAAGGTCGAGTTTATTATAATGGCACTTGGTGGCCTGCTCGTTGCCCAGAAAATGTCACCCTCACACCCGGAGAAGTTGTCCAAGTCATTTACATAGAAAATATCACAGTTTGGGTGCGCCCTTTTTCCCCCTAGAAGTAGGGACACGGCACTGCCGTGTCCCTACCCTGGAAGACACGGCACTGCCGTGTCTCTACATTACTTCAAAGGAGTGAATTTCTAAAACCGGTCCGATCATGGCAAATGTCATTACATCTGCTCGGATTTCTCCGGTAATAGTTACTTTTAGGCCAACTTTGCGTAACTCAGAGGGAGTCTTTTGAAGTTCATAAGTTTCTCCAGAATCACTGATTAAAGCCCAAACACCGGGGCCTAATCCTTTCTTTTCAATCGTACCTGTGACTGTCAAACTCATATCGGTTTCACCTCAGATTTAAGAGCTAAACGAGCTAATCCGAAACAGAGTAAAGCATTGATAATGAGGAATAATTGGGAAGGTAAACCATAACCCAAACCCCAAACCACAGGAGATACAAATGCACTAACTCCTAAACAACTTGCCACACCTAAACAAGTTCCGATCGCGCTCCATTTCCACTCTTTATGGCCAAGGAATAACGCGATTAAAATGAAAGGAATTAAAACACTCGCAAAAATGGGATTTAACAGGGAACTTCCTTGAATAGCTCCCCCTAATTCAGGGATAGAACTTCCCATTACTCGTAGGGGCCATTGTGGCAGGTCAAAAATGTATAATCCCCGGAGGAAAAATAAACCTGAACTTCCGGCAATTAACCCCCAAGATAAATTCCAATTCCAACGGAAAGGAAAATAATTTCGTAAAAACCAAGCTAATAAATAGGAACCGATTACCATCGCGATTTTTGGTAATAACGCGATCGCACCACCATCTATCCAAAAACGAGGATTAAGATAACCATTATCCCGTAACCAGCGGAAGAAATCACCAAAGGTAATTTGACCTTTTAATGCTAATTGTACCGCGGCATAAGCATCTAATTGTCCTGCCCCAAAATGATTTAAAGGATCTTCTTGAACTACTCTTGCTGACTGTTGTAAAACTGTCAAGATTTCATCAGGATTTTTGACACCACTGGCCTTAATTAAAGCCGCGACACCCGCGACGTGAGGGGCAGCCATACTCGTACCTTGATAGCCTTCAAAAACTGATTCTCCTGTTTCAGGATCAATGGTATTTTGGATAATTTGACCCGCCTCTGAGCCTCCAGGCGCACCGATATCGACACCTGCACCATAATTAGAATAAGAGGCTTTTTCGCCATCGGGACCGAAGGCAGAAACACCTATGACATGAGGATAACGGGCGGGATATTCTGATGAATTTTGACCGGAATTTCCCGCGGCCGCGATGATAACTACTCCTTTATTATGGGCATAGTCAATGGCTTCTTTCATTAGGTAATTTTCGCCACCACCACCGAGACTCATATTAATGATATCAGCACCATTATCCGCGGCAAATTTAATAGATTCGGCGATATCTGAAATTGTACCACTACCACTTGCACTTAATACTTTTAAAGGCATTAAATTGGCTTGATAGGCAATGCCCGCGACTCCCAAATTATTGTTAGTTGATTGGGCGATGGTTCCCGCGACATGAGTACCATGTCCATTATCATCGGTGGCTTCTACTCGATCATTTACGAAGTCATAACCTGGGACAAATTTTGTTTCCTTTAAGTCGGGGACTTGGCTAATTCCTGAGTCAATTACGGCAACTGTTATGCCATTCCCTTTGGTTTCATTCCAAGCATTTTCGACGTTAATGCTACGGAAGTTCCATTGTTTGTTATATAATGGATCATTGGGAACTTCAGACACTTTATAAATGTAGTTAGGTTCGATGGTTTCTGTATCTTTGACAATATCTGATTTTTTCAGGCTATCGAGTAAAGCGCGATCGCCTTTGACGGTATAAATATTGTCCGTGGTGGAAAATTTACTGTTAAGATGGGGAGTCAGGTGATATTGTTGCGCGATCGCGTTAATATCTTGGGCGATTTTGGCACTACCGACATCTTCGCGGAAGTCTAACACAATAGAGTCATAGGTGCCCGATGCACCAAGGCCGGGGAATGTCGCGATCGCCCACCCTAAGCCTATTATAAATAAACAAAACAGCAAAAACTTTTTCATAAGCTTTCATCCCTTGGGGAGTCTGATACTCTTTAGCATAACCTATGTTTACCAAATCGACACCATCATGGATAATCGACAATGGGAAGTCAAATTTAATAGGGGAAGTTTGACAGTTGACAGTTGACAGTTGACAGTTGACAGTTAACAGTTGACAGTTGACAGTTGACAATTGACAATTACCTATTACCTATTGCCCATTACCAATTACCAATTACCAATTACCCTTTACAACTATAATATGGAACGTGGTTTATTTTGGCTACCATTACTCGCGGTATTTATCGGACTAGCTTGGGCTGGTTGGAATGAATATCAAAAACTAGAAGCCTATCGTTTTTGGGCGCAACAATTCCAGAAAACTAAGTATGATATTTATGCCGTACTCGGTATTAATGAAGATAGAATTACTTGGGGTAAACCCACCCGCAAAGGGACTGAGAATATCCAAACATTTTCTCTGAAAAATGTCCAAGATATTCGAGTCATTGTTAATGGGGTATCTGTAGATTTAGAAAAACCTCCATCAACGGGAGGCGTTATTGCTGTTGAATTTTTCTTCTTTGATAATTCTACAACCGTCCGTATTCCCTTTACTCAAATTCCCTTAGCCGTTGAATGGGCTAAATATTTACAACAGCAATTAAAAGTCTTTCACTAATAAGGAATAAGGAAGAAGGTTAACCCTTCTCTATTGCCTAAGACATGGGGAATCCACAGTTATTAATGAATAAATAGATGTTTTTCTTGACTTGTGCTATAATAACAAGTTAAGAAAAAAAGTTAGTTAGCTAACTTCATGCAACTGGCTAGTTATCAGCATACTGGATTTTCGATCCCCCTAAATCCCCCTTTTTAAGGGGGACTTTGAAAAAACATTGTTAGCTCCTTGTTAAGCAGGGCTAGGGGGGATCAAAGCCAGAATATTTGTCACTAGCAACTTGCCTTAACTTCAGACAAAATAATTACTCAAAGCTGATCGGAAAAAATGGATCTGTCTAACTCAAATACACTGAAAAACCTCGAAGCTGCCTTCGGTGGAGAGTCAATGGCTAATCGCAAATATCTGTTTTTTGCTGAAGTGGCTAAGAAATTAGGTTTTAACGAAATAGCCAAACTTTTTAAAGAAACAGCAGCCCAAGAAACTGAACACGCGTTTGCCCATTTTTCTCTGTTACATCCTGAATTAGTTGTCAAAGATTCCGCGACTTTATCAGATGCAGAAAAAAAGGAAATTATTGCTCGTTGTTTGTCTTTAGCTATTGAAGGCGAGACTTATGAATATACGACAATGTATCCTGATTTTGCTAAAGACGCGATCGCGGATCGGGATTCCTCGGCGGCGGCAGAATTTCAATCACAAGCGGAAGAATCCGCGGAGCATGCCCAAATTTTCCGAGATGCTGCCCATCGTTTTGGCTTATTAAAACACATTGAAAATTATCACGCGGATCGCTATACCGAGGCTTTGAATGTATTACAAGGTGGCGAGCCGGATACAAGAGTTGTCAGTGAAAATCCTGCTACTCGTAAATGGATTTGTCAAAAGTGCAGTATGATTTACGATCCGGTTGTGGGCGATCCTGATTCAGGAATTGCACCCGGTACGTTATTTGAGGATATTCCTGATGATTGGAAATGTCCGATTTGTGGCGCGTCGAAGAAACAATTTATCCCTTTTGAAGAAAAAGCGATCGCGTAATCTAGTTAGCCCTTAGTAGGTTGGCTTAAACCTAGTGAAACCCAACCTACTACTTATTTATCTGTGTTTAGGAGCGTTTAGGAGCGGTTAAAAATCAAATCCGTATTAACAAATTAACTCCGATTCAATCGGAAGAAATATCGCAAATTCTGTCCCCTTAAATTCATCGGAAAATACCTCGATCCTCCCCCGATGTTTGGTGATAATTTGATACGCGATCGCCAACCCTAAGCCCGTCCCTTGCCCCGGTGGTTTAGTGGTAAAAAAAGGATCAAATAATTTGCGTTGGATTTTATAGGGAATGATCGGGCCATTATTCCAGAAACGAATACAAATCATATTCGACTCAAAAAGTTCAGTCCGAATAGTAATTTGGGGAAATTTAGCAGTTTTTTTCGAGTCTTTACCAGAAAAACAACCCTTATTAAGTGCTTCTTCAATAGCATCTATCCCATTTGTTAAAATATTGAAAAATACCTGATTTAATAAAGCAGGATAACAACTAATTTGAGGAATTTCTCCATAAATATCAGTAAGTTTAATCATCGGGTGATTTAGGCGATGACTTAACATTAAAATCGTATTATTAATACCCTCATGGATATCCACTTGTTTTACTTCCGATTCGTCCAAACGCGAAAAATTCCGTAAGGATAAAACAATATTTCTTATCCTTTCCGCACCCATTGTCATTGAAGATACGACTTTCGGTAAATCACTCACTAAAAAGTCAAAATCAATAGTTTCAATATACTTTTTGATTTCGGGATCAGCTTCGGGATAATATTGCTGATATAAATGCACTAAGCCCATTAAATCATCAACATAGTGTCGGGTGTATTCTAAATTTCCATAGATAAAATTAATCGGATTATTCACTTCATGGGCAATTCCCGCGACTAAATTACCCAAAGATGACATTTTTTCGGTTTGAATCAGTTGGGTTTGGGTTTCTTGTAGGTTTTTTAATTGTTTCGATATGGTTTCAATGAGTTGATTAAGAGAAATGGCTAATACTCCTACTTCATCATTGGTTAAAACAGGTGCTCGTAAATGATAATTTTGATCCTTTGCGGCTCGATCCGCCACCTCTGTTACCCATTTTAAAGGCCTCGCGATCGCGTGACTGGTATAATAGGCCAAAATCGCGGCCAAAGCCACAGAAATTAACATACTAATAACAGTAATTTTTATCCGTAATAATTGGGCATTATTAAAAGCCTCATTCGCTTGAATCTCTTGCTGTTTCGCCTTCTGAATAAAATCCTCTAAGCTTTGAGAAAACTGTTCAAGTTTTATAGATAAATTTCCCTCGGTTGCCTGTCGAAGTTTATTTTGAAACTCAGGTAAATTATCTTTTGTTAAATTTTTTTGCTGAAGATTGAACAAGAGTTCATTGATTTCTGGAGTCGTGGCTAAAACATGAGTTTCATAATCTTGAGCCAGTTTAGATATAGATTTATCATAAAATTCTGGGGAACTTTGCTTAACTAAATTTTGTAAGCTTACAAGGCTTTTCTCTATGTGGAGAATTTGCTCAAACAAACCAGTTACTTCTGTCTCTAGCCAAACCGGATTCTCTAAAAAAGGTATAATTCGCTCCGAGTGCGATCGCGCTAAAATCACTTCCGTTTCCAAATTTTGTAAAAGATCCTGTTGCTGATGGGAAAAATTTAATTTAGCCTTGGCTTGATACTCATAATAATCTCCAAGGGCTAAACCCGATCCCGTTCCCAAAACCGCCACCCCAATCGCGAAACCATACCCATAAGCAATTTTGCGATGAATGCTTAAACGGCGAATAAATTTCTGAATAGGGTTAACCACAATATCTGGATAAGTCACAACATTTGACTGAAGAAATGATGTCGGAGGTGTCTGTTTCAGACTTTCCAGAAAAGAAAATTTTTGGGGAATTTGCATAAGATACTGTTGCAGGTAAAAGAATAAATATTACTTTTAATAGATCAACTCACCGTTTTTACAAAATCTCTGGTTTTAGGTATTGACAAATCTCAGGGATTATGGTACTCATCCGAGATTTTTGGTAAATGTGGGAAGTGTTTATTAATTTTTTATTAAGATCAGGAGCATTATAGCCGATTTTATAGTAGAATTACAGTATCGCCCGTTACATACTTATGACTAATCCCCTCTCATTCCCAGGATCAACCTGGGAATGATTCGTGTAATGAGAGGAATAACACCAGAAAAGATTATTTAATGCAATAAACTTCGGAAGTTTTGACGCAAAGAGGTACTCCGACACGAGTGCCGCGTAAGTTACTTCCACTTAAATCAGCCTTCTCTAGTTGTGCCACATCAATATTCGATTTAAACAATTGAGTTTGATACAAATTCGCATTTGATAAGTCGGCTTTTTTGACATTTGACTCACGCATATCTGCATACGATAAGTCAGCACCCGCTAAATTCGCATATTCCAAATTGACTCGAAAAAGAGAGGCTTTTCGCAGATCCGCATTGGTAAAATTTGCCCCTTTTAAAAAGGATTCTGCCAAAGTAACATTATATAATTTGGCATTGTCAAAATTAGCTCCGATTAAGTTAGATTTTGCCAGATAAGCATGGGATAAATCAGCATTTTTCAGAGTAGCTCCTTCTAAATTCACTCCGGGCATTTCCGCTTGTAATAAAACACTATCGGACAAATTCGCACCCCTTAAATCTGCCATCCCTAAATAAGCACTATAGAGATTTGCGCCTCGTAAATCTGCCCCTTGTAAATTAACTCCTGTCAAGTTAGCATTAAATAAATTAGCATTAGTTAAATCGCAGCGCATACACTCTTTTGTCTTGAATAATTGTTCGACATGATAAGGATTTGCTGCTTCGACTCGATGAGTTAATCCCACTGAGGTTAATAATAACATCGAGGCTAAAATTGTCCGTTTCATTTTCTTATCCTCACATTAAAGGGTAATCACTGATACTATTATGATCCTCATTGGTTATTAGTATCAATCTGGTTGTTGTTTATTGTGGCATGATTTTGGGAGAAATGGAAAGAGCGATCGCGGAGATTTTGGGCTCCGGGCGACAATTGTCAAAGAAACCGGGTTTCTCCCCGTCGTTTTGTGGGAAATGATAAATCTTCAAGAAACCTGGTTTCTCTATAAGTGCTTTCACTTAAAATTGTAATTGGGCTAATCCTAAATAATTAATCCCTTGGGGAGTAATTTCAAACCGACAGGGTAAAATTTCTAATCCTTCTCCCCTGGCTTTTCGTAATAATTCTCCATAGACAGGATCAGCGCGATCGCCGGGGGCAAAATGGGTACAATCTCCTCGATTAATAAAATAAAGCATGACAAATCTCGCCCCTTCTTTTCCCATTTCCATTAATTCCTTTAAATGTTTTTGTCCCCTTTCTGTCACAGTATCAGGAAATAGAGCTAATTGTCCATTTACCCAAGTTGTATTTTTCACTTCTAGGTAAATTTTTTCAGTTTCATTCAACAGTAAAAAATCGACACGACTTTTTTTATCTTTCCCATAAGTCACTTCGGGTTTAACTTGTTGATAATTGCCTAATTCGGGAAATAAATTCGCTTCTAATGCTAATTTTATCACTCGATTCGGTAATGCAGTATTAACCCCAACCCAAGTGGGAGAGGTATCACAAACTTGAATCATTTCCCAAGTATAAGCTAATTTTCGTTTAGGATTATCACTATAGGAAACCAAGACAGAATTACCCGGAATACAAACCCCTGTCATCGGACCAGTATTCGGACAATGGGCTGTAATTAATTCACCGGATGCTAATTCGATATCGGCAAAAAATCGCTGATATCGTTTGATTAATGTACCCGGATAGAGGGGGGGATATTTATATAAAAAATTGGTCATGGGTAATCGGTAATCGGTAAGATGAATTGGGGAATAACGACATATTATCGCATATTTTTATAACATTTTATTTTAGATTTTGCTCATGTTATGCTATAATCTGGCAGATTTATCATTTAAGTCAGTCAAGTATTTTAGGGTTAATTATCATTTGTGTCTGAATCAAAAAAGTCAAGTCGTTCCCTCGTGGGAATTGCCGGAATTGTCGCGGTTGCCACTTTAATTAGTAAAGTCTTTGGGTTAGTTCGTCAAGTCGCGATCGCGGCGGCGTTTGGCGTTGGGCCCGCGGTTGATGCTTATAACTATGCTTATGTCATACCCGGATTTTTATTAATTTTATTAGGGGGAATTAACGGCCCATTTCATAGTGCCATTGTCAGTGTTTTAGCGAAACGAGAGAAAGAAGAAGCCGCTCCTTTAGTCGAAACAATTACCACTTTAGTCGGTGGTGTTTTATTAATTGTAACAGTGTTTCTGATCTTTTTTGCTGATCCCATGATTGATTTAGTTGCACCAGGTTTAATGAGAACTTCGGAGGGATTATATATTAAATCGATCGCGGTGCAGCAATTTAAAATCATGGCCCCAATGGCCCTACTCGCGGGTTTAATTGGCATTGGTTTCGGCACATTAAACGCGGCGGATATGTATTGGCTACCCTCCATTAGTCCCCTCTTTTCCAGTGTAGCATTAATTGGTGGTTTAGGAATTTTTGCCCTACAAGTAGGCGACAAAATCACTGAGCCCAAATATGCTTTTTTAGGTGGTTTAGTCTTAGCCTGGGGAACCCTGATCGGTGCGATTTTACAATGGTTAGTGCAAGTTTGGACGCAATGGCGAGCCGGTTTAGGGAAACTGCGTTTAAGATTTAATTTTAAAGATCCCAGTGTCAAAGAAGTTACGAAAATTATGTTACCGGCAACCCTATCATCAGGAATGTTGCAAATTAATGTCTATACGGACTTATTTTTCGCTTCCTATATTCCCCAAGCGGCTGCCGCGATGGGTTATGCCGGGTTATTAGTTCAAACCCCTTTAGGCATTATTTCTAATGTAATTTTAGTGCCTTTTTTACCCATTTTTTCGCGACTGACAGATCCCGAAAATTGGGAAGAATTAAAAGACAAAATTCGTCAAGCTTTGATTTTTACAGCTTTGACGATGTTACCTTTTAGTGCTTTAATGGTGACATTAGCTTTACCTATTGTTAGAGTCGTTTATGAAAGAGTAGCTTTTAATAAAGAAGCGTCTCAATTTGTCACACCGGTTTTAATGGCTTACGCGATCGGAATGTTTGTCTATTTAGGGCGAGATGTTTTAGTCAGAGTATTTTACGCGTTAGGAGATGGAGAAACCCCTTTTCGGATTAGCATGATCAATATCTTTCTTAACGTGATATTTGATTATTTATTAGTGAATGTTTTAGGTGCTCCGGGTTTAGTTTTAGCGACTGTTGCCGTGAATCTAATTTCAATGGTTTGGCTAATTGTTTTGTTAGATAAACGCTTAAATGGTTTACCTTGGGCAGAATTGGGATTACCGTTTATTGGTTTAACTCTTGCGAGTATTTTCACAGGGTTTATCTCTTGGGGAACCCTCAAGTTAACTCAACACTTTTTGGGTAGTAATGGGTTGATCCTTTTGTTAATTGAATTAGGGATTGCTAGTTTCGCAGGATTAGGAATATTTGCTTTATTAGTGATCAAATTAAAATTACCAGAAGTTGATATGTTTGTGGAGAGAATTAGTCAACGTTTTCGGAACAAATGATTCTCCCTGGTAGGGACGGGTTCACCGATATCTTTGATACCGAAAAATGATAAAAAAACGCCCCATCCCCATCCAGAAACTAATGATTCATTTAATTCAAAAACCGCGTGAGACGAGTTTATTTAGGCAAGTAGGGACACGGCAGTGCCGTGTCTTGTAAACAGAGAGCATGGAAAACCCCCTTCAATTGTTGGGTAAGATTTCTGAAGCCAAAAGGACGCGTCTTTTCTCCTGATGATAAATGATGAAAAAGTTTTTTTATCTCTTGTTTAGTTAAGGATTAAATGTGGGCAATAAGGATTATTTGAAATCACACACATAAGAGTTCTTGCTGTTCTAATTGAGTATGAATTAGGGGTAATAACTCAGTGGGTATTGATGATTTTTCTAAATAGTCATTCGCTCCCATTCGTAGGTAAAAATAACCCAGTATAGAGTCATCGATCAGCAAAATAATAGGTATGTGACTCGTCTTCAAATTATGACGTAAAGCTTTAATGACTTCTGCACCCGTGAACATAGGGATATTTGATTCACATAAAATCAAATCTGGTCTCAATTCATGGGCGATTCTTAACCCATTAAAACTATCTTCAGTTGCCACAACATTAAAATTGTGAACTTCTAAGAAATCAACAAGAGATTCTCTCAGAAAATCATCATCTTCAATCACTAATATCTTTCTCATAACATCTCCCCTGATCATAGGTTAAAATAGTTAATACAGTTTCGCTTGATCCCTGAAGAGGATACTTTCCTCGGAGTCTGGGGAAGAGTACGACTTCTCCCCAGGGAGGACTAAGTTGGACGTTTCCTCTGGCAGGTTAGTTAGAGGATAAAAGATAAATCTGAGGAAATTCTGAGGAATCTACATTTTTTTGTAAAGAAATGTTTAAGATCGGATAGAGCAAATTATTTCATCCTAGTTGGCGCATGGGTACAACCCATAGGAGATTCCCCTTGAGAAGGCTTCGATAAGGGGCTACCAATTCTCACTTTTAGCAATAATTTATTAACCGGATGCTTCACCCTACTTTGGGATTTGGGATACTTCCCATTTAGGTTAGTATTTTTCCCAGTTTTTTCCTCAGTTGAGTGCGATCTAAACGATTGAGGATACGAGCAATGAGTTCGGGTCCAATAATGGGTTTATTGACATAATCATCGGCTCCCACACGAAAGACTTGATAAATAGTTTCGGGATCGGAATGAAAAGAGAGAAATAAAATCGGTAAATTTGTCCAACGCACATCATTTCTGACAACTTGACAAAGTTCTATTCCATTAAAATCTGGCATTTCAATGTCTAAAATAAGGAGATTTGGATTGGTAATTTCGAGGATTTCCCAAAATCGCTGAGTATTTTCTAATGTGGTAATTTGAAATCCCCAGGGTTCCAGTAAGGCTCTGATAAGGTTTAACTGATTGGGATCATCGTCAACGACTAAAATTTTCGCATTTTCCGTAGTTTGATTTAGGGTTTGAGTGATAATTTTTAGTATTTCTTTGATGGGAATGGATTTGTTTAAAAAAGCTCTGGCTCCTAGACGTGCCACTTCTAAGCGTTCACTTAATTCATTATTTGAACTCAAGACAAAAATCGGGATTTCCGGTTTTGTTTGATGTACTTCTTTTAATAAGACTATCCCGTTTTCGTGAGTTTCGGGAAAGGAAAGATCAAGGAGAATAATATCAGGAGGATTTTGCTCGATCGCGTGTCTTCCCCCCTGGATATCTGGGGTTATCTCTACCTGATATCCCCAAGAAATTGCTTCTCGTTGGACGTGCTCGCGTAAAATTGGATCATCATCAATAATAAGTAAATAAGGTGAGACAATAACGTGATTAACTTCTAAGGGTTCGGGAATGGTAATATTGTGTGATAAACTAGATGCGGATTGATCAATGATTTTCTTGAGTTCTTCAATAAATTCCTGAAATCGCTTGATTTGAGATTCTTGTAAATTGGGATTATTTTTAAAAATAGCTTCAATCTCTTTCGCAAAATTTGAGGCATCACTAAAACCAAAAGAACCCAAAGAACCCGCTAACTGATGAATATTGATTTCGGTTTTTTTTCGCAAATTATCTTCTAATATTCTCGATTGTAACTGGCTAAGAGTCTGAGCAAAAATTGTAACTTTTTCTGGTAATGATTCTTGGTATTTTTGCCGCAGTTGTTTCAAGTGTTCGATACATTGAGTTTGGCGAATATAATGTTGATTTTGAGAGAATAAAGGTTGATTGTCCATCATCAAACTGTCCTCCACCGGGGAAACTTTGATGGGATCTTCGTTTTTTTCTGGTTGTTTTAGACGATATCCTAATCCATAGACTGTTTCAATTAAATCCGTAGTCATTCCTGCGGATTTTAATTTTTGTCTTAAACCTTTAATATGAGTTGTTACTGCTTCTTCGCCAGGGGATTCATCCATTAACCACAAACGATCAAGAATAATACTACGACTGAAAATACGCCCGGGATTTCGCAGAAATAGCTCTAATAAATGATACTCCTTGGGGGTGAGATGTAAAAGATTTTCTCCATAAAAAACTTCCCCTGTATCGGGATCAAATTTGAGTGCTTCCCAGGTTAATACTTCCGAGGATAATGTTACTTTTCCTCGCCGTAATAAGGCTTTAATTCGTGCCAGTAATTCCGGCATATTAAAGGGTTTAATCACATAATCATCGGCTCCGGCTTCTAAACCGTTTACACGATCGCTGGTACTATCAAGGGCTGTTAATAGTAAAATGGGCATTTGATAGCCAGAGAAACGTAATTGACGACAAAGACTTACTCCATCGAGTTTGGGAATAATTACATCTAACAAAATTAAATCATATTGATATCTTGTTACCATTTCCCACGCGATTTGACCATCTGCGGCCTGATCAACTGTATAATGATAGTTGGCGAGAACCTGGGCTAGAGTCATCGCGATCATCTCATCATCTTCTACTAACAGGAGTTTCATAGATGTCCTTTCCTGGTGATAATTAAGGTAAACTAATCTTAGTTATTTCTGTTTGAGAAACGGGATTTCCGATCATACTCTGGAGGAAGCTATAATTATTTTATGTGGAGAAACCCTATTTCTCCATAAGTCTTATTAATCAGAACTTATGCTGAATTTAGTTGAGTAATTAGCCAATTGTCACTCATCCTTCGGAGAGGTAATGTCAGACAATTGTTAGACTAATTATCTTGATCAGGTAAATGTCTATTGTAGCATGAAATAGTAAAATATTTATGGGATTTCATTGGAGGCAGAATGACTTATATTGAGGGCACTCCGGGTATTGATTTTCTCAAGGGAACTTTGAACCCCGATACGATTAAGGGCTTGTCAGGTAATGATCAGATTCAGGGACTTGCTGGTGATGATGTCCTTTTGGGAAATGGCGCTAATGATACGCTTTTTGGTGGTAAAGGTAATGATACTCTTTTTGGTGGTAAAGGTGATGATTTACTCCTGGGAAATGAGGGTGCTAATTGGATGATTGGTGGAGGTGGCAATGATCTTTTTGTCCTTTCTGATAATCAGCATCATTTGGGAGATATTGATCGTATTCTGGATTTTTCTAAAGGGCACGATCGCGTTGTGTTAGAGAATAATCTCAGTTTTGATAATCTTACTATTTCTCAAGGTCCCGACTCCACCGCGATCGCTGATAAAGTAACAGGAGAAATCATCGCGCTATTATCAGGAAATATTGCCCTAGATCGTTCTGACTTTATGAACATGGGTCAAATTTTACCTATTACAGCCCAAGGGACTTTTGGCAATCAAAATATCAATTTAGAAGTCGCACAAACGGTACAACAACAAACCATCGGTTTAATGTATCGTGATGACTTACCCCGCGATCGTGGGATGTTATTTCCCCTGAATCCCCCTCAAGTGATATCATTATGGATGAAGAATGTTACGATTCCCCTAGATATGATATTTTTAAGAAATGGACAAATTCAGAATATTTTATCGAATGTCCCCCCTTGTTCAAGTGATAATTGTCCGACTTATTCCTCCAATGTTGAAGTGGATCAAGTCATTGAATTAAAAGGGGGAAGAGCGGCGGAATTAAATCTAAAAATCGGCGATAAAATTCCTATTACAATTATTAGTTAATTCGTAGGTTGGGTTGAGGTACGAAACCCAACAGTGACAAAACCCAACAGTGACAAAACCTAATCGTGATGTCTATTTTTTGGGTTTTGCTCCGCTCAACCCAACCTACCCAAAAATGAAGAGAAACCCAGTTTCCTTTCACCTTAAAGTTTACATTTTGCGTTGAAATTCCTCTAACAAATCCATTAATTGAACTTGACATTGCATCGGGAGTAAATCAGCTAAGGGTAACTCCCGTTTACCGCCGCCAATTTTAACAGGAATTGCTTGCAAAATAGATAAGACTTGGTTTTCTTCTAAGGGTTCTTTACTTAAGAGGGGATAAACTTGTTCCGCGATCGGGGTATGCAAATGGGCATCTCTTAAATAAAGATGCCATTTCGCAATATCAATGTAAATATTTTCCCCAATTTCCGCGGCTAAAGCTTCAATATCTGAAGAATTTGCGGATTTTTTCATAGTGATTATCCTTGTTTATTTGTTAAAGGTGAATAATCGGCGAGAAGGAAGATATAAACAGCATGAGCAAATAAGATAAAAGCCCATCCACCAGTGATCCAAATAGCCCAAGGCCAATTAGCTTTTTGGAGATTATGGAAAAACCATAAACCGGAATTAGAAGCCGCAAAAATGGCAACATGAAAAGCAAAATTCATGCGATCATCTAAACGACGATAGGCGGGATCATTGCGATCGGGTTGACGAGGCCAACGGGGGGGCATAGAAATAAATGTTTGAGAAGGACTACTATATTTTAAACCAAAAAACATAGGGAATTGCTAATTTGAGAACAAAAATTTTGTTTTTGATCAACAATTCCCCTTTTTTTTATGCGGGAGTTTGGTGAATATGTTTAAGTCCCCATTCGTGCATTCCCTCAAGAATTGGTTTGAGACTTTCACCCAGAGGAGTGAGAGAATATTCCACTTTTGGAGGAACCTGTAAATAAATCTCCCGATGGACAATTCCATCAGCTTCCATTTCTCGTAATTGTTGAGTTAACATCTTTTGTGTGATCCCATGTAAAGAACGTTGTAACTCATTAAAACGTCTCACGCCTTGAAATAATTCGCGGATAATTAAGACTTTCCATCGACCGCCAATGATATCCAAGGTTCGTTCTACTGGACAACTGGGTTTCTCGGTTTCTACTTTAACTTGCATAGTATCCTTTTGGGTACTAGGTTCCAAAAAAGTGCATACTTCCCATTTTAACCCTATCTGGTTTAAAGTAGAAATATCCCAAAGCCGATCAGAATTAATTAAGGAAAATTCCATGAGTCAACCCGTCATTGCTGATACAAAACCTGTTATCCTCGAATTAGAAGCAGGTACTTATTATTGGTGTTCTTGCGGTCAATCGAAAAATCAACCCTTTTGTGATGGTGCTCATAAAGGAAGTGATTTTGCCCCCTTAGCCTTTGAAGTCGATGAGAAAAAAAAGGTAGCACTTTGTAATTGTAAAGCGACTGGTAATTCGCCTTTCTGTGATGGTGCTCATACCAAGTTGTAAGACAATTTTTTTAGGTATTTTCGTTAGGAGCTATGGAGAAACCCGGTTTATTTACGAAATTCTCAGAAACCGGGTTTCTTTCTCCGCTTTTTTGATTTGAGCTAATTTTATCAAAGAAACCGGGTTTCTTTATCTCGCGATTCTTTAGGAGTTAAATAATGATTACCCTTCGGAAAAGTACCGATCGCGGACACGCGAATCATGGTTGGTTAGATAGTTATCATACATTTTCTTTCGCGAGTTATTATGACCATAATTTTATGAATTTTCGGTCTTTAAGAGTGATTAATGAGGATCGTATCAGTCCTGGGGCTGGTTTTCCTACTCATAGTCATCAGGATATGGAAATTATTACTTATGTTTGGGAAGGGGCCTTAGAACATAAGGATAGTTTAGGAAATGGAGAAATAATTCATCCGGGGGAAGTACAGCGGATGACCGCGGGTACGGGGATTCAACATAGTGAGTTTAATCCCTCAAAAACAGAGGGTGTTCATTTATTTCAAATGTGGATTTTACCAGAAAGAAAAGGGTTGACTCCTAGTTATGAGCAACGTAAATTTCAGGTAAAAAATACACCGAATCAATGGCATTTATTAGTGTCGAAAGATGGACGTGATGGAGCTTTAAAAATTCATCAAGATGTGGATTTATATGGAGCATTTTTAAGGGATAATTGCCAATTATCTCATTCGTTTGGGCCTAATCGTTATGGTTGGCTGCAAGTGGCACAGGGTAAAATTACCGCGAATGGAGTATCCCTAGACGCGGGGGATGCTGTCGCGATTAGTGATGAAGAAATACTGACGATCACGGCGCAGGAAAGCAGCCAATTTTTGTTGTTTGATCTGGCATAATTGATCAAAAAGTAAAAAAAAAACCGGGTTTCTTGAGGAAAGCCACGTTGAGAAGCCCGGTTTCTTTTTGCTCCAAATCTAAAATTTATCTAAAGCTGGGGTGACAATTAAAATTAATTGTGGTACGATCACCACGGCCATTAATTAAGGATAAAATATCAATGAGTAAATATGCCGCAGTTATCAATAGTGATACTGAATACTCGGAAGAGTTAACACCCATAGAAGGTATTGTGGCACTAGCGACAATTCAAACTTATGTTGACGGTACGCCTTCGGTTGAAGAGTTTGAGTTAATTGCTGAATTTTTAAAGCTTGTCGAAATTTCTACTGAAGAGGAAGCTAAGGAAATTTTTGCTAAAATCACACGCGTGATCGAACAGGATAAGCTGGATCTTGGTGCTTTGTTTAATGCCTCGATCGATGCTATTCAAAATAGCGATATCGAGGATGATGATTCAGAGGATTTAGCTGAAGTCGCGATCGAATTATCGGTGTTGTTGGCGCAAGTGGATGGAGAAATTGCGGAAGAGGAATATGAATATATCTCAGCCATCGGTGAGTCTTTAGGATTTACGGGTGAAGAAGTTGAAGAAATTGTCGCGGAAATTTTAGCTGATTTGTATGCTGAATCAGAAGATGATGAGGAAGAAGAAGAGGAAGAGGAGTAATTTAACAAAATTTTAGGAGTTATGCCTAAACCCGGTTTCTTTACCAAAAATTGTCATTTTTGTCAATTTCCCCCCCTGAAACCGGTTTTTTTCAGAGTCAGTAAAATAGACAGCTATTTAGACTAACGTCGTCCCTGATTATTATCCTAAAAGTAAGGCATCATCGGCAAGAATATCGTCGTTTAATTCTTCAAATAATTTGAGTAAATCTTCGACTTTTAATCCTTGTCGATCGCGTCCTGAGATATCAAAAATTACCCTTCCTTCGTGTAACATTAGGGTACGATCGCCTAATTCCAAAGCTTGACGCATACTATGTGTCACCATCAAAGTTGTTAAGCCTCTTTCTGCGACAATTTTACGAGTTAAATCAAGAATATAACTCGCGGTTTTCGGATCAAGAGCCGCGGTATGCTCATCCAAAAGTAAAATTTGATTAGGGGCTAAAGTTGACATTAATAAACTAATCGCTTGACGTTGCCCCCCCGATAATAAACCCATGCGATCGCGTAAACGTTTTTCTAAACCTAAATCTAAACTCCCCAGACGTTGTTGAAATTCTACCCTTAAGGACTTATTTAAAGCAGGATTTAAACCCCGTGTCATTCCCCGTCGATACGCGAGGGCTAAATTTTCCTCTACCGTCAGATTAGCACAGGAGCCAGCCAAAGGATTTTGAAAGACTCGTGCCACTAATTTTGCCCGTTGATGGGATGGCCAATTTGTCACATTTTGATCGTTAATACAAACCCGTCCTTTTTGGGGAATAATATCACCACTGATGACATTAAGTAAGGTTGATTTTCCCGCTCCATTACTGCCAATCACAGTAACAAATTCCCCCGTCGGAATGGTGAGATTAATTCCTTTTAAGGCTTGGGTTTCTAGGGGAGTCCCTGGGTTAAATGTTAGTTGGATATCTTCTACTTTAATCATTATTAATGATAAACAATCAAGGGTTAATCCTAAATATTTTAATTCTAATTTTTTCGGTCATTTTTTATGTTGTTTCTAGGGTGGATATTATACCTCAACTATTTTTGTTTGTCAATGCTTGGGAAAATAATTCTTACAATTTCCCTTTCAATAGTGTCTTAAGGTGATAATGATATTTAGGTAAAACTAGGGCAATTGCGACTAAAACTGAAGTAATTAAATTAAGATCCTGAGCTTGTAATCCCAAGAAATTAACATTGAGCGCGATCGCGACTGCCTGACGATAAACGACGGCTCCGATTATAGCACCAAGTGTCGCAAGTTGTACCGTTTTTCCCGATAAAAAAGTTTCTCCAATAATCACAGACGCGAGTCCAAAAACAATCGTTCCTACCCCCATTGTCACATCAGCAAAACCGTAAATTTGGGCAAATAACGCGCCTCCTAATGCCACTAAGCCATTACTCAAAGCTATGCCTAAGATAATCAGGTTATCTGTGGGTATTCCTTGGGCTTTTGCCATGCCAATATTTGCCCCTGTTGCCCGCAGTGCTAACCCTAATTCGGAGTTTAAAAAATAATCTAATCCCAATTTTGTCACCATAATAATAATGAATAACCACAGGGGATGCAGGAGGGAATCGGGAATGTTTTTTAATGCCGTTTCTATGGGTGTAATAATGGTGTTTTGTCCTAATAATGATAGATTGGGCGCGCCCATAATTCTTAAATTAATCGAATATAGCGCGATCATCGTTAAAATACTGGCTAAGAGATTTAAGATTTTCAATTTGACATTGAGAAAGGCTGTTATAAATCCCGCGATCGTGCCTAGGAAAAAAGCCATGATTGTCGCGAGCAAAGGGTTAACCCCTTTAATAATAAGAGTAGCCGCCACTGCTCCACCCAAGGGAAAACTACCATCAACGGTTAAGTCAGGAAATTCTAAAATCCGAAAGGATAAATAAACTCCTAAGGCGACTAACGCGTATAATAATCCGATTTCAATGGCATCAAAAAAAGCTACGGTTGTCATGGTAATGGGTAATTGGTAATGGGTAATTGGTAATATTTTGTAGGAAAACTCAGAAACCCGGTTTCTCTGGTGAAAATTAGCATTTTGGGGGGTTGACAAGAAGAAACCGGGTTTCTCTCTTCCCTTAAGAGAGCATCAATCAAGGGCAAAATCAGAAACCCGGTTTCTCTGGTGAAAATCACCAGTTTTGGGGTTTTCGACAAGAAAAAACCGGGTTTCTCTCTTCCCTTAAGACAATCAGAAACCCAGTTTCTTTCAGGGCTTTTTCACATAAATATCTGCACGGGATGGGGCGGGTTTATATCATTAATCGGTGGGTATCACAGATTTCGGTGAACCCGCCCCTACAGTAAGATTTATTCAATTAATTTATTGGCTTTTGACTTCAGAGCATCAGGAAAAGTTACGCCCATTGTTTTAGCCGATTTTAAATTGAGATATAATTCTATTTTTTGAGGATCTTCTACTGATAAATTTCCCGGTTTTTCCCCCTTTAATACTTTTAACACCTGTTTACCGGTTTGTCTGCCAATGTCATAATAATTATAACCTAAAGACGCGATCGCGCCTCTTTTCACGGAATCATTATCACCGGAGTAAACTGGCAATTTATTCTCGTTTCCCACCTGAATAACCGACTCTAAAGCCGAGACAACTGTATTATCCGTAGGAATATAAATCACATCAGCTTTGCCTACCAAACTCCGGGCCGCCGTCGCAACATCACTCGAGCGAGAAACCGTTGTTTCGACGAGAGTCATCCCCCGTTTTGGCGTTTCTTGTTTCAGTAATTGTAGCACTTTTTGAGAATTAGCTTCACCCGCGTTATAGATAACTCCAATCCGTTTAGCATTAGGAGTAATTTCTTTAATTAAATCTAAATGTTTATCAATGGGAGTAAGGGCACTCACTCCCGTTACCATGCCCCCTGGTTTTGCCAAATTTGTGACTAATTTCGCTCCTAAAGGATCGGTAACGGTGGTAAAAATTACCGGAATTTTATCCCTAGACGCGGCAACAACCGCTTGGGCAGAAGGTGTAGAAATGGCTACGATCACATCAGGATTTGAACTGACAAATTTACTGGCAATTTGCACCGAGGTAGCCGGACTTCCTTGAGCACTTTGCCACTCTAATTTGAGATTTTTTCCTTCGGTAAAACCGGCTTCTGTTAATTCGGCTTTTACTCCTTCTCTGGTAGCATCTAAGGCGGGATGTTCGACAATTTGAGTGATCGCGACAAATTTAGTAGTTTGATTATTGGGAGAATTTGCCGTGGGAGAAGATGAATTACAACCCCAGAGAGTCGCGATAAGAGATGTCGTCAAAAAACTTTTTTTCAGTTGACAAGAAATCCTCATGTTTTTTCCTGAAATTGTTGGGAAAATATGACATAATAAAACCAGATGTCAGTATATTAACACGTTAAATATGAATTTCCCGACAATCATTCCCCTGATTTTATTATTTAATCTCAAGACGATCGCGCTTCCTTTTCCTCTCCCTTTCGTGACACCATCTTGTAAAAACAGACTTTCGTCTTGTGCTCATAGCCCCATAGCCCTTTCCACCCCAGAAATTAACACGATCGCGGAACAAATAACCGTTCGCATTGAGGGCCCAAAAGGAGGATCGGGCGCGATCGTAGAAAAACAGGGAAATACTTACTATATCCTGACAAATTGGCACGTTGTCGATAAACCCGGAGATTATGAAGTGATCACAGCCGATGGTAAACGCCACGCGGTTTATTATAGTTTGATTCGTCGTGTCCCCGGAATGGATCTCGCGATCGCGCCTTTTAGTAGTAATGATAACTATCCTGTAGCAAAATTAGGCAATTCCGACCAAATTCAGCCCGAAAATCCCGTTTATGTTGCCGGATGGCCAACGGGGGGCGGCTCTCTACGAAAAACGGTGTTTATCTTCAGTGAAGGCAAAGTTACGAGTCGTCAATCCCCTTGGCAGGGTTACACTTTAGTCTATAATAACTTAGTGAGAGCGGGCATGAGTGGCGGTCCCGTATTGGGGGAAAATGGGCAAATTGTCGCGATTAATGGCATTGTCAAGTTAGAGGATAACTCTGATCGCATTGTCGCCGCGGGTATTGAGATCAATCGTTTTTGGCAATGGCGTGCCACGGTAACGCTTCCCATTGTTCCTAATGTCGCGACTCCTACCCCTTCTGGCACTACAAAGGCTTCTTCTATCGCCCCTGGAAGGCCGCAGGAGGGGGGTAAAACCGCTAAAGAGGAAAAAATGACCTTTGCCTTGGCAGGGGAATTTCAGGGGCCAACGGGGGTGGTTACATCCGTCGCGGTGTCTTCTTCTCACATTGTTACCGCCCATAGTAGTGGCGCGATCGTCCTTTGGGATCGGAGCAAGGGTGAATTAGTGAAAACTTTACGCGCTCATCAAGATGCCGTCAATTCCATCGCGATCGTGTCCCTCCCTAACCAATCAAAGGAAGTTTTAGTCAGTGGAAGTGACGATCAAACCATCAAAATTTGGAACCTAGAAACGGGAGAAAATTTACGCACATTAAAAGGACATACCGATGCCGTTGTCTCGGTGGCCGTAAGTCCCGATGGAAAATTTATCGCGAGTGGAAGTTGGGATAAAACCATCAAAATTTGGAACTTAGAAACAGGAGAATTACTACATACATTAACCGGGAATAGCGCCTTAGTCAATACCGTGAAATTTTCCCCAGATGGAAAGATATTAGCCAGTGGAGGAAAAGAGGGAGCAATTAAATTATGGAATGTCAAAACCGGTCAATTAATTAAGACACTTAAGGGAAGTTCTCTAGCCATTTTATCCGTAGTATTTACTCCCGATGGTAAAATGCTTGTCACTGGCAATGGCGATGGAAGTATTAGTTTATGGAATGGAGAAAAAGGGCAATTAATCCGACAAATTAAGGGACATAATGATGGGGTTTGGTCTATTGTGATTAGTGAAGACGGGAAAACCTTAATTAGTAGTAGTTGGGATAAGACGATTAAACTTTGGAATCTGGCTTCTGGGGAGTTAAAAGGGACATTAAAAGGTCATACCGCTTATATTAATTCCATCGCGTTGAGTCCCGATGATAAATTTATTATTAGTGGGGGTTGGGACGGACAAATTAAGATTTGGCAAAGAGGAAATTAAGGACTTAGGCAGAAACCGGGTTTGTTCAGCAAAATACTTGGTTTAAACCCTCAATTTTGGTGAAAAACACGGTTTCTTTAATTAAGAAAAATCCCACTTGATCGCCTTCCAGAATAGAATAGAAGAAGTGAGACATAATAAAGATACTGTTTTACCGTTTTTTAGATAAGAAATTCTTGACTCTTTTGCGAATCTTATTCTTATAAAGAAAGACATATCGCATCAAATCTTCCTTCTTGAGAGAAGCCTCAGCCCCCCAACCGATATAATCCCAAGCATCCCGCAAAAACTGACGGCGATAGAAAGTCATAGGAGCCGCGTAAACATCTTGACGAAACAAACTCGGCTTAGGCCCGGACCAATGAATCACATTCGCATCTACCTCCGTAAAAACAGGTCCATTTTCATCCACAGGAAAACGTTTTTCCAATTGCTCATAATTATAGTCAGGAATTAAAGACTGCATATCTTCCATTGCCACACGCGCTCTTCCTTCCTGAAGCGCGCGAAAAATCATAAAATTTAACAATCCCATCTCACCATATTTAAAGATACCTGGATGTGTTGACATAAACTTTAATATGTCTTGATATTCCTCTAAACTAAACACATTACGTTTAGCAAAGAAAGTGCCAGTACAAAAATAATTATCACGATATTTTCGCCAATCGAAATTAGGGAAATACTTTTCCACACCTTTAATATCAAAAAACCAATGAGAAACCGATTCATCGGAATAACTGTAAGGCGGTTTGTCGATAATTAGATCAAAATCTTCAAAATTCCCAAACTTTTCTAAGACATTTCCCCAAACAATAGTATCTGCATCTAAGAATAGGAAATTGGACCAAGGACTTTCCCAAAACGCGATCATTTTCGTCAAACCCCATCCAAAACTATTCTTTCTGAGGAACTCATTAGAAACTCTCTGACGATCAAGCACTTCCACTCCATAAGTTTTCTGCATAGCCTTGACAGGAGAAGCGGAAGCACTACCATCAACCAACAAGCAAATAGGCACATCTCCCAAACTATGACGCAGACTAGCACAAGTCCCCTGTGCTAACATAAAATCTTGGTCACAACAGCCAATAATCACGCCAAAGTCGTCCATAACTATTTCTCCGAATTACTATCTATTTTACTATTAATGAACAGGACTATTTCATTCTTACATAACTAATGAGAAACTCCAGTTAGAGTCTAATAGTAAAAGTCGGTAAAACCGACTGAAATACTAATATGTAGTCATAATGGGCGAGGCTTTTCGCGATAAGACGGCAGTTTACCCCCCTGTCAGACGATAGCTTTATGAGAATGAAATAGCCCTGATTTATGGATTATGGCACATTAACAAGGAGAGCGACAACTTAACTAGAAAATTCTTTCCCCAAGATACATTATGCTATAATGCTTACCCAAGTTCCATCTCAACGATACTAAAACCAATCAGAGTACGGATAATCTCTAGGTAATACCATTTCCGAAAAGTTATACAACAGTAGTAAAAGTAGGTATAGTCCCATCTGGCTCAACCCAAGAGAAGGACTATCGCAATACTTTTTGGGATTTTTCGTATCACTAATAGAGTTTTATTTTGCCTAATCTGGGCAGAAAGAGGGGGTGAATGCGACGGTTTTTAGTTGAAGTTAGGAGCGGAGTAAAAATTACAAATATTACGAGAAAGAGGTAGTCAATGATTGATAAAGGGAAAAAAAATATTCTAGGCATTTTGGTGAATGCTCTCGATTATGAAGCCGCAGTAAACAAAATTATTACAGCAGCGAAAGAAAAGAAACCTTTGTCAGTTTCCGCCTTAGCTGTGCATGGTGTCATGACGGGAGTTCAGGATCAAATTCATCGCTATCGTCTGAATCATTTTGATCTAGTATTGCCTGATGGACAACCGGTAAGATGGGCTTTAAATTTACTCTATAAAACCGCATTAAAGGATCGAGTTTGTGGACCAACGACAATGTTATTAGTCTGTGAAAAAGCCGCGGAAGAAGGCCTCCCAATTTACTTATATGGTTCTCAAGTTTCTGTGCTTGATAGTTTATCAGAAAATTTGCGTCGTAAGTTTCCTAAGTTAAAGATCGCGGGACTTCAGGCTTCTCGATTTCGACAAACTTCTGTGGAAGAAAAACAGGAAATTGTCCAACAAATTCGTAATAGTGGGGCGGCTATTACATTTGTCGGTTTAGGATGTCCTCGACAAGAAGTGTGGGCCTATGAATATCGAGATGAGTTATCTATGCCTCTGCTGGCTGTGGGTGCAGCCTATGATTTTCATGCGGGTAATTTAGCGAAATCTCCTGAGTTTTTATCGAAATTCGGTTTGGAATGGTTATTTCGTTTGGCAATGGAGCCGAAACGGTTATGGAAGCGATATGTTTTGTTAAATCCACTGTATCTTTGGCTGTTAACTTTACAGGCTTTAAAATTAAAGAATTTTGATCCTGAAGATGCCGATCAGCCTTTGGAAGAAATGCGGTATGGCTAAACTCTAATTTTTTGACTGGCATGAGTCTCTGTAAGTTATCTTAATTATTTTTGGTGAGACTCTTCCCTGATAAAAATTACCGACGATCGCGCTTTTTCTGTCTCACCTTTTTCCCAGAATGAGAAACGCGATCACTTTTTTTCTCATGTCAGCCGTTTAAGTCTTCAGTAAAACGATAGTAACTCTAGCAAAAAAAGTCCGACTAATTGGGTTTTCGTTAAAACCTCTTGAAAATAAAATACCCCTAACACAGTGCCTATGAGAATAAAGAATTATCAATAATTCTTGACATAAAGTTTCTCGGAATATACTAGAAAGTTGAACACGGTTTTTCCCTTTCTTAGTATAATGACGAAGGAAGCAAAAAAATCGAAAATTAACTAATGAAAAAGCTTGAGGGCAAAATCGCATTAGTCACAGGTGCGACACGGGGTATTGGCAAAGGAATCGCGATCGCGCTTGGGGAAGCCGGGGCTACAGTGTACATCACAGGCCGTAGTCTTGACTCATCACAGACGAATAATAGTATCACAGGATGCCTCAAAGATACCCAATTAGCCGTTGAGAGCGCGGGTGGTGTATGTATTCCCGTGGAAGTAGATCACCGTGATGATGAGCAAGTGCGTTTACTCTTCGATCGCATTCAAACCGATCACGGACATCTTGATCTCCTGGTTAATAATGCTTATTCAGGAGTCCAAGCCTTAAGAGACACTTCTGGTAAACCCTTCTGGGAGTGTGATCCCAGTCTGTGGGATGCTTGCAATAATGTTGGGCTTCGCAGTCACTATATCGCGAGTGTTTACGCGGCGAAAATGATGACACAACGGGAGCAAGGGCTGATTTGTACCATCTCCTCCTGGGGGGGTATGTCTTATATTTTTGGTGTCCCCTACGGTGCGGGTAAATCCGCCTGCGATCGTTTAGCCGCGGATATGGCAATTGAGCTTAAACCCTATCAGGTAGCTTCTCTCTCCATTTGGCCGGGCATTGTGGGCACTGAACACATTTCTGATTTCGCAGCCCAAATGAATGACACAGATATTACTGATCCACAAAGTTCTGGGATTCGAGATCGTTACAACTGGGAAACTCCCTTGCTTACGGGACGTGCGATCGCGTCTCTCGCGGCAGATCCCAACGTAATGAGTCGCACAGGTAGGGTACAAATCGTCGCAGAATTGGCTCAACATTATGGACTTTTTGATGAGAAACTCCATCGGGCTGTATCCCTACGCTCTCTACGTTTCCTGATACCCTTTGCGTTTCCTGCATTGAGAAAGTATGCAGCACTTGTACCTGATATTAAAATTCCCTGGTGGATATTACTTTTGTACAATCTGAGATCACCGAAAATATAGGTTAATTCCCTTAGTAGTAAAAGTGTCGGAGACTGTGCGGCAACCACTTCCGCATCCTATGATCATTTTCGGGAAATGTGATGAAATGTAAAGATACTTTTGAGAACCACTCACACACCATTTCCCAGAAAATTATGTTATACTTAGCTTAGTCAATAAAATTTTTAGTAATGCCTGTTTTTCAAGACACGTTGATCATGTCATTTACCTTTATCTGCCCTTGGGCTTAATCCGGTAGAACGCGATCGGAAACGATCAAAAAGCTCAAGGTAAAGATAAAAATAAAATCCATAGGAGAATCTTATGTCAAGAGAGCAAAAAAGCAATAGAGAAGCCAAAAAACCCAAGGCCACATCCGATGGGACTAAAAAGCACAAAAAAGACTCCAAAAAATATGATGGATCTGTCGCAGATGTCTTCAAAAGTTCCGATGATAAACACAACATTAAACACTAAAAAGTCCTGATGTTGTTCAATCTCCTCTGATGAGCTAGGCTGAGGTTAGGTATTGTCCCTTATTACCCATAGGGACGATACCTAACCTTCTCCTTTGCGATGAAGGGCGCGATCGAAATATGCGCGATCGTGCCATTTATCTCCCAGAAATATCCCGAAAATAGGGATATATTTTTTGATATGATGGTGTTGTGGTTATGTGTGTTTTTTTATGAACCACAAAGGCACCGAGTACACAGAGGGAAGAAAACGAAGAGAAGGAGATTAAATAGTGCTTTCCACCCCGAAACTCATCAACAAAATTTTCTTAGTCAGTCTGCTGACGATCGCGCCTCTTTTGTATCCCCCGGTAGTTGTGGCAAAACAGCCAGAAACAGCAACAATTAACCCGCGTGCCAAAACACTAACAAAAGATGAACTTTACTTTGGTTTAAATAAGCCCAATGGTACACAAATCTCAGAAACAGAATGGCAAAACTTTTTAAACCAAGTGATCACACCCCGATTTAAAAAAGGTTTAACCGTCTTAGATACCCAAGGTCAATATTTAAGTAATAATGGAGAACTTGTCAAAGAAAAATCGAGGGTTGTAATCTTAATCTATGAAATGAATGCAGAGACAAATCGGGCAATAGACGAGATTATTGACGAGTATAAACGCCGATTTGAACAAGAATCAGTCATGCGTATTACCAACGAAGTCAAAGTTTCTTTTTAACTAAAAATAATTGATTATCAAAAAACATTAAATGGTAACAAGAATTGTATTATTGAGCACAAAATACTACCATAAATAATCCCTAAACTTAGAGGTGATTGCCCCTTGATTAAAATCACTAAATTCTTGTCATCTATCAAATAATGTTGTTTGAATTAAAGGTTTATTGGTTGCTTGTCGTTGAGTGCTTGGAGCATTTTTGTCGCTATTGCCTCAATTACAGGCACAGTAACAGTATTTCCAGCCACCTTTCGCACCTGAGAGTATGGAATATTAATTTTAAAATCATCGGGAAATCCTTGTAATCTCAACATCTCCCTATCAGTTAGTCGTCTAATTCCATTAACGACAAGATAATTGTAACTTCCACCTGCTCTCAAGGCGCATGAATAAGGTAACGCGGAAATATTCCCTGCAATATTTTCATGCCATATCGAGGGAAATGGCGGAATACCTTTAACTGCCTTCAGTCTTTTTTTCTTGATCTTTTCTGAAAGAAAATAACTTTGAGGTATATCCTCATCTTTTTCCAGAATCTCTACCAGAGGTTTATAAAAACCGGGTACTTGTGGGAAATCAAAATGAATTTCATCTCGAAATCCTACGATGTAAATACGCTCTCTTTTTTGGGGAACCCCAAAATTAAGGGAATTCAAAACCCGGAAATATACCCGATAACCAAGGTTTGTTAATCTTTCCAAAATAACCTGGAATGTCCGATTATTATCATGGGTAGTAAGGCGTTTAACATTTTCCAGCAAAAAAGCCTGTGGTTTCTTCGCTTCTAAAATAGATTCAATGTTAAAAAATAATGTTCCTCTTGTATCAGAAAATCCCAGCCCCTTTCCAGCAATACTAAAAGGCTGACATGGAAATCCAGCCAGAAGGATGTCATGGTTTGGAATATCTTTTGGCTCAATTAAGTTAATGTCGCCAAAGGGTTTTTCACCAAAATTGGCTTCATACATTTTCTGTGCTGCACTATCCCACTCAGAAGAAAAAACATTCTCGCAGCCTAAGGCTTGAAATCCCAAACGGATGCCTCCAATGCCCGCAAAAAGATCTATTGTTTTGTATTTGATCATCCTTTTTTTTCCGATTTGATGTCAACTCTATTATATAGCAGAAGTTTAGGCCCAGGGACTTAAGTCCCTGTCTAATAGCTGAAGTCCTCTGAAGAGGACTAAGAAAACATTTGTTAAAAATTTATTCCTCTTTAAGGGAGGGGCGAATTTAACCTCTCTGTTTTCTTTCCTCTGTGCCCTTTGTGCCTTTGTGGTTCATCATAAAAATAAAAGTTTCTACTGGGAAGTAAAATGGCCTCCCCTATGGACTAAGAAAAAAAGTTAAATATTTAGTCCTCTTTGATGGTAGGATATCTTTGACAAATATTCACGGATATAGAATAGAGGTAGAGACGAGTGTAGCCTCTCTGTTTTCTTTCCTCTGTGCCCTTTGTGCCTTTGTGGTTCATCATAAAAGCTTCTATTATTAATAAGTAAAATGCCTGAAAATCTGTCTCAAACTAAAACCCCTATTTTAGACACATTGCGAGATTGTGCTAATAAATTTCACGCGCCTTTTTATGCACCCGGACATAAACGGGGCCTAGGAATTTCCTCAGCATTAATTAATTTATTAGGTGCGAAAGTATTTCAATCTGATTTACCCGAATTACCCGAATTAGATAATTTATTTGCACCTGAAGGAGTCTTACTAGAGGCGCAAAATTTAGCCTCTGAGACCTTTGGTGCAGCTCAAACATGGTTTTTGGTCAATGGTTCTACCTGTGGCATTATTGCGGCAATTTTAGCTACTTGTCAACCGGGTGATAAAATTATTTTACCTCGAAATGTACATCAATCGGCGATTTCTGGGTTGATTTTATCAGGGGCTATCCCTATTTTTATTAATCCTGAATATGATGCACAATGGGATATTACTTATAGTATTACACCGGAAAGTGTTGCGAACGCGTTGCGTCATCATCCTGATGCGAAAGCGGTGATGATGGTTTATCCGACTTATCATGGTGTTTGTGGTGATATTGTGAAAATTGCTGAGATTGTTCATCAATATAATATACCTTTGTTAGTTGATGAAGCTCACGGCGCTCATTTTAATTTTCATCCTGATTTACCGATATCTGGGTTGAAATCGGGTGCTGATTTAACGGTACAATCTATTCACAAGGTATTAGGGGCAATGACTCAAGCTTCTATGCTTCATCTTCAGGCCGATCGCGTTAATTCTCAAAGGGTGAGTCGTGCTTTACAATTAGTGGAGTCAACCAGTCCGAGTTATTTATTATTGGCTTCTTTAGACGCGGCTCGTCAACAAATGGCTTTAGAGGGTAACGCGTTAATGAGTCACACTTTAGCTCTGGCAGACAAAGCGCGATCGTCTCTCACTCAAATTCCGGGTTTATCGGTATTACAATTGAGCCAAAAAAGTCCGGGTTTTGTTAATTTAGACAAAACTCGATTAACGGTAAAAGTATCAGATTTAGGGTTCACTGGATTTGAGGCGGATCAAATTCTCAATGAAGAATTAGGAGTAACCGCGGAATTACCTCTTTTACATCATTTAACCTTTATTATTAGTTTAGGAAATACGGAAGCTGATATCGACAATTTAGTAAAGGCTTTTATTAATCTTGAAGAAATAATGAAGAAGCGAAAAGGAAGTAGTAAAAGGGATAAAATATTAGGGTATTCTTTTGTCGATTTACCATTGCCGATCGCGCTGACTCCGCGTGAAGCCTTTTTCAGTATGGGGGAAATGGTATCACGAGAAAAAGCCAAAAATCGGATCAGTGCGGAATTGATTTGTCCCTATCCCCCCGGAATACCGATTTTAATGCCGGGTGAAATTATTACCCCAGACGCGCTAGACTATTTAGAGCAAGTCCTCGCGTTAGGTGGGAGAATTACAGGATGTGATGATCCAACCCTGCAAACCCTTAAGGTAGTCCGAAAGTAAACTGGAGACTGGGGACTGGGGGCTGGGGAAATAGGGTTTTTCTGAATTACAAGCCCGTAATGAAGTAGTACCGTCCACTATTAACCGCGGAAAGTTGTACCCTTTTACCAGATTTCTACCCAAAAATAATCACCCATCCCAAATTGAAAATCTAAAAACCTTTGACTCGCCTCAAAGTTTGCAAGCAAAATAGGTTTGATGATATCTATGTCTTTGCCTCGTATCCTCAGTGCAATTGTCGCGATCGCCCTTGCCTTGGCAATGGTATTGTTAGGCGGATGGTATTTTACCATCGGTTTTGGAATTATTGTCTATTTAGGCCAACAAGAGTATTTTCAATTAACACTCGCGAAAGGAATCACCCCCGCGAGTAAAACCACCTTAGTAGTAAGTCAAGCCTTATTAATTACAGCCGCATTGCAGCCTAACTTAGTCGATGCGATGTTTGCCCTCGCAGGTACATTAATCTGTTTTTATCTATTATTTCAACCCAAATTAGCCTCGATCGCGGATATATCCTCTTCAATATTAGGATTATTTTACGGAGGTTATTTACCGAGTTATTGGATACGGTTACGCATCGGATTAGATCAAACAAATCCCCTATTTCCCCAAGAAGTTGCCAGTAATCATATCGGGCTGAGTGATCTCTCCATATTATTAAGCCATCCCAGAGATTTACCCTTAGGATTAACAACATTATTACTCGCGTTTTTTTGCATCTGGGCTGCGGATATAGGCGCGTATTTCATGGGAAAAATTTTTGGGCGTACCAGTCTCTCTCAAATCAGTCCGAAAAAGACGGTAGAAGGGGCAATTTTTGGGATTTTAGGGAGTATTATAGTAGCCATAACAGGCGCGTGGTATTTACATTGGCCTCAATGGATTATCACGGGGGCGACATTAGGATTATTAATAGGAATTTCCAGTCTGTTAGGTGATTTAACAGAGTCAATGATGAAACGAGATGCCGGAGTTAAAGATTCCGGGCAATTAATTCCGGGGCACGGTGGTATCTTAGATCGCACCGATAGTTATGTCTTTACCGCGCCTTTAGTCTATTATTTTGTCACGTTATTATTGCCTGTGGTTAAAAATTATTGGGGATAGATAAAGTCGCCCGGATTATGTCATTTTCCTTTTTTTTTGAATAATAGTATAACCACAAAGGAGAGAGATAGAGAAGAGGCAAAACAGTGCGAAAAGGAAAGCCTCCCTCGCAGTTACAGCACTTTTCGATATTATGAGGTACGTTAGATCCCCCCTAGCCCCCTGATCGAAGGGGGGAACAAAGAAAGTCCCCCTTCGATCGGGGGATTTAGGGGGATCAAGATGTACTGCATAGCAGAGGAAACTGCTGTATCAAAAATTCCCCCTCTTTGTGTACTCTGTTTCTTTGTGGTTAATTTTATTTTTTTCCCAGATTTAATCACTCTTTTGGACAGAAAATACATCTTTTTTTGAGGTGAATAAACCCTTTGTCTCTGGGTAACTTTTTCTCACGATCTCCTTATATTAAGGGTTGTTTTCCTCGGAATTTTTGTTTTTATTTTTCTTCTTATGAAATACAGAGGTTAAAGTATTCCACGCGGTTTTTGCTGTTTCTTGAATGCGTTGACCAAAAGACTCAAATTCCTGGGTAATTCCGTGCCAATTTTTATCCGCTTGACTTTGAATTTGTTTCACAGCTTCTTCAATACGATCGGGTTCAATTAACTGATTTTCTGCCACCGCTTTACGCGCCTTAGCCACCGCGTCTAAATAAGCAGTACGAGTTAATTTTCCCGCGCTCTGCACCTGGGCTAGGGCCCTTGATTTAATCGCGTCCATCACTGCCCAATTTTTATCCGCTTCTTGTTTAATCAATTTTACCGCGGTGTCAACTTTTTCCTGCGCGATGGATTTATTTTGCGCGATCGCGTGTTGTATTTCTTCACTAACAATGCGGTGATAAACCTCATTAGTGATTTCCCCTACCGCGTCTAATTCCGTTTGAATGCGTTTTTTAATCACATGAAAAAACGCCGCGGTTTCTTGAATAACATCATCAGACGCGTCGGGCATTTCTAATTTAACTAACGCGGTAATTTCAGAATTAGGTTCGGGAGTTGTGTCCCCTGTGGGTTCCCCTGGGGGAGTAGTCAATTCATCAGTCATTGTAAATTCTCCTAAAACAGTTACTTTTTATTGATCACAGAAACCGGGTTTCTCCGTTTTTCCTTTTTCTGGTTAATTATACCCTGCTCAGAAACCCGGTTTCTCCTTAACACCGGAAAACTACTACTTTTGCTCACAGAAACCGGGTTTCTTTTTGACAAACGTTTCGGAAATCATAGCTGCTGTTTAAAAATGGGTAATCCATCGGGACTCTTGATCATATTACCGCCTTGATCTCGTTCGACATCACAGAAAACATATTTACCCAAAGTATCTTTTTTTAAAGAAATACTACCGTTGACAATTTGATAAGCAGGGGGATGAAATTGGACTATATTACGATGTTCAAAAATCTCTCCTTTTTCATCTCGTAAAATGGGACAATTTACTAATTCACCATGAGAATCAAATACCCATTCATTCGTCTGAGGATCGCGTAAAGGCAGGGGATAAATGGGTATTTTACTACTAGAGAGGAGGAGATTTCCGTTTTCATCACGCAGGGGGATTAAAAAGACTGGTTTTCCTTGGCTATTATACACTAATTCATTATTCGATGGATCTCGTAACGCGATCGCGCTCGGTTCTGGCAGAGGGACTTCTGCTATTTCTGGATAGGGGGGATGAATATCAGGTAATTTGGTGTCTGGAGGAATGTCATAATGACGGGTATATTGTATTGCTGCTTTGTTAAAACCGAGACGTTCTAAGAAACTATGTAATCCTGTTTGTTCCGCGGAAATTAGGACATCAATATCCGTAACTTTCATCGTTTCAGCATATTTAATTCCGGTATCAATAAGAAGTTTTATCCCTTGAGAAGTGCGATGTTTTGGCTGAACATATAAACCTAATACAGAACCGACACGACGGGGAATAAATGGGTTTTCTTGCTCCTGTTTTTCGCGCAAATATTCGGGTAAATTAGCGGGTGGTTGTTCATCATAAAGATAAATAAAAAAGAACCCTACTATGATTTTTGATGATGGATGTTCGGGATCTTTATATTCTAATAACCAGCAGTTATAATTGGATTTTTCTAGTTGACTAGAAACGTATTTTTCAAAATCATAATTGAGTTTGATTTGGATGGAGGGATCGGCGGTGGCTCTTTCTTTGGCAAAGGCTACCATTAAGGGCGCGATCGCGTTAATATCTTGAGTGGTTGCCAGACGATGACTGTAGGGTATGGGTGTGGATGGTTTATTGGGAGTGTTAGTCATGTTTTTCCCCGGATGGTGTGAGTGAGATTATTGTTTATTTTAACCGAAAATGGTGAAAATAAATTCGTGTATTTGTGATATCATTACGGAGTAATATATCACAAAAGATTATGGGAGTTTCTCTACAGAGATTAGATAAACTAATCAATTGCCGGTTTCTTCTTCTGTGAAGATGGGGGGCCACAGTTCGGTAATTGGTAATTCCCAACCAGGGAATAGTTCAGGAATGGTTAAAAGGTCTTCATTCCTTAACATAATTGGTTCACCTGTGAGTCGATAAATGGTTACGGTGGCATCATCGGGATCAATGAGAATACCTACCTGAGCCCCCAATTCTAAGAAATTTTTAAGTTTATTTTCGATGGGTTTAATTCTGTCACTTTGAGATTTAATTTCTACTACTAAGTCTGGGACCATTTCGGCAAAGTAACGCACACTTTGTCTGAGGCGGGAGGCTCGAACAAAGGAAACATCGGGTGCTTTCAAGTTTTTATCTGGCATGATGAAACCACCTGCGGAGTCAAACACTCGTCCCAGGCGACGAGGGTAAACCCAGTTAGCTAGTAATCGGCTAAACAGAATGGTAATTTCGCTAGATACAATGTCTGATGGTCCCATAACGATAATTTTCCCATTTTCGAGTTCTAGTTGGTAATCATGGCCGGCTTCAGAGAGTGTTATTTGTAAGTTTTCTAAGTCTTTTATTGTCATCAGTGGCATGAGAAAAATCTCCTTGTCTTACTGAGTATATTTCTATTCTAACTGAAAATGCGCGATCGTGTAGGATAAAGAAACCGGGTTTCTTCCTAAATATTTCGGTAGGATGCCAAAGTAAGTGCTCGTAGAAACCCGATTTCTGGGCTCTGGAAGAAGCGCGATCACTCTCTACCAAAAATCAACAAATATTGCGATAATCCCCCATCGATCGTAGGGGCGAATGGCATTCGCCCCTACGATCGCTATTACCATTTTGAGGGATTATTAGGATGTAATTGATCTATTTCCCAGCTTAAAGGATTGTCATTTATATATTGGCGAAGTTTTTGCAACGAATTTTCATCACGAATGATGTGTTCATAATAATTACGCTGCCAAACGGGGACATGATCTAGCTGACGAATGACATTAATTCTTTTGGTGACAGACGCTTTAAATCCGACAACTAAGGAAGAAAGAGATCGCGGTTTCATGCGTTGTGTCGATACATTCGTTAAGGGCGAATTGCCATTCGCCCCTACGGTATGGGTTAAGGGCGAATTGCCATTCGCCCCTACGGTATGGGTTAAGGGCGAATTGCCATTCGCCCCTACGGTATTTTGGGTAATAACGATTATTCCATGAAAATGATTTGGCATGATAACCCAAGCATCCAATTCAATTTCTTGGCGAATCGTTGGCGATCGCAACCATTCTTCAGCCACAATAACACCAAACTGATTTAATTGCATTTGCCCATTAACGATCTCTCCAAACAAACATTCTCGTTGATGGGTACAGAAGGTAATAAAATATGCTCCCGCCTGGGAATAATCATATCCTTGGAGGCCAATAGAACGACGATGATGTTTTTGAGGATCGTAAGGCATGAAATTGAGGATTAGACTTAATCATTAAACACATTTTATTTTACATGATCGGTAGGGGCGAATGGCATTCGCCCAAATTCAGGGATTGAGGAAAAGACGATCGCGTTTCCTTTGGGTATAAGAGGGCAAATTGCCATTGGCCCCTACATGGGAATGGGTAAAATCGCGATCGCGCACCAGCAAAAATGAACCCAATCCCCATTGATTACCACACCCCGTAGGGGCGAATGGCATTCGCCCCAATTCAGGCATTGCCGACAAGAGGGCAAATTGCCATTTGCCCCTACATGGAAATCGGTAAAAAGGCGATCGCGCACCAGCAAAAATGAACCCAATCCCCATTCAT
>JBBITB010000045.1:0-47208 GCA_037440985.1 Microcoleaceae cyanobacterium bin_387
GAAGAAGGAAGAAGGAAGAAGGAAGAAGGAAGAAGGAAGAAGGAAGAAGGTTAACTATTAATTGTTAAGCATTCCCTCTTCCCTCTTCCCAACAACACCGAAAACTTGATTTGATCATTTTTTGATCTGTGCATTGATTAGCCTCAGACTCTAACTGCGTTTCTTGAGGCAAAGAAACACCCTAAGCCTTTGCTAGAAACCTGGTTTCTTCACCAAACCTAGATGCAGTGAGGAGTCTCTCCTCGAAACCCGGTTTTTGATGCCTAAAAGAAATATCACAGTGACTAATTTTCAGATGACGAGAAATAGAGCTGATCATTTTTTTGACGGGGTTAAATCTTGATAATATCTGTGATAATGATAAAGCAAAGCTTCCGCCGAACCGATTTTCGTTTTCGAGTTATATCTTTCTAGGTAAGCATTGAATTTAACAGGTTTGATCCCATCATCATCCGTTAAAATTGAGAATATTTCATCACCATATTTATAAAAGGGCGCACCGGTGGTATAAACGAACGCGGTAAGGGTTAATTTGCCACTACCATTTTTCGCGTTTTGTATCCAATATTTTTCTTGTCGAGTATTCTTTTCATCGGAACAAATCATGATCGAATACTTACTACTTTCGGCATATTCTAATAAAACGGTTTTGTCGGGACAACGGGTAAAGAGTTTTGATTTAGGTAAGTTGCGAATATTATCTCTAATTGTGATGCGACTAATCAGAGGTACAGGGGTTTGAAAGTCATAATCTCTTTTGATGATTTGGGCAAAACTGGGTAAGGCTGTTGCACCTACCATGAGGATACTACCTATTAGACTCAACCGCGATCGTGTTTTCATGATATTTAGCTCTTCCTTAATTCATCAAGGTCTGATTATAACGAATCAGACTCTTGATGACAAGTTTTTTCGGATAAGTATTAAATATTTATTAAATTGAGAATGTTAATCTGAAATTATCAGAATTGTGACGGTTAACTGGGGAAGGCTAAGACTAAAGAAAGGGGGTTTCGAGGTGAGGGCAATAAATCAGTCGAGGTTTTCTAGCATCAACGCGGTTTCTCACACAGAGGCTATTTAGCTTCTAACTTAGTTAAAACAGGTTGACTAGGGTTTTGCCAATCTAATTTATAATTAGTAATAACAGGATTTCGACCATTTCCTTCTGCCACAGTAATCAGAAAAAAATTTTTTATTATAGTAATTCCCATTAAAGTGGGAACTTCCCATCAGTCATACAAGTTTGGTTTCACTACCGTTCAACCCAACCTACCTGTTTCATTCTTATTAGGAATTACTAGAGTACGGGTTTTCACAATTTTTCTAAGAAATTCATATTGCGGTTCCTTTAATACTTTAGGTTGACTAAAGTTAGGTTGAGAAATACATAAAAGTACAGCAGATCTTGATAACCTACTGCTATTTTTTTAAATTCTGATTGATAAAACATAGTAATTTTTCAATTATTTGTAATCGTTGATTTCAGAGAAAAAGTGCGCTCAAAATTAATTTCTGGAGAGCATGGAGTTTGGGGAAAAGCGGGTCATAAAAAAGTTCCGATCAGGACTAAATTGAGGGTGAAGAAAACACGCCTAGTCATGGAAGATATTATCCTTTTTTTTCTTAATTATTGATGAGATAGCTCACCGGTTACTAATATTATAGAATAGCATCATTTAGTTATGCCGGACTAGCATCTTTTCTTTATAAGTCGGGTACTAAAGAGAATTTGAAACCGAGATTTCCGTAATAAGATGGATGATTTTATTTTTGATTTTATTTATGCTCATAGTGATTTCCCAAAAAACACATAATTCTATCAAAGAATCTATGGGATTTTGGCAAAATAGTCTCTTAGATATCTTGAGTTTGGGAGCTGATCAGATCGCGTAGCCATGCTTGAATGGGAATATGATCACAACGCTTAGACCAAATTTGCATATAGTTATACTCACCCAAATCAATCGGCGGCTCAAAGATGGTTACATCAGCAATATTCGCAAACAGCAAAGCAATACGACGGGGTAAGGTCAAAATAAGATCAGTTTGATCAATAATGAGGGCAGCAGAAAGAAAATGGGGCAATTTTAACATTACTCGACGTTTAACTCCTAATTCTTCCAATATTCGATCAACATGACTTTTCGATGATTTCTTAATTGAGTGGAGTGGTAAGCCTGTAATGGTAATTAATGCGTGTGGCCAAGCAATATAAGATTCGATAGTGATATTTTTTTGCAGAATAGGATGTTCTGCCCTGACTATGGACACAAAACTTTCTGTAAATAAATTTTGACACCTAATTCCATTACTCTCATCTATATCTACTACACCCAACGCGAGATCAATGTCTCCATTTTTCAGCCTCTCTAAAGTGTCAAAATGCCAATCATAACACTCTATATCAATATCAGGACTTTGTTGAGAAAGTTGTGTTAAAACCCGGGGAAGTATTACAGTAGTGGCATAATCGGAAGCGGCAATTCTAATAATCCCTTGAGCTAATTCGGGGCAAAAAATGGGTTCTGTAACTAAGTTTTCTATATCAACAAGGATATTTTCGAGGGATTCTCGTAAAGCCAGAGCCCTAGGAGTCGGACGCATTCCTGAAGATGATCGCTCCAGCAATGGATCGTTAAACATTTTTCGTAGTCGGTTTAAAGCATGGCTTGTAGCTGATTGACTCAAATTTAATTTTTCGCTGGCTTTGGTAACGTTATTGACATCGAGGAGCACTTTTAAAATGGTTAACAGATTTAGGTCTATTTGCTTAATATCAATTTTATTCATATCTATAATTCAAAATATTCATTTGACAAAATAACAAATTTCATAGGAGAATTAGAAGCCACAAGTAAACCGTTGTGAAAGCCATATTTACTCTGGAGTTTACCCGGACTCAAGTCAAGCAAAGAAAACGACAGTGTGTTGTTATGGTCTAACAAGGGCGGCTTGACTTTTCTCTAAAAATCACATTTTGTGGTCTAAGCTACATTCTAGTATAAATGCAGAATGTCTCAGCAAACTAAACCTTAGCACAGGATAAATTCTCAGCAATGTCAGACATAACTAATGTTGTCGCGATCGCGGCAGGTGCAGTCCCCGGAGCTCTATCTCGATATCACTTAACCGAATGGACAAAAGCTAAATTTGGGACAAAATTTCCCTACGGAACATTTATTATTAATTTAACTGGATGTTTGGCGATGGGTTTCTTTTTCACCATTTCCAAAGGCATTACAGGCTATCCCAAGGAATTAGATTTACTGATTAGAACTGGATTTTTAGGTTCTTACACCACATTTTCTACCTATGGCTTTGATACTCTAGCATTATGGCGTAGTAAAAAAAACGTTGCCACTGCTTTTTATTGGGCTGGGAGTGCAATTCTCGGTTTAGGAGCAGTAATCATAGGAGTTACGATCGCGAAGCTTTTCGTAAGTTAATAAAAAAGGTTGGGATATCCTTTAGGAAAAAAGACAAACTATCAATTTTTAGGTAAAAAGCAATGGATTTTTTGAACGGACGTTTGTCCCTCGCGGTCGCGATCGGAGCAATTTTTGGCGCGTTGAGTCGTTTCTATGTCACCGAATTTGCCAAAGCCATTTTTGGAAAAGATTTTGGCTTTTATGGCACATTCCTGATTAATATTACGGGCTGTTTGTTGATTGCTTATATTTTGACTCTCACGATCGAGAATCTGCGTTTGATCTCGCCGGAATTGCGAGTAATGACGACGACAGGTTTCTGCGGTGCATATACTACCTTCTCTACATACGGTTTGGAATCTAAAGGTTTCTTGGATAAGGGAGATATGACGATGCTGTTAATTTATTGGGTTGGTAGCGCGATCGTGGGAATGATTTTCGTCCAAATCGGTGTCTCATTGGCAAGAGCAGGCTTTCCAAAATCTTAAATTATAAGTAGGACTCATCCCACTTATATAGGCGATAATCAGGCTATAATACCTTCTCGACTCCCCCGGCAAAATGGTCTAAAATATCGATTTATCGTTAGATTTATTAGAGTTAGGGGGAGTGTGAAAGGTTACTTTGTGACACTCTGACGGGGAAGACACGGCCATTCATCCAGAGTTATTCGATTATTACCTAGAGGCTCTATTATGCTCACAGAATTGCAAACACGGAAGTTGACAAAATTATTCACTATGTATGATGTTGATAATAGTGGAAAGATTGGTTTAGCCGACTTTGAAATAGTGGTTAAAAAAATAGCAGAAGTTCGAGGTTGGAAACCCAATTCCTCAAAAATTAACGTTTTGTTGGAAAAATTTGCCTACTACTGGATTCACATTCGAGGTGAGAGTGATAAAAATCGTGACAATAAAGTGAGTTTAGATGAGTGGCTTAACTATTACGAATCTATCCTGAACGATCCGAAACGATATCAAGCAGAAATTGGCTCCCTTGTTCATCTAATTTTTGATGCCTTTGATGCTGATGGAGACGGGACTATCAATGCTAATGAATGGGTAGATTTCCTCGCGGTTTATCATAATCATCGTATTTATGCTGAGAGAGCTTTTTCCCAGATTGATCTCGATAAAGATGGATTTATTTCTCAAGAGGAATTTTTAAAAGTCTTCCATGATTTCCATTACAGTGACGATCCAAAAGGATTGGGTAGCTTCTTATTTTTTCCCTACTAATTAGACTAATCTTTGGATGAAAAAATATGTATTTCTCTCTAATAAAGTAATTTAGATCGAGCGCATTGAATAGACCTCTTGTGAAACTAGCTGAAACGCTCATTATGACCTACAGAAGAATCAGGGTTTGAATGAATTTCGCAAGAGGTCTAATAAGGCGCAAACCCTGTCAACAATAATCACCAATACCCTTTAATGCAATGAATTCTAAAATATCTTCCAACAATTCTACTCGTACAATCTTATTGAAGTGGGGAATCTTACTCAAAATTATTCCGATAATAGGACTATTTTGCTTGGTAAAATGGACTTTTCATCTGATGAACTGGGAAATCGGTAAATTCGATCCTCAGATTGGTTCTCTATTTGCGACAGTCGCGTTCCTCCTGGCGTTTATGCTGAATTCCGCGATGCAGGATTACCGTCTCAGTGAAGAGATGCCAAATACGATTGCGATTGCAGTTGAAACAATTCAAGATACGAATTTAATGATTGCATCCCGTGATTCTGAATATAATTCAATACCATTAACAGAAAGGTTAGTTGATATCCTCAGCACTACTCTAATCTGTCTACAGGAGAATAAATCATTTATAAGTGTTGATGATGTAGTTACAAGCCTCAATCCATTACTGGTTACCTTGTCAAAATTTTGCGAGGCTCCATTGATTACTCGAATTCAAGGTGAACAGGGCAAAATTCGTTTGACTATTGGCCAAATTAAACGGATTCGTGATACCGAGTTTCTGCCTGCCTCCTATGCTTTGCAGTATATTCTTCTGATTATCTCAACCATGACGTTGTTAGTAACACATACCGATGAGTTTTTTACCAATTTGATTGTTTCAGGTTTTCTATTTACTGGAATCACTTATGTGATTCTACTAATCCACGATATAGACAATCCTTTTGAGTTCAACGGAGGCTCTAGTGTGGATATTAGTTTATTACCGCTAGAAAAATCCTACCAGCGATTGCGTTCGCAACGATTATAGCCTTTCTCGGACTCATGAGGTAAAGCCTAATTTATTTCCTGTTCTCTGTTAAGAGTTGCCTAAAACTAGAAATCTCTTTGCCTCACCAGTACAGAGAGAATTGCTATAGCATCATGATAATCAGCCTGAAATACCTGTGGGGAATGAACGCATAAATCGACGAAGTTTCTCAAAATATTTTGATGGATTTAGACCTGCCAAAAAGCATCATTTTGTCGTAACTAACACCTCTTAAACAAAAGGGTTTTGACAAATCATCAAGAGTATAAAGAGTATGAAAAGATTTTTCAAAAGTTTAGAGAATTTTGTAGAACAAGGTCTTTGGCTGTTAAGATTTATAAGCATCGTTCCAGTTATCTTTAGTATCCTTAGTGTGTTTATGTTGTTTATCTTGGGGAGTATGGAGGTTTTAGGCAGTTTACAAGCACTTCTACATCTCAATGAAGATCCAGAAAAAATGCTACCTAAGATTATGGCGGGTATTCTAGGAGGAATAGATGTTTACTTAATCGGCATCGTTATGATACTTTTTGCTTACGGAATTTATGAGTTATTTATCTCTAAAATCGACGTAGGAAGGCAAGAAGATACGGAGGTGAAACTTCTGACAATTACTTCTCTTGATCAACTTAAGGAAAAAATTCTGAAAGTGATCATTATGGTAATGATTGTGGGATTTTTCAAGCGATTAATAGAGTTAGAAGTTAAGACATCTACTGACCTCCTTATTATGGCTATATCCATCTTGCTGATTGCAGGTAGCGCATACTTGATGAAAGCTGGTCACAAGGACCATGAGAAATTATCAGATCAATGACTTTTTGATCAGTCAATGTGGAAAGTTCTCAAAAGTTCTCAACCCATAAGCTCTTCTTTTAATTAACTTCAATTTGTTATTAATACCCTCCACTGCTCCTTGAGTTCATGGTCAAAATAATGAAGAAATGAACCACAAAGGACACAGAGGCCACAAAGGAAGAGAAAAGAAATCTGAGCCTTTATCCAAACCAGGCTCTTTCTCTGTGTCTTTGTGCCTTTGTGGTTCATTTAATCCGGTATTTAGAATTAACAAAAGGGGGATATGCCGGGGAGATTTTATCCCTTTTTTCCTGGGATTATTGATGAGCCTAGTCTCAGATAATTGTGATGATAAAATGAAGAAATGAACCACAAAGGACACAGAGGTCACAAAGGAAGAGAAAGGAAATCTGATGCCAATTTATCCGATAAATTCGGCGCACTTTCTCTGTGCCTTTGTGCCTTTGTGGTTCATTTTCCTCAATCCTCTCTGGTACAAGGATAAAATAAATTGACCACAATTTTTGGGGTGTTAGGGGCTATCTAAAACTGCGAAATCATCAATGCTAAGAAGATAGCAATCCCCACGGTAATAGTCAAAATATAAAATTGGGATTGCCCCGATGCACTATACTTTAACCCTTCACCTCCAAAAATGGTCGCCAAACCAAATAAATTAACCACACCATCGACAATATAACGATCTACCCAAGCACTAGCCTTCGCGATTAATTCTACGGCTAATACTACTGTTACTTTGTAAACTCGATCAATATAAAAATCATAGGCAAAGAAATCTTGTAACCATTGCCAAGGCAATTTCACTGGTTTTGATATCGCACCATAGAGATAAATTGCCGCGCCTATTCCACAACCAATTAATCCCGATGCTACTAATAATGGAATATCGAATTGCTTCAAAAATAACTCCACTGAATCTAAGTTGGCTAATTCTACTAAGGGCTGATTCCAACTAATTAAACTTTGCCATTGTTGCAACATTAAGGGCATCAATAACTCGACAATAATTAATGAAACCATTGGCACTGCCATCGGCCAAGCTACTTCAGGGGCTCTACGGGTTTTTGGTGTGGGTTCCCCTGTGAATACTAACCCAAATACTCTGGTGATATTAAACGCGGTTAGGGCATTTACTAATAATAGAATCGCGACTAACCACAATGGTACTGTCCAAAAACCATTGATCCAGCGTCGCATCGCCCAAAAAATTCCTAATGGTAATAGGGAAATCATTCCCGCGGCTCCTACGATATAGGATGCTGTTGTTACTGGCATTTTTGACCATAAACCTCCTAATTCTCTTAAGTCTTGGGTGTTGGTGGTGGAAATAATTGAACCGACACTCATAAAAATTAGGGTTTTCGCGATCGCGTGGGTAAATAATAACAACAACGCGACATCTACATGATGTTGTCCTACCGCGATAAATACTAACCCTAGATAAGCACTTGTGGAATGGGAAAAGGCTCGCTTAATATCAATTTGCGCGATCGCGACTAAAGAAGTTCCAATCGCGGTTATTGTGCCCAAAACCACTAACACCTCATCTGTAATGGGAGATAAGGCTAAAACAGGTTCTAACTTAATCAAGACGTAAGCACCCGCGGCTACCACCACCGAATTACGCATGATGGAGGCAGGGTTAGGGCCTTCCATTGCTTCATCCAACCATAAATTCAAGGGAAACTGAGCACATTTACCAATGGGTCCAGACATTAAGGCTAATCCCATTAATGTCGCAGTTAAAGGGGGTAAATTCGCGGTGGCTGCCCAATTTTCTAAGTCGGAAAAATTTAAACTACCCGATAATGTGGAAAGTGTTACTAATCCCATTAATAACAACACATCCCCTACCCGTTTAGTGAGAAACGCGTCTCTGGCTGCGGTTACTACTAAAGGTTGGGCATACCAGAATCCTACTAATAAATAAGTAGAAAGAGTCAACATTTCTAACAACGCATAAGTCAAAAATAGGGAATCACTAATCGCGATACCACTAAGGGCTCCTTCAAAAAAACCTAATAGGCCAAAAAATCGTGCCAAGGCCCAGTCTTTCTCCATGTATCCTAGGCCATAGACTTGCGCGATTAAACTTAATCCTGTTACTAATTCCATTGATCCCACACTCACGGGGGATATTTCTAAGGCAAGGGATAAGTCAATATCTGCTGTTTGTAACCAATGGAAAATTAATTCTTGGGGCGGTTGATACCACGTTAACCGAAATAGGAGCGTTCCATGTACAAACGCGACTATTGTCATTAATAGGTTAAAGTAGGCCGCGGGTCTCGGTCCAGTCTTCTGAATCGCGCCCATTGACCAAGGTAATGTTAATACCGCGCCTAATAAACCATAAAAGGGTATAAACCAACTGGTTTGTACCAATAAGTCTGTCATCTTTTTTTCCTTATCTTTCTCTAATTACCGATCGCGCTTCCCTTTTCTCGATAAATGAAAATGAAAAAAGAAAAAATGGCGTTTTTTTGGGGAAAGCGCGATCGTCTGGCCTTCAAAGCCATCCTATTCAACCCTACCAAGAAAGCAGGTTTCTTTTCTTTCCGATTATTTTACGTCCCCTTGTTTCCGCTTCATCGCGGGGATCTTCCCTCAGCCCCAAAACAGAAAAGGGTAATTTTACTCTTGACATTTTTACCAAAACGCGATCGAATCGCATTGTCTCCCCAAAAACGGTTGCCTCAACAAGATCATGCTCTTTTTGCGAAAACATTTCTCAAAAATATAGATACAGATCATTTTCCCTCTCGTCCCTTGGGGTAAAGCCCAACAAAAAAGCATCTGTAACAAGTTTTCCTAGAATTGCTATAACCGATAACAATAAGGCTGAAAAAATAACAAAAAAACTATTAATTCGCTTTCCTCTGATTCTGCGAACTCGTGATCCCATCCGTACTTTTACTTAGGGATTTACCCGACAAAGAGAAATACAATTGAAAGCTTACACCCTAATGACTCAATGATATGTTAATTTTATTAAAAAAATATTAAGTTGTATAAAGCATTGTAAATCTTAATTTTAGTTATTAGGATTCATAATATACTTTTATATTGTCAAGGGACACCCATTCCCCTATTCTAATCAATGTAGGAAAAGTGGAAATCGTTTTCCTGACTGAAATAAAGATGGGCTCAACCCGTCGAAAAAATCAGAAACGTCAAATAATTGCCCATTTAGAACCTGAAAAAAAGGAGAAAACTCATGCCGATCGCAGTGGGAATGATTGAAACCAAAGGCTTTCCCGCCGTTGTAGAAGCAGCAGACGCGATGGTTAAGGCCGCGCGCGTTACCCTAGTGGGTTACGAAAAAATCGGTAGTGCCCGCGTCACCGTGATTGTCCGCGGGGACGTTTCCGAAGTACAAGCATCTGTCGCGGCAGGAGTAGAATCCGCGAAACGGGTACATGGTGGGGAAGTCCTTTCCACCCATATCATTGCCCGTCCCCATGAAAACCTCGAATACGTTCTACCCATTCGTTACACGGAAGCAGTAGAACAATTCCGAGCGTATTAGGTTACTCGGTTAGACGAGCAATTATAGAAAAAACCTGTCCATCAAAGTCCAATTCCCGAAAAAAACATTTAGGAGTCAAAAATGGCAATTGCAGTAGGCATGATCGAAACCCTCGGCTTTCCCGCGGTAGTAGAAGCAGCAGACGCGATGGTTAAGGCCGCGCGTGTCACCTTAGTGGGCTATGAAAAAATTGGTAGCGGCCGCGTCACCGTCATTGTGCGGGGCGATGTCTCTGAAGTTCAAGCCTCCGTCGGCGCGGGTATTGAGTCCGTGAAACGAGTCAATGGCGGACAAGTCTTGTCCACCCATATTATCGCTCGTCCCCACGAAAACCTGGAATACGTCTTACCTATTCGTTATACCGAAGCAGTGGAACAATTCCGCGAAAGCGTCAGTGGTATTCGTCCTCTCAACCGTCCTTAAATTCCTGAAAATTAAGGATCGCGCTCATCGCGGAAATCGGCTTACCGCGGCAGGGAATGGGGATAAAGGAATCACGCGGAAAATTTCCCCGTGTCACCTCTTACCTCTTACCTAGTACCTATCACCTATTACCTAAAATGCAAATTGCCAAAGTACGCGGCACCGTTGTCAGTACCCACAAAGAACCAAGTCTGCGCGGCACAAAGTTTTTACTGTTGCAATTCATAGATGAAGAAGGATCTCCCCTTCCGGGTTATGAAGTGGCAGCAGATAGTGTCGGCGCGGGTTTCGATGAGTGGGTTCTTGTCACTCGCGGCAGCGCAGCACGTCAAGGAGACGCGACCGAAAATCGCCCTATTGATGCTCTGGTAGTAGGCATTATTGATACTGTCAGTGTCGAAAACCGCCCCGTGTACAGCAAAAAAGACCAATATCGTTAAGGTAAATGGTCATAATCGGTAGTTAATAGCTAATAGTTAATCACTAATCGTGACGGGTTAATCATTAATAGTTAATGGTGCAGAGTAAGGAGTTACGCACCGTCACCAAAGACATCCAATTGTTGATCTGATATTCTTGCCCAAAATGAGAATTTTCGGTAAATAAACTGGGTTGATGGGTAAGTCCTGAAAAGTGAAATTTTTACATTTTTTCTGATTTCTCGGAGAAAAAATAATTAATTATTCTGTAAAATTAGCCATTAATAATTAGCCATAATTAGCGATTAACAACTGATAATCGAGAGAAAAAAAGCTTTTTCTGTTTAGGAGAAATTGAATTATGGCAGTCCGCAGTATTGCGGCTCCTCCCACACCGTGGTCAAAAAATTTGGCCGAGCCGAAGATTAACGAAAGTGCATACGTTCATTCTTTTTCTAACATCATCGGTGATGTACGGATCGGAGCGAGAGTGTTAGTTGCCCCGGGTACTTCTATCCGTGCTGATGAAGGTGCGCCTTTCTTTATTGGAGAAGGAAGTAATATTCAAGATGGAGTAGTAATTCACGGTTTAGAAGAAGGCCGAGTCAAGGGTGATGACGGACAATTCTACTCTGTCTGGGTTGGTAAAAATACTTCTATTACTCACATGGCGCTCATTCACGGGCCGGCCTATGTGGGTGATAATTGTTTTATTGGGTTCCGCTCCACGGTATTTAATGCAAGAGTAGGTCACGGTTGTATCGTGATGATGCACGCGTTGATTAAAGATGTGGAAATTCCCGCGGGTAAATATGTGCCTTCTGGCGCGATAATTACTACTCAACAACAGGCTGATCGCTTATCGGATGTACAACCGGGTGATGCGAATTTTGCCTCTCATGTTATTGGTATTAATGATGCCCTGAGAACGGGTTATCATTGTGCAGAAGATGTGGCGTGTGTCGCGAGTATTCGCGATGAAATTGACACGTCTAGTTCTACTTCTAATTCTAAGGAATCGAGTTTTAGTATGGGAAGTTCTCGTTTAAGTGGCGATACAGTTGGTCAAATTCGTAATCTGTTGTCTCAAGGTTATACCATTGGCGCTGAACACGCGGATGCTCGTCGTTTTCGGACTGGATCTTGGCGCAGTGTACCGATCGCGGCTCGTTCTGAGTCAGACGCGATACAGGCCTTAGAAGATTGTTTAGATGCTTACCAAGGCGAATATGTGCGCTTAATTGGTATTGACAGCAAAGCTAAACGTCGCGTGTTAGAGGAAATCATCCAACGTGCTGATGGTACTGTGCCTCAAGCTTCTAAGTCTAATGGTAAAGTCGCGTCTGTGACTGGGGACGCGGTGGTTTCCAGTGGTAAAGTCACGGGAGATTTAGCCTCACAGGTACGGGGTTTAATTGACAAGGGTTATAAGATTACCACGGAACACGCGGATCAACGTCGTTTCCGTACTAGCTCTTGGCAAAGTGGTGGCTCCATTGACACCAATAATGTTTCACAGGCGATCGCGGCTTTACAAGCCATTATGAACGAATATACAGGGGAGTATGTTCGTTTAATTGGGGTTGATCCCAAGGGTAAGCGTCGCGTGTTAGAGGAAATCATCCAACGTCCTGATGGGCCGGTAAAAGCGGTAGGTACGGCTTCCGCTCCTTCTGGAGCTGCACCTTCGAGAACTACAGTCACAACTAATGACAATAGTACCTTAAGTCCTCAAGTGAAGGAAAAAGTGCGGGGGTTATTGGCTAGTGGTTATAAGATTGGGACCGAACACGCCGATCCTCGTCGTTTCCGTACTGGCTCTTGGCATACTTGCTCTCCCATTGACTCCAAATTGGAATCGGAAGTCTTTTCCGCGTTACAAGGTTGTATCACGGAACACGCGGGTGAGTATGTGCGCTTAATTGGTATTGATACCAAGGCGAAGCGTCGCGTCCTCGAAGAAGTTATTCAACGCCCGTAATCGGTGAGGGGGGACTGGTGACTGGTGACTGGTGACTGGGAACTGGTGACTGGTGACTGGGGACTGGTGACTGGGGACTGGTGACTGGGAACTGGTGACTCAATCCCCCAAATCCCAACTCCCCAATCTCAAATCCCCCAACTCCCCAATCCCCAATCCCTCCCAATCCCCAATCACAAATCCCCAATCCCCAATCCCCCAACTCCCCAATCCCCAATCCCTTATGTACACAGCGCCACCTCCGGTTTATCAAAGTTCTCAGGTGTACGTTGTGAGTGGCGATGTATCTATAGATGAAAGTGCTGCGATCGCGCCCGGAGTAATACTCCAAGCTGATCCCAATAGTCAAATTATTATTTCTCGCGGTGTCTGTATTGGTATGGGATGTATCCTTCATGCAAGGGACGGAACGCTGGAAATTGAACCCGGAGCCATTTTGGGTACGGGTGTGTTAATTATTGGTCGAGGTAAAATAGGTGAGAATGCTTGTATCGGTTCCGCGTCTACTATTTTTAATGCCTCCATCACGCGATCGCAAATGTTACCCGCGGGTTCTTTAATCGGAGATACCAGTCGCCCCATCACAGGAGACATCCCGTCTCTTTCAGATACTCCTACACCTGATCCTATTTTAGAATCTCAAGAATTATATAGAGAAGAAATTACTTCCGACTCGGAACCCTCTGGGGAAATGCTCACAGAGGAACCCTTACCAGAGTCTTCTCCTTCTCTTGATGATCCTTGGGGTGAGTCGGCTACAGAGGAAACCCCGGAAACCCCATCCGCGGCTTCTCTTCGAGGGGAAGATAGCTTAAATCGGGAAAATGCTCCTTTAGCGGAAAAAGCTCCCGCGTCAGAGTTTACTGACTCCCCCACGATTCTCTATGGTCATACTCAGATTAGTCAATTATTAACGACACTATTTCCCCATCGCAAATCTTTACATCAAGAGGATATCGAAAACTGACGCGATCGCGGAGGGGGTGGGGTTCTCCGATTGCACCGCGTTGCCTATATCTATTAGTACAATTAAAGATAAGCATAACGGCTCTATTGTCTCGTCTGGCTGAAAAATGGACATCGACGTATATCAAACCCTCCCCTATGGGCGATCGCAACCGCAAGAACCCCAACAACAACCTACTTATGAAGCGATCTATCGAGATTTAGCTTTGGGGTTAGTCTCTACAACCAGTTTTCCGGCTATTGTCGGAACCGCGGATATGATGCTCAAATCCGCGAGTGTTACTTTAGTGGGATATGAAAAAATAGGTAGTGGTCATTGTACCGCGATCGTCCGGGGTCGCATTTCTGATGTCCGTTTAGCGGTAGAAGCGGGAGCTCAAACCGCGGAACAATTTGGCCAATTTGTCACGAAATTGGTTATTGCTCGACCTCTTCCTAATTTAGAGATTGTTCTCCCCATCGGAGCTCGTTTATCTCATCTCGCCGCGGAGACTCAGTATTCTCAGTTAAGTAATAAGGCCATCGGCTTATTGGAAACCAGAGGGTTTCCCGCGATGGTGGGAGCCTGTGACGCGATGTTAAAATCCGCGGAAGTTCATCTCGCGTCCTATGAGAAAATCGGCGCAGGTCTATGTACCGCGATTATCCGGGGTTCTGTGGCCGATGTCGCGGTGGCTGTGGAAGCGGGAATGCACGAAGCTGAACGGATTGGGGAATTAAACGCGGTGATGGTTATTCCTCGACCTTTGGATGATTTGGAGAAGACTTTGCCTTTAGCTAGTTGTTGGATTGAGGAAAAACAACAGGTTTTAGTGCCGATGAGTATTAAGGAAAAACAACCTGAACGGATGCAGTTACCTGATTTGAAACAATTGCCTGTTCAATATGTGGAAGTGCAAAAGGATCGAAATTGGTAATGGGTAATGGTTCATGGGTAATTGGTAATGGGAGAATTTTGTGTTTTGGGTTCTCCCTTTTTGATGCTTTTTTAATAAGCGCGATCGTGGGGAATCGAGAATATGAATTGGTGCAAAAATTGAGTATTTTTTTATGAACCACAAAGGCACAGAGGACACAAAGGAAGAGAAAGAAGGAAGAAAGAAGAAGAGCAGAAAACAGAATATCTAAAAGAAACGGCTTATAGTGCTAGATTATTCCGCTCCGGGGCGGGTTTATGGAGGTTATTTGTTGCTAGGAGAAATTCCGGTGAGTGAAAGAGCCCCGAAAAAATTGACAGTGTTCGGGCTTCTTCCATCAGAAAAACATCTTCTCCATCAGCGTTTATCAGCGTTTATCTGCGGTAAAAAAAATTACATGGTAGGGGCGAGTTCGCCAATATCTGTGCCACCAAACAGACAAGCCAGAAAACCCGCCCCATCCCCACTAAGTAAGCTTTTTTAGGAATTTTGTATTCTTCTTCTCTTCTCCGCTTATTATACCCGGATTTGGTATTATTCCCATAAAGAAAAGTAGGGACACGGCAGTGCCGTGTCCCTACCTAATCGATAAGCCTTCTTCCTTCTTCCTTCTTCCTTCTTCCTTCTTCCTTCTGCTATATTAGCTCCCTCTTCAGCGAAAATTAAGGGGGATATCGTGTTTTAAGCCGTTGGGAATGTGGTTGTTAATTGATATAAAAAGAGTCCTAACGCGGTTAAACCTGATAAAATCATCATACCCGCAGGCATGAATTTTTGAGTTTTTACCAGTCGTGCAATAAAGACAATTACTAATACTCCCGCGATAATTGTCGCTAATACTAATCCCCAATCTTGTCCTACTATTTGTAAAATGCCCGCGGCAATGAGAAGGACTCCACTGATTCCCCCAGAAATAAGAGACGCTTTACTATTGGCTTTGTTATATCCGATAATTCCCCCAACAAGTGTTATCACTCCATACGCGATCGCGGTAATTATTCCTAAACTCATGGTTTTATCGATCCCATTTCAAAACTGTATATAACTTTATACAACCATTGCGGCAAATCATTCACAATTCTTTATAAAAATTAGCAATTTACCTGAGAGCGAAAAATAGGATATAATCATTACCATGTCATCTCTGATTTCACACGCGGTCGCTCAAATCCGCACAGTCCAACGTCAAGCAGCCTCCCTGCTACTCTATCAGTCTGTACTGAAAACCCCCCTAGGTCAAGCCTTTCTTGACTTATTAGAAGCCACCCATAACAGTGATACTACTGGTTTTAAGTGTCTGGAAGCCTATGGCCACTGGTTCTCGATTTTGGCTTCAGAAAATATTACTTGGGAAGATTATCTAATTACCCAAATTCTCAAAGACGATAATCCTTTTTCTCGTCAGGCGCAACGGGTGGAATTTAGCAATTTACCTGCGGCATTGGTAGAAGCAGCACGCCATGATTTACAAATGTTACAAAGTATTTACAATTGTCGCGGCGAACAAATTACTAAATTAGTGCGAACTGTTGCCCAACTTTCTCACCCGCCTATTATTTGGAATTTAGAACAGCAAGAAATGGGGTTTTCGCCGGAGTTTTCTCTTCGTCATCAATGGAAAAGTTTAGATAATTGGGGGAATGCGGTTGAAGCCTTAGCCGCGTATTATCGCCAATGTGGAACGGGGATATTTGCCCAGTATAAAGCTTTTCAGTGGCGTGGTGGTGAATTAGTCGGAATTGCCCATCCTGATCCGGTGCAATTAACACAATTAGTCGGTTATGAATCCCCAAGGGATACTTTAATTAAAAATACTGAGTTTCTCCTGGCGGGTTATCCCGCGTTGCACGTTTTATTATATGGCAGTCGTGGATCGGGTAAGTCTTCTTTGGTTAAGGCGTTATTAAATAAATATTGGGAATACAATCTACGCCTGATTGAAGTAGGAAAATCTGATCTAAAGGATTTGCCGTTAATTGTTGAACAATTACGCGCTGTCCCCCAAAAATTTATTATCTTTGTTGATGATCTTTCCTTTGAAGAAGACGATGACGCGTTTAAATCTCTGAAAGTAGTTTTAGAGGGAAATGTCACCGCCCGCCCCCAAAATGTTGTCGTTTATGCAACCTCAAATCGCCGACATTTAATTCGGGAATTTTTCGAGGATCGTCCCCGTCCGAAAGATAGTGATGAAGTTCATGCTTGGGATACAATGCAGGAAAAATTATCTTTTAGTGATCGTTTTGGGTTAACTTTAACCTTTGAACCGGCGGATCAAAATACCTACTTGAAAATTATCCGACATCTGGCTCATCAAGAGGGAATTAATATTAGTTTGGAAGATTTAGAGTATCGTGCATTACAATGGGCGACTCGTCATAATGGACGATCGGGACGTACCGCGAGACAATTTATTGACTATTTGCGGGCTGAGTTAGGAATTGTTGGCCAATAAAGTTGGCAAAAATTCTTATGGAATGTCATCATTAGGATCAAAGTAATACTCAATCGTGAGGAAAGAAAAATGGGTTTATTTGACAAAATAGCTGGTATTCGTAAAGAGACAGATACTACCCTTGGTCCCGCGGAATCCTTTGCTGCAATTGCCCTGATCGCGGTGGCGGCGGATGGTTATATTACTGATAGTGAATCTCAGGCTATTACCACAATTTTAGCCCGGATGCAACTTTACAGAAGTTATCCTGGGGATGTGATGCGAAAAATGATCGATCATCTCCTGAATATTCTGCAAAGACAAGGGGTAGAGGTTCTTTTTAATGCCGCGATCGCGGGACTCCCCCATGATTTAAAAGAAACAGCATTTGCCGTAACAACGGATATTGTTTTAGCCGATGGAGAAGTCACGGAAGAAGAAGAAAAACTGTTAAATGATCTTTATCGTGTTTTAGAGATTCCCGAAGAACTTGCCCTCAAAATCATTGATGTAATGATGATTAAAAATAAGGGGTAATGGGTAATTGGTAATGGGTAATTGGTAATCAGGGTGAAGATTTGCAACGGGTGTTCAACAAATGTAAAGGATCAGGCAATATTAACTTTTAATTGTTACCCATTACTGATTTTCTCATCTTCCCATTACCGATTACCAATTACCGATTCGTGTAAAATTTACTAAGTGTAGGTTGGGTTGAGGCACGAAACCCAACATCGAAAGTTTAAGCTGTTTGCACCCGAGTCTATGGAATGTGAGGGGCGAGAAACCCGGTGGAAGAACGCGAATCCTCACCAATAGGAAAAGAGGCGCGATCGTGTCTTTTTTTCCTATTATAGTCATTCCCAATAAAAATGAGACGCGTTAAATCTAGCTTCTTCTGACTGTGACTTTTTGGGCTTTCTTAATCTTAGTTGAAATGACTATTTTATTAATTAACTTCTTACTTATTGTACCATGTTTTTGTTTTCAATTTCGCAAGAGATTTCTTTGAATAGTTAAGTGCCAGATCCAAATTAATGGTATATTTTTAAAAGATATAAAAACCCAATTGGGTAGAGCAAATCCTGCGGTGGTTTGCCAGATCCAATTTGGCTAGACAATCAATTAATTTTTCCTACCTATTTATTTTACGCGAAAAATGCTATTTATCTATTCTCGAACGATACGCTTTCAAGATACCGATGCTGCGGGAGTGGTTTATTTTGCTAATGTCTTAGCAATTTGCCATGAAGCTTATGAGGCCTCCCTTGCCGCCTCAGATATTAATCTCAAAACTTTTTTTACTACTCCTGATCTGGCTATTCCTATTACTCATGCCAGTGTCGATTTTTATCGACCTCTGTTTTGTGGCGATCGCGTGTTGATTCACTTAACACCTCAATATTTAAGCGACAATGAATTTGAAATAGTCTATCAATTATTTTTAGAAGACAACTCCGAAAAACCCCTTGCCAAAGCTATAACCAAGCACGTTTGTATAGATTCTATTAATAGAAAACGCCATAATCTATCAGAAAAAATAATAGAATGGCTCAATGGGTAATTAATAATTGATAATAGTCAATTGTGAATTATTAGCCCTCTTCCTTCTTCCTTCTTCCTTCTAACTTATGTCAAATCGGAAATATGCTATTATTGGGACTGGTGCTATTGGTGGTTTCTACGGTGCGAAACTACAACAAGCAGGGCGAGAAGTTCACTTTTTATTAAGAAGTGACTACGAATACGTCAAACAAAATGGCTTAATTATTGAATCCAAAGATGGGAATTTTACCTTGCCCCAAGTGAACGCGTATCAGGATGTGACAAAAATGCCATCCTGTGATGTCGTCATCATCGCTTTAAAAAGTACACAAAATCATTTATTAAGTCAATTACTGCCCCCTTTAATTAAAGAAAATACCATTTTTTTAGTATTACAAAATGGACTAGGTACGGAAGCCGATGTCGCTCAAATAGTTGGGAATAATCCCGTGATAGGTGGTCTTTGTTTTATCTGTTCAAATAAAGGGAATAATGGTTTGATTCGTCACTTAGATTATGGTTATATTGCCCTGGGTGAATATAGTGATGAGTATCAAAAAATGGGAATTACAGAGAGAATGGGTAATATTGCTAGTGATTTTGAAAAAGCAGGTGTTCCCATAGAATTTAGTGATGATTTACTTTTGGCTAAATGGCAAAAATTAGTTTGGAATATTCCCTATAATGGATTATCGGTGATTTTAGATGCCCGAACCGATGAAATTATGGGAAATCCTGATACTCGATTTTTAGTAGAAGAATTAATGGCGGAAGTCGTCGCAGCCGCCAAAAGTTATGGGCGGATTATTAGTGATGAATTTGTCAATAAGATGCTTTATTATACGGAAAAAATGACTCCTTATCGAACCAGTATGAAAATAGATTATGATGAAAAACGACCCTTAGAAGTAGAAGCGATTTTTGGTACTCCTATCCGATATGCCGCGCAAAAAGGTGTGAATCTGTCGAAAATTGAGGTTTTGTATCGTCAGTTGAAATTTTTGGATAAGCTCAGATGTAGAAGCTACAACCATCCTAACAAATAATAAACAATTAATCCCACATACTCTTTTAACGCTTTTGTTGTCATATCTAAACTCTTGGCACTGGGAACTAGGTTTAAGAAAAACATTTGCCAATTTTGAGAGTCTTCCAAATCTTGTTGGGTTACAAAAAAGTCCGTAGCCGCGGGAATTGTGGCAATTTTTTGATTCTCAAAAATGAGAATAGAGCGTGGCATATGTAACGCGGATGTCACTAATAAAATATTCCCTTTAATTCCCTTAGACTCTAAAATTTTCCGCACATTTACAGCATTTGAATAGGTATTAAAAGACTTCTGCTCTTGTATAATAGCAGAACTAGGAACTCCCATTGCTTGAGCGAATTCTGCCATATCTGCCGCTTCTGATCTTCCTCCTTCTTTCCAGTCAATTCTACCCCCACTTAAAATTAACCACGGTGCTTTGCCTTCTCGATATAATTTAGCTCCATAAATTACGCGATCGCCTGCTTCATTTACTTCAATCCAGGGGCGTGGATAAGAAGCCGGTTTTACTCCACCACCTAAGACTACTATCGCTTCAGCATTTGGCACTTCACCTCTGGGTAAATATTGCCATTCTAGCGATCGCGCTAATTCTTGAGAGATCCAACCATTACTGGCTAAAAGTAAAATTGTTAAAGCACCAATTAGAGAAATCGCGGACCACTTGGGATATCGCCAAAAAATTACGATCGCGATCACCATTAAGATAAAAGTTAATCCCAAAGGATAGATGAATAAGGGGAGAAATTTTGACAAAAAGAACATAATGGGTAATGGGTAATGGGTAATCGAGTAGTATATTTTTCAAGGCTATTCTCTACGATTAGGCTTGAATAACCATTCTAATAATGAAAGAGTAGGTACGGGCTTTTTTTGAGTTTGTAAAAGAGTATTTTGCCCTGTTTTTTTTTCTGAATAAATAGAGGGAGAATCCCTGAATTGACTTTTCTCTTCTTCCCTTATTTCTGAGTGCGGCACGTCCCTATCATCAGAATAAAAAACAACAATAAATCCTCCCGCAACTCCTCCCATAATTCCTAGTAAAATACTAGAATTTCTTGTCGCACCCAATAAAGCAAAACTAAATGAAAAAAACAGGGATAATGAAACGCCAATTATCAACCCTGGCTTGATTCCAGGTATTTTTTGCATAAGCACTTATCTCCTCGCTCCTGATAAGAATTGTTGTAATTGTACTTCTAAACCTAAAGTCGTGTCAATTTCCTGCACAAAATCTTTCTCTAATTCTGTAAAAGGTTCCGACATCTCTAATTGTGATGCTAATAAATCAACATTAGCATCCGTAATATCACCTACCCTTTTTTCCAATCTTTCTCGTAACACTTCAATAGGGGCATTACAGGAAATTATTTGTACTTCTAATTGATGAGAATGGGCCAAATTTATGGTGTTTTCTCTGAAGGAAAAACGATCATATTTAGCATCTAAAATTACCGGAAATCCTGTTTGGGCTAACATCACACCTAATTCCCCTAATCTGTGATATGTCTTCTGCGTCATTTCAGGAGTATAGATATCTGCACTCCCTTTTTCATATAAATCAATTCCCGCGAGATGCTTTCTCACCGCATCGGAACGAATATGAATCGCATTCATTTTACGCGCTAAATATCGGGCGATCGTACTCTTGCCCGAACCGGATAAACCCGACATTAAAATAATTTTACCTGGTCGAGGTTGTGTATATTCCCAAGCCAAGGTATAATAATGGGACGCAATGGGCAAAATCTTTTCTTTTTCTTCTGGGCTAATTGCCGAATCATCTAACATTAATGAATTAACTTTTGCCCTCACATAGGCTTGACGACTCAAGTATAAAGGTAAAACTTGCACCCCTTCCCAATCCCCAGTCTGTTCTAAATAGGTATTTAAAAAAACATTCCCCAAGTCTTTTCTTGACCGTGATTCTAAATCCATCACCGTAAAAGCCACATCATAGATAAAATCAACATACCGAAAAGGTTCATTAAATTCGATACAGTCAAAAATCACAATTTTATCTTGCCAAAATGCGACATTTTTTAAATGTAAATCACCATGACATTCTCGAATTTTATCTTGTTCGATACGTTGTTGAAACAGTTCCTTATTTTGTTCAAAAAACTGCTCGGTATAACCTCTAGTTTCTTCATATTGTTGGGGAGTTTGTACCCAACCAATATATTTTTCCGTTTGGCGATAGTTGTTATTCATCGCATCTCTAATTCGTGCAAATTCACCAAATTTACGGATATAATCACTTGTGGGTGCATTTCTGTGAATTTTTGCTACTTCTTTTCCCAGGGTTTCCAGGTGTTTTTCCGTTAAATCCCCTCGTTCAAACATATTAATTAATAATGTCTCTTGGGGAAATTGTCGCATTTTTATGGCATATTCAATCACTGAGATTTCTTCTGCATCTGGAGAAAAAAGAACACGATCGCGCCTTTGCACAATCGGTAACACTTCCAGATATAAATCCGGTGCAGTCCGTTGATTCAGACGTAATTCTTCATAGCAGAAATGTTTTCTTTTGTCAAGGGTAGAAAAATCGACAAAACCAAAATTAACCGGCTTTTTAATCTTATAAACATAATCCCCTGTCAGCAAAACAAAAGAAATATGAGTTTGAATTAACGCGATCGGTTCAGTTACCGGGTGAGGATAAAACTCCGGTTTTAACATTTGTTGAATTAATACAGGAAGAGAATAAATATTCATAGGTATTTTACCTTCGGGATGAGATATTTAAAGAATGAACCACAAAGGCACAGAGGACACAGAGGAAAACCAGAAAAAAAGAAAGAATAAAAGAGCATAAAAAATGTTTTTTTTCAGGTTAATTATTCGCGGAGAAGGAATGAAAAAATAAGGTGGTGTAGGCATCTTGCCTGCTTTCGGGTACTTTGGGCGAAACGACTAATCCCATAGTCAAGTTATTTAATTTCCCTTCCTAACTGTTAACAAATAGTCTTTGATTTGCGACATCTGTCGATCATCCGTGGCTAACTTTTTTCTTCCTGTGTCAAGATATTATATAATTTCGAGAAAGAGTCAACGTAAAGGATATATGACGGACAATAACCAAGAAAAATCAGTAGATGTCTTTGGTGTGGGAAATGCACTTGTAGATATTTTAGCCTTTGTAGAAGACGGTTTTATTGAAAAGCATACCCTCAATCGTGGTGGTATGACTCTCATGGATGCTCATATTCAAGGCAAAATTTTACATGATTTAGAGCATAGTTCCCTACAAATGCGATCGGGCGGCTCCGCGGCTAATACTATGATAGCTATTTCCCAGAGTGGCGGAAAAGGTTTTTATTCGGGAAAAGTCGCCCAAGATACTAATGGAGAGTTTTATCGAGAAGACTTATTGGCTGCCGGAATCGAGTTTGATGTCCATCCCGCGCCTGAGTCTCATGGTCCCACAGGAACCTGTGTGGTATTAACCACTCCCGACGCGGAAAGAACCCTTTGTACTCATTTAGGGGTTTCTACTACTTTAGCATCGACTGATATTAATATCGATCGCCTAAAACGCTGTAAATATAGTTATATTGAAGGCTATCTTTGGGATGGGGAAACTCCACGCAAAGCCAGTGTGGAAACAATGGAGCAAGCCAAACGCAATGATGTCAAAGTCGCGTTTACTTTTTCCGATGGTTTTTTAGTCGAACGCTTTAGCGATGACTTTCATCACATCATCTCTGAATATTGTGATACGGTGTTTTGTAATGCCGATGAAGCACGTCATTTTTGCGGTACTCAGTCCCTTGATGACTGTGCTACCAAATTAGGAGAATTAGTTAATTTAGCATTTCTTACTGATGGTGCGAATGGCTGTTTAGTGGTAGAGAATAAACAAGTCACTCGCGTTCCTGGGTTTAAAGTCACCGCGGTTGATACTGTCGGTGCGGGTGACGCGTTCGCCGGTGGTGTACTCTATGGTTTAACTCATGGTTTAACTACGACACAAGCCGCACGATGGGGAAATTATTTAGCCTCTTTAGTCGTACAAATTCATGGCCCCCGTCTCGAAGTTTCTCTGGCCGATCGCGTCCGTGAAATTGTCGGATAATCAGGTAATGGCTAATCCGTGATGGGTAATGGCTAGGGAGCATCTCTCCTTTGCCTGATCCTCAATCTGACTACTGGCTAACTATTGGCACTAATAACGCGAAACTCGATAAGTCTATTAGTGATTGTCAATAAGAGGCTCCCTTTATCAGGAACGTGATCGCGCCCCTGAAACCTGAACAAATTGCGCGTTTATTTAGGAGTAGATATTGCTTGTGCTCCACGAACAATATCTACTCAATACTTGACTCAAATCTTATATAATTGATTTAAGAAAACTGATACTAGGAGCAAAAAAGTATTCACCCCCTTTCATATTTACCCAGAGACTAAAGCCACATTCTTTAACCGTCGATTCCCCCCACTTCACAGGCCATTGATGAGGCAGTTTACTTGGTGAACTAATCAGAGGATCAGGTCCAACATTTGTCTTGACAAAATTGGCGGAATTAGACCATCCTGCTTGCATAAAATTGAACTGATTTTCAATATCAGCTTGAAAGCACAAAAAGAGCAATCCTGAGCCGGTTTCAGGTTCTTGTGTCAGATCATCCTCTCCAAAACTGAGGCCACGACGAACGATGCGATGGCGTCTTTCTAATTGCAAGGAATCTTCGTAAGTTACCGAAGATTCCACCCGTCCTGTATCCCCCCGAGGGTTACATTTACGAAGGTGAGCATGGAACGGACACTTTGATCCCTCTGTATCATTGCTGTAATCGAAATCATTCATCGTATCCAAAGGTCGTATCGGGTTCGCATACAGAGGTTGATCTTGGAGCGTTATCGGCGTTCCATCGAAGAAGCGACCTATAACCAGTGCCCCGGCTACATCTTCAGTTACACCTAAAGTTTTCGCGAGATTGCGCTGATCTTCACGAAATCCTTTCACATTTTGTTCCAGTTTGCGGTATACCAAATAACTGCCGTAACTATCTTCTGTTTTACCGTTAGGATCTTTAGCTAAGACAGTTTCTAAAGGCGCCCTTGGGTCCCATTTGCTGAAGTCACAGCCCTTAGCCTTTGCTTCTTCAATTTCCCGCTTCAGAAATAGAGGCTGACTGATATTATCAACAAAACCAAAATGTTCAACAAATTGCCCCCGAGCATTTTTCAGAATAAAACCATCTTCTCGGTTAATAATTTCCGCGATATGATGTATCTTTTGCATCGTCATGTTAACTTTTTGTAGTAAGCCGACTAAGTTATCGTCAGCCATGACGACTAAGGCATGAATTTCATCTTGATACCCAGCCTCCCATTTCTCAACAGAGGGATCTCCCAAATATTTCGCGATCGTGGGATGTTTCATCCCAAAACGAAAAGGTTGATTGTTAGGAATTTTCGCGGGAGAAAATCCCAAATATTCATAACCCCTACGGGACAAAAAGAAATTACCAAATACCCCCCCATTAATCCGTTTTTCTCTGTATTGACGTGCGTTATCTGCCTGTTCTTTCGCCGATTTTACATATTGTGTGGTAAAATTTTTAATCCATCTTTTCGCATCATCTATTTTACCCGGCTTGAATTGCAAAAATAGATGCACGCTATAATCTCGTCCATGAGAATTGAGAATGTTGCCTTGTAAATCTTCAAGCAAGTCTTTGTATTTCCCCGGATTCTCAGGATCGATGCCTTCACCCTCTCCAGGTATTATTTGTAAATCTTCTTCTGTCAGCGTCATGGTATTGAGTCCGTATTTTATGGTTGAGAGAGGAGTGTTGCTGAATAATATTGACAGCAACACTCATTAAATTTTGAGGATGTTTTTAAGCCGCTTCTAGCTGCACCATTTGGGCAATAGAAGGCTTGCCGATGTCATTGAGATAGAACATCATGTAGTACCCAGGCGGGTAAAGATTCCCATTGGTTGGGGCTTTAAATTCGATTTCAGACTCAGGGCCGACAACGGTCTTTTCAATAGGCAAATTAACTAATCGTTGTCCAAAATCAAAAGAATGAGTCACTGCACCCGGTTTAACCAAGACCAAAGAACCCTTTTCAGTAGCATCCTTGACTGATATCTTGCCCAATTGACCGTATTTAATCTTAGTAGGAGCTTGGAGAATTTCCGGTCGAGAACCGGGCTTAAATAGATAGGGAGGCGAGAAGATTTCAGCTTGCCAAATTTCAGCAGGTACGAAGGGTTCTTTATCATCGGCTGCGAAATAACTTTGAGGCGATTCGTAATACTTTTCCAGATTGAATTGCTGAGGCTGACCTGATTTATCCGTCAGATTTGCGAAGATAAAATTGTTATTTTTATCTCGCCCTATGTCAACGCGAACTGTTCCATCTGGTTCCAGGGCCCCTCGATTGCCATTACCACCAATCGTTAAAACACGAGCATCTGGTAGCAGCAGCGCTCCATTATGATAAAGCCTCGGTAGTTTCGCCGGATTCATCGGTTTGATGCTGTAGCCCCCTTTAGCCTTGGTATTAGGAGTCATCAGTACAGGCTCATAGACAGGCTGATATTCTGGATATTGACCACCATTGAGTACCAAAACTTCCTTGTTGGGCAGAATCACTGCTTCCACATTCGCCCGCGGCTTGTCGAGAAACTTTTCGACAATTTCCCACTTGCCATTCTTTTCTTTGCTATGTTCGGGAGACAGCCAACGCTGTAAACTAGAGGAAACACTAGCCCCCGGATAGTTGTCTGTCTTACCCCCTCGTCCAAAGTTGATATCATTAGTGCCTATCATCCCCGCGATTAATAATACATCCTCAGAGTCAGGAACTTGTACCGCAGTTCCATAGGCTTTGGAAGTTTCAAATCTGTCCGGGCCTACTTCAAAACTCACAGAAAATTTACCCTTCGCGTCTTTCTCGATAGACATCAGGTAGCTTTTCTTGCTTTTACTCTGAACGAAAACATTGGCAATTCCCGCCTCATCTCCAGTAATCAAAAGTCTACCGTCACTCGTGGGAAATACGCGAGGATAGAGGTCAATGCTATCGTAGCCATCAATATCATTGAGTTTGGTATTGAAGGGGCTGTTATCAATTCCCGTTAGATCGATGTATTGAAATTTTTTGGTTTCAGGATCGTAGATTTCAATACTTGGATTAATCTGGTTGGGGGCATTGATTTTTAGACCCGAAAAAATGACGATTTTACCATCAGATAATTCCACTAAAGTTGGATACCAGCGCCCCTCTTTCATTTTCGGCAAAGGAGACCATTTGCCTGTTTTCCACTCATAAAGGTTGGCTTGTCTTGAGCCTGTAAATCGTCCCCCTGGGTAATAACGTCCAGTGCCACTAATAAAGAGGACATTACCATCGGCTAGTTGCAGATGGCCAGAGCAAAATAAATCGTTGCTCTCCCCTTCTTGCATGGCTGGTGGGGAATCAATGCGCTCAAATGTATTGGTTTTGGGATCGAAAAGGGAGGTATTGTTAATGACATCATACTTTCCTGCTGGAACTCCCTCTACAAAGGTGATTTTCCCATTATCATTAACTATGGTGTTGCGAAAGCTGCTGCCATTGAGACTCATCACTTTCCCATTGGGAAGGAGTATGGTATGAACAGACTGCATCATGTTCTTTTGAGAAGAAGGCATTTTGATTATTTCCCATAATCCCATTTCTTCTTGAGAACCCACTAGGGGAGACGCGATCGCGTGGTTCCAGCCACAGAAAGTAATAGCTACAGCTAGGAGAAAAGCCACAAAAACCGAGAGAATTGTGGTGTTTTTTGATTGGTTAGGTAACATTTGGTCGGAGCATCTCATGTTTGTCAATTGGTAGTCGGAGTCTCTGACTCCCTCTTAGATTCCTAGGAAGTAGGGGAAATTCCTGAATTGCCCCTACAGTTTTTTTGGCAAATCTGGGTTCCTCCCCATTTGCTTCTAGTAATAGCCACATTTATTCAATTCTATCCGCGTAGTTTCAATTGCTTGTTCAGCAATCTCGTAGGCATTTGGGTATTCATTGGGCTCATCTTCACCCGGAATCCAAAACTTACGTCGAGTTAAACGCAGTGAATTGACAAACTCAGGAATAGCATTGAAAATTTCGATCGCGATCGGTCCATTATAACGAGGCAGAATTGGCTCTAAAAAGGATTGCCAAGGGAGCCAACTGGTATGCACAGCACCTCGATCAGGCGGCGAAATTTGAATATAATGAAGTCGCTCTTGCTCGGCTAAAATTTCGACTTGTGTTCTAAATATTTCTGGTCCATCCCCATCAAGGATTTCATGGGCACTATCAATCACCACTCCTACTTGACGACTGTCAATTCCATCCAAAAACTCGATTAACTGTGATAATTTGTTCGGACCAGGTGTTTCCCAGTGAGTGATCGGCTCTATTGCTAATTTGACATTTCTCGATTCTGCATAGTAACCTAATTCATTCAGGATAGGTTGCGCGTTGTGGTAGCGTATTTGCAGTTCGTTTTGGAGTTCATCACTCCAGATCCGAGCATTTTCATCATAACCATAGGGTAAAATAATCGGGCCCATCATAATTTCACCCCCTAATGCCGCGGTGATATCAACCCGTGACTTGAGATACTCTAAAGCTTCTTTTTGTTGTTGATAGTCAGAAGAAGTGGGATCAAATCTTGAAGTCGCCCCAACGTTAGTCGCGATTTTTATATGTCCTAATCCCTCTGCGTCCATCTGCTCGCGCAGATATTGATAATCGCTTAAGTCTTTGTAGAAATCTTCAGGTTCGCTTGGAGGAATGGGAAATTCAAAGCCACGGTAGCCATATACTTCTAGTTGTCTCATGTGTTCAATAACCACTTGCCGACAAGAGTAATCATCCGGTCTGAGATTCGTGGTGAACATGAAAAAGCTTAAGTAAATATCGTTCATTGTAGTAGCTTTTACTCCTTTAATATTAGGCTTCTCTCTCAATTCAAAAGTGATAAAATATCATGCACTGAGGCAACATTGAAAGCATTTTTTCTATGCTCAATAATGCGATTTAAAGTTCCTCACCTTGGCATTTTATTTAATCTTTTTCAACCGTGATACATCCAATTCAACCCAAGATTCAGATGGGGAAGACAGGTAATGAAATTCTCTGAAATGGAACCTTTACAAAGGCTTTTTATTCCAAATCTGCCGATCGATCTTCCAGATTCCATCCTCTTTCTTCATTAGCCATAAAGCCTTATATTTGACTTCCTTTGATGGGCTACCATCAAGGGGGCTAATGATAGCAATTGAATAACCAATCACATAACCAAAATCGTCAAAGACCCGGATTTCTTCGGCAGTGAAGGTGGGATCAATATTCTGTTGTGATATCATCAGTTCAAATCCTTCGACAATCTCAGGAATCCCGCACCGATCAGTCCCATCGGGAGGCATCCAGAGCGCATCTTCTGTGTACATCTCTGCATAACCCTGTACATCGCGTGACCGAACATTGTGGGCATAAACCTCTTCAAATATACTTCTGATCTCTTCTTGATCGTGATGAGACATAGCTAAACTCCAATTGAGGAACTGTAAATTGTGACGAGATGAACTACCCAGACCTCAACAAAGTAGGTCTGGGTTTCTGTTTTTACTACAAACCAGTCACTTCGCGTAAATAAGTGCGAGCAGTGAGCGCGTCTTTCAAAGGATTAGTGTTGTTAGGATCTTGTTCAGCCTCTACCATCAACCATCCTTTATATTTAGCTTTAGCCAGCTCTTGTAAAATTGGCTCAAATTTAATCGCTCCCGCGGTATCTCCGGGAACGGTGAATATGCCTGCACGGATCGAATCTAAAAAGCTCCGACCTGTCTTTTTGGATTCGTCTAAAACTGACTGACGAATATTTTTCAAATGAACGTGTTTGATCCGATTAGCATATTGTTTAGTTACTTCTAAGGGATCAACTCCTGCGTAGTACAAATGACCCGTATCGAGCAGGAGCTTAACATTTTTTTCATCAGTACCAGTCATCAACCGATCAATATCCGCGAAGTTTTCCACTCCCGTACCAATATGGGGGTGATAGACCAACTCCATACCATTTTCGTTTGCCTTTTCACCGAGATCGTTGAGTCCGTCCAATAAAACGGACCATTGCTCCTCCGTAAATTTTGGTCTTTCTTTCAAAGGGTCTTTAGACTTATCTTGATGAACCGCACCACCTAATTCCGCAACGACAATTTTTTTGCCATTCATCTCTTTCATGAATGCTACTTGATCGTCGAAATCTTTGAGAGTTTTTGCCACCTTTCCTTCAGTGAAATAAGTTCCAACCCAAGGTTCAGAAATGGTCAAGCCACGAAGGTCTAATTCTCTTTTCAAATCCTTGATATCTTTAGGATATTTAGGTGCATTTTGCGTACCTTTGAAACCCGATAAGGCTATTTCACTTAAAATCTGCTGGTAAGGGATACGAGGATCGAGATCAATACTCTGATCATCACTATTACTCCAACCCGTTGGCGTAATACCCAACTGAACCTTGGCGCGATCGAATGTTGGGTTTAAGAGCGCAGGTTTAGATGAAGGGGAAACCAGAGATACCAAGACCGAATTGTTTCCACTTGTCGCAGCAGTGGCCGGAAGCGTGAAGCCAGTTATCCCTAAAAGGAAAAAGACAACTAACAATACCGATAAAGGACCCATAGCTCTAATGTTCTGGAGAATCGCAGATTTGTTCATCTTGCGCTCATTATTGGCAACCATAGACTTAGTGATTCCTAATGTTTGATGAGTTAAAAAAAAGGCGTTTCCTACAATCAGCAATGAGTCAAAATGTAGATAGAACTCATTGCTAATCGTTTCCATGAACTACTAAGGATTCAGTTCTTACTGTTTTGCCCCAAACTGGATTACTTTTCCGTTATAAGTAGTCCCGTCAGGCATAACCGAATTAAACAGATCAACCCCAGAGAAAATAGCTCCCTTAAGCTTGGCATCTACCAACCTGGTATTTCTCATTAAACTATTAGAAAAATTTGCCGTCGATAAATTGGAACGATTAAGACGTGCTCCTCTTAATCTGGCATTTTCCACCGAAGCATTAGACAAATCTGCATCTGTGATGCTCGCGTCAGTTAGATCCGCGCCGCTTAACTTCGCGTTTAACAGCTTTGCATTACTCATCAGGGCATTATATAAATCTGCCTGAGAAAGATCAGCCCCCGTTAGATCCGCGTTCGACAAAGTGATTCCCATCAGGATCGCGCCCGATAGATTTGCTCCCGTTAGATTCGCTCTGTTAAGCTTGGCATCATTGAGCAGGGCCCCGGAGAGATTAGCCCCGGAGAGATTGGCATCATTGAGTGCGCTGCCATATAAATCTTTCCCCGATAGATTCGCACCTGATAGATCACAGAAATTACAGGTGTTAGTCTCCATCAACTTCTGGTAATCGGGAGTAACGAACGCGTGAGCGGGCAAACTAAAAAGCGTTAAGCTAATGATGACAGATAGGGCAAGAGTAGAAAGTGTGCGAAACCAAGATGTAATCTTCATATTTGGTCTGAGAATTAGGAATGTTGGGTAATTGTGTCAGGAAACAAAGAGGAGTCTTTGTTGAGAAGTTCAGTTAGAATGATTATTAGTCTTGACTAAGGGTGACTAAAGGAGCTTCACTCCAACTCGCATATCCAAAAGGTTTCGCTCCTCGTGGACTAACACCAACTGCGGGCCAAACAAGTCCTTCTGGATAGGCTTCTGGACTGGGAACAAAGGTTTCATCATTTACTTTGTTCCCAAAATCATTTCGCCAATATTGTGGCAGTTTGAACCAAGTGGCCAGATACCAAAGCTTGATGATATTGCGCGCGATCGGTCCTAATTTTTCCGAACCCAAAATTTCCAAACGAAGTCCTTTAGTCAAGATAGACTCTTCCTCAGAGTTTATGGCTTTGTTTTGGGCGGTTTTTTTGTCTTCGAGATCAATTTTATGAAAAGTTTCTAGCAGTTCCGTAAACAACCCTTTACCAATGGCTTTTTCAACGGTTTGAAAGTAAAGAGACGCTTGTCCAGTTCCCTGAAGATGAAACCGAGAAAAGCCTGTTAAGACTACTGATAAATCGAGAAAATATTCCAGGGCTTTAGGATCTATTGCTTGAGGAGCTATTGGTTTAGTATCCTTTGATTTAGTATCCTTTGGTTTAGTATCCATCAGTTGTTGACCTCCATCAATAATTTTAGATCGGCAAGTTGATTGTCAGTCTTAGAGAACTAAGTCATCGCTCATCAGCCCAAGAATAACAGATGAGCGATACTACTAGATTAGTCTAGCCGGAAGATAGGAGCACCATGAAGCCCATCCTTATCACCCGGAATAGGATTACGAATTATCAAACTAGCTAATTCCTTAAGACGGAACATTCCCCCGATCGCGGGAATCAAGTTCTCAGGATGTCCTTTAAAAGAGACTTCAATCTCATGGAGGAACTCACTGTATTTAGCCTGGAACTCTTTAGCCGCGTCATACAATTCTGAACCTTCAGGATAATCGCTCAGGTGAGCATTTTCCTTAATAGGATAAACCGCGTTCCAATCTACAGTAAATTTTTCACCCGTAGGATGATGAGGTTTATCAGATTCTTCAGGATCATCCTTATTTACTTGATAGTATTGACCCAATTCTAACTGGTTAAAACGAAAATCATGACCCAGTTCTCGTTCAGCATCATAAATCGTTTCAATTCTTGACCCCTCACCCTGCTCTTGAATCACTTTTAAGGCTTTTATGGCTGAATTGAGATCCGTCACGGGAATGATGTCTCCGCCACCACTATAGTAGTATTCTGGCGTAATTTGTAGCTTAGGATCGCCACAAAAAAGAGTCGGCCCCATCTGTTTATGAAGCGCATACAAACCGCGAATGATCTCAGCATAAAATAAGCCAATGCTGAAGAAAGCCTTGGTACGATCGTAGCCGAGAACATTCGCCAAATATTCTTGTTCGGAGCGAGACTCAACTAATGCCTCCCCTTCCGTAACCTCTTTTGACCGTTCAATCTTCCGAAAAGTCGCGACTGTCTCCTGAGAAAACTTGCTTAAACTTACTTTAAAGTCTGTCGAGCCAGTGGGAAGAAAGGTAGGATATTTGGGAATAAAATCTTTTGCCGTCAGTACCCCTTCATCCCACTTTCCTCCCACAGCATTAAACACATTAGCTACCAGAGTCAGGTGTAGCATTTCTTCTACAGCCACCTGCCGAATAATATGAAAAGCCTCTAAATTTTTTCCTGGTTTCAGGGAGTAAAGAGCTGTAAGGTAAGGGGGAATAGTTGCGTGTTCTATCTTCATGGCTGTTTTCAGATAGAAATGCAATTTCTCAACCGTGGTAATCAGTTTTAAACTTTCGTCTGTAGTCATAATAAGTTGGCTGGCAATGTGTTTGCAATTCTGTAATGTGGATGACGGAAGTGATAAACTTAAAGAGTTTCACAACTCTTTAAGTTTATTTTTTAAGTTAATTTTTTCAGCATATGCTCGGCGGCCTTAAAACTCAACGCAGCAATTGTTAAGGTGGTGTTTGAACTGCTGATCGATGGCATACTTCCCGAACCCAGTGCGTAGAGATTCGGATGGTCCCAACAACGCAGATTTTCATTAACAACTGAGTTGCTGCTTGAGGTTCCCATGATATGGGTTCCCGAAAAGTGGTTTCCGCCTCGGTAGAAATAACCTTCACCCTCAAACTCAAAATACGCGTCGTCTTGAGGACTGTATTCGGTATAATCTTCCGCTCCCAAACGCTGGAAGATCACACGCGAGAGTTTTCTGGTGTAGGCAAGGGTTCTGATACTGTAGTCAGGTAGGTTGAAGTTAATCACAGGACGATAATTACCCAGTTGATCCTTGTACTTCGGATCAATGGTTACTCGGTTACTGGGTTCGGGCAGTAATTCGCACATAAAAGCCAGCAATAGTTGTCGGGACATGCGACTAATTAACGTCTGGCGCAGTTCTTCGCCATATTTATTTTTCTTGTCAACTGCATCGATCACTTCATTAGTGGAGGGCGATCCCGTTGCCCATCCCCAACCATCATTGTGAATATCTACCGCGAAGGCGGATTGTTTGTGACGAAATGGACCGTCACGAAATGTGCCGATGCCTGATGTTACCAGGGGGCCTCGCATAGTGCCAGTTACTTCCGGCATCAGAGCCCAAGCTAAGGTGAAAGGGTGATCCATTAAATTCCGCCCGATCATTGTGCTTTTATTAGGCAAATCAGAAGCCAACATCAGCTTCGCGTTTTCGATCGCGCCACTGGCTAAGACAAATAATTTCCCCTTGGCAGTTCCGAGGGTGTGTTTAGGAGAATGGCGCTCTTCATAACGCTTATAGTGAATGGCAGTGACTTTACCTTGTTCAGGCTCGAATTCTATCCGATAAGCTACTGCCTGGGAGATAATATGAACATGACCAGTTTGCAAGGCTTTAGTCAAACTTCGGCGAGCATCATATTTAGCTTGCACGGGACAGATAGGAACACAGTTGCTATTTCCTTGACAACGTTCCCCATATTGAACAGGATTGAGACCGGTAACTCCGTCGGGAACAAAGAGATTACCAGCATCATACTTAGGATTAGGTACGCCATTACGAGCTTGAGGAAAAGAAGAGAACTTTAATTCATAAGTTTCGCCATAGAGTTGAACTTTAGTCCCCTTCACTTTCTCAATAACTTTCTGATCCAAGAAAGAGGGAGGCATTTTTTCCATCGGAAAAACATAGTTGGCGGGTATAAATGGGATGCCTTGTGCTTTTTGGTCTTCTACGTCCCCAGAAACCCCCATCTCATACTCGGCTTTGTTGTAGTAGGGGATGATTTCCTCATACTTAATCGGCCAGTTACGCCCTTGTCCGTACTTAGTCTTTAACTCGAAATCGCTCGGTAGCATCCGTGGGGTTTTCCCTTCCCAGTGCAGGGTTGTCCCACCCATTACCCGCGAATAGGAACCAGCCAGGGGCATCGGACCCTTCTCTACAAAATAGTCATTGTAATGAGTGGGGCTTAAAACATTGGGGTTTTTGGGATAGGGAGAGTTGTCGTCTTTATCTACCGAACCGTAGAAGGCATCAACGTAACTTTGAAAGCTCTCCAGAGTTAAACCTGTTTTTTCTGTCGCCTCAATGATTAAAACCTTTTTTCCTTGTTGACTCAATTCTTTGGCAACAATGGCTCCCGCGACTCCCGATCCTACGATCACAGCATCATAAACTGTTTGAGAGACGGTTTCGGAATTGACAAAAGAGGCATTAATTTTCTGATTTGGACTCATTTAGTTACTCCTTTTGGTTGGTTAGTTATGAGATGAGGGGGATGATGATTTGAGTAATTCCCGCCTATTTCAGGCTTGGTGCTTTATTTTGTGCCGGGTATTCTCCCCACTGCTGAATTAGTTTGGCCACTACACCAGTCCAACCGGTTTGATGGCTGGCTCCAATCCCAGCACCAATATCTCCATGAAAATACTCGTAAAAAAGAATCAAATCACGCCAATAGGGGTCGTTTTGAAATTTGTCTGCACCGCCATAAACAGGTCGCCAATCGTTCGTGGCGGAGGGCTGAGAAGGATTGGGAGCGGGTTGTTTAAGAAAGATATTTATTACCCGGTAAGATAACTCCATTGATACTTCCCAGAGGTTCATCTCTTTGATTTCCCCCTTGGCATTAGGACACTTTACTTTTACTTCATCTCCCCAGAAATGATAAAACTTCTGGAGCGATTCAATAATCAGAAAATTCACGGGCATCCAAATCGGACCACGCCAATTGGAATTGCCTCCAAACAAGGGGTATTTGGATTCGGCCGGTTCATATTCCACATAATGTTGTTTACCTCCGAGGGTCAATACATAAGGGTCTTCCTTGTGGCGTTTTGACAAAGCTCGAATACCGTAATCGCTCAGAAATTCTTCGGAACTTAACATTTTTTCCAAGATTTTGATCAGCCGATCTTTATTCACCAGTGACAAATACAAGCCTGTTCCCTTTCCGCGAACAATGTCAATATTGTCGTGCTCAGTAAGCTCTTTGTGATTATTCAAAAACCAATTCATGCGGCCTTGGAAATCGCCCGATAAATATTTATCCAGAAATTCTTGTTCTACTGTTTCTACCGCAAACAGTGGGATTAGCCCCACCATCGATATCACTTCCATTGATATGGTATCACCGGCTTCACTGCGACTATCACCTAAACTATTATCATCAAATGCCGTACCCGGAGGAGCCTTCAAGATATCACAGTAAAAGCCTTCATACTTGTTCCATATATCAACATCTCCGCCCACTTTGTTCATGGCATTGGCTATCAAGAGGAAATGCTGAAAGAACTTAGATGTCATATCTTCATAATTGGTTTCTCCTGATGTTTTGATCAGTTTGTAATAAGTATTCAGCAATTCTTCATCTTTTTTATCGAGAGCCAGTGCTTCATAAGCTTGGCACAGTCTTTCTGAGATATTCGCCAATTCCTTATCTTTCTTGGCTAGTTCGGTAGCAATTTTCATCATGTTCAGGCAGAACATTGCCATCCAGCTAGTACCATCTGACTGCTCTATACTTACTCCCGCGATATCAATGTTACTCCGGTCGATCGCGCCGATGTTATCTAGCCCTAAAAATCCACCTTGGAAGATATTTTTACCGGAAGAATCCTTACGGTTTACCCACCATGTGAAGTAAAGGCATAACTTTTGGAAAACCACTTCCAGAAAATTTGTATCGGATTGACCGTACATCTTTTCTTCTATTTTGTAAACGCGCCATGCTGCCCAAGCGTGAACGGGTGGATTTACATCACTAAAATTCCACTCATACGCGGCCATTTGACCGTTAGGGTGCATATACCATTCCAGTGTGAATAGATATAATTGCTTCTTGGCAAAATCAGGATCTATCAGCGCAAAAGGTATTGTATGAAAAGCCAAATCCCAAGCCGCAAACCAAGGATATTCCCATTTATCGGGCATTGAGATAATATCCTCATTAAATAAATGAGTCCACTGGTTGTTTCTGCCCCCTTTACGCTTTTCTGCTGGTGGTGGTTGATTGGGATCTCCATTAACCCAGTCCGATACTACATACAGATAAAATTGCTTGCTCCACAACATCCCCGCGAAGGCTTGTCGCTGCACGGAACGCATATCATCGGAAATGGGATAGGGACAAACTGCCTGATAAAATTCATCGGCTTCCTGCTGTCGCTGGCGGAAGGTATTATCAAATTCACTCCCGAAGGGGGCATCTAAATTGGCTAGATCACTCAGGCGCAGGCGCACAACTTTTGTTTCCCCAGGAGCCACGCTTAAATCGTAATGGGCGGAGGCTTTTGTTCCTACTTGATTGGGATTTACGCTCTTTTCGTTACCATGTACAATATAATCGTTGATTCCATCTTTGACATAGGAGGAATTTTGACCCCAGCCAAATCTTTCTTTATTTGTTTCGTTCTCTGTGTAGAGTAGTTCTTTCGGTGCTTCGCAATACAGCCATCTTTTTCCTAATTTTCCATCGTTACACAAAACTTCTATTACGCTTAAGTTCGGTTCCGATTTAATTGTCTTTAATGATTTATTTTCTTTTTTCTCATCGGGAGAACCCCAAGACCAAGTATTTCGGAACCAAAGTGTCGGTAAAAGACTTAGTGTCGCGGTTTCTTTGCCCCGATTACTCACAGAAATTTTGATCAGAATATCTTCTGGGGAATTTTTTGCGTACTCTACTGAAACATCAAAGTAGCGATTGTCATTAAAAATCCCAGTATCAATTAGCTCGAATTCCGGCGCGCTTGGATTGGTCGATTTCCGGTGTTTATTCTCGTTAACTAACCATTCATAGGGGAACTCTTTTTGCGGGTATTTATACAGACAACTCATGTAAGAGTGAGTGGGTGTATTGTCTGTATAAAAGTAATATTCTTTGACATCTTCCCCGTGATTGCCTTCGCTACCTGTCACGCCAAACAGTCTTTCTTTGATGATGGGATCTTTTTTATTCCACAGCGCGAGCCCGAAACAAATATGCTGGTGATTATCCGAAATCCCAGCTATGCCATCCTCACCCCAACGATAGGTGCGAGAACGTGCTTGATCGTGGGTAAAATAGTCCCAAGCTGAACCGTCGGCGCTGTAATCTTCCCGCACCGTCCCCCACTGGCGATCGCTCAAATAGGAACCCCAACGCTTCCAATATTTTGTCTTCTCGCGATCTTCTGCTAATCTTTTTGCTTCGGCTGTTTCTTGAATTGATGTCATAGTTTTTTGCCGTTGTCTCATTTTTGTTGAGCTTTCCTTACTTTAAAGACGCTTGGGCAACCCCTTTTCTGATTTTTTCGAGTTAGAGGCGATTTTTTTTCCGTCACGGGAAATCCTGGGGGGCAAACTCTCGCTCTCTGGACAACTACCAGCGCGATGTAACTGCCATGCTTCATCGGGGGAGAAATCGTCACGGGCTTGATGGGGTAAGGTTTTCCGTTTCTGCTTTGGGGGGAAAAACCGGCTGAAAACTTTTACCGAAAAGATGGGTCTAAAGCCCCGTCCTTCAGGACGGCTTTTTCTTCAGCTTCAAGCCCCTAATTAGCTCTCTCAGCACATCAGTTTTAGTTCTGCCTACTGAGAAGCAATACTCCTCAAGTATTTCCATTTCAAACTCTTCGATCCTAAAATCTAGCCTTTTTTTCATGGAATTATCCGGTTATTTGCTGTACAATAATAGCATGAAAAGCCGTTATCAGTATCGAATCTATCCCATAGACCAACAGCAAAGGAGTTTAGCTAGACTCTTTGGTTGTGTTCGAGTGGTGTGGAATGATGCCCTAGGATTGTGCAAGCAATCAGAGGAGCTACCTAAAAATGGCGACCTCCAAAAGATTTGCATCACCCAAGCTAAACACCTAAAGGAAAGGGCGTGGTTAGGTAAAGTATCTGCTATTCCCTTGCAACAATCCATCGCCGATTTAGGAGTGGCATACAAAAACTTTTTTGATTCCCTCAAGGGCAAGAGGAAAGGACAAAAAGTAGGCTCTCCTAAGTTTAAGAAAAAGGATAATCGGCAATCAGCTAGGTTTACAAGGGGCGGATTTAAGATTAAAGGGAATAAAGTCTATCTAGCCAAAATAGGTAATCTTAAAACCCTTTGGTCACGTCCCCTGCCTGCTGAACCTAGCTCGGTAACTGTAATCAAGGATAGAGCTAACCGCTATTTTCTGAGCTTTGTAGTAGAAGTCATCCCAGAAATTAAACCTGCCATTAACCCCTCGGTAGGTATCGATTTGGGAATTAAAACCTTTGCTGTCCTGAGTACAGGAGAGAAAGTTGATAGCCCTGATTATTCCAAGTTAGATAAAAAGATTCGGAGATTCCAAAGACGATTAGCCAAGCGGGTTAAGGGTTCTAAACGGCGGGAAGTAATGCGACTTAAGGTAGCAAAGCTAAAAGCCAAGGAACAGGACACCCGTAAAGATTTCCTTCACAAACTGTCAACTAGAGTGGTTAACGATAACCAAGTGATTGCTCTAGAAGATTTGAATGTTTCTGGGATGGTGAAAAATCGTAAACTCTCACGGGCTATTAGCCAAGCCGGATGGAGAGAATTTAGAACCCTAGTTGAAAATAAATCAACCAAGTTAGGCAGGGAGTTTGTGGTCATCAGCAGATGGGAACCAACTAGCCAAGTCTGTTCTGAGTGTGGCTACCAGTGGGGCAAATTGGATTTATCCGTGAGGGAACTTGTTTGTCTCAACTGTGGAACTCATCATGACAGGGATGGAAACGCGGCCAAAAATATTCAGAAAGTCGGGGTAGGGCATATCCACGACTCTAAATGGACGGGGAGGGAGTGTAAGACCTCAGTAGAGGCTGTCCCCGTTGAGCCGTCAACCCAAGTAGAAGTAGTTCAGTTAACCCTGTTCGCTTGCTAAGAATCCCCGTCTCTTTAGAGCGGGGAGGATGTCAAGGGATCAGCATATAGGGCCAGTTTGACAAAAAAATAGGTCTTCTCTAGTGATGAGAAGACCTATTCAATAAAAAATGTGATAGTGATCTATAGTGTTGGACCTTTCAGAAGTAAAACTTGTGGCACAGGCATCTTGCCTGTGACGGGATCAGAGCCCCTTCCACATTTACATCTCCTATGGAATTGCTATAGAAGTAATAATGCTAGGATTGTATATCGGTCAACTTATGCCAAAGCCAAGGGAGAAATGCTCTATAGATACAGGATTTCCCGCGGTTATGAAACACGGTAGGGACACGGCATTGCCGTGTCCCTAGGAGGATTGAACGATAAGTGCACCTCATAACCGCGGTTTCCGCTGCATCTTCGGAAAATCATGTCAATCGCAGGCAAGATGCCTGCGCCACAATAGTTATGGGAGATGTCTTATGTAGGCTCCATAAGGCAATTCTCCCATCAACCCCATCTACTTAAATTTTTAACCTTCCTCGGAACCTTCGCTACCACCTTGAGGAGATAAAATCGAAACGACAACTTGATTGGCTTCGCCACTGGCTGTGACACCGGAGGGTAAATTAAGCTCATTAATATGTAATGCTTGCCCTAAATGTAATCCAGAGACATCGACATTAATGAATTCAGGGATACTGTCGGGAGGACAACTAATTTTTAATTGGGTAAGTACGGTGTCAAGGATTCCTCCTTCCATTTTAACGCCCACCGCCTCTCCTACAAAATGTAAGGGAACTTCTACGTCGATCGAACCATGAGATCCTACTGCGAAAAAGCTGAGGTGATAGGTGTTTCCTTTCCAAGGATGACGTTGAACTTCTCTTAAGAGGGTTTTGCCGCTCCAAGATAACTCAGGAATGTTAAGTTGAATCAGGATGCTGTTGAGCGCGTGACTTTTGAGGAGCGTTTCTGCGCTTTTCGCGTTGATGGTGAGAGATAAAGACTCTGCCCCATTATGGCCATAGAGTACCGCGGGAATTAATCCAGAGCGGCGTAGTGCGTTGGGTTTGCTGCCTTCTGGGCGCTTTTGACATTCGACTGTGAGTTCCATATTCTTTATTTCAACTTATTGCTTTAACATTGTATCAAAGGCTTGACATCTCGATACGGCCTGCATTCTAACTCAGAAAAAGTTTCTCGTAACCTCAAGGGGTTATGAGAAACTTTTGGTTAAACGTTGGTCGAAATGGAAGTGCCGTCGGGATATAATAATGCGCGTTTTGGCCCATGAATGGGATCTTCTACGATGATGGTTTGATCTCGACTTGCACCAATCGAAACGATCACGATCGGGACTTCCATTAACTCCGCCAAAAACTTGAGATAATTTAAGGCTTCTTTGGGTAAATCTTCCAAAGTGCGACAGTTTTCCGTTGAATCTTTCCAACCCGGTACTGTCTTATAAATCGGTTGACATCGTGCAAAGACACGGGAACTATTAGGGAAATCTTCGCATCTTTCCCCATCCACTTCATACGCGACACAAACTTTAATTTCGTCTAAGCCATCTAAGACATCTAACTTAGTAATTGCCAGACAATCTAAACCATTTATTCTTACCGCATAACGGCCGATCACCGCGTCAAACCAACCACAACGACGTTTTCGGCCCGTTGTCGTACCAAATTCCGCACCGCGATCGCACAAAACTTGTCCAATCCCTTCTACCATTTCCGTCGGAAATGGTCCCTCTCCTACGCGAGTGGTATAGGCCTTCGCGACCCCAATCACGCGATCAATCATCGTCGGACCAACACCCGCGCCCACACAGGCTCCCCCCGCGACTGGATTAGAAGAAGTCACATAGGGATAAGTGCCATGATCTAAATCTAAAAGAGTCCCTTGGGCCCCTTCAAATAAAATATTACGGCGTTGTTGGTAAGCCTGATAAATCTTCAGAGAACTATCTACAACATGAGGGCGTAATCTTTGCGCGTAACCTAAATATTCATCAATGACAACTTCTGGATCAAGGGGCGGCAAATCATAAAGCTTTTCCAGAAGGGTATTTTTATAATTAATCGTCCAGGTTAATTGTTTGCGTAACCCTTCCGTATCCATCAGATCCAAAACACGAATACCCGTGCGTTCGGACTTATCCGCGTAAGTCGGGCCAATACCTCGTCCCGTTGTACCAATTTTATGATTACCTCGTTTTTCCTCTGAAGCCTGATCAATAAGGCGATGGTAAGGCATCGTAATATGCGCGGTCTGAGATACCATCAACTTAGAGGTTGAGATATTCAGCGCCTCGAGTTGATCAAGTTCTTCAATTAATATCTTGGGGTCAATGACGGTACCCGCGCCGATAATACATTCCTTATCGGGATAGAGAATACCAGAAGGAATCAGGTGTAATTTAAAAACTTGGTCATTAACAACGACGGTGTGGCCTGCATTGACACCGCCCTGGTAACGAACCACGACATCTGCGGATTTACTGAGTAAATCGGTAATTTTACCTTTTCCTTCATCGCCCCACTGGGCACCAATCACAACTACGTTAGCCAAGGGTATTTCTCGATAACTACAAAAGTTGACAACTTGGGAGAGGTTTTACGCGTCCGGTTGGGTTTTGTCTTTGGAGATGGTGCGATTGCTCCTTCTCTTTAAGGCTTTCCGAGCTTTGGCGTACACCTGACTTGACACGATCCTTGATTATCGACTATAAGTGTGTCTTTTGTCAAATAAATTTTTGTTAAGCTTTTTTGATCTGAGGGGGACTGAGGGGTAGAGGGCGCGATCGCGATCATCGATCTCTGTAGATACTGTCTTGACTTGTCAAGACAGTATCTACAAACCCTCTATGGGGGTGGGGATCTTTCGCCAACAAATACAGCGGAAACCACGCTTATGAGGTACACCAACTTATCGTTCAATCCCGGTAGGGACACGGCAATGCCCATTGGTGTCAATTTAAGACTGAAACCCATAACGGGACTTAGACAAAAAACTACGAAAAAAAGGGCTGAAAGCCTTTTGTAGCATCAGCTTTACCTCGAAAACAGTTAAACCATTGATAGGTATAGGTTCGAGGTCGTTTTACCCTTTTGACGTATTTTCCTTGCCTAGCAAGGGTTTCAACCCTATTAACCGCACAAACTTGTCTAAGTCCCGATAATAAATGTCGCTTGTCGTCGAGTCTCGATCCCCCTAAATCCCCCTTAAAAAGGGGGACTTTGAATACTCTTGTCCCCCCCTTATTAAGGGGGGTTAGGGGGGATCGAGGGGCTAATCCCCAGACTGTAAGCTGGCACTAGGTTTGACGTTAAGTTGACACCAATGGGCAATGCCGTGTCCCTACCGTGTTTCATAACCGCGGGAAATGCTGTAAATATACCCAGGCTAGATATTTATAAACTCGCAGCGCAACCGCGATGCCAAATTGTCCTAACTATCCGGGCGACTGCTATACAATTAATTTTTCCTACTGAGCACTCCTGATTTCACAAAAGCAGGTGGTTTTTGAGAAGGGTATAAAGTAGCCGGAATTTTGGACTCATCGGGGGGAGGAAGGGGAGCCGTCAAAGGTTGGGTAATATCACGGCCAATCAATCGTTTAGATAAACGAGCAATCAGAGGATTTTGGCGTAGTTGAGCTTCATTGATGGCATAGATGTTCATATCAACATATTGTTTACTTACGGGATCGTATAAATGCTCTTTCATAATCCCTTCTATTTCAAATCCTCCTGCTGACATAGCTGCTTGAGCCGGACGATTATAACCATAACAATAAGCATAAAAACGATGCAGATGGTAAGCATTAAAAATCAAGTCACCCATTAATAAAAGACTTTCAACTCCATAGGAAATGGAACGGTGTTGTTTATCAAAAATCCCTGTGAGTGATTCGGCTCTTTGATGAAAAGAGCTATAGTCAGCAGCACCAATGATCCCGATCGCGCCATGAGTTTTATGAACTATCAAGCATTCCAGATAACCTGTTTCCGCAGGGGTGGAACGCGATCGAGCTATTAATCTTTCCCTTACTTGTTCCACCGTTTCCGCTTTATCATTGAGACGAAACAGACGCATAAACTCATAGTTGGAGTACATTTTTTCAAAGAGAAATTCAGCATCATCAGGGCTGGTTCTGATTAATGTAATGGAATGACCTTGATGGAGAATTAGACGATTAAGAGTCATAATTTTATCAAAAAAAACGATAATTTAGATCGTAGGTTTGGTAAAGCGAAGCGCAACCCAACACCCAATTTTTTCACAAGAGACCTCTTGCATAATGGGTTCAAACCCTTATTCTTATGAACAGAATTATAGGTCTTTCCGGTGATTTCGCCACTAGGGTTGGGTTTCATTTTATTCAACCCAACCTACTTTTATAGCTAAAAATGCGTATCCGCGTAATTCCTGAGATTACAATCGACCCGGATAAAAAATCTGATAAAACCAAGAGAAATTCTGTTGAATTGTCACCTCAAAACGTTCAGGGAGGGTATAATAAACTAAAGGTTTACCAACCTGATAGGGTTCTTCTACATATTTACCAAAGGATTCTGTATAAGGAATTAATCCTGTATTGATTTTAGTGCAATCTGGCGTAATGGGTGGAAGATTTAACCAGTGGAGTAATTCCGTTAAAACTTCCTTCGGGTTACTCATTAAATGCTCATAGACAACGTAAAATTTTTTTTGTTGTAAAGTTTCATCTAAGTCTTGGAGTTTCTCTAAAGAGTTGAGAAATGAACCGACAACCCCTTGAGGTGAAAATAATTGTGTAGCGCGATCGGCTCTCGAAAGATCCGCTAATTTGTCGGGAAAATCCAAGAGGAGATTTTTTTGATGTTGCTGTTCAATCGCGCCACAAAGTTGACCCAATTCTCGTACACAAATAACCATTTTACAATCCGGTTGCAGCCAGTGAATTAATTCCAGATGTTGTAACCACTGGGGATGAATATCAACAATCCAAGGTTGAGAAATCTGTTCAAACCAACCATTTATAAACCCAATCATAGCAGATTTTGAACGCTCCACTGTTAGGTTAAATTCTTGATTCAAATGATTGATCATGAAAGGGTGGGTGCTGCTTAAGGTGCGGAAATTTACCAGAAAATCACATAAAGGGGAACGTAAGGAATTACTGTAAATGTCAGGATGTTGACCTAACACTTGACTGATAAAATTTACTCCCGCAACGGGAAGTCCAGTTAAATACACCAAGTTATGATTGATCATAAATCTTGCTTAAACTCCAACTACAATGTAACGAAAATTAATAGATTTGAGGTGAGAAACTGGGTTTTATGGAAAGAAACCCAGTTTCCTATAACTCATCGCTTACAAGAAGGAACTCCTTTGAATCAAATTAGCAGAAACTCCCGTGAGAGAGACTAATAATTGATTGGTATTTGTCACCCGAATGAGGGTATTTCCGGCTTGTTCTCCCGTTCCTTGGGTAATCATTAAATCGGCAAAAGTTAGATTATTAGTTAATCCTAATAAATCTTGACCGACAGTAAAATCCGTGATGATATCAGGGAGAGTCCCCTGATTAGGGGCTATCACAAAACTGTCATTACCAGCACCCCCTATGAGGGTATCATCACCCAGACCTCCATAGAGAAGATCATCGCCATTTCCTCCCTGTAAAAGATCATTTTCTTGACCTCCTAAAAGGGTATCTTGACCCTCCTCTCCACTCAAAAGATCCTTCCCATTATTCCCTAGTAAAATGTCATTATTACCCCCACCAAAAATCGTATCATCTCCCTGATTTCCTGATAGGGTATCATCTCCCAGACCTCCATAAATCGAGTCATTCCCTTTACCCCCACGCGCAAAATCATTATCATTGCCCCCATTAAGAGTATCATTGCCCTCATTACCATTAATGACATCTTTCCCTTCATTTCCTAGGAGTAAATCATTCGCTTCTTTGCCAAAGAGCGTATCATCTCCTAGACTTCCTGACAGAGTATTAGGAAGCTCATTTCCGAGGAAAAGATTAGGGGATGAATTGTTACTCAAAAGGGGGCTAGTGTAACTGTTATTGACAGTGACTTCTAACTGATTTAATCCGAACAGAAGATCCGGAGAAGAAACGACAGAAGGATCAAGAGTAATAGCCTCAACTTTTCCTGATAAAGCTTCACGAGTATTATTTGCTACCAATTCACTAAAGGATTTTTGACCACTAAAAGTGGCGACTAAATCATCTAGGGTAGTGGTTTGAATGACCTTTTGAGCTTTGAATAATTTCTCTAAATTAGGAGCGTCAAAAATCACTCCATTACTCGCCGCAATCACTTGGGATAATTGAGCGACAACTTGAGAAATCTCCTGTCCTTGAGTAATCGTTTTTACATCAACTCCATTGTTTAAATTGGTGGGATTAATTTGATTGGTGTATGGATTTAAAACACTCTCTATTTGAACCCCATCCTTAAGATTAATTGAACCTTTTTGGAGTTGCAATGCTAAACCCTTTATCAAATTATTCTCTAGGGGTTGAGTATCACCCTTGAGACTAGGAGTGATGATTTGAATGACCTGACTCAATTGACTGATGGTGTCTTGAATGGCGACCTGGGCTGCTAACACGGCTAATCCGTCAGGAGAACCCTCTTGAGCCGCCGTAATGGGATCAAAGGTCGCTAAATCAATAGTGCTGGGGAGTCCCAGGGAGGTTTTGACCTGAGTTTGGGCTGCGTCGGGAGTCATCCCCTGTTCTACAAGATTGACTGTGAGGGTGGTCAGAGGTGTCACCATCACCGACTCCGGAAGGGCTTTGAGTACCCCGGTAAAGGCTTGTCCGGTAATCGCGTCCGTCCCCCCTGTCATCACATATTGACCTTCTTCGGGGTCTAAAACACCATTGCCATTTTTATCAAAGCTCATGGGATTCTGGAGGCTCACTTGACCCTTTCCATTGGTTGTCCCAGTTGGTTCGTCACTGTCTTGAATCCCATTACCATTCCCATCAAAGAAGACCTTACCCCCTACAATGGGTCCATCTTGAACGGTCAAGATCACCGCATCATCAGTCTTTGTCAAACTTTGAGCGGTTCTGTTCTCGTTTTTAATAGAACTGGTACTCCCAAACACCGCATCGGTATTCAGGTCAGTCCCCGTCACTTGTTGGGTCTTGGTGGCTGCATTTTTGGCTAAGTTACCTGTGAATGTGGTATCGCTACTGATATTAATCACGGGGGGTTTATCAGGTAAGCCTTGGTCATTAATTTTCTTCTGAGCATCTATCGTGGCTTGGGTGAGGGCAAAGATGGCTCCACCAAACCCTTGTGCACCAGAGCCAGGAATTGCCACATTATTAGTAAAGCCAGAACCATCGGTAATATCTAGTGTGCCACTGCGGATGAAGATAGCGCCTCCCATCCCTGCACCGCCGCCGCCGTTGCCGCCGCTGCCGATGCCGCCGCTGCCGATGCCGCCGCTGCTGCCGCCGCTGCCGCCGCCGCTGCCGCCGCTGCCGCCACGGCATCC
>JBBITB010000046.1:0-45537 GCA_037440985.1 Microcoleaceae cyanobacterium bin_387
AGTTATTTTTCATTGTATCACATTTTTGTTCGCACTTTCGCAAGAGGTCTAATATAATAGTGTACTGCCAAATGTAGGCGATTATGTAAGTCAAAATCAGCCAATTGCTCAAAGCGGGAATACTGGTTACTCCTTTGGCCGTCATCTACACTATTCTGTAGAAAAAACTCCCAGTTATATTCCTGCTGGTGGTTTTAGTAACAAATCGGGAAATTATTGGACTGAAAGCCTACCAAGTTCTTTCTCAGATCCAGATGTCTTGCTCAAGAATCCTAATGGCGTGCCTACTTATCCTAACAAATATACTTCGTAGGTTTTTAGCAAGTAAGAGATTGGCGTTTCTGGGTAAAACTTAGAAACGAAATAAAAGAGGATTTTTTTCAAATAGCGATCGCCCTTCCCCTCCCATCCCGGTAGCAGAAGAAGGGCGATCCTTTGAAAATTACTTGATTCGGATAATTGTTTACCAGCGAGAATAGTCCCCCACAGCCATGTTGCTTGACCTTCAATGTATCGATCAAAAAAATCATGGTTTAGCCTCACGTTTTGCCTTGGCTGCTTGAAGTTTTGCTCTAATAGCTTCTTCCCCTGGTTTGGGTGGTTGAGCGGCAATTCTAGCAATGAGATCGCGATTTTTTTCTTCATAATACAGTCGCAATTCTTCCGCGTCCTTAAGCACCTCTTGATACTCAACTTCAACCTCAGCACGATTGGCCTCAATATAAGCTAAAGCCGCGTTAATTTGTGCCTCTGTCAGATCAAACAATCCCCTGATAAACTTCGGCGGATATTGAGCCGTCACATAGTCCATGATGTCGTAGATTGTGATCCGTGTCCCCCCGATGCTTAATCCTCTTTCTGTACGGATAATCTCTGCTTTTTCGTTGGATTGGGTTGTCATTTTATAGCTTCCTAGAAGTTATTTCTATTTCTTTCACTAATTTGTCTCAAGTGTCTTAGGAGTCGCGATGGCAGTATTGCTTGAGAGTCCCTTGGCAATGCCATAAATTCAGCTTCAAGATTTTCAATGGTCATAGTATTTAAGGATTTGATGATACATTAACTCTATCATACATAATTTCACTTGTTTGCAATAACCATGATTTCAGAGCGAGCGGGTTCAATCTGAAATATTTGTTTTCAACCAATCAAGAAAATCAGTAAATATCATTTCTTTCGTTAAAACTAAGCGATTTTTATTGTCCAAATGCAAGTGAGGAACATTTTCACCGGCATATTCTTCCCCAATCCTACCATACTTGAGCCGAATAGCACGGGGATCGGGGCTATTGTCAAAACCTGCTTCTACGCGATCGCCCTCTAAAACATAATAGCGATATTTTCGTACTTCATCGCTGAATAACTCTGTTATCAACACCCGATAAATCCCATATTTAGCCTCAATCCGCAAAATAGCCCTTAAGGGTGTCATATCATTAACATACTTTACCCCTTCAAAAGTAGCTTGAGCAAGGGCAATTACATCAGTAAAATATTCTGTAACTTTCGCGTCCAATCTTCTATCCCCTTATGACAAAATTCCCAATCTGCCAAGTCAATCTCCCACAAATTATTAACCTTCAATTCCAGGTTTATGATAAAAACTTCATCTTCAGAAACTAGCTGATTAAAAGCGAGATAATCCATCCCATATTTAGCCTGATACTGAGCATTTCTTTGTCGAAGTTCAGCAATTTTCCCTGTAATCTGCTCAATGGTATAGCGTTGAAGTGCCAAATCCATAGCCGCCTGTAAATCGCCCAAAGCACTCAACACTTCCACATATTCGTCTTTGATTGATACTGTCACCATGATCTGACAACTGCCTCGATAAATTTATTCAGTCGGATATTGATTGTCACCTCGCGCCTTTCAGCTTCCTCACTCCAGACAGATACAACTTCTGGATCGATTTCACTACTTTGTTCCAAGTGTTCTAGGAGTCGCGATCGTAGCGCGGATTGAGAGTCCTTTGGAAGTGCAAAAACCTCAGCTTCAAGATTTTCAAGTGTCATAGCTATTTAAGGATTTTATGATTAATTAACTCTATCATACTTTGGGATAAAGAACTATGGATTTTTCCCTAAATAACAGTTTTTATTTTTCAATCTTTACTCCTAAACGCGTAGAGTGCCGTAGGCGATCGCGTCTCTTCTACCATCCTCTGTGCCAGAAGAAGCGCGATCGGGCTTTCATTAAAAAGCAAGTTTTTGAAATAAATCGGCAATCGGCAGAGTAAAATCAGGGACAATCTCTTCACCATTGAGGGAGTCAGTTGACTTAAGCAAACGATCGGGTTGCTGGGCTGATCGATACACCAAAACATACTTTTCTTTAGGATGAATCACCCAAACTAAACGCGAGCCATTCTCGAAATATTCCACAAGTTTGTTGTGAATTTCTTCCACTGTATTACTAGGAGATAAAATTTCTACAGCAAGATCCGGCGCACCTTCTAGGAAACCATCAGGGAGATCATCTAACCCTTGCAAACGTTCCTTGGCCATAAAAGAAATATCGGGCGATCGTTTATTTCCTGATTTCATCTTAAAAGCCGTGCTAGAGTCGAAGATTGCCCCTAATTTTCGCGTTGATACGCAGTTAAACAAAGCCGCACTCAAAATAACGGCAATATAACCGTGTTTTGCTCCTGAATTTCCCATATCAATTAGTTCTCCATTTACAATTTCATATCGGTGTCCATCTCGATTGAGTGCCATAAATTCGGCATCAGTCCAGATTTTTTTATCGGGGGGGTTTTCCTCTTGGTTTGCCGTCAGGTTTTCCGTTGGGTTTTGAATTAGGGTAGTCATAGCTTTCTCAAGATAATTATATTTCTAGTTGTGCGATTCCTTCAGTTAAAATTCGTAATTAAGGATGACTGGCAACGGAAGGATAAGCTTTTCATGGCTAGATTTCGCACTTTAATCCCTTACCGATTATAACTTATTATCCATGCAGGTGCTCCTTGTTGGTAATTAAAGCCCGATCGCGTTTCCTCTACCATCCCCTGTAACAGAAAAACAGGACTTAGGCACTGCACCAAAGAAACCGGGTTTTTACCTTTATTGAGAGTTTTAACGAACTATTTTGCATCAAAAACCCGGTTTCTCAGGACTTAGGCACTGCACCAAAGAAACCGGTTTTTTTACCTTTATTCAGAGTTTTAACGAAGTATTTTGCATCAAAAACCGGGTTTCTCTTAGGCACGATTGCGTCTCCCCTACCATCCCCAATTGCACAAAAACAGGACTTAGGTGCTGCACCAAAGAAACCGTTTTTTTTACCTTTATTGAGAGTTTTAACGAAGTATTTTGCATCAAAAACCCTGTTTCTCTTAGGCACGATCGCGTCTCCTCTAGCATCCTCACAACAGAAGGTTCATCGCGCTCTTTTACCGTGGGAGAAAAGAGAGTGAAACACGAAGGCACTAAGACACTAAGGAAGAATAAAAGAAGACGCGTTTTATCCCTGTTTTTTATCTGTTTTTAGGAGCAGTTGAAAAAAAGACCCGATCGCCTCTTCCCTCGCATCCACTCAGCAAGCGATCGCGTCTCGTTTTCTTCAGGAGACGCAGCCCGTTTAGGAATAAAAGCGATGATCACGCGTTCTTTCGCGTGTTTTCTGACGGCTTCTATCGCGGGCATTTTGTTATAATGACTTAGGAATACACGGCAAAAAAACAGGTAAAATAACGGCTGGTAATGGCATTGTCAATTTGAGAGCCAAGTGTTTAAATAAGAATGGAATATCTGAGGTAATTTTTATGGCGCGATCGCCCATCCCCAGTTGGTATTTTGCCATAGTTGTGGTACGTTTGGGAAATCGGTTTCTTTTAGTGCAGGAACTTCAAAATAGTCATTGGTATTTTCCTGGGGGAAGAGTAGAAGTCGGTGAGACGTTTCGAGACGCGGCAAAACGGGAAACTTTGGAAGAAGCGGGTATCAGAGTCGGTTTAGAGGGGATACTCAGAATCGAACATACTCCTATGTCATCGGGGACTCGTCTCCGCGTCATCTTTGTCGCGACTCCTTTGGATGATGTCCCCCCGAAAATGACTCCTGATCAACACTCCTTGGGCGCTAAATGGTTTTTATTGTCCGAGTTAAAGGGCTTATCTTTACGAGGTATCGAAGTCTGGGATATTTGTAACGCGATCGCGAATGGGGCCCTGATTTATCCTTTAAATTTAATCGAGATAGAAGGGACTGCCTTCATCTAAAATGGTAAAGCTCTAATCTAAAATGCTCAACACTTGTGCAACTGGGCACTTTATACTGCCTTAGTGTGAGTCCCCCCGATCTGGAATTATTGACGGTGCAAGCCTCTTATGGGCTGCGGGAGCCTTGGGGATACCCCCTGCGATCGCGCTGTTTGGTAATTTCACCCGCGTTATACTGTAATTGTACAATGCGTGACTCAACTTACCCAATTTATTGCTCAAGGGTGACGCGATCGACGAGCATTAAAATTACCCTATTTTTCCTTAATGCACATTCAAGTCACTGAATACTTAACTAGGTTGAGTTGATAAAAAAAACTCTCATCTATAGAAGATATCAAAATGTCAACCCAACCTACCTATCCCAAATTAACTCCCTGGATTGACAAAAAAACCTAGTATTATAGAAGATATCAAAAATATCAACACCAGGAATAAAAAACAAGTAATTTGTAAACTTTAATGTTATGTCAGAACTAGAAATAAAAATAGAAAACCCCTTAATTTCACCCCTATGGGCGATCGGAGTATCCACTGTATTACATGGCGTTTTAGCCCTTAGTTTACCCTATTGGCGTTTGTATGCAGACCCCGTAAACCTTCAAAAACCTGTCAAAGTTGTACAATTAACCCCCGATGAAGCGAGACGTTTACCCCAAGAAGTGTCTCCTAAATCATCGTTCAACTTTTCCTTTACACCCGGTCCGGCTAACCCTAATTTATTATCATCAATTCCGGTTGAACCTGCCCCATCTATCGCGAATTTAATTCCACCTCCACCACCTTCTTCGATGGAATTACCCTCTCAACCCCGAGTTCCGATGACGGGAAATTTACCACAGATAGGGGAACGTTTGCCCGTTAGAGATCCAATTACATCAATTCCCAGAACCATTGTACCTCCCCCTTCCTCTTTTCCTTCTAATGATGGGAAAAGAAGTGAAGAAATATTAAAGAGTTTGATAAAAGAGCCTCAATTTCGAGCACCTCGGCCCGAAGATTTTATCCCGAGAGATAACACAAGACTAACACCTCCACTCACTCAAATACCAACTCCTCCACCGTCTCAAATACCAACACCTCCTTCCGATCCCACAACTAATAATGGATCGAATCAAGATAATAATCGCCTCATAGTAACTCCTAAATTTTCCCAAGATGTGTTTACCGCGGATAAAATTTTCGAGGCTCATAACAAAAAGAATAATCCGATTAACTCTACTCCTAAACCGGGAACGATTTCACCGGAACAACAGGCTAATATTGATGTCGGAAATGATTATCTGTCCATGTTTAACAAATACAAAGGAGTTTATCCGGGTTTAGAAACGACATCTCCCCAACGAGGTGTTACTATTTATCCCAAAGAGGCTTGCCCTAATAAATTAACAGGAAAAGGTGTTATTGGTGTTGTGGTAAAACCCGATGGCAAAATTGCTGCCGAACCGGAATGGATCAAGAAAACGGATTCGCCAATTCTGGATAAATCGGGTTTAGATCAAGTGAAAAAACTTAATTTTCCCACCACGGAAAAAGCGAAATTTTATCAAGTTGTCATGGATTTTCAATATGATAGCAATGCTTGTAGTAGTAACCCTCCTACACCGGGGACTGTTTCACCGCAACAACAAGCTAATATTGATGCGGTAACTGTTTATCAGTCCATGTTTAACAAATACAAAGGGGTTTATCCGGGTTTAGAAATGACATCTCCCCTACGAGGTGCTACTACTTATCCCCAAGAAGCTTGCCCTAATAAATTAACGGGACAAGGGGTTATCGGTGTTGTGGTAAAACCCGATGGTAAAATTGCCGCGGAGCCGGAATGGATCGTGAAAACGGGCTTGTCTATTCTTGATAAATCTGCTTTAGATCAGGTGAAAAAACTTGATTTTCCCGCCACGGAAAAAGCGAAACTTTATCAAGTAGTGATAGCTTTTCCTTATGATAGTAAAGTTTGTAGTCAAACTACTCCTGCAATGGGTTCCCCATCCCCATCTGTATCCCCATCATCGACTTCTTCACCATCACCTTAAGGGGGGAAAATGTGAAACTTTGTTTCTGAGATTTGGTATTTAATACCATTTGTTAAAAATTATACCACGGTAGGGACACGGCAGTGCCGTGTCCCTGCGGAATTGGTATAACCTAGGCTTTTTCTGGGAAGTTGCGAGGGGGTATTTCTCGACCTTGATAAAATTGTTTTTCTAGGTTATTTAATTTTAACCATGTTATTCCTGAAATTACCACGATCGCGCCTAAAATACTTCCCCCTAATATCAAATTAGACTTGACAAAAAACGTTAAATATGGTAAGAGCAATCCCGCGATCGCGTCAATTACCACCACAGCCATTTTCAGTTTTTTAATAGTAACTAACGCGCCACGACAACTAGCACAATGTTTCGTATGAGAGTGATATCTCTCTAAAAGAATCTCTTTAGATAAAGGAGGAGAGAATTTTTCACCCAGAAAAGGTTGCCCATTATAGAGATTAATCCATTGATGTAACTGAATCACAAAACGATCAGCCTTAGTCGGCAGATAAAACGCCTTAGAAAAATTAGCACTCCCTCCCATTGCTTCCAAATAACGCTCTTGATAATGCAAGAAAATTTGATCATCTTCCAATACACCATTTTGTCCCAGATGTATATACCAAGTCGGTGTTGATTTCATTATAAAAGAAGTCAACTTAGAAGGAAACTTAAAAGGAAAACGGGCAAATAAACGACATTCCCCCTTACGAATAGGAGTAGCATAAGCAACCGTTAAACTTCTGCGCGATTTATTAGAAATAATATCATGCCACATCAAACCGGGCGCGATAAAAATAGTTTCTTGACTACCTAAAGTTCCCTTTCTTGGCCCTTCTTTCCAAAAACCTTTAAACCCTTGACGGTTTGACTCAATGATATCTAATTCTACAGGTCCCGCATTGACACGATTTCCCACAGTTTTATGATGAGTATAAGGAAGATGACTCGGATCAAGGAGATTTTCCATTAAAGTTAAAGCATCATAGGGCAAGTCTCGCACGAGATTCAAACATACCCATTCATCGGGATTTTCTTCAATGGGTTCGACAATGGGAATTTTAGTTAATTCCGCATTTTCCGGTTTACCTGGGTAAATAAATAATAATCCCTGTCGGATCGCGATGGGATAGGATTTGACACAAGCCCGTTGAGATTTTTCCGCGTTTCCTTCTGGTGGTTGTTGGGGAATGTACTCGCATTCTCCCGATCCTAAAAACGTCCAACCATGATAAGGACATTCTAATAACCCATTTTCATTAATTCTGCCTTCGGAAAGAGTCGCGAGACGATGGGGACATTGATCATTAAAAACACGCCAACTAGAGCCATTTTTATCCCACCAAATAACTATATCTTGACCTAATATGGTGAAACGAGTGGGAATAGCGCGATCGAGATCGGCAACAAAAGAAATAGGATACCAAACTTCATTGCAATCAAAGCGAGAAGGCTCTAAACCACCCGCGGGGTGTTCCTCTGGAGGAGAATCAATAGTTAAGGCAAAATTCGACATTTTTCGATTAAGTTTAGTTATATGCAGCAGATTATAGCAATTCTCATGCTTGTGAGGTAGAGAGTTTTCTCGTTTTAGGGAAATCTTAATAGGGGAATCTTAATAGGCAATAAATTAGATATTATCTTTCAGAGAAAGGGTATATACCAATATTGATATCAACAATAATAGAGATTCAGAAGGGACACGATCACGTTCCATCTCACATCAAAAATAGAAACAACATGACTATCTTTGTCCCCAAAAGTTCCCCTATTTTCACACACACAAAAATGTTTATTCATTAAGGGCAAAATTTTTTATCACAGCAAATTTAAAAAATTCCAGAAATCGACATCTTGCTGTTGGGAAATCATCACAGGCACTTGATAAAGAGGCATTGTCAAAGTCACCGTCGAGCCCAGTCCCTCTCCCAAACTGTAAAAATTCAGTGTTCCTCCCATCCCCTCAATCAAGTTTTGGGAAATTGCCAAACCTAAACCGAGTCCCCAGGGGTTAACAAGATTGTTTGATGATTCAGCATTCACTTGATAAAAAGGCTGAAACAACTTATGTTGTTTCTCCAAAGGTACGCCAATTCCCGTATCACAAATAGAAATCTTTACCATTCTGGGAAACTTTTGATCTACATTTTCTGCTCTTTCTTTCTCCAGAGAAACCGTTAGAACAATCCCCCCTTTTTTGGTAAAATTAATGGCATTTCCCACTAAATTTAATAGGACATTTAGCAAAGCTTTATCATCCCCATAGACAATAACCTCATCTTCCGTAGGAAGCTTATTGATTTGCCAGGTCAATTTTTTTTCCTGAACCTTAATTCTGGTTAAATTTTCGACATTATCCAGAACTTCATTAAGCTTGAAAGGAGCTAAATTAAGGGACGGGGAGTTACCCGCGTCAATTTTCGCGATGTATAAAAGAGCCTCAATGATCTGGTAGAGACGCAAGGATGAGTGATAAGCTTCTAAGAGAAATTCGTGTTGTTCATCAGGATCATCAATTACACCATCAAGCATCAAATTCAGAAACCCAATAATGCCATTAAGGGGAGTCCGAAGTTCCTGAGAGGTACTGGCTAAAAATTGACTTTTAAACTTAGCCAGGGCGACGGTTTCCGCGCGAGTTTTTTCTAACTCTTGATAAAGAGTTGCATGGGCGATCGCGGTTCCCACTTGAGAAGCCAATTCCCGCACAAATTCCAACTCGATCGCGCCCCATTGTCTCACCTCATCACACTGATGCAAAACAATCAAAGCATTAGGTTGATCTTGATAAGTAGTAGCTACCACCAAAACTGAATGTACTGGGAAAGGATCATCAACCGCCGAAGTCCGTTCCACCAAGATCGGTTCCAGACTAATTAAAGCCTCTTTCCAACCTGGTTGCTCCTCAAGGGTTAACTCTAAACCTAACATCGGAGGATATGAATCTTGGCAATATTCCGCGACTACATTGAGCTTGGTGAGACTAATAGATTGTTCCCCAAGCAACCGATTCGTTGTGTCATTTGCTTCATTTTCCTCCTTATGCTCAGACTGATAAGGACAGATAAAACAACGACTGACATCTAAAACTTGCCCTAAACTATTAACAGTTTGTTGCCAGATCGTTTCCAGATCAAGAGTCCGGCGAATCTTCTGGGCAATTTGACTAGAGAGTTTGTAATACAATTCTGATGTAGGAGCCAGAGTGCGACGCATTTGCCCTGCCATGCGACTTACCATTGTTTGATGCAGATCCATATTAGAAGGAAGTGCCGGATAAGCAGTAGCCCGATCAATTCCCTCATCATATTGAGAGAGTTTATGAGGTAAATGTCTTGCCACGACTAATACTGTCGAGGCCGTACCACTACCCGTCATCACCGGAGTGATCATCAAATCTAAAGGAAAATATTGGTCTTTATAGAAAAACGGATAACTAAAGCGTTCAGGAATGAGAAACTGCAATGCACGCGTTACCCGATCTAAATAGGGTTTTACCGGAATCGGACCAAATGTATCCGTCAGATGATGCCCTACAACCCTTTCAGGACTAAGATTATCGGTATCGGCGTGTGACCAATAAAACGATAAATATTGACCTCGGATATCGTGAATAAAGACAAATTCCGCTCCTAGGGCGGGCAAACAATCCACAGGAGCATCGTTAAATAAAAGGTAATCAGTTTGGTCATTCATGGGAGAAACCCTCAAAAGATCACAGATGTATATTAGGAGCGATACAACTGAGTCAGATCAAGGGAATAGCTGAGACTGGGATCAGAAATGAAACTATCATTGCGGAAGTGGCAGAACATCGAATGTTTTTGCCAAGTACGGAGTTTTGAGTTTTGATCGCTTGGCAGGTACAAGATATTTATTGGGAAAAAAGACCCCTAAAACTTATAACCAAAAACTCAAAACCCATAACTCATTAAACTTTATGGAAATTTGCTACTTTTGTGCAACATCTATCCCAAGGGAATTGTAACTTTTTTTGGGGGATTTGTCTAGTTTAGCAATAGCTCAAGGATGGAGCTTTCCCAAGAACGTTTTACTCAATCATTCCATTCTCCACGGGGAGGAACCGGAGGGTTGCGACGCAACGGTAAAGCCAAATCATCTTCTCGACGCTCTCCTCGGAGCCATTGTCGAATCGCGGTTTCCACAACTTTACTAGGATCATTGGTCAAATGTTGAATTTGGTCGAGGAGTTCCGAATCTAAGTGGACAGACAATTCCACTTTCTCCGCGTGTTCGGAGGAACTACGGGGGGGAAGGGTTGATTCATTCATAATTTAATTCTTTTTCAAAAAAAACGAAAGAGTTTAGTGACTAAACGCGCCAACGCGATCGCGGACACAGAAGAAACACTTTTGGGGACACGCGATCTAAATAGACAGGGGTGAAAACCCCCTGAAATCGACCCTTGACACGGATTCCTCTCTTTGAGGGGATATTCTTTACCTGATGAATCTAATCTAACATCTTTATTATCATGCACACTGCCCGGATCAGCTTTTGTTACTATCAGCACTTTTTTGCTTGAGTTTTTTTGGCTTTTCTTGATCTTGTTGTTGTACCCACCGATATACCCCAGGAGACCTAAGTCCCATCGGTATCGAGCTACATCAAAGGTTCTGCCCGATGGTGTCGGGAATATTTATCATTATTACCCTCTTGACAATAGATATCTTTCCCATTGTCATCCATTGGGGAATATTCCTATTATAATAAAAAAGGAAGTGCATCAAAAAATTTTAATTTACTCATATTTTTTGAATAAATTATCAGACATAGCAAATCGGTATCCTGTCATCAAGAAATCTCAATAACACGAAAAAATCGAAATATCAATTACGTTAACAATCTTAACGTCCCCAAAATAAAGAAAACTACAACCTAAGATATCCCCCGTTTATTAAGGATAAACCAATCATTTTTGACTCGCCTCTGCCCACCACGTTAAAAAAGCACTAGAGTGTGTCAAAAAAAGCTAGATACTGTTGCTGCTGTAGTTACTGCTGTAGTTAATTTTCTGGCTTAGAAAAGGGTTTAAAACTCTCCTATAAACCCCAAAAAACGCTCTTGATGTGCCAGTAATTCTCATTGTTTATAACGGAGACATTGAAGCGTGAACGATGCCTTTTGTCAATTCATAGGAAAACCCCGCGAACAACTTAGTGGAAAATCTAATTACCATTTTTCACCCCCGAACAAGGGGATATTTTTTTGCAAAAAGACCAAGCAGTTTTTGACACAGGCCTTCCCAATATAAACGAAGAAAAATTGACAGATTCCCAGGAAAATACCCATATTATCTCTACCCAAAAATCCATTTTTGAAGATAGTAATAGCCATAAATTTTTATTCAGTATTATCCACAACATCACCCAGCAGGTGAGTTTAGAGCAAGTGGCACATATCGGCTCGTGGGAATTTGATATTGCCACGGGTAAAATCACTTGGACAAAAGAATTGTTTCGGATTGTTGGACTCGCTCCTTTACAGGGAGAAGCGACTTACGAAGAATATTTAGAAATACTGCACCCTGACGATCGCGGATTTTTTCATAAGGGGGTTACAGAAGCCATTACCGAGGGGAAATCCGATGAAGTTGACTTGCATATTTTCCGATTAGATGGTTCCCTCAGATATCTATTGGGTAAGGGACAACCCGTTTTTAATGGGGAAGGCAAAATGATTAAGCTCTTTCGAGTTACCCAAGATATTACCGAGGGCAAACAAGCAGAAATAGCTCTGGCTGATCAGGAGGCAATTTATCACGCGAGATCCCAGAATCTTCCCAATGGTTCGGTAATGGTTTTTGACGAAAACTTGCGTTTTACTCTCGCCGAAGGCACGGATTTATTAAACGTGAGTTTATCTAAAGAGTATTTAGAAGGCAAGAATCTTGCCGAAGCATTTACCCCCAAAATTAGCAAATTTCGACACAGAGCGAAGACCAAAATCTAATTGTCATTAGAATAACTGATAATGGTTTGGGTATTTCTGAAAAATCAAAAAAATGATCTTTTTTTACCAAAAAGCCCGTGGGAAGTGGTACAGGTTTAGGATTATCAATTAGTTTCCAAATGCTGGAAAAACACGCGGTAGTTTCAAGTGTTTTTCCAGCATTTGGAAAGGGGACGAAGTTTATAATTATTTTGCCGGTAAGTGGGGGAATAAAATAAAAAATAACTATTGACAACACTCAAGAAGATTTAATACTTTCTTGACGTATTATCTTTACCTTATCGACATTTTGACACAGAAAAAAAAACCTCTGGTGGTAGCCCCCCATTGGTAAATCGAGGCCCAAACCCCAGGAGGCGAATTTAATTCGTCTCACGGTTTATGAGGTCGATCGCCTCAATCATCGTCAAACTATGTTAAACTGAGACCATGCCCCCTTGGGACTTTTCCCGAACCCCCAATCGCGATCAATCTAAATTTAGAATACATAGCACCCACTCTTTCCTAAAGTCTTATGACTAATGTTCCTGTCTCTCGCATTCGTAATTTTTCGATTATTGCACACATCGATCACGGCAAATCTACTCTCGCTGATCGCCTCCTCCAAACAACGGGGACGGTGGAAGATCGGCAAATGAAGGAACAATTTTTAGATTCAATGGATTTAGAGCGCGAGCGCGGCATTACGATTAAGCTGCAAGCGGCTCGCATGAATTATAAAGCCCAAGATGGGGAAGATTATGTCCTGAATTTAATTGATACTCCGGGGCACGTTGATTTTTCCTATGAGGTATCTCGTTCCCTCGCCGCCTGTGAAGGCGCGTTATTAGTCGTCGATGCTTCTCAAGGTGTAGAAGCACAAACTCTGGCCAATGTCTATTTGGCATTAGAGCATAATTTAGAAATTATTCCGGTTCTTAATAAAATTGATTTGCCCGGGGCAGAACCGGAACGGGTGATACAGGAAATTCAGGAAATAATTGGGCTTGATTGTAGTAACGCGATTATGGCTTCGGCGAAAGAAGGGATCGGTGTTCCAGAGATCCTAGAGTCGATCGTGCGTCTAGTTCCTCCGCCCCAGGATACAGTGTCCGAACCTCTACGAGCCTTAATTTTTGATAGTTATTATGACATTTATCGTGGTGTGATTGTCTATTTTCGAGTGATGGATGGGACTGTCAAAAAAGGTGATCGTATCCGTTTAATGGCCTCTGGGAAAGAATATGAAATTGATGAATTAGGCGTACTTTCCCCTAACCAAATACAAGTGAATGAACTACACGCGGGGGAAGTGGGATATTTCGCGGCCGCGATCAAAGCCGTCGCGGATGCCCGTGTCGGAGATACCATTACTTTAGCCCGAACCCCCGCCCAGGAAGCCTTACCCGGTTACACAGAAGCCAAACCAATGGTTTTCTGTGGTTTATTCCCCACAGATGCCGATCAATTTCCCGATTTACGCGAAGCCTTAGATAAACTGAAATTAAACGATGCCGCGTTATCCTATGAACCGGAAACCTCCAGCGCGATGGGATTTGGTTTCCGTTGTGGGTTCTTAGGATTATTACACATGGAAATCGTCCAAGAGCGTCTGGAACGGGAATATAATTTAGATTTAATTGTCACAGCGCCTTCAGTGGTGTATCAAGTCACCACCGTCAAAGGGGAAATCTTAATGATTGATAACCCCAGTCATTTACCCGAACCCCAACATCGGGAGAAAATGGAAGAACCCTATGTGCGCGTGGAAATGATTACCCCAGAAACCTATGTCGGGGCCCTGATGGAATTAGGCCAAAGTCGCCGGGGCATTTTTGTCGATATGAAATATCTTACCCCCGGACGCACAACCTTAGTTTATGAAATACCCCTCGCCGAAGTCGTCACAGACTTCTTTGATCAAATGAAATCGCGATCGCGGGGTTATGCCAGTATGGAATATCATTTAATCGGCTACCGAGAAAATCCCCTGGTAAAATTGGATATCATGATTAACGGCGATCCCGTAGATGCCCTCGCGATGATTGTTCACCGGGATAAAGCCTATTATGTAGGTCGTGCTTTAACCGAAAAACTAAAAGAATTAATCCCTCGCCATCAATTTAAAGTCCCCATTCAAGCCTCCATTGGCAGTAAAGTCATCGCGAGTGAACATATCCCCGCGTTACGCAAAGATGTCTTAGCCAAATGTTATGGCGGTGACATTTCCCGTAAGCGAAAACTACTAGAGAAACAAGCCAAAGGGAAAAAACGGATGAAAGCCTTGGGTACTGTAGATGTGCCCCAAGAAGCTTTTATGGCAGTCCTACGATTAGATAAACCCTAGTCCCCAAGTATTCAATGTTAAAGATTTAATAAATTCTGTGTCCTGAATCAAGTTTTGGGCACAGAATTTATTAAGATGAAATGAAAAGAACACTTCGGTTTACACAATGAAAATCTTAGTCACAGGTGGCGCGGGTTTTATCGGTTCCCATCTTATCGATCGCTTAATGGAGCAAGGCCATGAGGTGATCTGTCTTGATAATTTTTTCACGGGAACCAAACGAAATATCCAACACTGGATGGGACATCCCAATTTTGAACTGATCCGCCATGATATTACAGATCCCATCAAATTAGAAGCGGATCAGATTTATCATTTAGCGTGTCCAGCATCTCCCGTTCACTATCAATATAACCCCATTAAAACCCTCAAAACAAATGTCATCGGAACGATGAATATGTTGGGGTTAGCCAAACGGATAAAAGCTCGATTTTTCCTCGCGTCCACATCAGAAGTCTATGGAGATCCAGATGTACATCCTCAAACAGAAGACTATCGGGGAAATGTTAATCCCATTGGCATTCGTAGCTGTTACGACGAAGGGAAGCGAGTAGCAGAAACTCTTACTTTTGACTATCATCGGGAAAATAAAGTTGATGTGCGTGTGGTTCGTATCTTTAACACCTATGGCCCACGAATGTTAGAAAATGATGGTCGAGTGGTAAGCAATTTAATTGTACAAGCCCTCCGCAAAAAACCCCTCACGATTTATGGAGATGGTTCCCAAACCCGCAGTTTTTGTTATGTTTCTGATTTGGTAGAAGGTTTCATTCGTTTAATGAACAGTGAACATATTGGGCCAATGAATTTAGGAAATCCGGGTGAATATACTATCTTAGAATTGGCGCAAAAAATTCAAACAATGATTAATCCTGATGTGGATTTAATTTATCAACCCCTTCCCCAAGATGATCCACGACAACGACAACCGGATATTACTCGTGCTAAAACTTGGTTAGGTTGGGAACCGACGATTCCTCTCGATCAGGGGTTAAAATTAACCATTGATGATTTTCGTCAACGTCTTACCTCTTCCTAACTAATGCGAGAGTCTTAAATTTTTGGCAAAAGTTAGTTAGTATAAATGGGCCGCATTCTACTATTAATGTATCAAACCGGGTATAAGAGAATCACGATTTTCCACCGTGATTCTGACTTAATAGAGGTGGGAATCTTGTCGGACTTTCTCATTACCCATTACTTATTATCCCTTCAATTATTTTGAGGTTGTTGTTATGCGCGTTTGTGTTATTGGTACTGGATACGTTGGTTTAGTTACGGGTGCTTGTTTGGCTCACTGTAATCATCATGTCATTTGTGTTGATAATAATGAGGAAAAGGTAAAGTTAATGAAGTCGGGACAATCCCCGATTTATGAACCCGGACTTTCAGAAATTATGCAGTCTTCTGCACACGCGGGAAACTTAGAATTTACCTCAGATTTAGGATATGGGGTGGACAATAGCGATATTTTATTTATCGCGGTGGGAACTCCTCCTTTACCTTCTGGGGAAAGTGATACTCGTTATGTAGAAGCAGTGGCACGGGGAATTGGTAGCCATCTCAAAAAAGGTTATAAGGTGATTGTGAATAAGTCAACCGTGCCTATTGGCTCCGGTGACTGGGTACGAATGATTGTTTTAGATGGGGTTTCGGAACGTCAAAAAGCCTCTAATGAATCTACGGGTAGTAATGATATTGAAGTGCAATTTGATGTCGTTAGTAACCCTGAATTTTTACGCGAAGGTTCCGCGGTTTATGATACATTTAATCCCGATCGCATTGTCTTAGGGAGTAATGGTGCAAAGGCGTTGGAGATGATGCAAGAATTGTATCAACCGATTATTCAACGAACACTTGCCGAAGATAAATCATTACCTCCAGTACCAGTAGTAATTACCGATTTGAGTTCCGCGGAAATGATTAAATACGCGGCTAATTCCTTTTTAGCCACCAAGATTAGTTTTATTAATGAAATCGCGAATATTTGCGATCGCGTAGGTGCTGATGTCACGCAAGTCGCGAAGGGAATTGGCTTAGATTCTCGGATTGGGAGCAAGTTTCTCCAAGCTGGTATTGGCTGGGGGGGTTCCTGTTTTCCCAAGGATGTTTCCGCGTTAATTCATACCGCGGATGATTACGGTTATGATGCACAGTTGTTAAAATCCGCGGTAGAAGTAAATCAACGACAACGGTTAATCGCGGTGGAAAAATTGCAACAGGTGTTGAAAATTCTCAAGGGGAAAACCGTTGGTTTATTAGGTTTAACATTCAAACCGGATACGGATGATTTACGGGATGCTCCTTCTCTGATATTAATTGATAACTTAAACCGTTTGGGAACGAAGGTTAAAGCCTATGATCCGATTGTTTCCCAAACGGGTTTACGACATGGTTTATCGGGAGTTTTAGTAGAAACTGATCCCGAACGCTTGGCCGATGGTTGTGATGCTTTATTAGTGGTGACGGAGTGGGAACAATTCCGCAATTTAGATTATGAGAAAATGGCGAAGTTGATGATTCATCCTGTCATTATTGATGGCCGTAATTTCCTCGATCGTAAGGCTTTAGAAGCAGTTGGTTTCCAATACGTCGGTATCGGACATTAAACTTTTGATCTCCCCAGTCCCCTGTCAGCCCTAGGGCTGTTTCATTAAGGGCAAAATTAGCGAAAAATGAATATTTGGTAGGGGATCTTTCGCTGATAAATGTTGTTAGTAGGGACAGGGCAGTAGGGACACGGCAGTGCCGTTTCCCTACTAAAGTCGTTTAGTCGCGATCGCGATTTTTACTTGGGGGCGCGATCGTAATTTATCCATCACCGCGATCACGCGGCCGTGACTTACTTTTTCATCAGCATTAATAATAACTATAGTTGATTGATTATTAGGTGGTAATAAGGGATCTAATTGCTCTATAATTAACTCTAATTGAATCGGTGTCCGATTTAAAAATATATTACCTTGGGAATCTATTGTAATAGTAATTGGTGTTTTTTGTTGTTGTATTTCCGAATTTTTGGCTTGAGGTAAATTAACCGATAATCCTTCGGAACGAGTAAGATAAAGAGTTGATGTAATAAAAAATGTTAATATCGCGAAAATAACGTCTATCATTGGCACGATATTAATTTGCGGTGCGACATCATCTGATTCTTCTGGTAAACGCATAATTTGAAGGAAGAAGGAAGAAGCAAGAAGGAAGTTATTAATTTTGCCAGTATCTCATAATTGGGGAATTTTTCAAGAGAAAGATTTGTGAAAGTCAACCACAAAGACACAAAGGCACAAAGGCGCAGAGGCACAGAGAGGGTTATTTTCATTGGTTTCTCCCTAAACGCCATTGATGCCCTGGACGGCCAACCTCACCCGGAGCCAATCACGATCACCACCAGCATTAGTTACCCAGAAACCGGAGACAATCGACAGAAAAAAACCCCGGAGCAGGTGCCGAGTTTTTAATTCAGATTCCGATTAAACCACTAGGTTGATTTGTTATTGGTCATTTGTCCGGTGTCATTTGCTGGGGTCACTAAGTGCCCGATTTTTTGCTATAATTTTATTATTAAATCACAAAAGGCAGCAATGGTCACGCAAATCCTACCCTCTGCCCAACCAGAAATCATCTACCCTGAAAGCGACGGCAAGCCAATGGCAGATAATACCGAACAATTTCGCTGGATAGTAACCATCCAAGGCGGTATCGACGCTTTGTTTAAAGATGACCCCAACATATTTGTCGCCGGTGATTTACTCTGGTATCCCGTGGAGGGTAATAATAAACTCAGAATTGCCCCGGATGCGATGGTAGCTTTTGGTCGTCCCAAAGGCAAACGAGGCTCTTACCTCCAATGGAAAGAAGATAACATCCCTCCCCAAGTTGTGTTTGAGGTACTATCTCCGGGTAACACCATTGTAGAAATGACCAAAAAATTTCAATTTTATCAAACCTATGGTGTAGAGGAATACTATATTTATGACCCGGATAAAATCGATTTCGGCGGCTGGAGCCGACAAGAAAATCAACTAACCGCGATAGAAGAAATCAACGGCTGGGTTTCCCCCCGGTTGGGAGTGCGGTTTCAATTAGGAAATGACGGGTTAGAAATCTATTACCCCGATGGCCGGAAATTCGCCACCTATATTGAACTGGATACGGAGCGAAAGATGGCACAACAGCGAGCTGAAATGGAAGCTCAACGAGCCGAAATGGAAGCTCAACGAGCCGAAATGGAAGCTCAACGAGCCCAACGCCTCGCGGAAAAACTGCGGGAATTGGGTATTGACCCCGACGCGGTGTAATTGGTTGTCATTGGTCATTTTTCCTTTGTCATTTGTGGGGGCAATGAGTGAATTGCTCCTGCAAATGGGAAGAGCAGACGCGCCATAGATTCTGCCAACGAAAATTAATACCTGAAAAACCGTCTTTTTTCGTGGTATTTGGGATGATTTTGCTAGAAGTGTCGGCGCTTGTCCATCTCGCCATAGGTAGATACTAACAACACCCTTAGGATGAACAGATCAAGGATCTACTCCATTGCCAGGTCGATCGCAGTCCCTTGACCATTATTAGTATCAGTTAATCTGTTAACACTTCACATTCGCGCTTGGTGATATGATGGCGATAGCGAAACATGGCTTCTAATTGTACCAATATCAACCAACCAAATAACGTTTCCGCAACTTCGCCTCCGGGCAAAGCAAAACTTATGTTATCTGTGAGGCGAGTTTTGTGGTTTTCCGGGGCGAATTCATGGCGATGAATCCAACTAGCCATTGGTCCGGTTTCCTGTTCGTCCACAAATAAGCGGTTAATTTCGCAAGCGGTATGGCGGGCGATCCACTGCACCGGTAACAGTCCGATAAAAAGCCGCAATTCAGTAATTGCATCCACTCCCAAACCCCCCTCGCGGCGGATAACTTCCACTGGTTGCCAAGGGGGGGTGAGCAGTTGCAAAATATCCTCGCGATCGTGAAATTGCCAGACTGTTGTTACCGGAGCATCAATGAGGGAGGAATGGTAGAAGTAAAGCATATTAATACAAAGTGGTTGTCAGCTTGCGGCGGTATTCTTTAGTGAGGGGATGGGTGTCGCCCAGCAGGTGAAAAATTGATATCATGGTCTTGCGTGGGGCTTCATCTTTGTATTTTTTATCCTCTATAATCATATCCAAGAACAGGGGCAAGGTTTCACCGTAGTTTCCGGCGACGGTGAGGGCAACTCGCCGCTTATCGGGATATGTCTTTAATAAGGATGGCAACATTGCCTTCGCGGTGGGGGTGTCACTGGCGGTGATTTGCTGCTCAATAGTGTGATAAAGAATATTCTATCAGGGTTTGACGATAGGTTTCGGGTAGTCCTGTATCAAAGGCTTTTCCTTTGATAATATATCCCTTCATTCCTTCATCTTGTCGTAATTTTTCTAAACAGGTGGTTAACTGAAATTCGCCTTTATCGCGGAGGTTTTCTCGGATTTCTTCTTCTAAATAATAAAAGATTTTCGGGGTGAGTATATACATTCCAAACACTGATAAAAATATGTTTTCCTCTAAATGTTCAATTTTGAGATGGTTTTGGGCATAGTCTAAGGTGGGTTTTTCATAGAGTTGATTAAGTTCTAATAAATTATTGCCATCTTTAAATTTACCTGTGACACATCCATAATGATGTATTTCTTCTCCTGGGGTTTTTCGTAATCCGATCACGCTGATTCCATATTGTTGATAAATTTCTAAGAGTTGATGGGAACAACTTTTATCAATTTGGGATTGATAGAGATGATCTCCTAATAATAATAAAAAGGGTTCTTGATTAACCCATTCTGCGGCACAATAGACGGCATGGCCATAACCTTCTTGTTTTTCTTGGGTTAACCAGGTGATTTTTTTGCCGATTTCTTGCAAATATTCGATATATTCTTGTTTGTCTTTTGAAAGTTTTTCTCTATATTCGGGTGAGGGATCTCCATTAAAAAATTGGGAAAATGTCTCCCGATCGCGCTCCTGTATCACAATGCCAATTTCTTCAATTCCGGCACTTAAGGCTTCTTCGATAATGATTAATAAAATGGGTTTAGTTTTGCCATCTCGATCAATAATGGGAAAAAACTCTTTTTTCACGGCTTTGGTACTAGGAAACATTCGGGTTCCAAAACCAGCCGCGGGAATGAGGGCTTTTCGCACTTTTTGAGTAGCTTTAATGGTTAATGGGTATGATTGCATCAGGGGAAAATCTCGTGTAATTATTTCTATTACTTGTTTTTGACTGATTTCATCTTTGACAATAAATTGTGCAGTGCCATCCCCTTGTGAGCCGACTCCTTTGCCTCCGAAAATATAAGGTTGAATGGGGGGATGATTTAATAATTGATGTAAAATAGGGGCTTGTAATTCTGTGGGACACGCGGGAGTGACATTTAGATCAAATTCCGCTTGGGCTATTGTCATTAATTCTCCCAATCTTTTCGCGTTCCCTTGTTGTAGGGCTTCTGTCGCGTCTAGGGTGATTTTTGCACTGATTTTACCGAGATAATTTTGCACTTTTTCTTTGATGTTATCGGTGGCAATGGGATAACATTCATTCAGGGATTTTAAGATTAGTTGGGTGTTTTTCTTGGCGCCTAAATCGACGATGACAAAGTATAAGTTTTGGGGGGTTTTTAGTTCCTTAACGGCAATCCGATCGCGATCGAATGTCATTAAAATGGGACGATTACCATAGGCACAAGCTTGATCCATGCGGCCACATTGGGAAGGGGTGGTAATTTCTCCTAAATAGGCTAATTCCATTTCTCCGCGAATCGTCATTTTTAAATCATAAATCTGATTAAAGGCACGCGCTACTAATACACAAAATGCCGCGCTTGAGGATAAACCTTTTTGAATGGGTAAATCTGTTAAATAATTATCAATTTCTAAGCCCATGACTTGGTAATGGGTGAGAAATTGGTACGCGACTCCCGCGCCATAACTGAAAAAACCCCCAACCTGCGCGATCGCGCATAATGTCTCTTCTTCCATCGGTGTACGGAAAGACTCAAGACGGGAACCATCATTACAAGTCGTATGGATAATGAGATGGGTAGGATGGGCTTGTACTTCCGCGTAGATCCCTTGATTCGTACCCGTTAAGAGAGTATAGCCTTTTTCAATAGTAGGATTTTGGCGACGGTATCCCCCAGCCCAGTCTGTGTGCTCTCCAAACAGACACAGCCTACCTGGGACAAATAATTTCATAGTTTCCTCCCTCTGCTTATGTCTGTTAGGGTATTGGTACTGATTTCTTACTGATTTCTCTGAAATCTTAACCCGTTTTCGGCGGGTTTCCCCCGATTTTTTATAGGAAAATCGGGGGAGTCGCTCAACTAAAACCCTTTAACCTAAACACGCGGCTAAATCTTCATCCGGTGTTTTAATCCCTTGTAAGTTATAGGTTTCTGATAATAACTTAAAGACATTCGGCGAGATAAACGCGGGTAATGTTGGCCCTAAACGAATATTTTTGATCCCTAAATACAGTAAGGTTAATAACACCGCGACGGCCTTTTGTTCATACCATGATAAAATCATGGATAAAGGTAATTCATTCACCCCAATATTAAACGCGTTGGCTAACCCTAATGCTATTTGGATCGCGGAATAAGCATCATTACATTGTCCGACATCCATTAATCGCGGAAGTTCTCCAATGTATCCCAATTGCTGATCAAAAAAGCGATATTTCCCACAACCAAGGGTTAATACTATACAATCCTTGGGTACTTTTTCCACAAATTCTGTATAGTAATTGCGATCAGGTTTGGCTCCATCACAACCTCCCACTAGGAAAAAGTGACGAATTTTCCCTTCTTTTACCGCGTCAATGACAGTATCCGCGACATTTAATACGGTATTACGGGCAAAACCGACTAAGACTTGACGGGGTTCTTCTTCTGCTAAAAATCCGGGTAATTCTAATGCTTTGGCAATGACTGGACTAAAGTCTATATCATTTCCTTCTCCGTCTAAATGTTTCACACTTGGCCAACCTACTGGCCCTAATGTAAATAATTTATCGTGATAGGATTCATGGGGGGGCATTAAACAGTTTGTGGTGACGACGATCGCGCCTGGAAATTTCGCAAATTCCTTGGTTTGATTTTGCCACGCGCTGCCATAATGACCGTAAAAATGGGGATATTTTTCTTTTAGTTTCGGATAACCGTGGGCGGGTAATAATTCTCCATGAGTGTAAACCTTAATCCCTTTATTGGCAGTTTGTTCGAGGAGAATTGCTAATAATTTAATATCGTGTCCTGAAACCGCGATCGCGTGTCCTTTGGTATGATTTAAGGGAACGGGTGTCGGGACAGGATGACCATAGGTTTTGCTATGCCCCGCGTCTAATAATTCCATGACTTTGAAGTTAGTTTCACCCACTTTTAATGCTAAGTTAACCCAATCATTTAAAGTTAAATTGGGATTATCTAACGCGTTTAAGGCTTCATAACAAAAAGCATAAACTCCTTCATCTTCTTCACCTAATTCTTGGGCGTGGAATTGATACGCGGCTAACCCTTTTAGTCCGTAAATGACTGTTAATTTGAGAGAGAATATATCGACATCATTACTCGCTTGACTGATGAATTTATAAGCAACTTCTTTCCCCTGTTCTACTAAATCTTCATCAAAGTTAGGAACAAAATTTGCTATAGGAGACCACTCTCTTGTGTTCTGGGCTGTTTCTTGGACCTTGGTTTTTAAATTTTCTCGTAACGCGATCGCGCTTCGGGTATAATCAGCAAAACTTTTTGTGCTAAAATTAACATTAGTCATCGTCGCGAATAAAGTTTCACAGGTAAAAACATTCTCTTGATGAGTAGAAATACCCAATTGACGTGCCACGATCGCGACCTCTGCGAGTCCCCGTAAACAGTGAAGTAATAAGTCTTGAATCGCGTTAACTTCAGGACTTTTCCCACAAGCCCCCCATTGATGACATCCTTGGCCACTAGCAGTTTGTTCGCATTGTTCGCAAAACATATTCTACCTCTTTTCCTAAGCATTTTTCAGGTTTTTCACCTGTGTATTCTTACTATAGAGGACATTTCTTAAATAAAGCTTTGACTTAAGTCAAATTTAAGAATTAGAATTGGTAATGGGTAATCGGTAATAAATTAGTATGTTGGGTTGAGGGACAAAACCCAACCTCTTCAATAGCTTCAGTATCCCTCAACCTAACTGAGAAAAAAGGGATTGATGGGTATGTTGGGTTGAGGGACAAAACCCAACCTCTTCAAATTGACGAGCACATTGTTGACATTTGTATTTTGGTTTTTTCTTATGAATTTTCCCATTATTAACAACTTATAGAGAACCACCGCGAGGACAAGTTAGTGAAAAATCCATCACCCTTACCAAAGAGCAAAACTACTTACTAAACGGGAGTCATTATAATAGTTAATTGTCTCAAAACTTCTCAGAAAAGAAAGAATACAGTTCAATCCTCGTAGGGACACGGCAATGCCGTGTCCCTACCGTGTTTCATAACAGCGGAAACTGCTGTATTATCAGGTGATTGCCTGATACACCAGCTTTTTATTTAATCAAAAAACTACACGATCAAAAAGATAAATATAGCAATCCTATGTTAATCGTAATATTTGGGGATGGACAACCACGGGGGCTTTACCCCTAGGTTTTTACCACAACCTATTTCAGATTCCTATATAGTGTTTCCATTTCAGAAGTAAAACTTGTGGCACAGGCATCTTGCCTGTGACGGGCTCTGATCGCTGCATTTACATCTCGTACTTCGATTAAGAGCTTTGGCAGGCAAGATGCCTGCCCGACAATAGTCTTAAGGCTTTTTCATTGCCTTAGCAATGTTCATCAAAACTACCCCGATCGTCACTACTAAAATTGCTAACCAATTTTGCAGACTTAAAAGATCACCAATAATAACCAAAGCTAAAATCGCAGTTACCGCGGGGCCACTAGAACCAATAACCGCGGTAGAAGCGGCTCCGATCGCCTTGATTCCAAAATTATTAAACAGATATCCTGATAAAGTCGCTAAACTCAATAACCCCCCCATTAACATTAATCCTGTATTTACTGGTACATGATTAAAAGGAATTGTTACTGCGAGTAAAGCTACCCATTCTACGGAAAAAATCATGCCCGTAAAAACCGCGGGATTCACTTTACTAAAACATGATTGCGCGATAATTCCTTCCATCGCGAATACGATTCCCGCGAGCATGGCTTCAATAATACCTAAGGGGGAAATCCCTGACTTTGGTGCATTTGATTTTGGTGCAGAAGTTGGTGAAATGCTTGGAGCATTTGCCGGAGCAACGGGGACTCCTTTCACTTTGGTAGGAGTCGTCATTGTCACCGTAGAAACAGCCGCAGGGGACACTGTTTTCTGCTGTGGTTTCGGTGCAAAGGATAGCCATGTACAACCACTATAAATTAAACCAATTGCTACCCATTGTTGCCATGATGGTTTATCTTTAAAGATTTTCCAGGCTAATAATGTTGTCACCGTTGGATAAATAAAGAAAATTGTTACCGCGATCGCGGGTCCGACTTCTCTAATTGCTAAATAGGTTCCTGTTTGTGATAAAAATAGTAACAAACCCGCGGTCATAATTCGTAATTTTAAACCCCTATCTTCGCCTATTATCACCTGTTTTGCTTCTTGCCAAGCCCCCGGTTTAATAACAGGTAATACTAGCCATAAAAGGGGGACAACACAAGTGACTCGTAATAAGAGAACCAGGAGGGAAACCTGCAATTTATCCGCGTCTGGGGCAACATATCCCCCTAATTGAAAAAGACCTAAAATATGTATGGGATTAGGTGATGTGGCAATTCTCGCGATCACATTTTGCAGTGATAACGCTAAAGTAGCCAGAAGCACTAAACCTAAACCCTTTAACCACTGACTTGAGGGGTTAGAAGCTGATTCAGTAGGTGTTGTCGTCATAATCTCCCCATTTTTGTACTTACAGCAGTTTCCTCTGCTATGCAGTACATCTTGATCCCCCTAAATCCCCCGATCGAAGGGGGACTTTCTTTGTCCCCCCCTTGGGAAGGGGGGCTAGGGGGGATCTAACGTACCTCATCATATCGAAAAGTGCTGTATTTATCGCTTTATCATATAGTGTTTCTATTTCAGAAGTAAAACTTGTGGTACAGGCATCTTGCCTGTGACGGGCTCTGAGCCTGTACCACATTTACTGGATGGGAGCATTTCATTTTTGTAAATTGGTAGTGGGAGCGTCTCGCTCCCTATTAGATCCCGCCGGGAGCTCTCTGCTCTGATGCTCCGCACAAGCTACGCCAACCTACTACAGTTTTTTCTGCTTCTTTGAGATGCACCCTAGAGGATTTCTTTTCCTCTACAGGGGTAATAGGAAACCTAAGTGATTTGTTGGGTTTCGCGGTGCTCAACACAACCGACAAAACTACAAACTAAGTGATTTGTTGGGTTTCGCGGTGCTCAACACAACCGACAAAACTACACACTACAAACTAAGTGATTTGTTGGGTTTCGCTGTGCTCAAACCAACCGACAAAACTACAAACTACAAACTAAGTGATTTGTTGGGTTTCGCCGTGCTCAACCCAACCTACAAAATACAGGGGTAATTATTCGGAATTTCCCCTATGTCACGATCGCGCCCCTATTGTGGATTCAATGTGGGATAATCTGTATAACCTTTTTCATCTCCACCGTAGAAACTACCGCGATCGTAAGGATTCAAAGGTGCATTCAGCGCGAACCTTTCCACTAAATCGGGATTAGAAATATATAATCGGCCAAAGGCAATTAAATCCGCCTTTCCTGACGCGATCGTGCTATTTGCTAAATCACGATTGTAACCGCCTGATGATATAATAGTACCCCGGAAAATGGAACGAAAATAACCACAAGTTAACCCTTCTTCCGGTTCAGGTGTACCTGCATAAGTGCCCCAATTCTTTAACGCGTCTGCATTAACTCTCGGTTCAACTAAATGGAGATAAGCTAATCCAAAATCATTAAGAGCATTGACGACATAAGTAAATAAAGCTTTGGGATTAGAGTCAGAAATATCATTAAATGCACCACTAGGAGACAGACGTATTCCTACTCGATTTGCTCCCCAAACACTCGTCACCGCGTCCGTTACTTCCATCAAGAAACGAGCTCGATTCTCGATCGCACCTCCATAAATATCAGTACGTTGATTAGTTTTATCTTGGAGAAATTGATCAATTAAATAACCATTGGCGCCATGAATTTCCACACCATCAAAACCCGCGGCTAAGGCATTTTTCGCGGCTTGACGATATTGTTCAATAATACCCGCAATCTCATCAAGTTCTAAAGCACGGGGTGTAACAAAGGGTTGTTCCCCCGAAAAAGTCGCGGCCATTCCTTCAGGGCGTATCGCGCTAGGAGCAACAGGTAAAGCCCCATCCGGTTGTAAAGAGGGGTGAGAAATACGTCCAACGTGCCACAATTGCAAAAAGATCCGCCCGCCTTTCTCATGTACCGCCTTCGTTACCAGTTGCCATCCGGTAACTTGCTCTGCACTATGAATACCCGGAGTCATGGGATAACCCAAGCCTTGGGGGGAAATTTGAGTCGCTTCTGAAATAATAAGTCCCGCGGAAGCACGTTGCCCGTAATAAGTCGCGTTGAGCTCATTGGGGATATTACCGACACTGGCACGGTTACGGGTTAAGGGGGCCATGACAAGACGGTTAGGGAGTTCGTAGGGGCCCAGTTGTAGAGGTGACAGAAGATTGAGAGTTGTAGTCATGGGTTGTTTCTGGATGGTTTTCATCAATTTTCTGGGCCAGTTGCGACACTGGAACAGTCTTTCACTGAAATGTTAACGGTTTTCAGACCTTGTGGGAGTGATTATACAGACAATCTGCAAAGTAGGACAATGCTGTATCGCGTTCTGAGTATATCAAGGTTGAATAGAGTCATAAGCAAATAAATACAAATCACAGGAAACAAACGCCATGAAATCTACCACTCGTCTTACCGCGATCGCCAGTCTTGCTACTACTTTAATCGGCTCTTTTATCACTTTAGCTCCGGCGTTTGGCGCGACTTTGACACCGAAAACTCCTGTAACGAAAGCTCCCGCACCAAGTGTTATCACACCAAAAGCCCCGGTTTTATTTGGACAAAAAGAAGTTGATCAAAATAAATTTATCGCGATTTCTGTACCCATTGCTCGCGGCAAATCTCAAAATTTAATGATATTAGAACAAGTTTCTAATCAAAAGGCTTGTTGGAAAGAAACGGGTAATAAACCCACCACCGTTGATCCCCTTTTATTAAAATTTAACTTTACCGGAATTTGTGGCCGTGCTACCGATAGTAATGGTTACTCGATTCGAGTCGCGGGTAAAGATTTAGGAATGCAATATACTCTCAGTTTACAAAAAGTCAATGGGGATATGGTATTAGTCGGTACAAATCGTCGTAATCCCTTTGCACAACCCTTGGTAATTGGTCACACAGGTGGTATTACCGATGGTATTATGAAAATTAATCTCGAACCCGGTTGGCGCATGACGAAACGCACTTATAATGGTCAAACTTTGGGTCATATTTATTTTACTAATGATTCTAGTGAATTAGCGAAACTTTAAGGTTTTTTCTCTCTCTCCACACCGTTAATTATTTACCCTGGTTTTTTCATATTAACCAGGGTTTTTTATGGTTTTTACAGGTTGTAATCTGTTTCTGGGAGGGCGCGATCGGGCTTTATTATCAAAGTTAGATGGGATACAGAAGTGGGAGCGCAGGAGATACCTAGAAAAATAGAGATATCCTAGGCTCCTAAAATCTCCTATCATGTGCCTAATGCCCCTACCAGAGGATGAAGCCATGCAGAATATCGAGGACACCCCCCTCAAACATTTAAACAATCTCATGAGCCAACGGGATAACCTAGAATTGGCTGAATATGGCACCGTTGCTGTATCGGTTATTGGTTCCCTTGCCGCGGCAATATCGGGAAAAATTCTCTACGCGGCTGCACCTTTAACGGTAGCAGCAGCTCTTAACCTCGTCAATCGTCAACGCTTTCAGCAACAAACTCGATTATACATTACTTCTGAGATCGCGGACATTCATAATGTTATTCAGTCTTTCCATCAGCAATTACCTCTACCTCTTCCTGATTCTTCCCCTGATGAATACCCCACGATATCGCCGGCAGAAACCCTTGATTTATCTCCCATTACTGATGCGATTTCCCAATTACAAAGGGTGACGGAACGCTTAGATAGTACCGTTCTCCGTAAGGATGATTGGGAAAACATTAATGTACGTTTTTTAATGATTGATGAAGCCCTCGCTGAAATCAAAAATATTACCCAATATTTACAACAACCGGATACAGTCATAGAACAATCGGAAATGGACTTAACTTCTTTAGCAACTACAATTCAACAATTGCAAGAACAGGTGATGAGTTTAGAACAGCAGAATCGAGAGATTATTAAACCTTATTTGCAACGTCTCACTCGCGCTGTGAAAAATTTATCTCCCCATTAGATTTCTCCCCAAAATAGTGTCAATTGCAGGGAAGATGCCTGCGCCACAATAGTTGGAGATGTCTATTATAAAATCTGGGTAGGCATAGCCTACCCCGCGAGCCGTCTAATTGAGTTTTCCTTATTTTCACGCGATCACGACTTGGATTGAATTACTCAACCGCCAGGAAAGCTATGATTCAAACAACGACTAAAACCAAACTCACTTTTGAAGAATATCTTAATTATGACGATGGGACTGATAACCGTTATGAATTAGAAGAAGGAGAATTAATACTAATGAATCCACCCACCTTTGATCATGCGTTAATTATTCGCTTCTTGACAAATGCCTTGGATTCAGAAATTAATCGGCTTAATTTACCTTGGCTGACGTTGCAGGGTATCGGAGTGAGAACATCTATTAATCGCTCTCGCATCCCAGATATTTCTGTGATAAATAGAGAGCAAATAATCCGTAGGGATATATCGGCTATTTTGGAATCAGCTATAATCGCGGTAGAGATTGTTAGTCCTGAATCAAAAACTAGGGATTATCGGTTTAAACGTTCTGAGTACAGTGTGGTAGGCATTTCTGAATATTGGATTGTCGATCCTACGGAGCAAAAAGTTACTATTTTGACATGGGTGCAGGGGTTCTATGAGCCGGTGGAGTATAGAGGGCATCAGAGAATTATTTCTCAGATTTTCCCAGAATTGGTGTTAACTGTAGAAGAGGTTTTACAAGCTTAATTGATCCCGGTATAACAGGTATTACAAGCTTAATTGAACCTCCAATTTTAGAAACTGTACGCGATCGAGACGCTCTGATGCTCCGCACAGGCTACACGCACTCCTATTACTAACATTAAATCTGTGACAACTCATGGGGGATTGCGATGTTATCTATTACCCGCTAATAGGTTTAAACGAGTTTTATTTAATAGAGTAATTCGAGAACCTTCAATCACAATTAATCCTTCTTGATTTAACTTAGCAAATACCCGTGATAATGTCTCTGGAATAGTTCCTAATACAGCCGCTAATTGCCCTTTGGTGATGTCTAATTCTATTTCGTCATTATCGTCAATACCTAATGCTCCTTCTCGTTTTTCACTTAGGTATAAAAGATACGCGGCTAAACGAGAAGGAACTTCTTTTAATGATAAATCTTCGATTAATCGGGCAAATTTTCGTAAATGACGTGCGAAAATACTTAACATATTAATCGAAATTTGGGGATTTTTTTGTAATAAGTCTAAAAATTCTAGTCGGGGGAAAAATAATAATTCTGTTGTTTCTAATGCTAAGGCAGACGCGGGAAAACACTCACCGTCAAACGCGGGCACTTCGGCAAAGTGTTCTCCTGTACTAAAGATTTGCAAAATTTGTTCTTTTCCTTCGGCTGATGTCTTAAATATTTTTACTCTTCCCGATTTTACGACAAAAAAACCTGTGCCGGAATCTCCTTCCATAAAGATTAATTCATTCTTAAGATAATGACCCTCGATCACGATCTGTGATATCGCGTCCAATTGTTCATCAGGAAGGCCGCGCCAAAGTTGAGTAGTCCCTAAAAAATCACGCATAATGATGTTATTTAAGATGGGTAAAAGATGGGTAAAAGAATAAAAAATTTTCTATGATCAATCATAGCAAGTTCAGAGGTCAAAATTCAAGTTAAAACGGATTTTTTATCCTAAACAATCCTATTAAGGCTATCTGGAATTTTATTCATTGATGATGGCAAGTCTAAATCATTCATACAGATTTGTAGGGGTTGCGCCAGAGTAGCTTCCCCCCCAAGAGTGTTTTATTCTCAGAGTAATAATTCTTCCCCTCTCTCCTTGTAGCAGAGGGGTTGGGGGAGAGGTGACACAATTTGGTGTCGAGTAAAGGTTCAACCCAACTTACCCTTTGATCAGGTTCCGCTAATATGCACTACTAACTCACGAATATGACTATATTTACGATGTTCCCAAATATAAATACCTTGCCAAGTTCCTAATACTAAACGACCTTGATTAATAGGAATATTCTCGGAAGTATGGGTTAAAGCTGTGCGAATATGGGCCGGCATATCATCGGGACCTTCGGTATCATGGACATAATAATTACCTTCAGGTATCAGTTTTGCCAAGAAGGTTTCTAAGTCATGTAATACCGAAGGATCGGCATTTTCCTGAATGACTAAACTGGCAGATGTATGTCGCAAAAATAGGGTACATAATCCGATTTTTATCCCCGTATCAGCCACAAGTTCTTCCACTTGTGATGTAATTTTATGGAGGGATTTAGGACTGGTTTTGATTCGTAGTAATTTTTGATAATGATTCATGTTTTTTTCGGGATTTATTTCTGGAAATAGTTGACTACGGCCTGCGCGATCGTGTGACTGCCTTGTTTATCTAATTTTTCGGAAAGACGAGGCGGATGCACCGATTGATGTAAAAACGCCCAATCTCCCTCGAAAAAGTCCGCGGGACTGATAATTTGATGATAACCATAATTAACAATTCCTTCAAGTAATATAGGCGCTTCGGCAAACCCTTCTCTCGTGAGAGAGACTAAGGGAGTCTCTAAGCGTAATGCTTCCGCGAATGTACTATAACCAGGTTTAGAAATGACTCGCCCACATAAAGGCATAAAATCAACGGGACGGGGAAACATTGACAATAATTCAACGCTTTTATGTCCTCTGACTTGAATTAAATTTGATAACTTAGGTGCTTTTTCATCAAAGGTAATAAATTGAAAATCAGGAAATTTCGCTAAATTTTGATAGGGGATTTGTTCTAACCCTAACCCCCCAAAGGTTAACATAATAGTTTTTTCTTGAGGCGTGGTAATGTTAAAAATATCCCTTAATTGTTCTAATTCATATCTGGGAGAGCCACCGGTTAATCCGGTTTCGATAATATGGGGAAAGGCACTCATCGGTTCGTGTAAGGGCAAACGAAAGAGGCGATCGCACTGACGAAAACATTCACTAATCCAATTAGCCATATCAATAAATTCGCCACCCCAATCTCGATAAATAAAATCCCAACCAAAATTACTTAACATCCAACAGGGAATACCCGCGGCTTTGGCAATGGGAGCCGCTAAAGGGGGAATATCTGCTAAAATTAGCCCCACTCCATTATCTTGAATAAATTTGACTTCTTGGGCAATTATATCATTTTGATTTTGACGAATTTCTTTTAATTTTGTCAAAGTTGCTGCGGTATCCATATTCAAACTATCTGCTTGAATAACTCCCACATCAAACCCACGATTACGATGGAGAAAATCCCCTGTAATATAAGATTCTAATAACCAACGGGGGGCAGTTGTTACTAAAATCAAGGAAATTTCGGGGCATAATTTTTGGATTTCTGCGGCTACGGACGCGGCGCGTACAGCATGACCAAATCCGTGATTAGTAATGGCAATATAGAGAAGGGGTTTAGACATAATATTTGACGTTAATATTGGCTTTTTTATGATATAATAAACGATATCATAAAAATTGTGTAGGACTGATGCTATGATGACGGAAACTATCACCCCTGTCAAGACTTTACTGGCAATAAATCCAACGGATTGGGCAGAAATTGAAAAATCTTATACATTGAGAAATTCGGCTCAGGTGTTAGAATTTATTGACAAATATCCTTTTTTAGTTCCTTTATTAAGAGAAGCACCAGAAAAAATTAATCAATATTTTCCGGGCGATCCACTTGTATTGGAAGTCGTTATAGATCCCGAAAGTGAATCCTCTGATGATGGTAAATTAGTTCTCTTGATTACCACAAAAATCGATGATGAGCAGTCAGAGGAGCTCCTTGGGGAACTGGATTATTTTTGGTGGCTCAAAGTGGCTTGCCATTCACAATGTAAACTATTTATTGATTTGGAATAATGAGTTTTAACTGGTCTGAATATCTTGGTTTAGCTCAACAATTAGCGGGTAAATCTCAGATTTCTGCTACTCATGAGTCACGATTACGTTCTGCTATTAGTCGAGCTTACTATGCTGCGTTTATTCAAGCGCGAAATTATTTGCGCGATCGTGATGGTATTTCTATCCCTAATCAACAAACTCATCAGTATGTCATTCAAGAATTTAAAAACAGTGCTGATAACGTGCGTCAGGAGATCGGAGAATCTTTAGAGCGTTTACGATTTCGTCGCAATAAAGCAGATTATGATGATACATTTGTTAACTTACCAAATATCACAAAGCGGTCTCTGAAATTAGCAGCAAAAGTTATTTCTGAATTACAAAGTATAGAAAATGTAGAGGAGGGTGATCCCAATAATGCTTCCTAATTTATCCTAACTTATCTTTAGGTTGGGTCGAGAAACCCAACCTAATTTACCCTAACTATATATGATCTGTAGAATAGACAAACACTAAGCGGCACTGGCTGCGCCACCTGTTTTTTCCTGTGCATTATCATCCTGCATCAAATGAAAGACATAGACAAGTTCCGAACGGGCCTGATCAGGGGTGTCACCCCACGCCTGACAACCCGGAAGGGAAGGAATATACGCGAAAAAGCTTCCATCTTCATCAGGGCATAAAATAATCGTGTAATCTTGTAATGAATTCATAAGAAAAACCTCTATTAGCAGTTGCACTTGCTTCTCAATTATTTTACCTCATTTTTTCGAGCCTCGAATTTTTTTTATGGATTCAGAAACCGGGTTTCTTCAGGTGAAAATAGGCAATTTTTTTGAGAGATTCCCAGAGAAACCCGGTTTCTTCAGCTTAAGTAGACAGAACCTGCGTGATCGCGTCCACTAATTGATCAATTTCCGAGTCTAGGGTAAAATAATGAACACAAGCCCTGACACAATTAGGATAATGAATCGTCCTTAACATCACCCCCTGTTTTTCCAACTTATTGACTAACTCTTGAGGAGATTTGCCATTAGTTAATTGAAAAGAAACTAACCCGGATTCAGGAGGTAAATTACGCAGACATTCCACCCCAGAAATAGCCCCTAATTTTTCCCAAAGATATCTACTTAAACGACAAATTTCTTGATATCTTTCCTCCACTGTTCCCCATTGATAATGAAGCGCGATCGCGTCCTTTAATCCCGCCGATAAAGACACCGCAGAAGTCGCAATTTCATACCGTGTGGCATCAGATTTCCAAACTTGTTTACCATTAGAATTAAAAGTAATTCCCCTCCAACCAATAAAAGTTGGATGCAAATCTTCCCAAGCTTTGGGACTGACATAAAGTGCGCCTAACCCATCGGGACCACACCACCATTTATGACCAGTAAAAGCATAAAAATCAACCCCAAGTTCGTTTAAATTTAATGGTAAAACTCCCACGGATTGTGCCGCATCAACTAACACAAAAATGCGCTGAGAATGAGAAACAGAAAAATTCTGACAAACTTCGACGATTTCTTTTAAGGGTAAAAGTTGACCCGTATTCCAAAGAATATGACTAATTACTAATAACCGAGTATTCGGTTGTAAATAGTCTTCAATTATCGCGATAGGATCACCCTCATTTAAAGTTTTTAACAGAGGACAAATAGACACTTCAAGCTGAAAACGTCGCTGAAGTTCCCCCACTGCTGCTATAATTCCGGGGTGTTCACAATCCGATAATAAAATATGATCACCTGCTTTCCAGTCAATCCCCCAAAGCGCGATATTACATCCAACTGTAACATCTTCTGTCAAAGCGATCGTATGGGGTGTCACCCCCAATTCCGCCGCGATCGAGTCTCGGAGCGCCCTTTGTAGTTTGATCACGAAATCATTCACCCCTTGGGAAAAAGGACCTAGTTGTTGGATCAAATCATAAGAGCGAAAAATCGCGTCCTTCGCGACTTGGGAAAGTGGCCCTTGTCCCCCATAATTAAAATAAGCTTTATTCATTAAAGCTGGAAATTGTTGTCGAAGAGAGTCCTTAGTCATTTGTCAATTATCATTATTAGTTCCTCTAATCATTGAACCATAGATATAATGCTAAAAATGACATTACCCTTGAATTCTATCCCCTTTATCCCTTAATCTTATGCTGATCACTGACAACCTATTAATGGCCTATCAACGGTGCGATCGTCGTAGTTTTTTAGATGTCTATGGAGACTTAAATCAACTCGATCCTCCTAGTGACTTTTTTATGAAATTAATGCAGGAAACTAGGTTATATCAAAATAGCGTTATTGAACAACAATCCTATCATAAACCCCATTATCCCAAAGGTGATTGGAAAGCCGGATCTCAAGCCACTATTGAATTAATGAAAAAAGGAGTTGATCGCATTTATCGAGGAGTCCTCTTACAAGAAGAAAAAAACAACTCAAGTATAGATTCCCCACCATCTATTATTACCTTAGTAAGTCGCCCCACATTATTAATCAAACAACCCGGAGAATCAAAATTAGGAAATTGGATCTATGTTCCCACTGATATTAGATTAGGTAAACGTCCTAAATTAGATTATCAAATTATCATTGCTTTTCATTCTTATTTATTAGAAAATTATCAAGAAGTTATTACAGAACATGGTGTACTCTTTTTAAGAGATAAAGGTTTTTATGCGGTTAATTTAGATTTGAGAACCCCAGAAATGCTAGAAATTGTTAAAGATTTAATGGAATTAATTGTGACCAAAAAAGAACCAGAAGTCTTTATCTCTCGGCAAAAATGTAATCTCTGTGGCTGGTATAGTAGTTGTCACCAAATCGCGCAATCTCAAAAACATTTATCCCTCTTACCCGGAGTCACTCCCAGTCGTTATCAGAAATTAAAACTGATTAATCACACCACCCTAGAAACCTTAGCACAAACTAGCCCAGAAACCCTAGAAATTTACCCAGAATTTGGCGAAGGAATTGCCAAACAAGTGATACAACAAGCCCAAGCAAGTTTAGAAAATCGCGCCCTTTTACGAGCATCAGGAAAGCCCACAGTTGATGGGGAATTAGAGAAAAATAAATCTTCTTTATTACCAATGATAACACCGATAGAAATTTATTTTGATATCGAAGCACAACCCGAATTAAATTTAGATTATTTGCATGGTTTATTAGTTGTCAATAACCAAAATAATACCGAAAAATATTATGGTTTATTAGCGGAAAATGCCGAAGAAGAAGAGGCAATTTGGGAAAATTTTTTAGAGATTGTTTGGAGTTATCCCATCGCGCCTATTTATCATTTCTGTGAATATGAAATCCAAACGGTAAAACGATTAGCTAAATTATACAAAACCCCCATCCATCTTTGGCGGCCTCTTCTCAACCGTTTTATTGATATTCACAAAGAAGTTACCCAAACTGTCACCCTGCCCGTGGAAAGTTACGCGTTAAAACCGATCGCCCGCTGGATGGGTTTTGAATGGCGCGACTCCAAAGCCAATGGCGCTCAATGCGTCTTTTGGTATGATCAATGGTTAGCAACACGCGATCGCACTTTTCTTGATGCCATTGTTACTTACAATGAAGACGACTGTCGTGCCACCCAGCAAGTGAAAAACTGGTTGTTGCACTTTTTACACAATATTTAATAATTGTTATTAATTTTTAACAATTGTCTCACAGGGGTGAAAAAAGAGACGCGATCATAGAGATAGTGGCAACCCTAAGCCTAAAATCAATTGATAAAATTAACCGACCTTTCGGCATTATATCACCCAGAGTCATTTTATTCCATCCCTGTGCCACAAAAAGAAAAAAACTTAATCAATATCCGGTATTTTGTGATAAAAATAATTATTTTTTACATAAAAATGAGTGATTACTCTCTTAACATTAAATTTTTGTATCATATTCTACAGTTTTTTCATAATTCAAGGGAAAATAAACAGTGATAGACAAAGAGGTTCATTGTGTAACAGGATGGATACGAAAAGACTGATCCCACGACCCAAGTCATAAAAAATAGGCCACTAAAGTTTATGACAAGTCAAGAAATTTCGTAAGTGTCTTAAATATCTCACTTTTCCTGTCAGATCAATGTTAAGCAATTCAGGGAACTACTAGAAAATTTGAGCAGAGACAGGAAATACCAGACACTATCCAGACATTTAATATCTCCCATAATTAAGGCTAAAATAAATAACAAAAAAGGAGAATTAACAACTATGATGACTGAATACATCTGCCCCAATTGTTCTTATCCATTATTATGTCATGTTCGGTTTGGCAAACCTTACTGGTATTGCATCCACTGTCACGAAGAAATGCCCTATGGAATTAACAATCAAATTACGGTTCATAAAGAAGCTGAGGAAAAATTAAGAAAATATAAATTAATTTCTGAACATACCAGAGATATCATTTTGTTTTTGCAAAAAGATGGTCAAATTACCGAAGCGAATAATGCGGCTTTAAAAACTTATGGTTATGAAAGAGATGAGTTACTTTCTTTGAAAATACATGACTTAAATCCCCCAGAAAACCAAGAACTGGTGACAGAAAGACTGGCAAAATCACAGCGTATCAGTATCACATTTGAATCGACCCATCGCCGCAAAAATGGGAGTACATTTCCCGTAGAAATTAGTGCTCAACGTATGGATTTAGGTCAAGAAAAAATCATTTTAACCATTATTAAGGATATCACACAAAGCAAGATATTTGAAGGGTTATTGCGTCAACAAGTTTATCGAGATAAAATTGTTAGTGCATTACAAGAGCGCATCCATCAATCTTTAAATCTCCAAGACATTCTGCAAGCAACGGTAAAGGAACTACGGGAATATTTACAAGCCGATCGCGTCATCGTTTATCAAGTATTACCCCAGGGAAATGGCAATATAATAGTGGAGTCTGTCACTCGTCCTTATCCATCCATGTTAGGATTTTTAATTCATGATCCTTTGATTATAGAGCGTAAAGCTTTGGCTCTTTATCTTCAAGGCTCCGTGCGCGCGATCGCGGATATCAATCAAGAAGGACTGGATCAAAGAATGTTAAACTTACTAAAATACTTTCAAGTAAAATCGAGTTTAGCCGTTCCCATTTTGCAAAAAAGTTCCTATGTAATGAATTTGCCAGAAGACGGTTCCTTGCCCCCAGTGCCGAATCACGAAAATCATCTCTGGGGAGTTTTAATCGCCCATAATTGTGTCGAGACACGAGAATGGTATCAACCCGAAATTGATTTAATGAAAGGGTTATCAGTTCAGATCGCGATCGCGATTCAACAATCAGAACTATATCATGAATTTCAAAAAGCACACAAACAATTACAGCAACTAATCAACATAGATCCCCTTACCTTAATGGCAAATCGGAGTAAATTTGATGAATATATCAACTCCCAATCAGAAAGACTAAGTAACACCAAAGAATATCTTTCCGTACTCCTATGTAATATAGACTGTTTGAATAAGTATAATGAAAATTATGGTTATTCATCCGGCGATCGCGTCTTAAAACAAATCGGGCAAATATTAAAATCAGTCGCGAATCGACAGACAGATTTAGTAGCACGTTATCAGGGGGGAGAATTTGCCGTTATATTACCTTATCGGACACCAGAAATCACCCAACAAATAGCAGAAGAAATTCGCTTTCGAGTCAAAGCCTTAGAAATTGAGCATAATCAATCACCCATCAGCCAATATATAACAGTAAGTCTGGGAGTAGCCAGTCTCATTCCCCAGACTCAAATAGACGCGTCTCAACTTTTGATAGACGCGACAAAAAACCTAAATATCACGAGAGAAAAACGGCTTGTGCGACATAACAGAAACAGAGAAAATGCCCAGTTAAATATCGAAAATCCCCAAGAAAATCAAACAGAAATTCCGACAACAGAGACAAACCAAAACTTACTAATGAGTTATGTCGCCTATTATGTCAGTCGAGGTAAAAGCGTCATCAGTCCTTTAAATGGTCCTTTATATTTTCAGGGATTAGTGTATGAATACTGGGGATATCATCAATATTTTCAAGATTTTTGGAACGAATTACAACAACGACGGGACTTCTCCGAATTATATTTAGAAGGAGATATTGACTGTTTTGGCAAATTTTTAGGAGGCAAATGTACCGTTGTGTCATGTGCTCGGTGTAATTTACCCATTCCCGTCGCGCAAGGAAATGTTTATGCACCTCCTAATTGTACTTTTTGTGATACCCCATTCATCGCGAATGCCAAAAATAAATACTGGCCGGAAAAAAACCGTGAATATCAGTCAGATAAAACCATTGTCTTAGCCATTGGGACACCTCCGAGTAATATCAAAAACCAGAGACAACTTTTTTTAAGCAATGGTTTTGATGTCAAATTTATCTCACAGCCCTCTGAAATTATCCCCGAAGAGCTACCAAAAATTGTCGATATGGTATTAATTCATGCAGAAGTTTCGGAAATTCAAGGGAAAGCCTGGGCGGAAGAATTACAGGCTTATCCACAACTCAAAAATGTACCGATTATCGCCCTCAGCTCCCAAGCAAAATTAAGTCTTCCCTGGGAGAAAGATAGTTTAGGATTAGAAGATTATATCCTCGCGCCTTTAGGGGGTGATCGCTTAATTTCTCATCTGCATCAGATGGACAAATTAAAAGAAAATTCTTCCTCTGCATTTCCTCATTGGTTTCCTCGCTAAGGAAGTCTTACTTAATGATATAATCTTGATGTCCCATTAAGATTATATCATTAAAAATGCTCTCAACTTGTCCCCAGGAAACCCAAACAGCCAAGCCATTTTTAAAATGGGCAGGTGGCAAAACGCAACTTATCCGTGAAATTTATCCCCTTTTAGAGCCAATATTTTCGCAAGATCAGTCTGTCACTTATATTGAACCCTTTGTTGGGGGTGGAGCCATCTTATTTTATGTACTCAATAACTTTCCCCAGGTGAAAAAAGTTATTATTAACGATATCAATTCTGATTTAATTAACGCGTATAAGGTGATTCAAAATTATCCAGAAGAATTAATCGAAAAACTGCAACAAATAGAAAAACAATATAATAGGAAAAATTGCGAGGCTCAAAAAAAATTCTATTTGGAGCAACGACATAAATTTAATCTTAATAAGAGTGGCACTCCCCTGGAAAAAACAACATTATTATTATTTCTCAACAAAACCTGTTTTAATGGGTTATATCGTGTCAATAGTCGCGGTTTATTTAATGTTCCCTTTGGCCAATATATCAACCCCAAAATTTGTGATGAATCAAATTTAATGGCCGTCCATGAATCTTTACAGAAAGTAACAATTTTAACGGGAGATTTTGAAAAAACTTTATGCGAGGGGAAGAAACCGAGTTTATTCTATTTAGATCCCCCCTATAAACCGATTAAAACCACATCAGGTTTTACCGCGTATACCAAGGAAAATTTTACCGATAGTGATCAAGAAAGATTAAAAAAATTTTGTGATCAAATTGACAAGAAAGGCTGTCATTTTATTCTCAGTAATTCAGATGTGCAAAATTTAGAAGGCCATAACAATTTTTTTGATCAGCTTTATCAGGGTTATCATATTAGAAGAGTTTGGGCAAAAAGAAATATTAATTCTAAAGGGAATAGGAGGGGAGAAATTTCGGAACTTTTGATTAGTAATTTTGAGGTGATAAGAGAATAAAAAGGTTAAAGAAGATGGGAAGACTTAAAGAATTTTGCCAAAGAAGCAGCCTCTCCCTCTGCTCAACTTTTCCACATTCGACTCCGCATTGCCGAAGCTCAAGCAACGGCTCCTGATGATATGCGAGGAGGTATTGGCTGGTTTAGATAAACATATTCAAGAACAAAAGTTGAAGAGAATCGAGAAATATCGTCAACATCTTTCCGCTATTTCTAAATAAAAATAGTGACATTAATAAAGATTGCGCTGTCGGACAGGCTAAAGCCCCCCGTTGCCCGTCACGATCGCGCCGGAAAACCTCCTGGCTCGATGTACTCTGCGGTTTCTCAAAGAAAAACCATATTATTCAACCCTAGACATCAGAGGAATCAGTACCTAATTGCTGTACCACATAATCCAAAAGCCCCTCACAAGCATCAAATAATAAATCAATGACTTGATTAAAACCCTCTGGTCCCCCATAATAAGGATCGGGAACTTCCTCAAGAGAATGAGTACGACAAAAATCACACATTAACTTTACTTTATCTCCATATTTATTCCCGCGATCGAGATAAACAATACCTTCATAATTATCACGATCCATAGCCAAAATCAAATCGAACTCATCAAAATCATCTCTGGTAAATTGACGAGCGCTCCCTTGCATTTTAATGCCCCTTTTCATAGCCGCCACGCTCATACGGCGATCGGGAGGACTACCAATGTGATAACTAGAAGTCCCCGCCGAATCACAAATAATTTTATCCTGTAACCCCCGTTGTTTAATTAAATGATTCATAATATTCTCAGCCGAGGGGGAGCGACAAATATTACCAAGACAAACAAATAATAATTTATAAGACATATCGCAGAAGGAAGAAGGAAGAAGGAAGAGGGAAGAAGGAAGAAGGAAGAGGGAAGAAGGAAGAGGGGGAAGAAGGAAGAAAGAAAATACCCTATTCACCAATCACCAATCACCAATCACCAATTCCTAATCCCCAATCCCTAGTTAAAGAAGAGAAGAACCTAAAGCTAATGAAACCATAAAAACATTCCCCCAGAAGAGGCAGGGCTGTTTTATTAGGGAGCATCTCCTAATTGTAAATTGGTAGTGGGAGCGTCTCGCACCCTAGCCCGATCCTGGGTTCGTGAGACGCTCTGATGCTCCACACAGGCTACGGCAACCCACTACCGTTTTTTTGGCTTCTTTGAGATACTCCCGTTTCATTCTCTCAAAGCATAACTTGGACAGCAGTTTAAACCCCCTCTGTCAAAACTCAAGTCCTTTAAAGGGGACGATCAATAAATCTTTGAGTCGTCTTCAGACGACTTTTGCTATTAGACAGGGACTTAAGTCCCTGGGGGGTTTGAGGAGAATGAAACAGCCCTGGCAGAAGAGGGAGGGGGCAAAGAGAATCGAGAATCAATTTAGAAACCCGGAAGATTCAAACCACCAGTCAATTCTTCCATACGCTCACGCATAGTCATCGTTGACTTATTATAAGCATCCTTGATCGCGACCAAAACTAATTCCGAAACTACATCAGCACCTTCACCCAAAGCATCAGGGGAGATTTCCACGCGACGAGGTTCTTGGTTGCCACTGAGGTAAACTTTGACCAGGCCTCCCCCTGCTATTCCCTCAATTTCCATTACCTCTAACTCTTCTTGAAGCTTTTTGGCTCCCTCTTGAACCTGCTGGGCTTTCTTAAAGGCCTCTGTGAGTTCCTTCATTTTACCGAGACCGAAGCCAAATCCTGATCCTGATTTAGTCATAACAATGTTTTTTGGATGTGTGTCTAATAGTTTGCCATTTTCCTAAGACAAATAAGGCCTTTAGGATATCAAAAAAGGTTCTTTGGCACAAAAAGCCAGAGATTAGGCTTTGAGCGCGACGTGAGTCTCTTACCAATGAAACTCTCCGAGTATTTTCACCTCTGGCTCTAATAATAAAGACCAATGATGTTCGACTCGTTCCTGAATATGGCGGATCATTCGGAAAATATCACTCGCGGTTGCCGTGCCACAATTTACAATAAAATTAGCATGGCGTTCCGCGACTTGGGCTCCCCCAATTTGATAACCCTTCAATCCAGTCCTTTCAATCAGCCAACCCGCGGTTTTTGGGCCGGGGTTACGAAAGACACTGCCACAACTGGGTAAATGATAGGGTTGAGTCGTGCGGCGTTGATTGAGATGACAAGTCGTTTCCGCCATTAACTCCTCCCTTTCAAAACCCGGTTCTAATTGAAACGTCGCTTGAGTTACCAGACGACTTCCCCCTTGTAATTGAGAAGTCCGATAGCGATAGCCTAACTCCGATGGAGAAAGAATTTCCACATTACCATTAGGGCGAACCAGATGGGCATTAACTAAAATATCCGCGGTACAACTACCATGAGCGCCCGCGTTCATGACGACGGCCCCCCCTACAGTACCAGGGATACCCACTGCCCATTCTAAGCCACGCCAACCCCGTTTCGCGGCTAACCAGGCTAAACGGGGAATTGATTCACCCGCGGCCGCGGTTACTTGTCCTGTTTCGGGGTCAAAATGAATCTTTCTGAGATGGCGAGTGCCAATTACTAATCCCGATAAACCGCGATCGCTCACTAATAAATTAGAACCCGCGCCCAAGAGAGTGACCGGTAATCCTTCATGATCAGCCCAAGCAAAACTAGCTTGTAATGCTTCAATAGTACGAGGTGCGACATACCATTCCGCCGGACCACCGACACGATAGGAAGTTAAGGTTGCCAAAGAAACCTGAGATTTAATGAAACAGTCTGTTTCTGGGAGAGGAATAGGCTGATAAATTTTTGGAGAAGTTTTGAGAGTGGAATTGTCAGTGAAAGTCATGATCATATCAATTGCTTGAATCTCTGCGATTAAAGACAGAATCGGGACGTTAATAAATGCAACCGGGTGTAACGGCTTTGATTATAGACGAGGTTTTCATAATGACGCGGAAGTTAACCTACTCTGATCACCTTGTTGATAGGCAACGATGACATCTGGAATAATCTGATTAAGATTGCCAGCACCCAAAAACAATGCCACATCTCCGGGTTTGAGGGATGTTAGCAAAAACTGACTAACATCTCTGGCGGTAGGTTGGTAATAAACTTTGGGGTGATATTTAGCCATTAAATCCGCCAAAATTTGACCACTAATTTCTTCGCGCTGTGCTTCTCCAGCACTATAAATATCTGTGAGCACTACCACATCTGCATCTTGAAAAGCTTGGGCAAACTCCGCTAAAAAAGTTTGGGTGCGACTATAGCGATGGGGTTGGAAAATCGCGATCACCCGTTGGAAAGATGAAGAATTAACAGGTAAAGCTGAATCATTACCCCTTTGCTGGGGGGATTTTTTTCCCTCAACTCGCAAGCGTGCCGCCGCCAAAGTTACACGAATTTCGCTGGGGTGGTGGGCATAATCATCCACAAATAGAGTGTTGTTGTGAAATCCCTTGATTTCAAAACGACGATTTGCCCCTTCAAAGTTCCGTATCGCGTTGGCAATTTTATCAAAGTCTAAACCTAATAATCGACCGATCGCGACTGCCGCCAGGGAATTACTGAGATTATGGGAACCTAACAAATTTAATTGCAGTTCCCCTAAAATCTCCCCCCGTTCCCAGACACGGGCAATAGTACAATCACAACGGTAGTCGATAGAGTCAACAGTATAATCAGCACCCGCATCAAGATTAAGACTATAGGTAATAGAAGGTTTCAGAGCATCTTTAACAGTGGGGCAATCAATACAACCCACTAAATTTTCACACTTTTGGGCAAAAGTTTTAAAAGTTTCAATTACGGCATCAAGGGAATGATAATGATCAGGATGGTCTAATTCAATATTAGTAATTACTCCGATGGAAGGGGAGAATTTTACCAAAGAGCCATCGGATTCATCGGCTTCCGCGACTAAATAGGGACCATCTCCTAAACGAGCATTCCCGGACCAAGCATTAACTTCACCACCGACGATAATTGTCGGATCTAAACCCGCTTCGAGCAAGACAAATCCGATCATACTGCTGGTAGTGGTTTTGCCATGAGTACCCCCCACGGCAATACTTTGGTAATTGTCAATTAGGGCTGCAAGCACATCTGAACGGTGAAACATGGGACATCCGAGCGCGATCGCGGCTCGATACTCAGAATTAGCTGTATTAATAGCCGTTGAACAGATTACCTGGGGTAATTGGTGAGTAGGTGAGGCGACTTTCGCGTTACGGTTGTTTTGATTATGACAGATGTCTGGCTCAACCAGAGAAACACCATTGCCAGAAGGGGAAGAAGGTAGCTCCACACCCGTTTTCTCTGTTGATTGAAAGAAATCAAAGTTACTGGCATCCTGTTGCCAGAAAATATGAGCCCCCATTGCCTGTAAACGCTGGGTAATATGACTGGCTTTAATATCCGAACCAAATACGGGTAACTTACGTTGAGCAAGAATATAAGCCAGGGCAGACATTCCAATTCCACCAATTCCGATGAAATGAAATGGTCTGCCGCTGAAATCTACAGAAATCGGCATCTGATCGCTCCTTACACACCACACCACGCCAATAATACGCGATATCATATCAGGAATTGTTGGTGAAGGATACATTTTCCTGAAGATTTCCTTAAAGGGGTAATGGGGATTGGGGATTGGGGATTGGGGAGTAGGGATTGGGGAATGGGGAATGGGTAATAGGTAATTGCTTATAGAAGTAAGGAAGAAGGGATTTCCCCATCACCGATCCCCAATAGATATCTCGATAAACTACTCTAGGGTAGGCTAACCCTGCCATTGATCCCATTTTCAGGAGATGTCTAATCCCCAATCCCCAATCCCTACTCCCTACTCCCTACTCCCTACTTCCCAATCCCCAATCCCTACTCCCTACT
>JBBITB010000047.1:0-14358 GCA_037440985.1 Microcoleaceae cyanobacterium bin_387
GAAGGTGGGGGTGGTGGCGTTGCTGCCGGTGGTGTTGAGCAGGATGGAAAGGGTGCCGCCCCTGTTCGCCACAGCTAAGTCCGGTTTTTGGTCCCCGTTGATGTCGCCGATGCTGAGGAATATGGGGTTAGTCCCAGTGGTGAAGTCAACTTTGGGGGCGAGGACTAGCACGCTGCTGTAGGTTTTGAGGGCGGTTTCTGTGAGGGCAAGTTGAGGCCTTTGGGGCGATGGGGGGATGAGTTGGAGGATGTCCCATGTGCCGCCTTTTTCCGCATTCCCTGTAGGTTGGGGGTTGGCCGCGATGTTTGCCCCTGTGAGTTGGTAAAGTTGAGTCAGGAATTGGCTACCGGAGTCCCCTGCCGCTACGTTACATCCATATAATATGATGCTGGCATCAGGTGTGAAGGCGTTTCGCCATTGTTGCAACTGTTGGCTGTAGTTTTCTATGTTACGGCTATTTAGTTCTGTTGTCCCTAGGTACAGGTTGCCTGGGCTACCGTGGGAGATGATGTGTAGGGCTTCGATGCCTGTATGTTGAGCTAGGATTGTGGTGATTTGCTCTATAGCATTAGGCTGGCTTTCGAGGATGTAGGTGGCTGTGCCGGGTTTGATGCCTTGGGCTATTTGGTGACTATCGGGTACTGTGGGGTCAATGATGACTATTGAATTGGGATTTTTGCCTTAGCAAAAATCCCAATTCAAAAAATTTTTTTTTTGGTGCGGTTCATTTGAGGTAGAGTGTTCATTGGTTTCTGGTTCTGGTAGAATGGTTTTTTTTGAGTTAGTCTGGCTTGATCGCCGGACTTGAGTTACGAGGAGGTATTTCTACCTAGATACCGATTACACACGAGATTTTTGACATGAAGAATAGTTTAACACTGTTCCTTTCTCCTGTCAATAGATTGAGAACAATTATTTACAAATCTTTATATTTTTCAAAGAGGTAGATTTTGATTTATGGTTGGGTGGGGGCGGGTTTATGAGATTTTGGGTTTTAGGCAATTATTGTCGGTAAAACCCGCCCCGACAGGAATTGCGATTTGAGGTGGGGTGGGGGCGGATTTATGAGATTATTGATGTTAGGCAATTCTGGTTGGTAAAATCCGCCCGACAGGAATTGCGATCGCGTGACATTTTGGATATATAAAAATATGCCTGAATCCGATTCTATGAATAACGAACGCGCCATTTTAAATACAGCCCAAGAGCATGAAATGTTTGGAGATCGCGATTGGCCCTCTTGGTTAATCGAACAACAAATCAGCCTCGCGTGTACGACTTATCAAACTAGCAGATTAATGTTAATTGGGAGTAATCCCGAAACTAATACTATTTCTGGATATTGGCGAATCTTCGATCGCGCAATGGGGTTATATTGCACGGCGGAAGGCATCTATCTTAGTTCTAAATATCAACTCTGGCAATTAGAAAATGTATTAGAAATCGGGCAATTATATCAAGGTTATGATCGCCTATATATTCCCAGAATCGCCCACACCACAGGCGACATCGACATTCACGACATGGCTGTAGATAGGGATGGTAAAATAATTTTTATCAGTACCTTACTAAATTGTCTCGCGACTTTGAGTGATCGCCACAGTTGTAAACCTCTCTGGAAACCGCCCTTTATCTCCCAATATATCAACGAGGATCGCTGTCACCTTAACGGTTTAGCAATGGTAGAAGGGAAACCCAAATATGTCACAGCAGTGAGTCAGTCTGATGTGGTAGATGGATGGCGCGATCGACGCAAAAATGGCGGTATAGTTATTGATATCGAATCTAATGATATTATCGTCACGGGATTGTCAATGCCACACTCGCCTCGCTGGTATCAAGACAAATTATGGCTGTTAAATTCGGGCAAAGGAGAATTAGGATATGTGGATTTAGACACAGGGAAATTTAACGTGATCGTATTTTGTCCGGGCTATTTACGGGGACTAGCATTTTGGCAAAATTGGGCAATTGTTGGACTTTCCAAACCCAGAGGAAATGACAAGACATTTGGAGGTTTAGAATTAGATGAATTACTCGCGAAAAAAGATGCCGAACCGCGCTGTGGTATCATGGTAATTGATCTTAACACAGGGGCAATTGTTCACTGGTTGCGGTTTGAAGGGATTGTTACAGAACTTTATGATGTGCAAATAATTCCCGCGTCGCAAAAACCAATGGCATTAGGTTTGAAAACGGAGGAAATTGCCCAATTAATTACGTTAGAAACTTAAGGAAAAAATGAATCGTCGCGTCTCTTTAGGCCATCAGAAACCGGGTTTCTTTGTGAGACTACTCCCATCATTGAGGTTTTGCTGTACAAACCCGGTTTCTCAGAATGCGCGATCATGTCTCTTGAGGCCATCAGAAACCGGGTTTCTTTCTGAGACTGCTCCCATGATTGAGGTTTTGCTGTACAAACCCGGTTTCTCAGAATGCGCGATCGTGTTCTCTTCTCCAGCACATCCTTCTCATCAGACTTTTCACCAGCGTGATCGCGTTCTAATTGTGCCACCTAAAATCATGGAGAAAAAGAATTTAAAAAATCGATAATTTCCTGAATCAAGGGAGACTTTTGCAAACATTGAATCATCTCCAAAGAAAGATTAGCCAAAATAGTTTCGATGACTAAAGGTTCTTGTTTGAGAGTTTTACTCAAAAACTCTTTGGGATGATATTTAGCCAATTGCCATTCTAAATCATTAATATTTCTCTTAATGATTTTTCCCAGAATCTCACGATCACTAACAAATATAGCTTCTATTTCTGGAATAGGAGTAAATATTTTAAAAGGGATTTTTGGGGAAGCTTGACTAAGTAAATAATAGAGTAATTCCGACTTTTCTCTAATAGCTAATTCATCTTCTGTATCGGCATCAATAACCAGCGCGACGGGCAAAGACTTAACAGCTAAAAGTGTTCCCGCTAGAGACTGAGCAGAATATTGACCTTTACCAACAACAAATTTAGTTTCTTTCGCAATTTTTTCGGGTAAAAGTTTCTTCAGGATCTCTACATCAGATTGACCTTCTGTAACAAGATATGCTAATGTCATTATAAATCCTCCACTAAAATATTGTAATAAGTGATACCACGCTCAATACAAAAACGATATTTCTTGACAAGACTTTGACGAAAACACTGCCTCTGAATGGCATAATTGACTTCCTCTCCTGACCATAAAAGAATCGTTTGAGGTGTCATAAATTGGGCAAGAGTAAAAGCCGGTTCCGTAAAGCCACTCCTACTAAATATTATACCAAGAGCCGTGGCTGGTCGCCTCAATAATTGATTCCGTAACTTTGCTATTGGTTCAATATTGACTTTATTAATAGTATCTTTACACTCCGTTAAACAAGCAAGTCCATCGGTATAAACGACTCCATCAATTTGTTCAATATCTTCTCCATCTAATCGAACTGTATAAGGCCAAGTAACTTCTGCACCTTCCAGTTGAAAAGCCCGAAGTATAAGATATTCAAAAGCTTTTCCCGTGTCCCAACCAGGAGTTTTTCTGGTTTCAATTTTTTTCCATAGCTTGAGAAGTTTATCTCGGTCATATCCGGCTATTTTTTGTTGATAATTTTCTTCCTGTGTCATGTAATATCAAGTCCGGTTGATTAATGATAATATTGAGTAGGAGCGGGTTGATTCAGTCTATTTAATCTGACATTTCTTCCCTCTGTGCCTTTGTTGTTCCATATTTATCTAAATTTAAAATGATAATGCCTCTACATGAAGATAGGGTGACAAAAGAAACCGGGTTAGATGCCTGAGATAGTCGCAGAAAATGAGGATTTTTGAAGAAACCCGGTTTCTGGATTATGATGATTACTTATTTTACCTGCACAGAAAAGTCATAATCAAATCCCTTAAAGTTAGAATCAAATTCAAAGGTATAATTTCCTGATAGAGGAAGTTGACCCGTCCATTCTTTTCTGTCGACATCTGTATAGGGATCTCCTATTAAGATTTTACCATTAGGAGCAATAATCATCGGAAAAAGTCCGTGGTTATTAGTCACCGTTAAAGTTTGACCTTGATGGGCTTGTAACTGATAACTATGAGTCCCTCCTCCAATAATTTCACCTTTAATAATTGCTTCACTTCCACCGGGGGGAAAATTAATGGTTTCCTTGACTTGAGGACAACTATACTTAGTGCGATTTTTCGCAATCCAACCCGGGGGTTTATCAATATTAAACCAGCCATTTTGCTCGGCTTTTACGGAAACAAAACTATTATTATTAAGTTGACCAACAATGTTATTATTAGTGACTTCAGGAGTCGAACGTACATTAATAGAGCCATCAGGATCAGCTATTTTGGCTTGACTAATTCTACAACCTGAATCAGGGGCGGTAATCACCACTGCACTGATATTTTTCTTGGGTTGAGGATTGACAGTTTTTGTCGTAGTAGGTTGAGTAATAGGTGATGAGACTTGGGGAGAGCTTGGGGGACTTGTTTGGGTGACACTCGCGGATGTGGTAATAGATGGAGTTGGTGTTACCGTAGGAAGGGTATTAAGTGATTTTGTCACTGGGGATGGTGTAACTGGGGGTTGTGTAACTGGGGATGGTGTAACTGGAGTATTCTTAGTTTCAGGGGATTGGGTAGGGGGCTGACTCGCGCAAGCTGTGTTCAACAGTAGAGAGATTCCCGCGATTAGTGTTAGAATTGTTGGGCTGCGTTTAGGAGACATAATTGATACCTCTTTACCAGATAAAAAATTTGTGTTACAAAACTATTTGAACAAGACAGGCTTCTGTTTGTTTTTTCAGGATTTTTCGATAAAAGTTATTAAACGATACAATTGACTTGTTCGTGATATTTGTCCCTTGCCCCTTCTGGGAAACCCTTTATCCCAAAAAGGGTCTTTTTTACAATTATATCTCTAAAAAGGCAATGAAATCAATATTTAGTCCTTCCCCAAAAGTCTCCCCTCGTGTTTTATTGCTAAACGCGGTGAAGGATGATTTAGAAAAAAGACGACACGCGTCTTTACATGAAGCGGTTTTGGCTTCTTTACACCCTGATGCGCGATCAGAGTCTGTGGGTCGTTTTTGGGACATTGATGTTAAAATTGGTAATCGTCCCACAGTCCCCCTCTCAAGAGAGATTAGCATCCTTGAATTATTTGATCGCATTGATGGCAAATTATTAATTTTAGGGGCTTCTGGTTCAGGCAAAACCACGACTTTATTAGAATTAGCAGAAAATTTAATGCCCCGAGCCGAAAATGACCCGAATAGTCCTATTCCTATTTTAGTTAATTTGGCGACTTGGAAAGAAAATGAACATTTGATCGCGGATTGGTTTTTCCTCCAAATTCAACATCTCTATAAGATTCCGGTAGAGACAAGTCAAGCTTTAATGAATCAAAAACAATTATTACCATTATTAGATGGTTTGGATGAACTCGAAGACTATCGCCAAGATTTTTGTATTCAGTTAATTAATGAGTTTGCTGAGGGAGAAAATGCACCAGAAAATATCGTTGTCTGTAGTTGTTTTGAGTCTTACAAAGAATGTGAAACTCGTTTACGTCTTCGGGCGGCAATCTGGTTAAAACCCCTGACTGAACCCCAAATTAAAACTTATTTAATTTCCGCAAGAAGTCGAGAATTATGGTATGATTTGGAAAGCGATTCTCATTTATTAAATTGCGCGAAAAATCCTTTGTTTTTAAATATAATGACTTTAGCTTATGAAGAAATATTAGTGGAATCATGGAAAAGGATAGATTCGATTGAGGGTAAAATAGATTATTTATTAAATGCCTTTATTCGTCGGCAAATCAGTAAAGAAATTCCGACAAAACTTTACCAAAAAGGCAAAGAGCCCCGTCCCGATAAAATGAGATTTTGGTTGATTTGGTTGGCGAAAAGAATGACACAAGATGGCGATCGCGAATTTAGCTTTGATAATATTTCTTTGACTTGGTTACAAACTCGTAAACAACAAATAATGTATTTTAATGGTGCGAAGATTATCACGGGGTTAGTTTGGGGATTGATTACGGGAATTATTGTCAGTTTAATTCTGGGTTTATGGTTAGGAATTTTGGCGGCTATTATCGCGGGGGTAATTATTGGTAATTTTGTCAGAATTGGCGCGATCGAGAATTTTACCTTACTTTTGGTGCTTTGGTGGCATGGGTATATTCCCTGGAATTATCATCGTTTTCTCAATTATGCTAGTCAGCGGTTATTATTGGCAGAAATCGGACGCGATCGTTATCAATTTATTCACCATATTCTCCAAAAACATTTGGTGAATATGTAAATTGGCTCAGGATCAACCTACGCGATCGACTTTCTTTTCAATTATCCCAGAAAAAGCTTTTCTTTTCACCTTATAGGAATTTGTGTCAAACTTTCTCTCCCAGAAATCCGATTTCTGATACATTGCTATAGCCACTGAGGAATGGAAATTCAATAACTTGACTATTCAGTTATTCCTTTCGCCCTGAAGTGCCAAAAATAGGCAAGATGCCTGCACTACTTTATTAATTTTTCATTCCTGAGATCAAAATTACTTTTCCTCCAAAACTTCCACACCTTGCCATCCTTCCTGTACACCATATTGTTGATACTTTTCACAGCGTTTGATATAAAAAATAACAGCTTTATCATCGGGATTAAGTTCTAAAATTTCTTGAAACATTTGCCTTGCTTCTGAAAAATCCTGCTGATAATATAAATTAATCGCGGTGGCAAACTGCTCTAAAGTGAGTTGTTTTAACTCTCTTAAAAAAGTCGATTCATGTTCAAAAACATCATAAATAGAAACGGCGATTTTTTTACCCTTTACCGTTACTCTATCTAAAAATCTATATTGATAAACATCAGGATTTACCAAGGAATTAAGAGTCTGTTCACTAATCAAAATTCCCGTGCCATAAAGCTTAGTTAAACCTTCTAATCGAGAGGCTAAATTCACCGCGTCAGCAATAACTGTACTTTGCATTCTTTGAGATTCGCCAATTGTTCCTAACATCAAAGTCCCTGTATGTAAACCAATGCCAATTGTAATCGGTACATCACCATTAATTTCTCGTTCTTTATTATAAATAATCACCTGTTTTTGCATCTCGATAGATGCCTTTAAAGCATCATCAGCCGATTCGGGAAAAAGTGCCATAATGGCATCGCCAATATATTTATCAATAAACCCATTATTATCTCTGATAACCGGGCTAACATTCTTTAAATAAGAATTAATAAAACTAAAATTTTCTTGGGGAGTCATTCCTTCTGACAAAGTGGTAAAGGAACGAATATCCGAAAATAAAATTGTCATTTCCTTTTGAATTTGATCACCTAATTTAACATCAACCACACTTTCTCTACCCAAAAATTTGAGAAAATCATGGGGAACAAAACGCCCATAGGCTTCATTAATTTTTGCTAAATTGATATGAGTTTTTATTCTGGCTAATAATTCATTTTTAGAGAAGGGTTTGGAAAGATAATCATTCGCCCCTGCACTAAATCCTTCTACCAAGTCAGAAATTTGATTTTTTGCTGTTAACATAACAATAGGTAATTCACTTGGTAAATACTTTTCACGCAATTTTTTACTAACTTCATAACCAGTCATTCGAGGCATCATTACATCTAATAAAACTAAATCTGGTTGCAAACCTTGTTCAATCAATTCTAATGCTTCTTTACCATTCGTCGCTTGAGTAATAGCATAATTTTCTAAAGCCAGATTATTAATAAGGACTTGTAAATTAATCGGTTCATCATCGACAATTAAAATTTTAAAGGCATCATTATCGGTAATTTCTATGGTTTCTTTTTCCGAGTTAGATTCGCTGTCAACTTCAATCGGTTGATATCTGATAGACTTTAATGTATCTAGTTGAGACTTGACTTGATTGGAGGAAATTGGTAAGGTAAAAGTAAATTGAGAACCCTTACCCACTTGAGATTTTACCCAAATTTTCCCACCATGTAATTCGACTAATTGTTTAGTGACAGCTAAACCTAATCCCGTCCCGCCATAAGTTCTCGCGGTGGAACCATCCCCCTGTTCAAAGGATTCAAAAATACGCTCTAATTTATCTTCAGAAATACCAATTCCTGTATCATACACACTAATTGCTAATTGGGAAGGCATCACTGGATTTTCTAATTTGTTATTATCTGTCATTAATTCTGCCGAAATTTCAATTGTCCCCTCTTCGGTAAATTTTATGCCATTGTCAATTAAGTTCAGAAGTATTTGTTGTAAACGATTTTCGTCCGCGGCAACGAGGGGTAAATCTTCAGGAAGATTATTGATTAATTTTAAGTTTTTTTGGGTAATTAATGGTAGGGCAAGATTAATGACTACTCCGGCAATTTCCCGCAAACCGACGGGCTTGATTTGTAGTTCTAAATTTTGGTGTTTGAGTTTAGCAAAGTCAAGGATATCATTGATTAGATTTGATAATCTTCTTCCTGATGATGCAATTAACGAAAGATTCGTGATCGCGTGTTCTGGCAATTTCCCAGCGACACCATCAATCAATGATTCGCTAATACCAATAATGCCATTTAAAGGGGTGCGGAGTTCGTGAGAAGTATTCGCGAGAAACTCATCCTTAAGTTGATCAAGTTCCTGTAATTCACGATTTTTAGTTTCCAGACTTTGAAAAGACTCCTGTAATTGTTTTCCCATAGTATTAAACGCGTTAGCTAATACCCCTAATTCATCGGAACGATGCAAATTAACAGTTTGATTAAACTCGCCTTCTGCTAAAAGTTTCGCAGCCTCTTTCAGACGTAGAATCGGTTTTACAATATATTGAGATGTGATAATTCCCAGAAAAGTCGCGATCATTAAAGCAATTATACAGAGGAAAATTGTGGTGCGATTATTAATATCAATTTGCTCCATAAAATCGGCTTCAGGAATGATCACCACAATTAACCAATCTAAACCTTTATCATCCTTCATGGGACGCACGATCATAAAATGTTCTTCCCCTTGAATCTTGAAAGAAAATTCTTTTTCTTTGTCTATTTTATTTTGGGGTTCTAAGAAATAATTGGTTAAATATTGAGCAGCGCTTTTTGTTAAAAGATTTTTACTCTCTGTGGCTTTTACCCGTTGAGCACCATAATCTTTATTAAGCACATGAAAAGGTTTTTCTCCCGTTGATGTCGCGACTAACATTCCGTTTCGTTCCATAATAAAACTTTGTCCATTTTCCCCAAATTTAAGACTTTGTAAAAATTGACCAATTTGTGATAAATTAATATTTGTCAAAAGGACTCCTTGTAATTTCCCTTCTTCATTATAAAAAGGCAGAGACGCGCCCAAATAAGATGTAATACCTTTGGTATGGGGATAAATAGGGCTCCAAGTGGCTTTGCCCATTTTGACTGCCGCTTTATACCAAGGCCGTGTGCGGGGATCAAAATTGGGTTTGTTATTCAAGAATTTCACGCGATCGCCCTTTTGATTAAGCAAATAAGTGCGAAAATCATAATTACTAGAGGCACTAGAAATTCGGACTGTTAAGGAACCATCATCACTTCTTTCAGCCCCAATATTATCTCTATTTTCTAAACCGAGTCCTGTAAAAGTTAACTTATCAAATATTTGTAATTGTCGCCAAAAATAGCGTTCTAATTCCGGTAAATTCTCTATATTTAATTGACCTAACTTAATCGCGATCGCGTTCACTTCATTAACTTGATGGGGAATGGTAAGATAATTATCCAGATTTTGAAGAATGCGATCGCTAATTTCGTGACGTAACTGAGAAGCCACATCATTAACCGCGTGTTGTCCATTACGGAAAGACAAATACCCCACAAGTCCCACCGCGCTGAATATCTGAATAACAAAAGGAATAACCAGCACAAAGCGCAGAGGAACTTTACTAGAAATGTCGGAAACAGCCACCGTGAGAGATTTGAAAAACATGGTAACTCACAATAATGGAGACAGTAATACCCTCCCCACGATCGCGTTTCGGTTAGTGGGGATCATCTTCGCGAATCAGATAAAGTCTATCGTTGCACTTGAGAAGGTATTAACATTTTCTCTTGATTTTTAGCTGGGTTGTGATTTATTACAACACTCCAGAAAAATCCCCCAGTATTTACACTTAACCGCTATGATATTCAACAAAACTAGAATTGACAATAATTCAGGTAATGCCTCATCCTCTCGAACAATACACCATCAAACGTCCCCAAGAAGTGCTGATCGTCCAAGCAGAAATTAACGGCCAATACGATGAAATAGCCATCTTTAAGGGATTTTCTAGTTCTCTAATGAGTCCCACAGCCTTCGATCCCGATGTCCCCGTTTTACCAGAAAATGCCAAAATTCTCAATATCGATCGCGTGGCAACTCCCTATAACGCAAAAGCCCCCCGTTATCTCCAACAGGGGTTAACTTGGGAAACGATGCAACCTCTTTTCTCAGAAGTCGGCATCAAATGAAGGAAGAGGGAAGAAGGAAGAAGGAAGAAGAAGGAAGAAGGGAGAAGGGAGAAGGATTTTTTCTTCACCTTCACCTTCACCTTCCCCTTCAGTCTTTTAGATCATGCCGCCAGCGGCTTGAAAACGAGCTCTAGCACGTTTTAAAGCTTGTTTGGCTTGAATTTGCTCTTGAGGAGTACCACTGGCAGAAGCCTTTTCTGCGCGTGTTTCCGCTTCAGTATAAACAGTGCGAGCCGCATCTTTATCAATACTTTCGCCCTTTTCCGCGCCATTGACGAGGATCGTCACTTCATTTTCCTCGACCTCAGCAAAACCGCCAAAGAGAGCAATATTAACCCACTCTTTCCCAGGACGCACACGCATCACACCCGTATCCAACGCGGTCAACAGAGGCGCGTGACCCGTTAAAATACCCAGTTGTCCTGTGGTACTTGGTAAAATCACTTCTTGTGCAGAAGAATCCCAGACCGTTTTATCTGGAGCAATTACACGAACTGTTAATGTCATAATTGGGAATTAGGTAATCGGGAATCGGGAATTGGGGATAGGTGATTGGGGATTGGGGATTGGGGATTAGGGATTGGGGATTGGGGATTGGGAATAGGGGAATAGGGGATTGAGGATTGGGAATTGGTGAAACAATAAAACCCATTACCAATTACTCATTACCTATTACCCATTACCCCATTACCTATTACCCATTACCTATTACCCATTACCCCATTACCCATGACCTACTTAGCTTCCGCTTTGAGTTTTTCACCCTTCGCGATCGCTTCATCAATAGAGCCAACCAGATAAAAAGCTTGCTCAGGAAGACTATCGAGTTCACCCGACAGAATCATTTTGAAGCCCTTGATCGTATCAGACAACTTCACATACTTACCAGGAGAACCAGTAAACACTTCCGCGACGAAGAAAGGCTGAGACAAGAAACGCTCAATCTTACGAGCGCGAGCCACCGTTAAGCGGTCATCTTCCGATAACTCATCCAAGCCCAAAATCGCGATGATGTCTTGTAATTCCTTATAACGCTGTAAAGTGGATTGCACTTCACGAGCAACGCCATAGTGTTCAGCACCGACAACACTCGCTTGTAACATCGTCGAAGTAGAATCCAGAGGATCAACCGCGGGATAAATACCCTTAGCCGCCAAACCACGGGACAACACAGTAGTCGCGTCTAAGTGAGCAAAGGTTGTCGCCGGAGCGGGGTCAGTCAAGTCATCCGCGGGCACATAAACCGCCTGTACAGAAGTAATAGAACCCTCAGTCGTCGAAGTAATCCGCTCTTGCAGTTCACCCATTTCCGTAGAAAGAGTAGGCTGATATCCCACCGCAGAAGGCATCCGTCCTAACAGAGCCGACACCTCAGAACCCGCTTGCACAAAACGGAAGATATTGTCAATAAAGAGAAGAACGTCCTGCTTACTGACATCACGGAAATACTCCGCCATCGTCAACGCGGACAAACCTACACGCATCCGCGCCCCAGGGGGTTCATTCATTTGACCATAAACCAGAGCAATCTTGGACTTACTGCGGTCCTCTTCGTCAATAACCCCAGACTCAATCATTTCCTTATAGAGGTCATTGCCCTCGCGGGTACGTTCACCCACACCACCAAACACGGACACACCACCGTGAGCTTTAGCAATGTTGTTGACCAATTCCATCATAATAACGGTTTTGCCAACACCCGCACCGCCGAACAGACCAATCTTGCCACCACGTCGATAGGGGGCCAACAGATCGATCACCTTAATTCCCGTTTCAAACACCGAAGGCTTAGTTTCCAATTCGGTGAAGGCCGGGGGGTGACGGTGGATGGGTAAACTGTCCGTAGTATTAGCAGGACCTAAATTATCTACGGGTTCACCAACAACATTAAAAATCCGACCCAGAGTAGCCGTTCCAACGGGGACGCGGATAGGAGCACCCGTGTCTTCGACTTCCATACCACGGACCAAACCATCAGTGGAAGTCATGGAGATAGCCCGAACCTGCTGATCGCCCAGAAGTTGTTGTACTTCGCAGGTGATGGCAACGGGTTCGCCAGATTCGTTTTTGCCTTTAATGATAATCGCGTTATAGATTTGAGGCAGCTTGCCACCTGGGAACTTAACGTCCACAACGGGGCCAATGATTTGGGTAATGTAGCCTACGTTTGTTTTTTCAGCGGTAGAAACCATGAATAGTGCCTTATTTGGGAATGTTATTTTTCCAAATCTGGAAAAATTCTTAAGATTTAGAAATGCTCACCTCTCACCATACCACTGAAAGGTACACAACGATGCTTCCTTAAGCACTTAGACAAAATTGATAGTGGCTCAGACACACCTCACCCCAACCCCTCTCCTACCCCCAGAGGGACTCCATCAAGGGCTTCGCCAGAAAAACACTGTATTATTCCCCCTTCCCTTGTTGGGAAGGGGGTTAGGGGGTTAGGTTTGCTCCTCATTGGTGATATCAAGTCCCGTGGAAACCTCTTCTTGCTTTTCCTCTACCTTTTCCTTTTCCGGCGGTGCTTCTTCCTGGCTTTCTTCTGGAGGAGGAAGAGTCTCACTCGACGCGGGGGTAATTTCATCAGTAGGACGTTCTACTTTTTCGGGTTCTTTTTCGGGTTCTTTTTCGGGTTCTTTTTCAGGCTCTTTTTCGGACTCTTTTTCTTCTAAGAGTTGTACCTCTTCCTCCCCTGAGTTGCCTGCAAGGGTAGACTCCACTACCTCTTTAACACGAAGGATGGGAAGATTGGCAATTAACGAGGTCATTTGTCGATCACTTTCTAAAGCAAATTCTAGCCCTTCGGTGTCAATTTCCACATAGCGAGAAACGACACTCAAAATTTCGGCGCGTAATGCTTCCATCGTATCGGAATCGAGAGTCGAGCGATCGTGGGCGAGAATCAGTTTTAAACGACGTTTAACTTCTTCACGACTTGTGGGATGACTACGAGGAAATAATCTTTCTAATCTTTCTAGGAGTGCGGTGAGCATGGCAATGATAGGGGGTTAGATAATCTTGGCAGTGAAGAATTTACGAATACGACTAAAAAAGTTATCGGGGGTAGGATTCAAATCAAGAAATTCCACTTTTTCACCTTCTAAGCGGCGAGCCACATTCAGATAGGCTGTACCCGCGGTGGTAGCTTCTTCCCACAAGACTAAAGGTTCACCCCGGTTCGTTGACACAATCACTCGTTCATCATCAGGAATAACACCTATTAATGGAATCGCGAGAATTTCCTGTACATCCTGTACTGACATCATATCATTAGCTTGAACCATTAGGGGTTTAATCCTATTGACTAATAGATTAATCCTTTTCACTCCATGAGCTTCTAATAAACCAATGACTCGATCGGCATCTCGAACCGCCGCGATTTCTGGAGTCGTCACAATAATCCCTTCTTGGGCCGACGCGATCGCGTTTTGAAATCCCTGTTCAATACCCGCGGGAGAATCAATCAGGATATAGTCACATTTACCCATTAACAAATTAACCACTTGAGTCATTTGTTCCGGTTTCACAGCATCTTTCATGCGATTTTGAGCCGCGGGAAGTAACATCAATCGAGGTTGTCGTTTATCCTTTACCAAAGCTTGTTCTAAACGACACTCACCCGTAATCACTTCCATTGCCGTATAGACAATGCGATTTTCCAAACCCAGTAATAAATCTAGGTTTCTCAAGCCAAAATCAGCATCAATAACTACGACTAAACGCCCTCGTTGCGCCAAGCTCATTCCTAAATTCGCGGTGCTAGTGGTTTTACCCACTCCACCTTTACCTGATGTAACAACTATTACGCGAGTCATAAGTAATTTTCAAGTTTAGACTTTAATGGGGATTGGGGATTGGTGATTGGGGATTGGTGATTGGGAATTGGGGATTGGTGATTGGGGAA
>JBBITB010000047.1:14415-44264 GCA_037440985.1 Microcoleaceae cyanobacterium bin_387
GGTGATTGGTGATTGGGGAATGGGGAATGGTGATTGGGGAATGGGGATTGGGGAATGGGGATTGGTGATTGGGGAATGGGGATTGGTGATTGGTGATAAGGGATGATGAAATTTTTGTTGTCCCCAGTCCCTAGTCCCTAATACCCAGTCCCTAGTCCCTAGTCCCCAGTCCCTAGTCCCTAGTCCCCAGCCCCCATTCCCCAGTCCCCAGTCCCCATTCCCCCACTCCCCCATCACTGATCGCCAGTCCCCATGACAAGAGACTTGTCAAAGTCGGCCGCGGGACTAATCCGAATCCCCTGAGAAGTGACATAGGCCACTTCTGGACAAAAGGGAGTCGGAGAGCCTTCGGGGGATCTCGCGACATATTCCCCAATGCGTATTAAGGTTGGTTCCATCTGTAACGCCATAATAACGCGTCCAACATTACCACCGGAGCCGGCATGAACAAACCCCCGTAAACGTCCCCAAACTAGGATATCGCCATCGGCTACTATCGAACCACCCGGATTTAAGTCTCCAACTAGAACAATACTCCCCGGATGGCGAATTTCTACCCCCGATCGCACCGTCATCTCTAAATAAAGGGGTTCCGAGAGTGCTTTTCCAGGCACGGGGGCTGTTGGATTTAAACGAGTCAGATTATTTTGAATAACAGAATATCCGGCTGTTGCTGCTGCGACTGCGGTTTGACGACGGTTAGTCGTCACTCGTTTCAGTTGTAATTGCACTTCCGTTAGTGCTTCTTCTATCTGTTGTAATTGACGGTGATCTAAAAGACGATCGCCTAGGATCAGCTCTACTTCTGTATCAGGTTCCCAAAAGCGATCGCCAGAGGCAATACGAATTTTAAATTGTTGCCAAATTTCTGTCCAGGTGCTTCCGGTAAAAGTTGAACCCTCACCATTACCACTTTCAGGAGGGAAAATAACGACAACTCGTCCCTCTTCACTTTTTACACGAACTTGTTGGTTGGGATCTATTTCCTGTAAAGATTCCGGTAAAGCTTCCGGTAAAGCTTCTACCGAGAGATCCTGTGAAATTTCGCCAACAGTAGCAGTTTCTTCAGATAAAGTTGCAGGTGCAGGTAATTCAGACATAACAGGGACAGATACACTGTCAGTCAACACTAGACCTCTATATTAGGATCAAATTTACCTCAGAACTCTTAAGTGTTTTCTTATTATTTTTTTCTTGACGATGATTAATAGTAACTTCCCTCACGATTGTTCTCTCCATAAAATAGAGACACAAATAAACGCGATCGCGCCACTTTTTATCTGTGTGAATCTGCGTTTATCTGCGGTTTCCTTCTGAAAACTATACTTGAGACAATCGTTTATAAACCGTGACTAAAGCATCAGCATCTCCCACGTTACCAGGGAATAAAACCACTGGCAAAGTCGGAAATAACGGATGATTATCAGGTGTTTTCACTACCGAAACCCCCGCGAGAATCTGCCCTAATAACCGGGCAGTGCGTAACTCTAATCCCGTACTTAAAACATCATTAGAAGTAATCCCACCTTTACTAATTAAAAATCCAATATCTTGTGGTAAACCCCGGACAATATCCATTAATAAACGAGATACGGCGATACCAAAATCAAGTCGCACTTGCACATTCTCAAATGTCAATTCTTGACGACTGGTATAAACTACAGGTGTTTTTCCTTCCTGATGCACAGTATAAACTTTGTCTAGGGTATTTTTGAGTAAGTTTTCCCTGACATCCCCTTGCCCTTGATTGTCAAGGGAGGGATTATCTAATAAATGTGCCACATCCACTTCTATTCCAACGATCGCGGGTGCTTCTAATAACTGTTCTAACTGTTCGGTTGTCTTCTTGACATGGGAACCCACAATCACCGCGCCAGGTTTTCCAGCCCGCACATATTTTGCCATTTCTGCGGCGGGAATGGGTTGTTGATCCAAGGCGGCCAAGGCGGTTAAAATACTCGCGGCACTACGGAATAAAAAGCGTTTTCCCTGACTGGCGGCCTGGAGAATATCAGAGGCAAATTGATTCAAGTCTGCTTGAGTTTCTCCATCTATAACGCCACATTGATTACCCTTTAATTTAAGCAAACGCTCTAAACTTCCCCCACGAATATCCGCTAATAAAAATCGCTCTACTTCCTGAGCTTTAATACGTCCTTTTGTTTTTTCTTCCACATAGTCGGGAAGATAGGAATAACTATACGCGAAAACGGAATCACGGGCAAATTCGGTCTGATCAACTGGGGTAGGGACTCCATTAATAATTAGATAATGGATACTATCGCGGGTAATACGTCCCCCTTCAAAAAATGCCGGGACTAAAAAATGGGCATCAAAGGGGCCAATTTCTTCTGCAATAACATCGGTTTCGATGGGATAATGACCCCGTAAAGTGGAGTCCGAACGACTGACAACAAGAAAGTCTTTGATGTTTTCGATGCTGAGGGCGTCTTTTAAATTATGACAGACTTCGCGTGTGACACTTGCTGCTTCTGGGGCACTCAGGGCTCTAGTATTAGTAAGGATAAAGAAAATCGGGGAGTCATCCTGTAACCCTAAACGGAGGGTTTCCACATCCCAACGAGTCAGAAGTAAGCAACTATGGACGGTTTGGGAACCTGTGGGATCGTCATCAAGGACAATAATTTTCGGTTTCGTTGTCATGGGTTATTGGTTGGATAGAGCATTTCACCTTTCAGCCATAATATCGTGAACGACTTACCACTAAGTAAGGAAAAAGGAAGAGGGGGAGCAAGGGCAGGGATCTTTCATTCTCAATGATAAATGCTAAAATCTAACCCCTCCTTCCCTTGTAGGCAAGGGAAGGAGGAGTAATTAAGATTGGGAAATCTCCCACAGATTTAATAGTAACAATTCTTTCCCCCTCTCCTAGGAGGAGATGGGTTGGGGGAGAGGTGAGACAATTTTACACAGACAATAAACAGCCCTGCCCTGTGAGCCTAGAGTTGTTGATAGTGAGAGAATTACGACAAAATCGTTAAAACCGAGCAGGACATAGATAGTATATTGATCAAAGTATTAAAATTTTCCGAGCATTATTGAGAAAGCTTAAGTAAAATGTCTTTGACGATAGCCCTAGGGCTGTCGTCCCACCAGTTGAGGGTGCGGCCCACCGTCCTCACTAAAGGTAGGAAATTAACTTCATTATTGGGATTATGTAGTACAGTAATGTGCAACATGATGCCCTTTTTATAGATCAAATATTATAGATTCATGTCTATACTTTTCTCCAGATCCGTGCATTAGCCATGACACTGAACCCCAAGGAACTTGCCAGAATTGGCGATCCTAACGCGATCGCGGCATTTATTAACCGTTCGTTAAACTCGAAAGGCATTAAAGCTAACGTAAGTGGCGAAAATGGCTACCTCCGAGTTATGTTGATTTCCGCTCAAATTCCCCCTCAACAAGCTTTAGTCACTTTTGTCCGCAATGGCATGACGAGCTTGGGTGTGGAATCCATTCACACTGTACAAGTAGGAGGTTATCAAGACGGAAACGATTTTCCCGCGTGGGAAGAAGAGATTCAACTTCTCCCTTCTCACGATAATATGTATTTTGATAATGATGATGACGATGATGATGATGATGATAATTATATGCTTCCAGAATCTAATGACTTTATGGATCAGGCTCATACAAATCATTCCATGTCCGGGGATGATGGTTTCTCAGACGATGATTTTGCCTCCGATGAACAAGTAGAAGAAGAAATGGAAGAGCCACAACCGGAAAAAAAACCTCTGCTTTCTAAACCTTTGTTAATCCTGATACCAGTCCTTCTTCTGGGCGCGATCGTGGGTGGGGTGTTTATGTTTAAGGACAATATTCCATTCCTAAGTAGTAAAGCACCGGAAGCGGAAACCCCTTCACCTTCTCCAACTTCGCCCTCTCCCAGTGCTAAGGCCTCATCCCCAGCTAAAGAGGTTCCCAACACGACTAAAACGGCTTCCCCGACTCCGAAAGCGTCATCTCCTTCGGCCTCTCCTACCACGAGCGCGTCTCCGAAACCGGCGTCTCCTTCGGCCTCTCCTACCACGAGCGCGTCTCCGAAACCGGCATCGCCTTCGGCCTCTCCTACCACGAGCGCCTCTGCTAAACCGGCATCGCCTTCGGCCTCACCTACCACGAGCGCCTCTCCCAAAGCGGCATCTCCTACTCCCAAAGCTTCTCCCAGTGCCTCTCCCAAAGCGGCATCTCCTACTCCCAAAGCTTCTCCCAGTGCCTCTCCCAAAGCGGCATCTCCTACTCCCAAAGCTTCTCCCAGTGGACAAGCCTCTAAAACTGTCTCGAAGCCTTGGTATGACGCGGTAAACAAAGCACTCGCGGCTTCTAATGCTGTCCAGAAGGCCAAGACACCCGAAGAATGGCAAAAAGTCGTGACGCTTTGGGAAGAAGCGATTGATTTAATGAAGAAAGTACCCCAATCTGATGCTAATTATGCTCTTGCCCAACAAAAGGCCGTTGAGTATGAAAAAAATCTTACCTATGCTAAGGGTAATGCAGGAGCAGAACAATAAAGTATCTATCGGGTGATCTGATGACTCAAGCTCTTGTAAAAAAACTGACATTTGAGGATTTTCTTGACTTATATCCTGATGGATATGGGTTCTATGAACTCGTCAATGGGGAGATTGTTCCGGTGCAAGCCACAAGAGCGCATAAAAATGTAGCAAGATTTATTTTGTTTGCCTTTAATGATGAAATTAGACGTTTAGAACTTGACTATATTGTTGATAAAGATATTGTCTTTAGAACTTTTACGTCATCTGGCGTTGTCCAAGGGCGAAAACCTGATTTAGGGGTGGTTTCTGCTTCTATTTGGAATGCTAATGTTGCGGCTTATGGCGCGTTAACAGCACCTATTTAGTTAGCAGTAGAAGTGGTTTCTACTAATTGGGAAGATGATTATGTTGATAAGTTTGATGAGTATCAAAGATTGGGGATTTCTGAATATTGGATTGGGGATTATCTCGCGATCGCGTCTCGTAGTTATCTAGGAAATCCTAAAGTACCGAAGGTTTTAGTTTATCAATTAATAGAGGGTTTCTATCAAGTTAATTCTTTTCAGGGAGATGATCTAATTATTTCTCCGACATTTCCTGATTTGAAAATAACGGTTTCTCAAATTATTTTGGATAGGGGCGGGTTTATTGAGGTTATCTGTAGGAGGCAAAATTGATCAGTGAAAAATCCCCTACAGGTTTTCTTCAATTTAATCTCAATGCGTAGCACTATCTCTCCCGAATACAGGTGAACCCGCCTGATCGCGCTACTGTCAGTCTCTTCTCTGGACTACTGATAGGAATTTAGTATAAATTTATACACAAAAAGGCTCTGGATTAGCCCCACTCATGGCAATATGAAGATTTTTATTGATTTAGTTAAGAAATCGTAATTCTTGTAACATCTTATGTGGCGACCATTCTGATATTACAATGATCAGGTATGTTAGAAATATAAAGAAAATGTTAAGTCGAGGCAAAAGGGGGTAATATTGGGCTGTCGGCACGGAACAAGTAGAGGAGTTCCCCATCTCTGAGTTATGGATGGGTATTTACGCGTAAGGAGATTTTATGACTCCCACATTACTACGTCAATTTTGGTCTTTGATTGAAAGCAGTCAGGCATCCACTCTGGTTTCCCTGGATGATGCCACCTTGGTTCAGTGGTTGCTGAAACAACTGAAAATGAATTCTTGTCTTAATCGTAACGAGATGGACGTGATTAATGATTACATTCAATCACGGCTATCATTGATCCGCGACTTAGCCGCGGAACGTCTTACGGGTGAACCCGCGTGAGGGAGTCTTTCCCCACTTGATCGCGTCTCGCGGTTGTTTATCTCCCTCGCTTTCCATTAGCATGAAGGGAAAGCATTTTCAATAGAGGCTCAATGCGTAATAGAAGTTCTTTGCTACTCGCGGTATTAATAATGATGGTGCCACTTACGGCTTGTGGCGGTTCATCTGTCCCCTCGGACAAGTCAACCGCCTCACCGGGTACTACTGCGCGATCGATTTCTTCTAGTCAATTAGATATTGTCCTCAAACGGGGTAAACTGATCTGCGGTGTTAGTGGTCAATTACCTGGGTTTAGTTTTGTTGATGAAAAGGGTAAATATTCAGGCCTTGATGTCGATGTTTGCAAGGCGCTCGCGATCGCGTTGTTTGACGATGCAGAAAAAGTAGAATATCGCAATCTCAACGCGAAAGAAAGATTCACAGCATTACAGGCTGGGGAAGTAGATATTCTCAGTCGCAATACGACAGCAACCCTGAGTCGGGATAGTGTTGTCGGTTTAGATTTTGCCCCTGTTGTCTTTTATGACAGTCAGGGAGTTATGGTGAAAAAAGATAGTGGAATTAAAACGTTAAAAGACTTTGAAGGAAAAGCAATCTGCACCCAAACTGGGACAACAACGGAGCAAAATTTATCCGATCAAATGCGGAAATTAGGAGTGAAATATACCCCCGTTGTTTTTGAAGATGTCAATGCCGCGTTTAGTAGTTATGAAGAAGGGCGTTGTCAAGGAGTAACATCCGATCGTTCTCAATTAGTCTCAAAACGGACAACTTTACCGAAACCAGAAAACCATATTATTTTAGAGGAAGTGTTGTCAAAGGAACCCTTAGCACCCGCGGTAAAAAATGGCGACTCAAAGTGGTTAGACGCGATCCGGTGGAGTATTTTTGCCACAATTGAAGGAGAAGAATTAGGGCTGAATTCGGAGAATATTGAACAAATTACCGCGACAAGCAAAGATCCGAATATTAAGCGTCTAGTCGGAAAGGAAGGGGAGTTAGGAAAGGGTTTAGGATTATCGAATGATTTTGCCTATCGTATTATTAAGAAACTAGGCAATTATGGGGAAATATTCGATCGAAACATAGGCCAACAAAGTCAATTAAAATTAGATCGGGGTCAAAATAAGCTTTGGAAAGAGGGCGGGTTAATCTATTCCCTTCCCTTCCGTTAAATCCCGATAGCAGAAGGAAGAAGGAAGAAGGAAGAAGTCATAAACCACAAAGGCACAAAGACACAAAGGAAGAAGGAAGAAGGAATATGCAATAAAATCAAGGGTTTAAGGCATTAAGAAAGTCCTAACCGTCTTGGCTGTTGCTATATCTCTGTAGTTTGGGTTGAATTTTCAGATATAGTTAACTTAAGTTGGTAGTGATAAAATCCGTGTATTTTGCTCCCCCCAACCCCCCGAATTTCGGGGGGATTTAAAAAATGTGTCCCCCTGACAAAGGCTGATTCATTCTCTCAATGCTATACCACTAGCGATTCAATTCCGCCAGGGACTTAAGTCCCTGTCTCACAGCTAAAGTCCTCGCATATAGGACTATAAATTAGACATCTCCAATAATTAAGCTGAAAGCCTTATTACCTATAGAGTGAAAGTTAATTTCTGGAGATATCTATTAGTCTTTGAGTCGGTTTTAACCGACTTTTGCTATTAGACAGGGACTTCAGTCCCTGGCGGGTTGTGGAAGAATAAATCACCCCTTTCTAAGGCACTAGGGGGAATCGCAACCTGATTTTTTATAACTAGCAACTTGACTTAGTTATCTCTTTAGTGTTTGACTCCAATCAGCCTATTTATTATGGTAATTTATGAAGGAAAAAGAGTGTTTTAAAAAAATCTCTAAATTGTTACGAGATGATCGTTTTTGGCAGATTTCTCTTCAGACGATCACGTTAATTTTAATCATAAGTTTCTTTGTCACTCTTGCTCAAAATTTGATTGCCAATTTAAGTCAATTAGGGATAAAATTAGGATTTGATTTTTTCAGTTCCCAAGCCTCCTTTGATATTGGGGAAAGTTTGATTAACTATGACGCGTCACAAAGTTATCTCCAAGCGATTTTAGTAGGATTGATTAATACTTTACGGCTAATGATATTGGGATTAATTGGGGCGACTTTAGTAGGTTTTACAGTAGGAATTGCCCGACTTTCTCAGAATTGGTTAGTGAGAAATTTAGCATTAATCTATGTAGAAATTATCCGTAATACCCCTTTATTATTACAATTATTTTTTCTCTATTTTGCCGTATTTTTAGCGATGCCAAAATTAGAGGAAAATCGCCATTTAACGGGATTTATTTATTTTACCAATCGCGGGATCGCGTTTCCTTGGTTAATTTTCAATGTCGCGACAGTAATTTGGATAATTTTAGTTGGGATGGGTATTTTCGCGTCAGTTTGGTTATCACGATCCCGTCAAAAATGGCCCTGGGGAGGATTCGCGATCGTGCTATCAGTTATTTTGGCATTTATCATAACACAAAAACCTCCATTTTATGTAGATATTCCCCATATTACGGACAATTTGCAATTAGAAGGGGGATTAAAGATATCGCCAGAATTTGCCACATTATTAACAGGATTAACTTGTTATACAGGAAGTTTTATCGCGGAGATAGTCAGGGCGGGCATTCAATCAGTCCCGAAAGGGCAATGGGAAGCCGCGAAAGCATTAGGTTTAACACCGGGTATGATCACGCGATTAATTATTTTCCCTCAAGCTTTACGGGTAATCATTCCCCCTTTAACCAGTCAATATCTTAATTTAGCGAAAAATTCCAGTCTCGCGATCGCGATCGGTTATCCTGACTTATATTTTGTGGCATCAACCACTTTTAATCAAACAGGAAGAGCCGTCGAAGTAATGGTTTTAATTATGATAACATATCTTACCATCAGTTTAATCATTTCTCTGGCCATGAATTTCTATAACAAAACAGTACAACTGAAGGAGAGATAAGATTTCCCAAAAATGGGATGCAGAGAAACCGGATTTCTTTGATTTTCGAGTCAGGTTAACAGTCTAGCTACCAGCAGAAACCTGGTTTCTTTCCCCTTGCGAATCCTTACACCCATCACCCATTACCAATTACCTATGACAATTGAATTAAAACCGCCTATTATCGAAAAGCTAACCCCGATAAATTGGGCTAAGAAAAATCTTTTTAGTACATGGTATAATACTCTTTTAACTCTCCTCTCTTTATGGGTAATTTTTGCGGTTAGCAAAGGATTTATATTGTGGGTGTTAACTCAGGCAAAATGGAAAGTGATTGAGGCAAATTTACCCTTATTTTTTGTCGGCAGATATCCCCGTGATGAATATTGGCGTTTATGGCTATGTTTCGATATTATTACCCTATTAAGTGGCTTGACTTGGACAACGTTTTACCCTGAAAAACCTCTCCAAACTCGTTCTTTTTTACTCAGGAGCGCGATCGGTATCGCCGCGATCGTTGTTTTTCCCATTGATTTAATATCACGTTTGTGGTTATTGAGTGCGATGCTCATTTTTACGGGTGGTAATTGGTTAGGAAAAATGAGATTTTTTCGGGAAGGGAAGTTGATATCATTCCTGTGGGTGTTATCATTTCCGATTATCTTATGGTTAATACAAGGTGGGCTCGGCTTAAAAGAAGTTTCCACCAATGACTGGGGCGGTTTAATGTTAACTTTATTTGCCGCGTCTGTCAGTATATTTCTCTCATTTCCCTTAGGCGTTTTATTAGCATTGGGGCGACAAAGTAGTTTACCCATTGTCCGATGGTTTTGTTTATTATATATCGAGATTATTCGAGGTTTACCCCTAATTGGGATTTTATTTTTAGGCCAAGTGATGTTACAATTTTTCTTACCTCCGGGGACTCCCAAATTAGATAGAGTCATCAGGGCGATCGCGAGTTTAAGTTTATTCAGTGCGGCTTATCTTGCCGAAAACGTCCGAGGGGGTTTACAATCAATACCCAGAGGACAAATAGAAGCAGCGCGATCGCTTGGTTTAAACCCCCCATTAGTGATAATATTAATCATACTCCCCCAAGCATTACGGGCCGTCATCCCCGCGATCGTCGGTCAATTTATCGGCTTATTTAAAGATACCTCACTCCTCGCCCTATTTGGACTATTAGAAATAGTAGGAATTTCCAAAACCATCTTAGCAAACCCCTCTTATATGGGAAGATATGCAGAAATTTATGTCTTCATCGGTGTCATTTATTGGATATTCTGTTATGGAATGTCTCTCGCCAGTCGCCGCCTCGAAAAACAACTAGATATCAGGCAAAAATAACCTACTTTGATCTCCCCTTTGTGTCTTTGTGCCTTAGTGTTTAATCCCGAAAAAATCAATGAACAACTTAACAACGAATCCCCCCATTATTATAGCAGAAAACGTCCATAAATGGTATGGTCAATTTCACGCCTTACGAGGAGTCAGTCTCACGATAAATCAAGGCGAAATCGTCGTTTTAATGGGACCATCCGGTTCAGGAAAATCGACATTTATTCGTACCTTTAACGCCCTGGAAGACTATCAACAGGGTAAAATTACCGTTGATGGCATTGAAATTTCCCATGACTTACGCAATATTGACACCATTCGCAGGGAAGTAGGAATGGTGTTTCAACAATTTAATCTTTTTCCCCATTTATCCGTTTTAGATAATATTACTTTAGCCCCGATTTGGGTGCGAAAGTGGCCGAAAAAACACGCGGAAGAAGTCGCGATGCAATTATTAGAAAGAGTCGGCATTTTAGAGCAAGCTAAAAAATATCCGGGCCAACTTTCGGGCGGGCAACAACAACGAGTCGCGATCGCGAGATCCCTGGCAATGCAGCCCAAAATGATGTTATTTGACGAGCCAACATCCGCCTTAGATCCCGAAATGGTGAGAGAAGTATTAGATGTAATGGGCAATTTAGCCAAAACCGGAATAACCATGATTATTGTTACCCATGAAGTCGGTTTTGCCAAAGAAGTTGCCGATCGCGTTATCTTTATGGATAGTGGATTAATTGTAGAAGAAGCTACTCCCGATCAGTTTTTCCAAAACCCCAAAGAAGAAAGGACTAAAAAATTTTTATCCCAGATTTTATAAGGGGTAATGGGTAATAGGTAATGGGTAATAAATAATAGGTGATTTTAATCAGAGCTATTATTACTGCCAGTCTTTATTAACGGACGAAATGGATCTAAAAAATTTAAAAATGGGATAATATTGCGAGATTGTAACCATAAACGTCCCTTACCACGAAAGCGACAAACAAACCCTTCTCCCCCTAAAATTCCGGTTTTTAAACCGCGCCAAGATAACCCCCCAATGACTTCTACATGATACTGAAGAGAGTCTTCAAACGCGACAATATAACCCGTATCTACTACATAATCACCTTCAATTTCTTTCTCAATAATTCCACCATAGGAGCTAAACCAAATATCTCCCGTTCCCGTAACTCTTAATAAAAACAAAGACTCGCCACTAAAAAAGCCTTTTAAACCTTGAAATTGTGTATCTAGGGTGACATTTGAGCCGGAAGCCAGAAAACCCGCGGATTGAATCATTAAACCATTTCCCTGAAGATAATAATGTTTAATATCCCCAGGGACACCCGGACAAACTAATAATTTACCCGGTTGATTTTTCGCAGTAAATTCACTCAAAAATAAGGATTCTCCCCCCAACATTCTTCCCAAACCCTTCAGCAGTCCCCCTTTAATTTTAGACTTCATATTAATGCAAGTATCCATCCCCGCCATTGCACCCGATTCTACAATAACTGTTTGATTCGGTTGTAAATTTAACTGCAATGCCGCATAGGATGGAGAATGTTCAATGGTATAGGCAATTTCATTAGTCATCGTCATTTTCTCACAATTTAGTAATACTCATTTTTGCCAATTTTAGCCTTTTCTGGGGGGTAACTTGGAACCCACCTCGGAACCAAATTTTTCAGGATTATGGGTTTGACAAAATAAACGGCCACGCCCTTTAAATTTACAAACAAATCCTTCACCTCCTAAAAATGTCGTCAACCAATTAGAGCCGGGGGGTTTAGTGATTTCAAAATTTAGCGTTTTTTCAAAGGCAACAATATGCCCTGTGTCAACATAATATTCTCCATCTACTTCGATTTCATAGATACCGCCAAAGGAAGTAATTAATAAATCTCCATAACCACTCATATCTAACCAAAAAATCGACTCTCCTGAAAAGAAAGACTTAAATCCTTGAAAGCCTAAATCAATATCCACATTTTGCCCACAGGCTAAATAAGACGAGGCTTGGACAACTAAGCCTTTATTGTCCATTTTATAATGGAGAATATCACCCAAAAGTTTAGGAGCTAAGAATATTTCTCCATCATTTGTTGGAGAACGAAATACACTTAAAAATAAGGATTGTCCTCCTAACATTCGTTTGAAACCTCCTAAAAGTCCTCCCCCTTTTCCTTGTCTTAAGGTTGTGTTTACATTGATAAATTCACTCATGGCAATCATCGCGCCTGCTTCCGCGATTACTTCTTCACGCGCCTTTAAGGTGATTTGCGCGATCGCGCAATCGGGTTGTTGTAAAATGGTAATCTCCATTCAGGAAACCTCTTGAAGAAATTAGAGAACTTTGGGACCTAAAAACTTTACTAAACCATCAAGACTACGAGATTGTAAATAAATGACTCCATTCCCCGATAATTTATTAACAAATCCCTCTCGCGATGTGATAGAAGCAATTAAACCACCGGCTGCTGTGATACTCATACGGATACCTGGATCATAGGCAAGTAAATGCCCATTATCTACAATAAATTCCCCGGAAATCTGGTGTTTAATAATACCACCATAACCCCCAAAAAAAACAATCCCATTATCTTCGGCTTGCGCTTTTAATTTAAACAAACCTTCTCCCGCAAACCAACTAGAAAAACCCGCCCATCTGACTCCTACTTCTATACCTTTAGTATGGGCAATACAAGCACCCGATTCAAGACAAATTTCTTGGCCTCGTTTCAGCGTGATCGCGTCAATATCACCGATCAAACTTTGTGTTAAAACCACTTGCTGAGGTTGTTCACTAGAATTAACGAATTTATTGATAAAAAAAGATTCCCCCCCAAAAAACTTTTTGAGTAAAGCCGAGAAAAACCCGCCCGAAAATTCCGTTTTCATTTTTAGTTTCGGTTCCATACTCACCATTGTCCCCGATTCTGCACTGATACTTTCACCAGGCTCTAAAGTAATGAAAATCGCCGAAAAAGAGGGTTTATAACGTATTTCATATTTCATCAGTTAATCGCCTCTGTCTACTTGATCTTGTTTTGATTATGGCAAAGATTTGTAGTCTGTGTGTGTTTTTTTAACAAAACTAAACAAATATTGACACTATTACCCAAAAGACTTATGATGCACAGACATCAAAAACAAAAATGAGTTATTGTCGGTAAAACAGGTAAGGTAACAAAATGCGATCGCACTCCCCTCGGAAACAATTTGGTCAACATTGGCTTAAAAGTGAAAAAGCTTTAAGTAAAATTATCAAAGCCGCGGAACTATCAAGGGAAGATATTATCTTAGAAATAGGCCCAGGCACCGGAATTTTAACTAAAGAGTTATTACCCGTTTCTCAAGGGGTAATCGCGGTGGAACTTGACCGAGATTTATGTCCACCCTTAGTCAAAAAATTTGGTAATTTAGACAATTTTTTGCTGATACAAGGGGATATTTTAGCCCTAGATTTAGAGGCTAATCTGACACCCTTTCCTAAATTCCAAAATCCTAATAAAGTTGTAGCAAATATTCCTTATAATATTACGGGACCGATTTTAGAAAGACTATTAGGAAGTATTGCTACACCCGCGTCTAACCCCTTTGATTTAATTGTCTTATTAGTCCAAAAGGAAGTAGCCGAAAGACTTTATGCTAAACCTGGCTCAAGAGCTTTTGGCGCGTTATCAGTACGAGTACAATATTTAGCACAATGTGAGTTAATTTGTGATGTACCAGCAAAGGCTTTTTATCCACCACCAAAAGTTGATTCGGCTGTGGTGCGTTTACGTCCTCAAATAATAGACAAACCCGCGAATAATCCTCAATATTTAGAAAAATTAATTCGGCTCGGTTTTAGTAGTAAAAGAAAGATGTTACGCAATAATTTAAAAAGTCTTTTTGAGGTGGAAGCCTTAACAAATTTGCTGGAAAAATTAGAAATTAATCCCCAATGTCGTGCCGAAGACTTAAGCGTCGCAGAATGGGTGACATTAAGTAATAATTTAGAGGAAATAAACCCCCTTTCCGAAAAAAGGGATTGATTTCGATCGCGATCTAAGGTAGATTAATAGAGAAGGAGAGTTAAAGATTCAGTTAATCATTGTTTATGCGTTCCTATTCCTTGTTAGCACCCGCGAAAATCAATCTTTATTTAGAAATTATCGGGGTACGTCCCGATAATTATCACGAATTAGCGATGGTATTACAAAGTATTGATTTATGCGATCGCGTAGATTTACGATCGATTGGCACAGATACCATCAGAGTGCGTTGTAATAACGCGCAAGTCCCCGCGGATAAAACGAATTTAGCCTATCGAGCTGCGGATTTATTAGCACAACAATTTCCTGATGCTTTTGGGAGATATGGAGGAGTAGAAATTACCATTCATAAACATATACCTGTCGCGGCAGGATTAGCAGGAGGATCGACAGATGCCGCCGCGGTTTTAGTGGGTATTGATTTATTATGGGAATTAGGTTTAACTCAGTCTGAATTACAAGAATTAGGGGCAAAATTGGGTTCAGATGTTCCTTTTTGTATTGCTGGAGGGACGGCATTAGCCACAGGAAGAGGGGAAGTTTTATCCCCTTTACCGGATTTAGATCATCTCTATGTTGTCTTAGCAAAATATCGCAATTTAAGTATTTCCACCGCGTGGGCTTATCAAACTTATCGTCAAGAATTTGGCCATACTTATGTCACGGATGCTTCTAGTTTAGAAACGCGTCGTCAACGGGTACATTCTGGCCCTATGGTAAACGCGATCGCGCATAAAGATGGAGCACAAATAGCCAAATTATTGCATAATGATTTAGAGAAAGTCGCGTTACCGACTCATCCCCAAATTACACAATTACGGGAAGCCTTTGAAGGCGCAGGAGTCTTGGGCACGATGATGTCAGGATCGGGACCTACCGTATTCGCGATCGTGGAATCACAAGCCCAAGCTCAAGAAGTTCAAGATACCGTAAATCGGAAAATGAATAACCCCGATTTAGACTTTTGGACTACGAAATTTAACCCCTCTGGTATTCGTATTGCAGCCCCAGAAACCTCTGAAAATTAATCAAAAAAATCTATGACTGATATTTCTCCAACGCCAAATTCTCCGACAAAAAAAAACGAGCTAGAAACTAAACCCGTTACCCCTTTACGTTGTTTCACAGGTGCATTAATCGCGGGTAGTATCGGTGTAGCAGCCTATTATTTAATGCTCTCAATTTCTCACACTTTTGCTACTCATCCCATCCATTCAGATAATCAAATTGTGATAAATCTGGGGGCAGCCGTGCGAACATTAGTAGTAGGAATTGTCGCGTTAGCTTCGGGAGTTTTTGCCTTTGCTGCGACGGGGTTGACGGCATTAGGTTTTCAGTTATTTATTCAGAGTTTTACCAAAAAACCGGAGACACCTTCAGGGGTTTAAAAATGGTAAGGCAATTATTTACCATCGGCCATTCTAATTTAACGATTGAAGCTTTTATCCCATTGCTTCAATTACATCAAATAACGGCTGTTGCCGATGTCCGATCGCATCCCTACAGTCGTTATTTACCTCATTTTAATAAAGCTGAAGTGAAAACAGCCTTATTAAAAAACGGTATTCAGTATGTGTTTTTAGGGCAAGAATTAGGAGCTCGTACCGACGACTTAAGTTGTTATGATTTAACGGGAAAAGCACTCTATGACAGAATTGCCAAAACTCCATTATTTTCCGAAGGAATACAGCGGTTAATCAGAGGAATAGAGCAATATAAAATCGCCTTGATGTGTGCAGAAAAAGACCCCATGACTTGTCATCGGACAATTTTAGTGTGTCGAAACCTTAAACCTTTTAACCTGCAAATTAATCATATTTTATCCGATGGCACGTTAGAAACCCATGAGCACTTAGAAGAGAGACTGCTCCGTAAATTTAATAAAGGGAAAGATATCAATCAACCCCTTCAATTAAGTTTATTTGAGATTGAACCCCCTGCCCCCGAAATCAACTTAGAAGAAGCCTATGATCGTCAAGGATCAGAAATTGCATATATCAAGCAAGAAAACCCTTAATGTATTTACCATTGGGTTTACCCAAAAAAGCGCGGAACAATTTTTTGAGACACTGATTAAATCCGGGGTAAAACGAGTGATTGATACCCGTTTAAATAATGTCTCTCAATTAGCGGGTTTTGCTAAACGCAAAGATTTAGAGTATTTTCTGCGAAAACTTGGCAATATCGAGTATATTCACTGTCTTGATTTTGCCCCGACTCAGGATATCTTAGATCAATATAAGAAGCAAAAAGGAGACTGGGATGTTTATGAGCAAAAATTTTTACAGTTAATCCGCGATCGGCAAATCGAAGAAAAAATTTCACCCGATATTTTAGACGGAGGATGTCTGCTATGTAGTGAAGCAAAACCCCATAATTGTCACCGTCGTTTAGTCGCGGAATATCTCCATCAGAAATGGGGAAATATCAATATTAATCATTTGTAATCCTCACTTAAGAAACCGGGTTTCTCGCGTCATCTGGCAAAAATTAGGATTTTAGGTGAAGAAACCCAGTTTCTCATTAATTCTCATTAAGGAAGAAAAGCCTCACTACCAACCCTTAATCGAATATATCTAATCACCATGACTCGAATTATTTGTTTAGCAAATTCTTGGAAGCGTGGCGAGCGCTGTATCGCAGGAATCAACCCGAAAAATGGTAACTGGATTCGCCCAGTCTCCCATTTACCGGATGGTAAAATCCCCAGAGAAATGCGATTAATTAATGCAATGGAGCCGGCATTATTAGATATTTTAGAAATTCCTTTAGCCTCAACGGGACCTGACTATGGTTTTGAGAGTGAAAATTTATCAGTATTACCCGGAAAATGGCAGAAAGTTGGTAGAATTACCTCTAGTGATATTGTCAAGTATTTGAGTAATGAAGAATACATTTTGCATAATAAATTAAGGTATGTGACGGTTAGTTATATGCAGTCATTACCCCCTTCACAGCGTAAGACTTTACAATTAGTCAAAGCCTTAATTTTTATGGTAAAATCCATCGGTAAACGCGTGGATGGGTTGGAAAAATGGGAAGGGACTATTCTCACACCGAATAATCAAAAATTAACCGCGACTATTACTGATCCCGTATTTATTCGTCGCTTAGAATTAGGATATCGTCCCCAAAAACCTTGTTTAGTTACTGTTAGTTTAAGTATGCCTTGGCGCCCTTCTGATTGGGAAGGCGATGATCCTTCTTGGAAGTTAATCGCGGGTGTGATGGAGTTACCTGAAGAATTGAATGAGGATGAAATTCCTTTTTAATCGTTGCTGCAAAAAAGCGCGATCGCGGCTAGAAACCGGGTTTCTTCACCATATCTTTGAGTACAACAGATGACTGGCAGAAACCGGGTTTCTTCACCGATATCTTTTCTCATAAGAGATAACTGTCAGAAACCGGGTTTCTTCACCGATATCTTGTCTCACAAGAGATAACTGGCAGAAACCGGGTTTCTTCACCGGAATTTTTTTTTCACAAGAGATAACTGTCAGAAACCGGGTTTCTTCACCGATATCTTTTGTCACAAACAGATAAATGTCAGAAACCCGGTTTCTTCAGATTCCTTTACTTTTGAAAAGCTAAAATTAGATAACGCATGATGTTTAATCGTGCCAACCATTCTGCTCCCTTATTTACCCCCTTACTTTCCTCTTCAGTCATAACTTTGTCCAATACTTGATAAGTCGGAATCGTATTTGCCGTGATATCTTCCTCCACAATAGAAGTAAAACCAGTTTCTTTGGCAATTTTTCGGTACTGACTCAGGGGGCAAGTGCTGTTAACATTACCATAGAAATTTTCCACAGAAGACTGCATAAATACACCCAAAAGTGGACTAAAAGGAAGCGCGATCGATCTAGGGACAAAATCACAGATCGAAAGTTTTCCACCCGGTTTTAAGACACGATTGGCTTCTTGAAAAAAACGATCGCGGCTGGGAAAATGAAAAATACACTCCACCGCGAGCACCAGATCAAAAGAATTATCAGCAAAAGGAAGTTGACAAGCATCCCCTTGGACAAATTCAATGGTATTTCCCCGTTGAGGTTTAACTTTTTCTCTAGCCCTTTCCAGTTGACGAGCATCAATATTTAAACCAAAAAGTTGAACCGGAGAAAAGCGATTATTTAAACTAGAAATTGTCCCCCCAAAACCACAACCACAATCGAGAATTTTTAAGCCATCTTTTGCCCCACCCGCATCACAGACTCGTTGTGATAAATTTTCCGCAGCCAGAGCAAAGTCATCAATGGAGCCATCAGCCTTATTAGGATTTTCCCAGTAACCCCAATGTACATGATTACCAAAAGCTTTCGTGACATCAGCATTCCCTTTTTCAAAGCTATCGAGTAACATATCAAAATAAGGAAGATTGATGGTTTTGTCATCAGTCATTTTTTCTACCCGTCCCAGCAAAAACACTTAACTACTGAAATCAATTATACCATGAAACCTTATTAAAAAATTGCCATCCGTGAATGTCGCAAATCACTTATCCCAATAGCTAGTAGGTTGGTTTAAACCCAATTAGGAATGGAAATTAAATAACTTGACTATTTGGTTGGTAGTTTCGCCCATAATTGCCCGAAAGCAGGCAAGATGCCTGCACTACTTTATTAATTTTTCATTCATTATCTAACTATTTGTTCGGTTTGCGGGTGTTCAACCCAAGCTAATCTACTGACAGAAACCCAGTTTCTTTAATAGCATTCCTTTACTTTTGAAAAGCTAAAATCAGATAACTAATGATCTGTAATCGTGCTAACAATTCACCTATCCGATTGATCCGAGCAGTTTTATCTTCAGTCATAACTTGGTACAATACTTGATAACTCGGAACAATATTGGTGGAAATATCTTCCTCTAATATCGAAGAAAAACCAGTCTTTTTGCCTATTTCCCGGTAATTGTTCATGGTGCAATAGATGTTAAAATTACCATAAACTTTTTCCAGAGAAGATTGTATAAATATACCCAAAAATTGCGTAAGAGGAAAGGCAATTTGTCTAGGGACAAAATCACAGATCGCGAGTTTCCCACCCGGTTTTAAGACACGATTGGCTTCTTGAAAAAAACGATCGCGGCTGGGAAAATGAAAAATACACTCCACCGCGAGCACCAGATCAAAAGAATTATCAGCAAAAGGAAGTTGACAAGCATCCCCTTGGACAAATTCAATGGTATTTCCCCGTTGAGGTTTAACTTTTTCTCTAGCCCTTTCCAGTTGACGAGCATCAATATTTAAACCAAAAAGTTGAACCGGAGAAAAGCGATTATTTAAACTAGAAATTGTCCCCCCAAAACCACAACCACAATCGAGAATTTTTAAGCCATCTTTTGCCCCACCCGCATCACAGACTCGTTGTGATAAATTTTCCGCAGCCAGAGCAAAGTCATCAATGGAGCCATCAGCCTTATTAGGATTTTCCCAGTAACCCCAATGTACATGATTACCAAAAGCTTTCGTGACATCAGCATTCCCTTTTTCAAAGCTATCGAGTAACATATCAAAATAAGGAAGATTGATGGTTTTGTCATCAGTCATTTTTTCTACCCGTCCCACCAAAAACACTTAACTACTGAAATCAATTATACCATGAAACCTTATCAACAAATTTCTATCCGTGAATGTGGCGAATCACTTATCCCCATTCCCCGTGATATATTTGCCCTGGAAACACCCCATCCTTATCAAAAATTAGGCGCGCCCTATCACCTGAGTAAAGCCGACTCTCCCTATTATTTACGAGAGGGGGTGCTAAAACAATTAATCATCGCGCAAAATTATTTACAACAAAAATATCCCCAGATAAAAATCCTCATATTTGATGCTTATCGCCCCGTAGAAGTGCAACAATTTATGGTAGATTATAATTTTATCGAAACCGCGAAATCTCAAGGATATTCTTTACCGGTTTTGTCGGAAGAGAAAAAAGCAGAAATCCTCGCTCAAGTTTATCAATTTTGGGCAGTGCCTAGTCACGATCGCGCAACACCGCCCCCCCATAGTACAGGAGCCGCGTTAGATATCACCTTAGTCGATGAAAATAATCAAATAATAGAGATGGGTTCCCCCATAGATGAAATTTCAGCGCGCTCCTATCCCAATCATTTTGCTAATAGTTGCGAGCCTAGGGAAAAACAATATCATCAAAATCGAGAACTTTTAAAAGAAATTATGGTTGCCGCCGGTTTTCAACAACATCCCAATGAATGGTGGCACTTTTGTTTCGGCGATCAAATGTGGGCTTGGTTGCAAAATGAAGCCACTAATACTAATCAATTTATCGCCCGTTATGGTCGATATTAATACCATTTTAGGGACACGACACTCTCGTGTCCCTAAAGGACTGTTCCGAATTGGTATAATTAACAAAAAAATGAAGAGACATTTCTCGGAAATGCCTCTTCGTAACACAAAACAGTGTTTTTGTCAAGATAATTTTTAGAGATCGCCGCCACGAAAAGCCAGCAGGACGATAACGATAGGGCCCGCCAGAACGATCCCAGCCAGCAAGGTCAATTGAATAATAACTTCAAAGTTGATACTGCCCAGACCTGCAAAAAGATCAGTAATAAAGTCCATTTGTCCTCCAGCTTGACTTAATCAATCTCATAACGCGGAAAATTTCCGATCCTGATTCTACCGGGCGAGAGTACCTTTTTTTCATTAACTTTACAAAAATCCATAATTGGGAAGGAAGAAGGGGCCGGGGATAAGGTAGGCTAAGATAAATGGTTTGATGGCCAATCTCTCATCTCCCATCCTCCATCCCTCTATGGCTACTTGGCGTTGTATCAAACAATGTGGTGCTTGTTGCTACCTAGACCCCACAGAAAGACCAGATTTAGAAGAATACTTATCCCCAGAAGAATTGGACCATTATCTCAGTCTCGTTGGTGAAGATGGATGGTGTATCAATTTTAACCACCTCACTAAAGAATGCCAGATTTACCGCGATCGACCCCGTTTTTGTCGAGTGGAAACCGAAGTTTTCCAAGATTTATACCAAGTCGAAGCCCAAGAGCTTAATGACTTTGCCATAGAATGTTGCATAGAACATATTGAGGATATGTACGGAGAACAAAGTCTGGAACTTTTGCGTTTCAAACGAGAAGTCGGAGTCCCCGTCACCGTTGATATCTCCTTAATTTAAGTTATTAGTGACATTGACAAACCCGCTTTCTGGGTACTTTCTGCTACTGCTTAGGCTGAGGGCGGGTGTATTGTGCTGGTTTGGTTGAATGTGATTGATACGCGATCGCGCCCCTGCCTACATCCCCTGAAACTGGCACTCCTAACGGCGTGATAACCCCATCAGGTTAGCAATATTCGACACACAGGTTTGCTTACCAGAAAGCTATTATTATGAGTTATATGACCAAATATTTGAAGCAGTTTATCGTCATATTTCCGAGCCGTAATATGGCAATAATCAAAGCATTTATAATACAGCGGTATATCCCGAATAATCCATCAATTTATGAGGTAAAATAAGGACAGATAGATATAATTCTCGATTGACAACAATTAGGGGGAATCAACCCAGTTTAGGTAGTTTTTTCTCATTGACAATGTAAAGGAGTCTCATGGAAAACCAGTCATTAGTATCGCTCTTACAGCAACTAATTGCACTCCCCCAAGAAACCGAGTGGGTTGAATTTAAAGGAAATAACCAAAAACCAGAACAAATCGGTCAATATATTTCAGCTTTATCCAATTCAGCTACTTTACATCATCAAAATGCGGGTTACATCCTTTGGGGAATTGAAAATGATACTCATAATATTATTGGGACTCAATTTAAACCCAGACAACAAAAAAAAGGTAATGAAGAACTAGAAAATTGGCTACTTCGGCTTCTTTCACCTCAAATTAATTTCAAAATTAATGAACTTACTTGGCAAAATAAAAATGTAGTATTATTTGAAATTCCTAGTGCCACTCATCAACCCGTGAGTTTTGAAGGAATAGAATATATTAGAGTGGGTAGCTACAAGAAAAAGCTGAAAGATTATCCAGAAAAAGAAAAAGAATTATGGAGTTTATTTGGCTATCAAACTTTTGAGAAAAGAATAGCGTTAGAAAACATAACAGCCGATGAAGTTTTAGCAAAAATTAATTATCCCAGTTATTTTGATTTAACAGAGCAGAATCTTCCCGATAATAAACAAGGTATTTTAGCTCGTTTAGCCGCGGAAAATTTAATTAAGATAAAATCCAGTAATTATTATGATATTACTAATCTGGGTGCAGTTCTTTTCGCGAAAAAATTAACAGATTTTGACAGATTAGGGAGAAAGGCCCTTAGAGTGATTATATACCGTGGGAAAGATCATATTCATACTCAAAGAGAAGAATTATTTGACCAAGGTTATGCTGTGGCTTTTGCCGAAATCATAAAATTTATTAATAATCAATTACCTCAGAATGAAGAAATACGTCAAGCCTTACGCAAAAATCTAAAAATATATCCAGAGATTGCCATTAGAGAATTAGTCGCGAATGCGATGATACATCAAGATTTTAATATGACTGGTGTAAGTTCTACCATAGAGATTTTTTCTGATCGGATGGAAATTAGAAATCCGGGTGAACCATTAGTTGATACCATGCGTTTTATAGATGTCCCTCCTCAATCTCGCAATGAAGATTTAGCGGCTTTTATGAGAAGAATTAATATCTGTGAAGAACGGGGTAGTGGTATAGATAAAGTCATTAACTCAGTCGAGATTTTTCAACTCCCCGCCCCAGAGTTTAACGTTAATAGTAAACATACCGAAGCTATCTTGTTTACTTATAGAGAATTGAAAGACATGGATAAGAGTGATCGAATTAGAGCTTGTTATCAACACGCTTGTTTACGCTTTGTATGTCGTGAACAAATGACTAATGAATCTTTGCGAAAACGATTTGCGATTGATGACAAAAACTACTCTATGGCCTCACGAATTATCGCAGATACAATTAATGAAGGATTAATCAGACCCTATGATTTAGAAAATAAATCTAAAAAACACGCGAAATATGTACCATATTGGGCATAAATTCTTATAGGTGGACTAAATCGTGATAAATTTATTTTATGTGACTGTTATGTGACTCACGAGTGAAAATCTCTAGTTTCCTGACCTGACAAAATTGCTGAAATCCTTATCTATTATAGGTTTCAGCTATTTTGACTGAATTGCTCTTTATGTGATTTGACAATATCTGTGATTTTTCACAAATCTTCTGATACTTCATCGTCTCCCCAAAACTCATAAAATACGGATAATACCACCCATCCACCCACAACCGGGACCTCCTTAAACTTCGCCCCACTGTAAGGGATGGCGGGACACGATCGCGCCCCTGCCTACATCCCTCACAGGCAAATAACGGTAAATAGTAACTCTTTTGCTCTACTATTTTCCTCATTCTTATCTTATTAATCATATTATGATGGTCGCGGTAGATGTAGATTATCGCTTCAGTAGCGCGATCGTTGCTGGAGTAATTTTTGATCATTGGCTTGACAATAAACCCGTGAGGGAAATAACGGCTCAAATTTCTGACGTAAAAGAATACATATCTGGTCAATTTTATCAGCGAGAATTACCCTGTATCTTACAACTTTTACAACAAATTAATCAATTACCAGAGTGCATAATTGTTGATGGATATGTCTATCTGAACCAGGAAAATAAACCGGGGCTGGGCAAGCATTTATACGATGCTCTAGAAGGGAAAACGGCTGTCATCGGTGTAGCCAAAAAGCCCTTTAAAAATATGCCACCTGAGATTGAAGTATATAGAGGAAAAAGTAAACGTCCTTTGTATGTAACGGCCACTGGAATTAGTGCAGAAGTCGCAAAGCAACATATAGCAGAGATGGATGGAAATAACAGATTACCTACTTTACTTAAAAGAGTAGATCAACTTTGTCGAAGCACAAAGTTATAGGATGAGACGGGATTCCCAGAAACCGGGTTTCTTTGGTTTACGACTCAGCTTAGGAATGAAAAATTAATAAAGTAGTGCAGGCATCTTGCCTGCTTTCGCGCATTTATGGGCGAAACGATAGCCTTTTGACTAAAGATAGAGTATGCCAAAACCCCGTTTTGTCAAGCGTTTTAAGTTTAAATGAATACCTCATCTATCCCAGAAGTGCTCTAAGATACTAAGATTTATGATATTAACACTAAGGCACTAAGACACTAATATTTATGATATTAACACTAAGGCATTAAGACACTAATATTTATGATATTAACACTAAGGCACTAAGACACTAATATTTATGATATTAGCACTAAGGCACTAAGACACTAATATTTATGATATTAACACTAAGGCATTAAGACACTAATATTTATGATATTAACACTAAGGCATTAAGGGGTTGCCGCGATCAGAAACCCGGTTTCTTTACCCTGAGATATCTCCCCCAAATCCGATTAAAGGCAGGCAGGATGCCTACCCTAGAGTTGTTGATAATAAGGATTATTTAACCGCAATCAACGGGGGTTATCCGTCAATCTAGCTCGGTTAAAAACCGATAATTTTTTTAATTAAATCAACTTTTCCTTCATAGGGAGGATATCGCCAATTTAGGTCAAGTAAAAACGTCTTTTGCATCACACTTTTAAAATGAGAAAAAGTGTCAAAACTAGCTTTCCCGTGATAATTTCCGATGCCACTATCTCCGACTCCGCCAAAGGGTAATTCTGTCACGGCAATTTGCATCACTGTATCATTAATACAAACTCCACCCGATGATGTTTCTCGCAAAATTCGTTCTTGTTTCTCTTGATCTTTGGAAAATAGATATAGGGCTAAGGGTTTGGGACGGGCGTTAATTTTAGCGATCGCGTCTCCTAAGTCACTATATTCTAAAACAGGTAAAATCGGACCAAAAATCTCTTCTTCCATCACCGGAGATTCCCAGGAAACACCGTCAATAATCGTAGGAGAAAGATAGCGATCGCGTAAGTTAACCTCTCCCCCGATGACAATTTTACCATCCTGAAGAAAACCTGCCAATCTTTCTAAATGACGTTGACTAATAATGCGGCCATAATCAGGACTTTTTGCCGGATTTTTACCATAAAACTCTTCGACACATTTCTGTATTTCCTGTAATAAATTATCTTTGATATTTTTATGGACTAAGAGATAATCCGGGGCAATACAAGTTTGACCCCCATTAATAAATTTCCCCCAAGTAATCCGTTTAGCTGTATATTCTAAATGGACATTTTCATCAACAATACAAGGACTTTTCCCCCCTAATTCTAAAGTAACCGGTGTCAGATATTTCGCCGCAGCTTCCATCACAACTTTGCCGATTTTTGTTCCCCCTGTGAAAAAGATATGATCAAATTTTTGGGCTAATAATTCTTGGGCAACTTGGGCATCCCCTTCCACAGAAGCAATATAGGATGGATCGAAAGTTTTAGTAATAATTTCACTAATTACTTTTGAGGTATTTTCGGCAAGCTCTGAGGGTTTTAATATCGCACAATTTCCCGCCGCGATCGCGCCCACTAAAGGCGATATCATTAACTGAAAAGGATAATTCCAAGGGGCAATAATTAAAACCACTCCCTTCGGCTCAGGATAAATTTTCGCCGACGCGGGTAATTGTTCCAAAGAAACAGGTACTTTCTTCGGTTTCACCCATGATTTCAGATGTTTCATCGCGTAACTTACTTCCGAAATAGAAGCAATTTCAAAATAAGCTTCATATTCGGGACGGCCAATATCCATCTTCACCGCGTCCACAATTTCTCTTTGATAAGACGCGATCGTTTCCTTCAGTTTTTGTAATTGAGCCAGCCGAAAATTAATATCTTTTGTTTTACCAGTAGCAAAAAAATCACGTTGCTGTTGTAAAATATTAGTAATACTCAATCCCATAATTGCACCATCCATGAAAATACCACAAAAGTCTTTTGGGGGCAAAATTTTAACCATTTTGCTTTTATTGATTATAGCAGGATGTAATACTAAATCAGAAAAGCGAGTGACAATTTGCTCTAAAGATTTTACCGAGCAAGCAATTCTGGCGGAAATTCTCGCACAATATATTGAAGCTAAAACTGATCTAAAAGTTGACAAAAAACTAAATTTAGGAGGCTCCCTTTGTCATCAATCTTTGACATCAGGACAAATTGATCTCTATGTAGAATATACCGGGACAGCTTTTACTAATATTCTTAAGCAAAAACCGATCGCCGATCCCCAAAAAATTTGGGCCTATCTCCAACAAGAATACCCCAAACAATTTAAGGCTGAATGGACAGCACCCCTAGGTTTTAATAATACTTTTGCCATTACTATTCGTGGAGAGGATGCGAAAAAATTTAATTTAGAAACAATCACCCAATTAGGCAAAGTTTCTCAGCAATTTCGCGCCGGGTTTGGCCCGGAATTTCAACAACGAGAAGATGGTTTTCCGGGGTTAGCAAAAACTTATGGACTAAAGTTTAGTGAAGCCCCCAAAGAAATGATGTTAGGTTTATTATATCAAGCCTTGAAAGAAAAGCAAGTTGATGTCATCGCGGGTGCTTCAACTGATGGATTAATTGATAGTTTAGGTTTAGTCGTACTGAAGGATGATAAACAATATTTCCCCCCATATAACGCAGCCCCCGTTGTGCGGAAAGAAGTCTTAGAAAAATATCCCCAATTGCGCTCGGCTTTACAAGAGTTAGGCGGTAAAATTTCTGAGGTTGATATGCGAAAGATGAATTTTCAAGTAGATGGGAATAAGCGGGAAGCTACGGAAGTCGCACGGGAATTTTTAAAACAAAAATTTCCGACTAAGTAATGTCAATTGCTGAGGAACACAATCAAGGTTTTTATCATTATGACAAAAATGAAAACCAGTAAAACAAAATCACAAGTCTGGGTAGTGGAAAACGGGACGATTCGACATCGTTTTGATCAAGTAACTACCGAAGAGCCTTTAGAAATTCGTCTCGTTAACCCCGATAAAACTCTCGCGGTGACAATGCGATCGCCCGGCCATGACTTTGAACTCGCGGCCGGTTTTTTATATGGTGAAGGAGTGATTACAAAACGAGAGGATATACGCAAAATTAGTTATTGTGTTAACCCCAAAGTTGATGGACAACAACGCGAGAATATTGTTAATATTGAATTACAAAATGATTTAAACATTGATTTCCCATCATTAGAGCGTCATTTTTACACCTCTAGTGCCTGTGGAGTCTGTGGAAAAGCCAATTTAGACGCGTTACGTTTCAAGGGATATCCCTCAATCACTTCTGAGATTAAAGTATCTCCTGAAGTTATTTATCAATTACCACAAAAACTCAAAGATGCACAAAAAATCTTTGCCAAAACTGGTGGTTTACACGCGGCAGCTTTATTTGATCATCAAGGAAAATTGTTATTATTACGAGAAGATATTGGGCGACATAATGCCGTTGATAAATTAATTGGCTCGGTTTTGTTAAATCGAGAATTACCCCTGAGCGAACATATCTTAATGGTAAGTGGAAGATCCAGTTTTGAAATATTACAAAAAAGTTTAGTCGCGGGTATTCCTATTGTTTGCGCGGTTTCTGCCCCTAGTAGTTTAGCCGTTTCCTTAGCACAAGAATTTGGTATCACTTTAATCGGTTTTTTACGCGAGGAACGCTTTAATGTTTACACAGGTATGGAAAAAATAAAACTCCCCAAACTCAATTAGAAACACGGTTTCCCAGAACCCAGAAACCGGGCTTCTTTACCTCAAATCGTCATTTTTGTCCAGTTTTCGTGAGTTCCCCGCGTCAGTATTGAAAAAGACTAGAACGTATGCTTACTATTAGTTAAGCAAAATGTGTGGGGAAATTGTGACACTTTATCAGGTGGACTATCCCTCAAAGATATCTCATTAGAGAGATTAATACTGAAAATAGAGTAGTGACGTAACTTTTTTTTAATTTTCTATTCTCAAAAAAAATAAGCCCACCAAGGTTCAGGTGGTGGGCGTTGCTCATACCAGCTTATAGATAGCTAGGTAATTAGGGTCTCAAAAATGACAGACGTAAAAGAACCAAAAAAGATTCCAGTGGAGGGAAAATTTTTTGGTAATTTTTTCCTGTGTATGTGTGGGGGTAATAGTCGATCGCGCCCACTGCCGAAGACTGATCAAAAAAACTTATCAGTGCAAGGTAACGAATAAACATAAAAATAAAGCTTCGGTCCATTCTACCACCGCACCTAATGTATCTCCAGTATGACCACCAAAACGCCAATGAAACCACAACCCCGTTAAAAACGCGATCGCGGCTCCTGAGATGCCCATCCCCAGAGCCAGAAAAACGCGATCAGCTCTTAACAACACCAATAAAGCCGTTAAGCCCAATAATAATAACGCGCCACCCAGGAAATCCCACCACTTATAATCAAAATCCTGATGAAAAGCACCCTTACCCGTTGCCTTTAAATAAGGATAACGGACAATGCAGATTAATTGTCCCCAGCGTCCCCACCCCCCCGCCAACATTAACCCCAAAACGCGATCGTCAGGCAAATCCGATAAAGCACAAATTTTCAAGACAACCAGACAAATCCCCGCGATCGCGCCCATAGCCCCCGTCACACTATCAGCCATAACCAGCAAACGACGTTGGGGATCTTGAACCCCCAAACCATCCCCAGAATCCATCACACCATCCAAATGTAATCCCCCCGTCAGCGCGATCGCGCCCAAAACCACCAACGCGGAGCGAGTTAAAATGGGCATACCCAAAGTCTGTAACAGAAAATCCCATCCGGCTAAAATTCCCCCAATCAAAACCCCGATTAAAGGAGCCCAACGCGCAATCCCGCGAAAATCCAAAGCCCAAGAAGAAGGAAGGGGAATACAAGTATAAAAAACCACAGCCCCCCCCAGAGAAGCCCCCAGGCTACCACAAACATTAGCAAGAACACGAAACAAATTTAGACTAATCATAAAGAAAAAAAAATTATTTCTCCGATGGGAGTTAAATCGCAAAGGGTATGCCAGAATGGGATCAAGAACACCCATAAGCCCTTGGGGATCAGTCAATCTGTAACCCAAGCAGCCAGAGATAGAGGATTGAAAATCTCCCCCTGGCAAAGGTTTCCCATTAAACTAAGTATTCTCCCCTCCGACGAACTCTAGCCGATTCCGTGAATTCCGAGAGGGGAACCTATCACCAAAGAGGCTTTTGTTAAATGAGTCACCATCAATTCAATCAAATGGTATCCGCACCTTGCATAATTGATACCGGAATTATTGTCAACAAGCGTGATATGCAAAGACTACTTGTTGACTTAGGTCGCGTCCGTTATATCCATTCCCTCGATGGTAAAATTAAGACCGAGGGTGAAGGATATATCATGGAAGTCTGTGCCGATCCGAGTCGTTCCACCCTGGTTGCCAATCACACCTTATATTTGAATGTTTATAGTTTTGATTATTTAGAACTCAGGGAGTCTCCTGAGCAATTGACTTTTTTTGATTTGGTACAAGATGGGCGACAGTTACGACTTATTCCCCTTTCTAACCCCCTTCAAGACGAATTTTCCCGCAACTTAAACGCGGCAGCCCTAGATGCTGTTGTAGATCAAGTTCTTTCCTCGAATTGGGATGTCCACATTGATGAGGATGATTGCCCTTTTTAAAGAAGAAGGAAGAAGGAAGAAGGTTGACAGTTGACAGTTGACAGTTGACAGTTGAC
>JBBITB010000048.1:0-43958 GCA_037440985.1 Microcoleaceae cyanobacterium bin_387
TGATTGGGGACTTGGGGAGATGGGGATTGGGGACTGGGGACTGGGGACTGGTGATTGGGGACTTGGGGAGATGGGGATTGGGGAGATGGGGAAAAAAACAAATAACTCATCCGTTACATCTGTTAAACATCCGTTGCTAATTTCTTCTTTTCCCTTTTCCTCATCCCTATAATCACCAATCCCTAATCCCCAGTCCCCAGTCCCCAGTCCCCAGTCCCCAATTACCACTGAGGATCGGAGTGCAGTAATTCTTCAATGGCTTCACTGGGTAAAGGTTTGGAAAAGAAATAACCTTGGCCATATTCACAACCGAGCGATCGCAATTTGGCTAACTGTTCAGAAGTTTCCACTCCTTCGGCGATGACATCCATGCCCAAAACATGAGCTAATGTGATAATGGTACGAACGATCGCGACATTTTCTCCTTCTCCGGCTAATTCCATACGTCCGACAAAAGATTTATCTACCTTTAAAGTATCCGTGGGAAAACGACTGAGATAACTTAAAGAAGAATAACCCGTGCCAAAATCATCAATGCCTAATTTAACTCCAAGGGATTTCATTTCTTTAAGAACCGCGATCACGCTATCCACATCCTCCATCACCACACTTTCGGTAATTTCCAATTTTAAACCCTTTGCGGCAATCCCAGAAGAGGCTAAAATATTTTTTAATTGGTCAATTAAATCCGGTTGAGAAAACTGTTTTCCCGATAAATTAACATTCATAATTAAAGGGTAAAAATGGGGAAATTGTTTTTGCCAAAGTTGTAACTGACGACAAGCTTCTTCTAATACCCATTGTCCCAAAGGAATAATCAAACCAGTATCTTCCGCAACGGGAATAAACTTTACAGGAGAAACCCAACCTCTTTGAGGATGATTCCAACGAGCTAAAGCTTCAAATCCAATGATTTTGCCAGTTTTCAATGAGATAAACGGTTGATAATGTAAAACAAACTCTTGACGTTTGAGCGCGATTCGTAGATCCGTTTGCATTTGCAATAATTCTACCGCGGAAAAGTACATCGCGGTATTAAAAACTTGATAACGTCCTCTGCCCGATTGTTTAGCCCGATACATTGCGGTATGAGCATTTCGCAAGAGATATTCTGGTTTTTCATCGGCTAATTCACTCATCGCGATACCAATACTTACTGTCATAAAAAGTTCTTGATTATTCAAAGAAAAAGGTTTTAATAAAGATTGGTGAATTTCTTGGGCTACCGCGATCGCGCTATTAGTTTCTTCGATATTTTCGATGAGAATGGCAAAATCATCTCCACCAACACGAGCCAGATTACGAAAATCTCTGGTGGAGAGAGAATGCTTAAAACGCTGGACAATATCTAACAAAAGATTATCACCAACAGTATGACCGAGACTATCATTAATCATCTGAAAACGGTCTATATCAATAAATAAAACTGCAAATTGTTGACATTTTCCCGTTTTGGAACGTAATAAAGCTCGTTGTACTATACTGTTAAAAACAGTTCGGTTAGCTAAACCCGTAAGGGCATCGTGAGAGGAGTCATAGATTTGTTTCGAGGCTAAAACAAACCCCCCTGTTAATAAAAAGAGTAACGCGGGGGCGGCAAATGGAATCCAAATGTTGATGCAAAAAAGAGCATAAGTAATCAGAAATAAACTTATTAAAAAAAGACAACTACCCAGGGCTAATTGTAAGGGATGACGTAACCGAAAAACCGCGATCATTCCGAAGAATGACCATGCCAATAACCAGAACAATTCTGCCCAATCTGGCCAAAAGTAAAACAGCGATCGCGCCTGGAAAATTGCGCCTAGTAATTGACTCACCATTGCAGCATGAATTAACACTCCGGGTTCTTTACTCTTGGCGTTTTGAGCAACACCGTAGGGAGTAAAAAATACATCCCTACTACTAGGGGCTGTAGTTCCAATTAAAACTATTTTCCCTCGAACTAACAAAGGATCGAAATTTCCTTCTAAAACATTAGTGAGAGAAATTTGGTTAAAGCTCTTACTCGGTTGACGATAATCGAGCATAATTTGATAACCAGCATTATCAATATTGACGTAGCCGCCAGAAGTTTTTTCTAAGGGCAAAAAAACCGCTTTACCCCAAGTGATCTTTTTGATAGGGAACAAATTAATCCGTGGTTGTAATTTTTGATCCTTGAGATATTGAGATACCATTTGCCACGCAAAGGAATAAAAAATAGACCCGTCGGATTTCCACATTAAAATCAAATTACGACGCACCACTCCATCGGCATCTAAGACTAAATTATTAAACCCTATTCTTGGGGCGGGTATATTAATTGGTGGGGGAACTCCGACATCCTCGGAAGTACCAATATTTGTAATCGCGATAATATTATCTAATTTTAATTGTTCCTTTAGTTCCTCAGTACCCGGTGGTTGGGGTAAGTCTCGATAAAGATCCACTCCAATCACTTTGGCTTGCTCTTGTTGTAATCGTTTTATTACTTGCGCGAGGACTCCATCGGAAATAGGAGCTTGTTTTTGTCGTCGCTGATCACTTTCATCAATCGTAACCAGTAGTACCCGTGGATCAGGTTTATGATTATTTCGCAGACGCACGAATTGATCGTAACTTGTTAATTCTAAACCTTGTAGCCATCCGAAAGATTGCACCACGAGCAAAAAGAGAGTCGTCATCAAACTGGTAAGTAGGGAAGGAGCTAAGGTGCCTGGTTTGATGTGAGACTTAAGACGTGCTTGGTGAGTAAACAACAACAATAAACGAAAGAGGTAATAAAATTTCGTCGTCACGGAGGCAAGATGAGGGATGACTTGGGGCATGGAGAATTGATCAAAGGACTGATTCCATAGGTCATAGAATAACTCATTCTTAATTAACAAAATCGGAATTAGGTTTTAACCGGGTTTGTGATCAAAAGTGGGTATTTTGGGTGAGCCTTCTCAAACAAGAAACCCACTTTCTTTTATTGATGAGGGAGAGGGCGACATTTTCCGCCTAACCCTTCCACGATCGTGCAAGTATTGATCATTAACATTCCTGTATAAGTATCGGAGCCAGTCCCCGGCTCTCCTAAGCCATCACTATAAAGAGGTTTATCAGAAATTTTCACCTGGGCTTCTCGTGCCACAGCTTCTAATAATTTAGGGTTAACTGTTGTTTCCGCGAAAATAGTCGGGATTCCCGTGGCTTGAATTTGGCTGGTGAGATCCGCGATACGTTTAGCCGTGGGTTGTTCCTCCGTTGTCACCCCTTCCAACGCGCCTACCATTTCCAAACTATAAGCATTTGTGTAATAACTTAAGGCTTCATGGGTGGTAACTAATTTGCGTTTGTCTGGGGGAATGGTAGAAATTTGCACCTTGATCCAACTATCTATTTTTTGCAGTTGCCCAGTCAATTGTTTGGCATTTCCCTGATACAGCCCTTTTTTACTGGGTGTCAGTTTCACTAACTCATCGGTGATAACTTCGACGATACGAATACCATTTTGGGCATTATGCCACACATGGGGGTCAGGAATAGATTCCCCAATGGGATGTTTTTCCTTTTCCCCATGCTCCCTTTCATGCTCCTTTCCCATCAAGGGTTGAGGTACTGCTTTCTCATGGACTGCTACTTTGGAGGCGGCATTATTGGTAGAATTAATCAACTTTAATAATGTCGCTTCATGGTCATAACCACCATAAAGGATCAGTTGAGCACTATCAATCGCCTTGCGATCTTGGGGTTGGGGTTGATAGGTATGGGGATCTTGTCCCGCTTTGACTAAACAAGTCAAATTAATCGTATCTTGGGCAATTTTTTGGGTTAAGTCACATAATACTCCCGTTGTCACTACCACTTTTGCTAAGTTGGGGGAGGGTGTCATAGTGCTTTCTTTGCCTCTTGGAGGACTTGAGACACACCCAAACAGACTAAGGGTAAGGGTGACAACTAACGCCCCGTGCCCAATGGGAAATTTGACTGGTAATTTATGTAACATTTTTTCCAATAGGAATGATAATCATTATTAGTGGTCTCTCTGATCCTATTGTATTATTATAAGAATAAGAATCATTCTCATTGGTATCAAGTTATGTTACGAGTAGAAGATGTCGCGGTAACATATCGGGGGGTATTAGCCCTTAACGGTGTGAGTTTTGAGGTGGAACCCGGACAGTTAGTAGGGGTATTAGGGCCGAATGGCGCGGGTAAGAGTACCCTATTGAAGGGGATGTTAGGGCTGATTCCTGTGCGTCGGGGGAAGGTGTCTTATAACGGAGAACCTTTAAAACAGCAGTTATCACGCGTGGCTTATATACCGCAGCGATCGCAAATTGATTGGGATTATCCGATCGCGGTGAGGAATGTGGTAATGATGGCGAGAACAGTAAAAACTGGTTGGTTTCGATCGCCTTCTCGTCAGTCTCAGGAGTTAGTGGACGCGGCATTAAAACGAGTAGGAATGTGGGAATATCGCACTCGTCAAATAGGAGAATTATCGGGGGGACAACAACAAAGAGTCTTTTTAGCCAGGGCGATCGCGCAAGAGGCAGATTTATTTTTCTTTGATGAGCCTTTTAATGGTATTGATCGGGCAACAGAAGAGGTGATTTTTGATGTTTTTGCCGAATTAAAAGCGATGAATAAAACTTTAATTGTGATTAGTCATGATTTAGGAGAAACATTGACTAGATATGATAATGTTTTATTATTAAATAGACAAATAATTGCCACGGGAAAATGTCGAGATGTATTAACACCAATGAATATTAAAAAAGCCTATGGTTATGATTTCACTACTTTAGTTTCGGCTTAAGAGATAATGCGTTTTTTTCCATGAATGAATCAGAATAATGATATTTGTCATAGTCGCGGCTACCCGACATGATAGAATTGATTGGTGATATCCGTTCCTAATTTCCTTCTGCGTTAAGTTTATGTTAGATATTTTGATACAGCCGTTAAATTTTGAATTTATGAGAAACGCGATCGGGCTGGGAATTTTATTAGGAATTTTATGCGCGATCATGGGAGCCTATTTAATTGTACAACAAATGGGCATGATTGTTGATATGATTGCCCATTCTGTATTAGCGGGACTTCCCATCGCGTTTTTTTTTGGTTTTAATATATCTATCGGTGCCTTTATCTCCGGGGTTATTAGTGCTATTATTATGGTTTGGATTGAAACCAAATCACGGCTGAAAGTAGATGCAATTATGGCATTAATTTTATCTACTTTTTTAGCCTTAAGTATCACTTTAATTTCTCTGTTAAAAACAACAAAATTAGACTTAGAAGGATTTTTATTTGGCAATATTTTATCGGTAAAAATTAACGATGTCTGGCAAACGTTTGCCCTTTGTTTAATTATCACAAGTATTGTGATTTTTTTTTACAAAGAGTTATTGTTTTATACTTTCGATCCTCTAGGGGCTCAAGCGAGTGGTTTACCTGTCAACGCGATTTATATTGGCATGATTTCAGTAATAACAATGACAATTGTCGCGAGTTTACAAACCGTAGGAGCCTTATTAGTATTAGCCCTTTTAATTGGCCCAGGAATAACCGCCTATTTATTGGTGAAACAATTACATGAAATGATGATTTTAGGAGCAATATTAGGATGTTTTGCTAGTGTGACGGGGATTTATCTTAGTTATTACTTAAATATCCCATCGGGAGCCGCGATCGTCTTAGTTGTATTTAGCCTGTTTTTCCTAACTTTTTTATTAAGTCCAACTCAAGGAATTTTGACTCAACCTAGAGATGATAATCGCTAATGGGTAATGGTAAAATATAGTTTTTTCCCGCAATTTTTCGCAACATATAGCATTTCCCGCTGTTATGAAACACGGTAGGGACACGGCATTGCCGTGTCCCTACGGGGATTGAACGATAAGTTGGTGTACCTCATAAGCGTGGTTTCCGCTGTAAATTTCAATGAACTACTTAAATAAGTATAATTTTTACTATAATTTCCGAGGAGATAATCAAAATAAAACTCTTTTGTTTTTGCATGGATTTCTCGGAAATAGTCAAGATTTTAATGAAGTTATCAACTTATTATCAGAGGATTTTTATTGTCTCACGGTTGATTTACCTGGGCATGGTAAAACCCGTGTTTGTGGTGATGAAGACTGTTATACAATCTCCGCGACAGCATCCGCGTTAATAGAGTTATTAGATTCTTTAAAAATAGCGAAATGTGGATTAATTGGCTATTCAATGGGTGGGAGATTAGCTTTATATCTCCTGTTAAATTTTCCTTCTCGTTTTTCCGAGGTGGTACTTGAGTCGACATCTCCTGGTTTGAAAACAGAAGAGGCACGTTTAACTCGTCTAAAATCAGATTTAAACTTAGCTCAAGAATTAGAATTAATAGACTTTCAACATTTTTTAATTAAATGGTATCAACAACCAATTTTTCAGTCTTTACAAAATCCTACAGATTTAGATAAGTTAATAGAGAAACGTCGAGAAAATAATCCTGTAGAATTAGCTAAGTCTCTCCGTAATATGGGAACAGGAAAACAACCGTCTTTATGGGATCAATTATCTCAAAATAAAATACCTCTCCTCTTATTAGTGGGAGAATCTGATCATAAATTTAGGAGTATTAATGAAGAGATGATGAGTTTATCTGATATTACTCAGTTAAGGATTATACCAAAATCAGGTCATAATATTCATTGGGAAAATATGGTAGAATATGTGAAAAGTATCATACAATTTTGTGGAAATCCGCCAGGGACTTAAGTCCCTGTCTCATAGCTAAAGTCCTCTAAAGAGGACTGAAAAATTCGTTCCATATCTGGCAAATGTCTGGTTTTTTTGATTTTCTGGAAAACAATTATTTGCCTTTTCGCTAATTTACCCTTCTTCGCAGAGATAAAAATGCCATATAAATAAGTCTTTGTCTCATAGCTAAAGTCCTCTAAAGAGGACTGAAAAATTCGTTCAATATCTGGGAAATCTCGGTTTTTTTGATGTTGATTTGCCTTTACCCTTCTTGGGAGAGATAAAAATGCTATATAAATTTGATTGTCGTCCCTATCAACGTCCTTTTAAACAACCTTTACAAACCAGTCATGGAGTTTGGGCTATTCGTGAGGGTATTATGATCCGTTTTACTGATGAAATGGGAAATTTTAGCTTTGGTGAAATTGCTCCTATTTCTTGGTTTGGCTCGGAAAGTTTGGCTGATGCTTTAATATTTTGTCAGCAGTTATTGGGTTTTATTACAGAGGAAATTATTTTCTCTATTCCTAATGAATTACCGGCTTGTCAATTTGCTTTTGAGTCGGCTTTGTCAAGTCTTTTAGAAAATAATTTAGGAGTGACAGAGTCTCATGTCTATTGTGGTTTATTGCCCGCGGGGGAAACAGCATTAAAAACATGGGAAACTCTTTGGGATGAGGGTTATCGGACTTTTAAATGGAAAATTACCAGTAATTTAGAGTCAGAATTAAATATTTTTGTGAAGTTAATTGATGTTATACGCGAAAAGAATGAATCCGTTTTGTTAAGACTTGACGCGAATGGCGGTTTAAGTTATCAACAAGCTTGTCAATGGTTGGATGTTTGCGATCGCGTTTCTCCCTTGATTGAATTTCTCGAACAACCTTTATCAGTAAATCAATTTGAAGAGATGCAAAAATTACACGATCGCGGTACTACCCCCATCGCGTTAGATGAATCCGTCGCGACTTTCACTCAAATCAAAGACTGTTACGAAAGAGGATGGGGCGGAATATTTGTCATTAAACCCTCCTTAATGGGTTCACCTTCTCAATTGCGAGAATTTTGTTATAATAACCCCATTGATGCCGTCTTTTCCTCTGTCTTTGAAACTAACATAGGGCGACAAGCCGCATTAAAATTAGCCGTCGATATAGCCCCATATACAACACGCGATCGTGCCTGGGGTTTTGGCGTTAATCACTGGTTTAATGATCATGAAATTCTCTTGTTAGAAAATCTATGGAAAACCACCTAGAAGCGGCTTATAGCCTGCTAAAAATCACCCCAAATAACATCCTAAATTTTACCCTTATAGGATATAATAATCAATTATTATATCACCTCTTTTTACAACAACAGCAAGAATTAACTCTATTACAAAAAAACAAAGGAAAAAAGCTGAAAATTTTTCTCGCAGAGAGAGAAAACATACCATTTTTAGCAGGGTTTCTCGCGTCTGTTGCAGCTAATTGTGATATTTTTTTATGCAATCCCAACTGGGGACAAGAAGAATGGCAACAAGTCTTTAACTTAGTTAAACCTGACATTATTTTTACTGAAGATAAACAATTAAATACACGACGCAACTCAGACAGCCTAACCGAAAAAAATTACAATTACCGATACCCCATAACCAATTCCCCCATGATTATGATACCCACAGGGGGTACATCAGGAAAAATTCGTTTTGTCATGCACACAGCGGAAACATTAATGGCATCAATTAAAGGATTTAAACAATATTTTAAAGTGGATCAAATTAACTCATTTTGTCTCTTACCCCTCTATCATGTCAGTGGTTTAATGCAATTTTTACGCAGTTTTACTACTCAAGGTGAATTAGTAATTGCACCCTGGAAAACCCTAGAAACAAACGATTTTTCTCAGATTAAACTCTCCGATTTTTTCATTTCCTTAGTACCCACACAATTACAAAGACTTCTTCATAATACAAAGATGACATCCATGTTATCTCAATTTCAAACGGTACTTTTAGGAGGCGGCCCTGCTTGGCCACAATTATTAAAAACGGCAAGAGAGTATAAAATTAGATTAGCACCCACCTATGGAATGACAGAAACCGCGTCCCAAATTGCTACCCTTAAACCCGATGATTTTCTGAGGGGTTATCATAATGCAGGTCAAATTTTACCCCACGCGAATATTATTATTTGTAATGAAAATGGGGAACAATTAGGTGAGCATCAAAGGGGAATAATTACCATTAAAAGTCAATCATTAGCATTAGGATATTATCCTCACTTATGGGAAAATAGAGATAAGTTTAAAACCGATGATTTAGGTTTTATTGATAGTAAAGGTTATTTACATATCCTGGGTAGAAATAGTGATAAAATTATTACAGGGGGAGAAAATGTTTTTCCTGCCGAAGTTGAAGCCGCGATCAAATCAACGGGTTTAGTCGTGGATATCTGTATTATCGGATTACCTGATCAAGAGTGGGGACAAGTGATAACCGCGGTTTATGTGCCGATTAATCCAGAAGTCACATTAGAAGCCATACAAAGCGCGATCGCGTCTCAATTAAGCAAATATAAACAGCCTAAACAATGGCTAAAAATAGGCGAAATCCCCCGCAATGCCCAAGGTAAAGTCAATCGGGAAACCTTACATAAATTAGTCCAAGAAGAAAAATGAAGTGGATAAAAAATGTGGTTATTGAAAAAAGAGATAATTGAGGCAGAAACCGGGTTTCTTTAGTAGATAAAATTAGAGCAAAAAGAAAGACGATGCTGAGGAGTTACCCCATAACGTAACAAAGCTTCCCGATGTTTTATAGTGGCATATCCCTTATTATTTTGTAAATCATATTCAGGATATTTATCCGCTAAACGTATCATTAACTCATCTCGCCAGACTTTCGCGATAATACTCGCCGACGCGATCGCGATCGAATTTCGATCACCCTTAATCATCGTTTCCTGGGGAATCCCCAAATTAGGAATCTTTTGATTACCATCAATCAAACAAAAATCCGGTGGCACTTTTAAGCGCAAAACCGCCCGTTTCATCGCGAGTAAAGTCCCCTGTAAAATATTCAAACGCTCTATTTCTCGCACCGATGCCATACCCACTTGACACGCGATCGCGCATTCTCGGATTTTCACAGCCAATAAACCTCTCATTTTAGGGCTTAATAACTTACTATCAGTCACCCCCAACTGAGCTAAGTGGGGCAAATCTTCCTCAGAAATAATACAGGCGGCAGCGACAACCGGGCCAAATAAGCAACCTCGTCCCACCTCATCCACCCCCGCGATCAGAAGAGGAGAAGAAGAAACGGGAGATTTTATTTCCTCTTCTCCTTGAAAAGAAAGCGAAGGAAAAAGAGGCAGAAAAGTATCAACATTTCCACCTTTTTTTCTTCTTTCTTGTTTCTGTTTCCCTCTTGTCTCTTCGTGATTCACATTTTCCTTCTTAGGTGTCTTAGATGTTAGATTTTAGGGAAGAGGAATAGGTAATCGGTAATAGGTAATCGGTAATAGGTAATCGGTAATAGGTAATACGAGAAGTTTCCCTCTTCCTTCTCCCCTCTTCATTCTTCCTTCTTCCCTCTTCCTTTTTCCCTCTTCATTCTTCCTTCTTCCCTCTTCCTTCTTCCTTCTTTATTCTTTATTCATCCATAACAGCAGAAGAGCGACGACGACGACGACGGACAATAGTCACCGAATCATCAGAGTCAGCATTCTCAGAAGATTCAACCGTATCCCCAACCAGATACTCACTCACCATAGACTCTTGCGCTTCCTTTTCCTCCTTCATTTCCCTGGCAAAAACCGATCCAAACAAGGGTAAATCCTTATAATTCTCTTCCTCCTCCGGTATCTCCTCTTCTTCAGCTTCTCGGTGAAATTCCGGCTCCTCTTCCACCCTATGCACTACAGGAACAGGAGTAGATGCTTCTCCTGGCAGTGTCACCGAAATAATCGTATTCTTGGGATTTTTGACCTGATTGTTCAACAATACTAAAGGAGAAATCCCCATTAACGCGTAAATATCCTGTTCATCTTGCGTCATTTCCACCGATACCACTTCCGGGGGTTCCAACATCTGCTTGATACTTTCCGCCTTACTCAAGCGAGGACGCTCATAATCATCGCGCTTACTTAATCCATAATTATCTGTCGGAGGTATCCCCCCGTGGTTGCCCCGTAAACCCGAAGTCGCGTAAAAATCCGATCGCGCTTCCCCTCGATTTTCAGTGATCGCGGCCATTGGATTAGCAGAAATCCGCAAACTAGGCCGTCTGGGAGCCTCCTCTTCACGGCCAAAAGGTAAATCATCCCCAACACGACGACGACGGCGACGACGTGCATTATCCCCCAAATCCTGATAACTAGGATGATTGATTAAGTCCAAAGCATTCCCAGAAGGTTCCAAATCCAAAGGTTCACTAGGACTATCCCAGCCCATGCGCCAAGGTTCCTCTTTACGCTCCTCACGCACCGGCAGCGATGCAGTAGTCGCGATCGGAGTTAAATTGCGACGTTCCACCGCGTCCCCGAAACTAGGAACCCCGCGAGCGATCGCGGTGATGGGACTCCCCGACTCTCGCACCAAAGTCACATCATCATCCGCGGGTAAATGCACCAAATGACCCAAACCGCCACAACTGGGACAAGTTTGACCAAACAATTCATAAAGATTTTGGCCCTGACGTTTACGAGTTAATTCCACCAACCCCAGTTCCGATAATTGGGCAATTTGCGGTCGAGACTTATCCGCTTTCAATGCCTTATTAAAATGTTCCAGCACTTGTAACTGATCACGTCGCGAGTCCATATCAATGAAATCGACAATAATCACACCCGCGATATTGCGTAACCGTAACTGACGTGCAATTTCCGTCGCGGCTTCACAATTTGTCCAAAGTACCGTTTCCCGTGCCGTCGCCGAACGAGTAAAAGAACCCGAGTTAACATCAATTACCGTTAACGCTTCCGTCGGTTGAATAATAACATAACCCCCAGAAGGTAAATCCACTCTAGGTCTAAGAGCTTCCTTGATCGCGGCATTTACCCGGAAATACTCTAAAATCCCAATACGCTCGCGATGATGATCAATCAAAACAGGCGGTAACTTACCTCCATTCCAATTCATCAAATGTTGCTTGACACGCTTAATCCCATTTTGGGAATCCACCACGATGCGATTCACATCGTTACTATACATATCCCGCAACACCCGTTGAATAAAATCATTATCGCGGTTTAGTAATACCGGAGGACGAGTCGAACTAGCTTCCTGTTGAACATACTCCCATTGTTTTTGTAATACTTCCAAATCCTCAATAATCGCCTCTTCCGACATTCCCTCCGCTTCCGTCCGTACTAAAAGCCCCATTCCCGCGGGTTTAACCAAAATAGCCAGCGCTCTGAGACGGTTTCGCTCATTTTCGGACTTGATACGACGCGATAAATTCACCCCTTTACCGTATGGCATTAAGACCAAATAACGTCCGGGTAACGTCACATTACCCGTGAGACGAGGCCCCTTTGTTCCCGTGGGTTCCTTCATTACCTGCACCAGAACCTTCTGTTGCGGGGTTAATAATTCCGTAATCGCACCCGCGGAACGTTTTAAACGCAACGGACCTAGGTCCGTTACATGAATAAAACCATTACGTTCGGGATCACCAATATTGACAAACGCGGCATCAATTCCTGGTAAGACATTTTCCACAATTCCTAGATAAATATCACTTACCTGGTGACTTCCCGTTGCGACAACGAGTTCTTGAATTTGATCTTCAGAAAACACGGCAGCAATACGATGCTGCTCGGCAATAATAATTTGTTTTGGCATTCCATATTCCCCAACAATTTGCAGCTTTATCTCAAACGTCTAAGCTGCTTTTCTCTTGACAAATTTTTCGTAAAAACTCAAGTTATTAGTGATAAAAACTTGAATCTTTCTTGATTTCTTTAGTAACAATATAAGTCGTTTTGAATACTCACTCACGACTTTAATCATTGTTACTTTACCAAGGAGGTAAGAATAAATAAACATAAAACCCAGAAATTTAGTTTCTCCATCGGTAAACACAAGAAATATGATAGTTTAACCCAAGAAACGGGGTTTCTTCCCTTCATTATTTTACGTTTAATTAAACCTACCTACTTAGAAATAGGTGGTAACTCTCACGAGCCAGATACTCGCACTACAAAAATAACTTCAACTTGATTTTAGACTTGAGATTTTTGACTAACTCAACCTAGAACAATAGGGAGTATCAGGATTTGCTATTTTTGATCACTCCCCTACATTCTTGAGGAGTTATCAGGATTTTAGATAACTGATTATAGATGGATTTCCACCAACCTCGCTTCAGTATCATACCCCCCCAAATCTCAAAGATAAATCTCAGATTTTTTTTCAACCATCACCGATTAAGTTCTCGCTTTAGTTAAGCAATTATTTGGCTTTTTGCAATCTAAGGGTGTGATTCTGACGTGCAGCCATGTCAGCAATTTTGATATTGTTTTAACGTTCGCGATTCATCTGCCGTTCGCGCTGCGCGCAGGGCGACCACGGGGGGATCGCCCCTACAGGCAGAATCGTGCTTGAAACCAAGCGTGTTGCCGATAGTTTGAATGTGCTTCCAACGACTCCATTAAATTTAAAATTCATAAATCCTAAAGTCGTAGAACCCGTTTCCCTCTTTGACCCAAAAGGGTTATTTTGATAGGTAAACTGTCATTCTCCCTGACAACTGAGACTTCGGCAAATCCCAAGGCTTAATTCACCTGAAATATTGCCCCGACAATAAGTATTGGTAAGGATGTGTCCAAAAATAAGAGGTGTGAGTGCTTTTGTGCCTAGTTCCTCGATCGCGCAAGTCAAGTTTCTAGGATGGAAAGGAGACAAGTCTAATTGGTTGTGGGTGTCCAAACAACTAGCAGGAACCACCACACTTTACCAATTCAGATTTATTTTATCACATTTTGTCTTTTGTGCCGATAGGATTACCAATAATAATTTGGTCCAGGGATCGACAGGAAAAGGGGCAATAATTTGAAATGGGATATTGGCTATTTGGGATTGACGAACTGATCAAATCTCATTGAGAATTAAGTTGACACGATGGGTATGCCGCAATTCTACGGTTACGCCTGTGGTGTCTTGTTGACTGACTTGTTCGAGCATATAAATAATGTGCTCTGGTTTTAACAGAGTACCATCATTGCGACAACTGCCGATGAAACGTAGTTGAAAACTACTGTACTCATCGTCGTGACACTTTGTGTCTGATTCTAGCAATATTAACTCAAACAGACGAGATCGGAGATTAATAATTTTTACCTTTCCTGACTTAGTGGTTTGTTGCCACTCTATTGTCTGGGAGGCTAAAACCCCATCGATCCAAGTTTGGATCATTTCTCGATTCACTTCTGACGGGGAACCAGAAGTAGTAATGGTGATAATATACTCTGCTCTTTCTAATAACTGGGTTGCGGAGGGACTTTTCACATCAACTTCTACTACTTGATAAATGAGCAAGTCTGTAGGAAGTTGCGCGATCAATTTTGCCCGGAATTCTTCTATCTCCATGACTTGAGTGAGTTCAAAGTCCACGATTTCACCACTACTGGTAGCCCCTAATTGTAAGGCATTCGCGGGGGAAATACGGGGACTGGGATGAAACCCCCCAGTAAAACTAATGGGTAAAGAAGCCCGTCGTAAAGCGCGATCAAATAATCTTACCAAATCCAGGTGACTAACTAATGCCATATCCCCTAATTTGCCAAACCTGACACGCAACCGTTGTGCGCGGAGGGAATTGGGAACAAACTGCCCTGCAAACTGAGGAATAGGTAAAGGGGGAATAACAATATTATGCCCAAAATCAGTACCACAGACGCCACAATGGGAACAACCTTCAAAGGAACAATCTGGCACTGTCGCGGCTTCGAGAGCTCGTAATAAATCAGCTTTAAGCCAATTTTTCTCAATTCCGGTATCAATGTGATCCCAAGGCAGAGGTGCATCCAAAGAGGGATGAGATTCTGACTCGGATAAGTCCCCTTCTCCCTTGGTAAAAATATTCCATTCGCCATTATCCACTAGGCGATATTTCCAAGTTAACCCTGCATCTTCAATCGCTTGCGCCCAAGCATTAAAGGCGCGTTCTAAACTTTCCCACCACGCGTCCATGCCCGCGCCTAATTCCCATGCCCGACGCACCACTTGACTCAGACGACGATCGCCTCTGCCAATAAAATCTTCCATCGCGGATAAACGCACATCCGTGAAGTTTGTCTTGACACCCCTCATTTTGGCAAATTCAGCTTTGAGTAATTCTTGTTTGCGTTTAAATTCGGAGGTTGAGACAGAATGCCATTGAAAGGGAGTATGGGGTTTAGGGGTAAAGTTGGAAATGGTGAGATTAATACTAAGGGGTTTTCTGCCTCTAGCACGACATTGCTGTTGTAACCAACGCACGGTTTCGGCAATGCCTAAAACATCTATATCGGTTTCACCGGGTAAACCAATCATAAAGTAAAGTTTGATTTTATCCCAACCTTGCTCATAGGCTGTTTTCACCCCTCGCAAGAGTTCTTCATTGGTTAACCCTTTGTTAATAATATCGCGCATCCGTTGAGTCCCGGCTTCGGGCGCGAAGGTGATACTACTTTGACGAGATCCCCCCAGGATATTCGCGATATTTTCATCAAAACGATCCACCCGTTGACTGGGAAGTGATAGGGACACATTTTCGTCTTTGAGACGGTTTTTGATTTCCATGCCTACCGCGGGTAAGGCTAAATAGTCGGAACAACTGAGGGAGAGGAGAGAAAATTCGTTATATCCAGTTTCAGTCATGCCCTCTACGATGGACTCGATCACGTCATCGGGTTTGACATCTCGCGCCGGACGGGTTAACATTCCGGGTTGACAAAAGCGACATCCGCGGGTACATCCGCGTCGAATTTCGATGACGAGACGATCGTGGACGGTTTCGACGTAGGGGACTAAACCGATGGAATAGGCGGGAATGGGAGTCGCGACACGACGTAATACGCGATCAGGGACATCGGGACGGTTAGGACGTACCGCGCCATCGGCTGTCATTTCATAGAATTGGGGAACATAAACCCCCGGCACTTGGGCTAAGTCGAGTAATAGTGCTTCACGGGTTAATTGATTACGTTTGCCTTCTTCGATGATCAGGCCGATTTCTGGAAGTAATTCTTCCCCATCCCCTAGGGCGATAAAATCGAAAAAGTCCGCGTAGGGTTCAGGGTTAGATGTCGCGGTTTGGCCTCCCGCGAAAATGAGGGGAAAGGTGGATGGGCTGTTTTGACGCTCTTGGCTTGTCAGGGGTATTCCTGCTAATTCCAACATTTCGAGGATGTTGGTGGCTCCTAGTTCGTAACTGAGGCTAAAGCCTAAGATATCAAAATCCGTGAGGGGACGACGAGACTCTACGGCAAATAGGGGGGTTTGAGTCTCGCGAAGTTTGGCTGCTAAGTCTGACGCGGGCAAATAGGCGCGATCGCATAATTGCCTGGGCATGGTATTTAAGATGTTATAGAGAATGATATGCCCTAAATTGGACGCGCCCACTTCGTAGACTTCTGGGTAAGTGAGAACCCAGCGCACGATCGCGCTATGCCAAGGTTTATGTAGCGCGCCTAACTCGTTTCCTAAGTAACGCGCGGGTTGTTGGATTTGGGGTGTAATTAATGCTTCTACTGCAACTGCCACGGTTTCTCTCGTTATTTGCTTTGTGCAATTTACTTTTACCTTACCACTAATTGAGTTTCTTGGGGATTGGGTAATGGGGAATTGGTAATGGGGAATTGGTAATGGGGAATTGGAGAAGTCCATGATCACCCGTCCCTTATTCCCAGTCAAGAGTCCCCAATCAAGAGTCCCCACTACCCACTACCTATTACCCATTACCCAGTGATAAAAATCACCAGGTAATTCTCTGGAAATCACGGATTAAGTGATGTAGTCAACGGACAATAGCACACTATATAGTTTTAGGAGGCGGTACAATGCAGCCCAGTGATGTTATTCGCAAAATGGTGGAGAAAGCCCTCTACTTTCAGCAGTTAACACCTGATATTGAAGAGGAGATTAATCATGAGCTTACCCGACTGGGTTATATCTCTGATGTCGATTATGAAGCTTTGGAATTGTTGATGGCTGAAATGGACGCGGGACGCATTAAACTTGTACCCAGTCCATAATTGAGAAGACTGCAAAGGCGCGATCATCATCCCAATCTGTGATTGCATCTACTATTTGATTCAATTCGACAACAGAAAAGGGATAATGTCCTTCACAAAAATTTAGCTAACACCTTTTAAAATTCCTCTAATACTAAGAACATAAGAATCAAGAAGCGAGGCCCAAACCTACTGATCTTGAGTTCAAACTCGATTTGGGTAGGTTTGGGTGAGTTTCAGAGGGTGGGTAAGGACTTAATCAAAATCAGCTTGGGTTACGGCATCATTTTGAATCATAATATCGGTGCTAATCGTCGGACGACGAGTCAGCAAAGTTTCTCTCTCAGTGAGGGAGTCATCCTTCTGAGAAACAGGTGATCTTTTCGCGGCTAGAGTCTTTTTCCGTAATTCTGGATCAATAACTCCAAATTGAAGACGAATTTTCGGACCGGAATTGCCAAGGCGGATGGTCATCCCTTCGACCACTGGGGCCTGAATAATCGATTCATCATTAATATAAGTGCCATTGACACCAAAATTGATAATCTCCCAACCAGACGGATTATTCCATAACTCCGCATGGTGACGGGAAACCACCGCGCTATAAATAATAACATCGTTATCGTTGGCCCGACCAATCCGAATCACGGATTCGGATTCAAAATTCCAACTTTGAACGGCTATTGATTGGGTAGGATGTAGTAGGGTAAGGGTAATCACTGATGTCACATACTATAATTAAATATCTGGGTAGGGGAGTGTCACCACACTTGCTCCGTTATTTAGAGTAACATAACTGATCAAGCGCGTATTAGTCTGTTTGACTTGGCTTATGTAGATTTCTCGATGATAAGACTTCTCCAAAAACTATTGTAGGGCAGGGATTAGCCTGCCTCTGACCTTCTTTTTCCCCGGACTTAGATAAAAAAACTGCTCAAAATGGACTTATTTCCTTTGTCCGGTAAGGCTTTCGGTTCTATGAAGTACCCCATGTTCTCTCCTTGGCTATAAGTACGGGAAATAAAATGAACCACTAAGACATAAAGGATTCAACATTGGTAATGTTTGAATCGTTTTTTGCCCTTATGGATGTGATTATTTTTTACCGGGGGAGATGATGATTGTTTGGGCTGATTGGCTCGGACCTAAACGGATATTTTCTGATTGTCAAACCCGATCGCGTTTCTTCGAGCAACATAGACGCGTAAATTTTTCTTCCTTCTTCCTTCTTCCTTCTTCCTTAATTTGATTGGTTATTCGGCGGTTTCTAGTTTTTCGCCAATACGGGGTTCGGTTCCTTTTAATAAGCGCTCTATGTTACCACGATGACGCACTATCACAAAAATTCCACCGACGATCGCGAATAATTGATAAGCTAAAGGTTGATGAAAGAGAAACATTAAACCAGAAACCGCGATCGCGCCGATAATTGAACTCAAAGACACAATGCGTGAAATGGCTAACATTAGACCAAAAATCCCAAAAGTCCCTAATCCTACTTGCCAAGATAAAGCTAATAAAACCCCTAAACTGGTAGCTACGGATTTCCCCCCGGTAAACCCTAAAAAAATCGACTTACTGTGTCCTAAAACCGCCGCAAAGCCCGCTAAAGTCACTATCCAAGGTAATTGTACGCGGATATCTTCAATCCCCACATAAGCCCCTAAATCAGCCATGATTTTCAGAGAATAGATATAACGAATTAACGCGATCGCGGCGACTCCCTTTAAGACATCAATTAATAAAACTGTAATCGCGGGAACCTTGCCTAAATTTCTTAAGACATTAGTCGCGCCCGTGGAACCCGAACCCACTTCGCGGATATCAATACCTAATAATAATTTACCCGCGAGATAACCTGTGGGAATAGAACCTAATAAATAGGCAACTACTAACAAGGCTATATTCAAAATAATCCAATTTGTCATGTTTTTTTTCCTTATTATTAATTGGGAATGAACCACAAAGGCACAGAGGACACAGAGAGAGTTTTCTGCCTTTTTTTGAGTGTTGGGAGTTGAGAAGTGTCAGAGCTGAAATTTGATTTATATTCTCGCTTCCCATTACCTCTTAACTCTTTTTAATTGGGAATGAACCACAAAGGCACAGAGGACACAGAGAGAGTTTTCTGCCTTTTTTTGAGTGTTGGGAGTTGAGAAGTGTCAGAGCTGAAATTTGATTTATATTCTCGCTTCCCATTACCTCTTAACTCTTTTTAATTGGGAATGAACCACAAAGGCACAGAGGACACAGAGAGAGTTTTCTGCCTTTTTTTGAGTGTTGGGAGTTAAGAAGGGAGAGAAGAAAGAGGATAAAAGAAAATAGTTATCGGCGGTTTTAGCTTTTCGCTAAAAAACTACCCGTCCCCATTCCCCATTCCCCATTCCCTATTCCCCATTCCCTATTCCCCATTCCCTAAAAATCTCGAAAGTCTCTATCCCTAGACATTAGAGTTTGTGGATCGGGCGAAAAGGCTAACCATAGGGGAAATTGTAATAGGGAAAGGTTGATTTGTTCTTCCATTTCATCTATTATTATTAAGGGGAGTTTTCCTTCTTTGACTAATCTCTCGGCTTTTTGGATTAAGGGCTCTGGGGCTTCAAATAGGGTAATTCCGCGATCTGGACCGAAATCATTTCGCGTAATTCCTAAACAATCTTGTAAACCCCGTCGCCATTCTCCTAATCTTTCGGGACTATTTGCTAATACTAATGTTCTCACTCTGGTTCCCGAAATACTTCTTAAAACGGAAATCGCAGTGGAGGCAATTAAGATGTTTTGTAAACGGGAACCCATTGAGCGTAATGCTCCTCTTCCTCCTTGGTTGAAAAACCAATTTGAGATCCGCTCCGTGTGTATGGGTTCAAAGGTGCGACGTAATTGCCAAGGGGGACCGTAATAATCGGGTAAGGTGCGATATTGATCTAATATTCGCCGAATTTGTTTCGCTTGTTCTTGAAATCCTTGTTCGCTAAATTTGGGATTGGCTACTACACCCGTAGTTTTCGATTCTTCTACAATTTGTTTGGTGGGGGTTTCCACTATTTGGGGCATTAATTCTAATTGTTCCGCGGTTCCTACTAATTCTTGTAAACTTCCTACTAAATAATCTTTAAATCCTTGGACTCTAATGGCTAAGTCTTGGGATACTCCGGCAAAAGTAGTTCGCATTTCTTTTTGAATACGATCGCGTCTTCGTTCTAATTTATCGACTTCTATTTGTAAAGTCTGTTTTCGTTGTTCTAACTGGGCTAACCCTTCTTGAATTAAACGCCCCATCGCATTTTGGGTATCAATTAATTCTTGTTGAACTCGGATTTTGGTAGTGCGAAGAGACTCGATCTCTTGTTTTAATTCTTCCTGTTGTTTCTGTAATTGTTCGACTCGTTGGGTTAATTTTTCGGTGACATTTTCCGCGATATCGACAACAAGTTCCTGCATGGGATTTAAGGGTTCAGAAACGTTGACAATGGGTTCGTTTTCTGTTTCGATTTCTGATTTTTCTGATAGCGTGATCGTGGATTCTTTTTCGGAATCCTCTATCTGCGTTGATGGTTGTATCGTTTCCTCCTGAGCATCGGGTGTCTCTTGGGGCGCGATCGTGTTTTCTGACTCATCCCAATTACTTGACTCTGGGATGGGTGTTATCGACTCTTTGACAACTTCATCGGATTCAATCATTACTTCAGAAGTCTCCGATGCTTCAATGTCTTCAGATTGGGGTTTATATTTTGGAGTTTCGTCTGCATTCATGGGAATAAGGGATTGGGAATTGAGGATTGAGGATTGAGGATTGGGCATTGGAGATTGGGGACTGAGAAGAAAATCCTACCATTCCTTATTCCCATCCGTGACATTTACCCCTCTGATTCAGGGGCTTGATTCGTTTTTCCACAACCCACCAGGGACTAAAGTCCCTGGCTAATAGCAAAAGTCGGTTAAAACCGACTGAAATACTAATACATAGTCTTCTGAAGAGGACTTTAGGGGTGAGACAGGCGTTGAAACTCCTGTCGGACTAAAATACTAATATATAGTCCTCTTCAGAGGACTTGAGCTATGAGACAGGGACTTTAGTTTTTCCACAACCCACTGGCTAATAGCAAAAGTCGGTTAAAACCGACTGAAATACTAATATATAGTCCTCTTCAGAGGACTTTAGCTATCAGACAGGGACTTGAGTCCCTGGCGGACTTTAGCTGGTTGACTCATGTTAGCGTTAATCCTGACGGGGGCAACGCGCTTCTAAACAAGCCTTGAGCATTTTAGGATCGAAGAGGATCGGCAAAAAGTGAATACTCTTAATCTCTTTAAAATAAAATAAGACTGGGAAACTCGGCCAAAAGATACGCCAGTTTTGCCATTCCCCATAGGGAAAACGCCGAATTAACTTCTCCCCTCGATAAACATCTAAGTCGGTTTCGGTAAATTGCAAACGCAGGGATACCGTTTGATACATCAGAAAAAGTCCAAAAGCCGTGATCGCGAGACTTATTGCCCATTGTTTGATTAATAACAAGGGAATCGCCCCCAAAATTAAAACGAGGGGGATCGTGTAACTGGGACTTAATTCAATAGTCTGTTGAGGTGTCGAGGTACTTGTAGTCACAGGGAAAAATTATGATAATAAACAACTACTTGGGTTACGCGTACTCAAACGCGTCTCCCTTTTTCCATTGTATCGGTTGCGATATTAACTCAGTGAGAATCACCATTTTATGAGTGAAAGGTTTTTGGTAGAATACACCATCAGGGGAACGGAAACTCAAGCATCTGCGAGAGCGAAGGATATCTGTCTTGAGCAAACCGTCGAATTACCAGAAAGTCTTGTACCAAAAGGTTTTATTCAAGATTTTGTCGTCGGTAAGATCGAAGAATTCTACCCCATTGAGCACAATATTTCATATCGGGTGACGATTAGTTTTGCTATTGACACAACCGCGAATGAATTAACACAGTTAATTAATGTCGCGTTTGGCAATATTAGCCTCAAACCAGGGATTCGTCTGGAACGACTCATTCTCCCTCCCTCCCTTTTAAACTCATTCCAAGGCCCCCGTTTCGGGCTAGAAGGCTTGAGAAAATACTTAAATGTTTCCCGAAGACCTCTTCTTTGTACAGCCCTTAAACCCATGGGATTAAATGCAAAGGGATTGGCAGAATTAGCCTATCAGTTTGCGAAGGGTGGTATTGATTTAATTAAGGATGATCATGGACTCTCTAATCAAGTTTACGCGCCCTTTACTGAACGAGTCAAACTCTGTGTAGAGGCGATCACGAGGGCTAATGCGGAAACGGGGGGCAATTCTATCTATATAGCCAATATTACAGCCCCTTATCCTATGCTTAAGGAAAGGGCCCTACAAGCGAAAGAACTTGGCGCGGGTGGGATGCTCTTAGCCCCTGGTTTAATTGGATTTGATGCTATGCGTGTTTTGGCAGAAGATAACGCGATCGCGCTTCCCATCTTAAGTCATCCATCTTTTCAGGGTAGTTATGTCGTGTCTGAAAATGGTATTTCCCATTTTGCCCTTTTTGGACAATTGGCACGACTGGGGGGAGCCGATGCTTCCATTTTCCCTAACTTTGGTGGTCGATTTTCCTTTAGTAAAGAAGAATGTATTAATATCCGAGATGGATGTCAAACCGATATGGCACATCTCAAGAAAATTTTTCCCACTCCCGGCGGTGGCATGACTTTGGAAAGAGTCTCACAGATGTACGAATTATATGGAAAAGATGTGATATTTTTGATGGGTGCTGGTTTATTAACTCACAGTCCAGATATCATTGAAAATTCCAAATATTTCCGTAGTTTGATTGAAGATTCTTAACTAATATGACAGATAACAGTGCAAAATTAGCCTCAGAAATAATAGAGGGTTTTTCCTGTGATTTTTCTCCTGTTACCCCCAGAGAAAATACTGAGAATAAGAGTGCTATTTATCGTTTCCAAGAAAATTTTACTTGGGAGGGTGTTGATAGCTCCGCGTATAAACCGGAAGGTTCCGATTTTGCTCATATTATCCGTAATGTTATTATCGGGGATCATGGAGAGTCCTGTCTTTTTCACCTCCGTTATTTTGAGGTTGCGCCGGGGGGTTATTCTAGCTTTGAAAAACATCAACATGAGCACGTTGTGATTTGTCTGCGAGGCAAAGGGAACGCGATCGTGGGTGAGAATATCCATGAATTAAATGTTTTTGATACACTTTATATCGCGCCTAATGAACCACATCAATTAATTAATAGCGGAGACTCTCCCTTTGGTTTCTTTTGTATTGTTAATTCCGAGCGCGATCGACCCATATCCCTGAAAAAAAGGGAAATAAAATGAACCACAAAGGCACAGAGGACACAAAGGGGTAATTGGTTATCACTTTGAGGTTAAGGAATGAAGAGAAGAACCCGGATTGACGGTAGAGTATTTTTCAGTAAAGCATTTATTGAGAATCTGTCGCCTACAGGTTTTTCCTATTGACGTTATTTTATTTTCTCTGTGTCCTCTGTGCCTTTGTGGTTTTAATCTTATCACAAAAACTGGCGAAAATAGCACCATCAATAAGATAGAATAGAGACAGGATTTTCGGATGTTAATTCCTTTTCCGAAGTTGTCTAGCACTACACTTTGATCTTAGGAGATTAGTTCTCTTGCGAAAGTAAGGAAACAGGCAACAGGCATAATAGGAAATTTTGGACGATTTCATAAGAAGAATTGATGTTTTTTTCAGTTTCGCTGCCAAGTCTATTCTTAATGCCTGAAACCCATTCATTTTATTACATCTCCCTTTTTCCTTCTTCCTTCTCCCTTCTTCCTTCTTCCTTCTTCCTTCTGCTATATTAAACGCGGAGCGCGACACTTCCAGTACCCTGAAACATCAACCAAGAGAGAAAAAAGTTAAAAATAAAAATCGCCAACAACGCGGTAACAACCGCCGTCGTCGTTGATTGTCCCACACCTTTCGCGCCCCCAGTAGTTGTTAATCCCCAACTGGTGCCAATAACGGCTATTAAAGCACCAAAAACAAAGCCTTTAATCACGGCACTGGTGATATCCCAAAGGGAGAGAAAATTGCGCGCTGATTCTAAAAAGATTGTGTGGGAAAGCCCATAGAGTTTTGTGGCAATTAATAGCCCCCCTCCCATGCCTGTGATTAAGGATAAAATCGTTAAGATGGGTAGCATGACACAACACGCGATCACACGCGGTATTACTAAATAATCAATGGGATCTGTTTTGAGGATATAGAGCGCGTCTATTTGCTCTGTTACCTGCATTGTACCTATTTCCGCGGCAAAGGCTGATCCCACTCGTCCCGCAATAATAACGGCTGTGAGTACGGGACCAAGTTCACGCGTTAAGGAGATCGCGAGCACTCCCCCAACGGTATTGGCTGCCCCTAAGTGAATAAATTCCCGTGCTACTTGAATGGTAAATACCATCCCCACAAAACTCGCGGTGAGTAGGGCAATTAAGAGGGATTCTGGTCCCACCGCGATCATTTGATCGAGGGTATTACGACGGTGAATGGGACGGGTAATGAGGTGCAGCATGACTTGGCCTCCTAATAATGAGGCGGCGATTAATCGCTGACTCCATAATCCTAGACTCGAACTACCAGTAATATTACTCAAGGGATTGTTGCTCTCTCTATTGTTACGAAATGTGCTAACTATTTACAAATTTTAAACAACTTTTGTGAAGCAAAATTTAAGTTTTTTGACAAATTGGCTGAAAATTCCTGATCGCGATCTATGTTAGAGATTGGCAAGTATCAATGGCAAATGCTCCTTTTGCTAGTTTAGCCACATATACGAGTTTTCTTATGAATATTAAGTCTAATCTCCTCCGTGCTGTTCTGTTAACAAGTGTTTTGAGTTTTGTTGCCCCCTGTCTCTTAATTTGTGGGGGGTTGACTAGCTTTTACTTTATTAGTCTCTTTCCCATTTTGCAAGCGGTGGGCCACTCTGGTGCTGACTTAATGTTACAATTTCTTGCGACTTTTGGGGATGGTCGCCCCTGTGAGGGTTTTTTTGTCATTGGAAGTACCTTTGCTCTGGTAGGTGCTTTGTTTGAATTTTATGCTTATTATCTTAGTCCTCGTAGTAGTTAAAACCAGAAGAAGGAAGGATAAAGGATTGGGGCTGATGGTGGCAGGAATAATGTGAAATGTAGTCAATTAAATTATTTATTGGGATCACAATGAGTTTCTCCCACCGATAATGTTAATCAGGTTTTTAAAAGCCCGATCGCGCTTTTAAGCATGAGACTTCTCCCAAAAATCATGTCAATTGTCGGATTAGCCCCCGCGACAATCAGTGCTTCACTCGCTTGTCGTTTAGTTTCTCCTGAGACTTAAACAAATTTTCTGCCCCAACCAAGGGCAAACTCCCTTGATAATTGGTTTGACAATAAAAGGGAGAGAATAATCAGGGCTGTGGGGGTTCGATCGCGACTGATGTGATTACCAATCAGGGGGTAAACCATAGGAGTCTAACATTTCTTTATCTTGTAATAAGTCCTCCGTAGCGCGATCGACGACTATTTGTTTATTAGCTAAAATTAAAGCCCTATGGGTCGTTTTTTTCAGCCAATTCAAATCATGGGAAGCAATTAATATGACTTCTAAGGGTAACTCGGATAAGACTTGAGCTAATTTTCTGCGCCACGCGGGATCTAAACCGTTTGTGGGTTCATCTAATATTAAAATACTGGGTTCTAATACCAAAATTGACGCGATCGCGGCGAGACGTTTTTGCCCCCCAGATAATTCATGGGAGGAGCGATTTTCGTATTGGATTAAGCCAAATTTAGATAAAATTGATCGGGCTTTTTCCTTCGCGTCTATCAGAGACATTCCATAATTTCGCGCTCCAAACATCACATCTTCTAAAATAGTTGGCATAAATAATTGATCATCGGGATTTTGAAAGGCAAATCCGACTTGACGACGAATCCCAGAAAGATTTTTAGATTCTAAAGTCATACCTTTAATAAAAATTTGACCTGATCGCGGTAATTTTAAGCCGATCAAATTTTCTAATAAAGTGCTTTTACCCGCACCGGTAGCACCTATTAAAGCAACCCTTTCACCGGAATTGATTGCCAAAGAAACATTTTCCAAGATCGACTCTTGCTGAGGATAGCTAAACCCTAAATTTTTGACAATTAGAGTTTGCTTAGAAGACGTAAGATTGGGATTTTGGGCTGATGGTTGAATCAAGATTTTTTAGAGAATAGAATAAATGAACCACAGAGATCACAGAGGCACAGAGAAAAGAAACCCGGTTTCTGATTTCAGACTCTTAGAATAACTATTTTGGGTAAATAAAGCCGGTTTCTGTATAGGAAGAAATGGTTAATAAACTGGTGAAAATTAATAAAATCATTAGGGCTAAATTATCTTTTCGGGTTAATTGATATTCTAGGGGTAATTTTCCTTCATAACCCCGCACTACCATGGCATGATAAACTCGTTCAGCGCGATCTAAACTTCGCAAATAAAGAGAAGCGATCATCGCGGCACTGGTATAACGTAACCAACCAGAAGAGCCGGATAATCCTCGTAATTTTGCTGCCTGTTGCATTTGCTTAATTTCTGATATTAATATTTCTAAATATTGCCCAGTTAACAAGATAATCTCTTGAAAGATTTGGGGGAGCGGTAAACCTTTTAACGCGATTCCTAAACTATGGGGGGGTAATGTGAGCAGAAAACTATTCATTATTAATAAACATAGCAGGGAACGACTTACCATAAAACTGGCTTTTTCGTATCCCATTGGCAATGCTAATAATGACAGTAACATTAATTCTGCTCCTAATAGTTGTGAGAGAATTTTCAGAGATGGTTTTAAGAAGATTAGCCAAGAAAGCGCGATCGCGCCATAGGAGGCTAGAGCCCACCAAACTGAGGTTTTGAGTAAGGCAATTCCGATCACGAGAATCAGAGAAACCCGTAACTTAAAGGAGATAGAAAATTTAGTCATGGTTTATGTCTATAGAAACCGAGTGGGAGCATCTCCTAAAGGTAAATTGGTAGTGGGAGCGTCTCGCTCCCGATTAGATCCCTAGGGAGCGAGACGCTCCCACTACAGTTTTTTTGGCAAATTTAAGATGCTCGCAACCGGATTTCTTTGCACCTCTCAAGGAGGGTAAAGGAGATAGAAAATTTAGTCATGGTTTATGTCTATAGAAACCGAGTGGGAGCATCTCCTAAAGGTAAATTGGTAGTGGGAGCGTCTCGCTCCCGATTAGATCCCTAGGGAGCGAGACGCTCCCACTACAGTTTTTTTGGCAAATTTAAGATGCTCCCAACCGGATTTCTTTGCACCTCTCAAGGAGGGTAAAATTGTTCTCAGAGAAACCCGGTTTCTGCTCCTAATTTATACCTGATTAGGTTTTCCAATTTGGACGATTCCAAAAGCTACACCAAAAGAAATTACTGTTCCCAGAATCCCTGTAATGCTAGTGCCAATTTTACCAAAGCCTTCGATACTATAATCCGCGAAAGGTGTGGGAATACTAAATCGCACATTTTCGGCTAATTCACCAAAGCCTTGAATTTCTGCAACCTTTTCTAAACCATCAGGCCAAGCTGATGCAAATAAGGATAATACTCCTGCAACTAATAAGGTACTAATTACAGGAATTAACCATTTATTTAATTGAGGTTGATCGCCTGGTAATAAATCAGGCCTTACTGTAATTAAATAAGTTAAAATAGATGCGGTAATTAATCCTTCCCCAATACCGATTAAACTATGAACTCCTACCATTGCCGGTAAAATTATACTAGCCGTCGCCGTCCCCGAAAAAATTAAGAAAAGGGAACACCCGATCGCGGCTGCAATCACACTAATTCCTCCAGCAATACCCGCGGCTAAAGGCAAACGAAAACGAGAACCCCCTAATAATTGTTGGACAATTTGTGTTAAAATCCAACCTACCCAAACTCCCACAATTGCCATATTAAAAATATTAGCCCCTAACGCGGTAATTCCTCCATCAGCAAATAAAAAAGCTTGAATCAATAAAACCGTCGCGATCGATACAGACGCGCTCCAAGGATTCCCTAAAATTACCGCGGCTAAAGTTCCCCCTAAAAGATGTCCACTGGTGCCACCAGCCACGGGAAAATTAATCATTTGCGCGGCAAAAATAAACGCGGTTGTTAATCCCATGATTGGTGCGTGTCGTAATCCCATATTCTCGCGGGTACGGGAAAGACAAATTGCTAAAAATCCCGCGCTGGCAACACTGGTAACAGCCGCCACCGCCGGTGAAATAAACCCATCGGGAATGTGCATGAATTAACCCCTAACTCTTTGATTGCTGCATTAATAAATATGTCAGCATGAATAGCAAATACCCTTTTTCCATAATTTGCAATCCCCTCTAGGGGCATTATTAAGAAGGTTGACAGTTGACAGTTGACAGTTGACAGTTGACAGTTACCCAATCCCCAGTCCCCAGTCCCCAATCCCCATTACCTAATTTAGTGTAAAGTAATGTAAAGAATTATGAGTGTTTTCTGACCCTGTGGTTAAGATAACCCCTTTACACCCTTAAGTATGAGATTAGGACTTCAGATGACCCTGTACCCACGCCGATTTCTGGTATTTCTAACCGCATTTTTCCTCACGGTATCTCTATGGGCGATCGCGCCAGTAGCCCACGCGTATAACAACCCAGAATTACTACCGAGTCCCCCCACCCCCGTCATAGACTTAGCCAAAGCACTTACCGATATAGAAGAACAAGCCCTAGTTAAGGAATTAGAACAATTTGAAGCAGACACCGGTTGGAAGTTACGCGTATTAAGTCAATATGACCGTACACCCGGTTTAGCCGTGAGAGATTATTGGAAACTAGATGAGAAAAGTGTCTTATTAGTCGCAGATCCGCGTGGGGGCAATCTTCTCAATTTTAATGTGGGCCTGCAATTATATCCCTTTTTACCCCGCACCTTTTGGGTAGAGTTACAAACTCGTTACGGCAATCAGTTCTTTGTCAGGGAGAATGGAGAAGACCGCGCCATTATTGATTCTCTCCAAGCCATTGAAGGTTGTTTACGTCAAGGAGGATGTCGAGTCGTCCCCGGTTTACCCCAAGAACAATGGATTTTAACCCTCATTACTTCTATCTTAGGAGGCATTATCTGTGGTTTTGCCGCCCATCCCCGCAAACCTGGTCAACTTATCTCTTGGCAATGGGCCTTAATTTTCTCTCCCTTGTGGGGTATTTTATTTATTGCCTTTGGCATTGGACCGGTTGTAACTCGTACCGCGGACTGGGTTCCTTTAGTTCGCAATATCGCGGGATTTTTGATTGGGGCCCTCGCGGCTTATCTCACTCCCATATTGAATCAATCTCCCTCGGAAACTTAATTGGGTAATGGGTAATCGGTAATGGGTAATCGGTAACAGATGAAGGCACAAACCCCCTTAGCTAACCTAATTGACTCTTTTGAGCTTGATGCTGGGAACGATAAAGCCCTAAGCCAAGGTGAACGATTTATTTCTTTTTATCCCCTTCTCCCCCTTTCCTCTTACCCATTACCTACTCCCAAATTACAAATACCTGATAAGCTGATACCTAGAAATTACGAGGCGATCGCTATTCAAACACATGGAATGGCACGTTACTGATGCCCAAAGTTTGGGAATAATTGATCGCGAAATAGGCGATCATGTTTTATCACCTGCTGAGTATGAAATCGTCCGGCGGGTGATCTATGCTACTGCGGATTTTGAATATAAATCGTTAGTTCGTTTTTCAGATCATGCCTTACAAGCGGGCGCGGCCGCGTTAGCGGCTCGTACTACGATTGTGGTTGATGTGCCAATGGTGCAGGTGGGTATTTCTCCCCAACTTCAAAGCACCTTCGCCAATCCGGTTTATTGTTCAATGGATGCTATCACTCGCCCCCAACGGGACAAAACTCGTTCCGCGTGGGGAATTGAAACTTTAGCCCGACGCTATCCAGAGGCTATTTTTGTCATCGGCCAATCTCAAACGGCTTTATCGGCTATTGTCGATTTAATTGAAGCTGAGGAAATTCGACCCGCTTTAGTCGTTGGCTCTCCCGCGGGTTTTGTTGGTGTTGATGTCGCCAAGTCTCGTCTCCATGATTCGATGATTCCTAATATTCGCATCGAAGGCCGTAAGGGTAGTGCTGTCGTTGCAGTTGCTATTCTTCATGGTTTGGTTGACTTGGCTTGGCAAGCTTATGGACAAGAGGTTAATGGGGGATCTTAAGGGGGCTTTACTTTTTTCTTCTTGATGGTTTCTTCACACTGGCGATCACTTTGGGGGATCGTCTTTTCTCTTTTTCATTTTAGATTTATCTTCAATTGCTCCTTATTTACCTTTGACTAAATGTAAAAGGGTTTGTGGTAAATTCATGATTTGTTGCCACAGTTGCTCAGGCCCAATGCCAAAGGATAATTGCAATATTAAGATTATCGCCGCGATCGCGATGCCGGTTCCGATACTCACTTTCAGCACTTTTATTGCCCAGTTAAACACTAAATAGGCTACTGTTAACGCCCCCAGTAATACAATTAATTGCACTGTCATAGTCTTAATAATTATGGAAACCTCTCCTTGGCGGGGGTAACACAGATTAGGGATAAAGGTAGATTTTTTATGGAAGAATGGAAGAAATGAACCACAAAGGACACAGAGGTAGAGATTGAGAGTGATTTTAGCTTATTCTTACTTGGTAATAGGAGAAAAAACATGATCCATTACCAATTATCCATTACCCTCCTGTACATTCACCTCATTATTATTCTCTCTTTTTTCGACAAACAATTATACAAAAATATCACAAAAAAAGCCTGGATTTCCCCCTTGACAAGTTGAGGGTATTTTGGGATAATATTCTATTATAATCGGATGGTCGCGCTTTTTTTATTTTTGCCACTATCCAATTATTAAGTAAACTTGTCAATACCTTATTCTTATACTATCACCGATTCCCTTCTTGATCAACTCCCTCAAATGTAAATTTTTGTGAATCTTTTGTGCCAGCGCGATCGCGTGGTGTCAGTCTTCTGGGAAGGGATGCCACGCCTGTAACTTGGATTGATGGCAATGGAAACCCCTCCTCAGCTATTATGAGGTGAAAAGTCGATATTTTTATGGAAGAAATGAACCACAAAGGACACAACGGACACAACGGACACAGAGGTAGAGATTGAGAGTGATTTTAGCTTATTCTTACTTGGTAATAGGAGAAAAAACATGAGCCATTACCAATTATCCATTACCCTCCAATACATTCACTTCATTCTCTCTTTTTTCGACAAAAAATCATACAAAAATATCACAAAAAAAACTGGATTCCCCCCTTGACAAGTTGAGGTTATTTTGGGATAATATTCTATTATAATCGGATGGTCACGCTTTTTTTTTTTATTTTTGCTACTATCCGATTATTAAGTAAGCTTGTCAATACCTTATTCTTATATTATCACCGATTCCCTTCTTGATCAACCACCTCAAATGTAAATTTTTGTGAATCTTTTGTGCCAGCGCGATCGCGTGGTGTCAGTCTTCTGGGAAGGGATGCCACGCCTGTAACTTGGATTGATGGCAATGGAAACCCCTCCTCAGCTATGATCAGGTGAAAAGTTGATATTTTTATGGAAGAAATGAACCACAAAGGACACAAAGGACACAGAGGTGGAGATTGAGAGTGATTTTCGCTTCTTCTTACTTGGTAATAGGAGAAAAACCATTACCCATCACCCATCACCCATCACCCATTACCCATCACCCATTACCCATTCCCTATTCCCCATTACGCGATACTCCCGCGTTTGCGAGTTTCTTTATAGGAAATTCCCACATTTTTTAAGCCCGCTTTAATCATTTCTTGTTCTAATAAGGCAAAAAAACGACCGCGATCGCCTCCTTTTACTACTGCTTGATTATGAGCCTCCGCTAAGGCTACGGGATACCCCCCCCCTTTATGGACTTGTGCTAACATTAAACTCAAGGCTAATTCAAACTTTTCTGCATCTTGAGCTACCCATTCCGGTACTTCTATTCTAGCGATTTCAGTCCCGACATGAACATAACAAAAATAGATTTGATGGAGTTCATATAAATCTAAAATTCTTAAATTAGAACGCCATAGGGGACTTCTCTCACCCGGTGATAAAATTGATTCCCATAATGTTGTATCACGCAAGGGTTCAAATACTTGACAAGGGGCTTTGTCTGCATAGGAAGTTGTTGCCCCAAATCCAATATTGGGACAATTACTAATACAGTCTGGTTCCCCATAAGTGCAGGCGGCGAAACGCAAAAAGGAGATGCTTTCTCCACTGCGAGATGCACTTACATATCCTAATAAGGGTATCCCCGCTAATCTTAATAAATCCCATGATTGTAAAATGGGAATTAATATCCGATCACGGGCTTCTGTGGGTAAAGTGTCTAAAAACCAATAAATTAGGGAACCATCTACCATTGCTAAAGTGGGCACGCTTAATTTGTTGCCATTTAGTTTTAACCAATTACAGCCTAATTCGGCTAAGATGATTGCTTCGGACGCGGCACGACGATAACCCATCCAGTCTTCAGTTTTGATACCCCATTGACGGGAAATATATAAGTCTTCTGGTTTATAAAAGATTTCGGGAATACTATCTAATATAGGATGTTTACTTTGTCCATAATGTAATATTACTCGTCCAATATTTAGTAAATAACAATAGGCAATTTCGTGGTGACTGGGAGAAATTTGTGAGCCATCTGTGGCAATAATTGTTTGTGAATAGGGGGGGGCTTTAATCTGGGGATGAATGTTTAAGGGTTCAACGGGGGTGGCACTATTAAATAATATCTGATCGCGCCATATCTCTTTTGTTTCGATTAACTCTTCTTGTTGTGTTTGCGCCTCTTTTAATAATTTTTGCGCGACTTCTATTCTTTTACGCGACGCGATCGCCTCCGCATTTAAGTGTTGACTCATCCCCTGCATTTGTTTTGCCAATTTTACCAGATCCAGCATTCCCTTCCCTCTGTTAACTTTTGCTTTACAAAATTTTACAAAAAAATCCCACAAAAAGAAGGGAAACCCCTTGTGTTCCGCGGCAGGTTGCGCTATTATTATCTTAAATAATGGGAGTGCTGACATTAATCAAAATTTTGTCAGCACTCCCATTATCTAATTATACATCCGCAGCCCCCACACGTCAACTTTTTCTCTCGTTTTTTTACGCGTTTTTTTCAATAATTTCTGTTTTGAAAATCAATAAATAGATGACAAGGACGGGATCGACTTTGAGAGTGGTGGGAAAGTTGAGTTTAGGGCTGTAGAGAAGAAAGGACACGATCGCGCTCGGCTCTGACTTTCTGTTGGTGACAAAATTTTACCAAAAAAATCCCACAAAAAGAAAGAAACCCCTTGTGTTCCGCGGCAGGTTGCGCTATTATTATCTTAAATAATGGGAGTGCTGACATTAATCAAAATTTTGTCAGCACTCCCATTATCTAATTATACATCCGCAGCCCCCACACGTCAACTTTTTCTCTCGTTTTTTTACGCGTTTTTTTCAATAATTTCTGTTTTGAAAAAATATTCATGATTTTACATGGGGTGCATCGGATGTGAGCCGTCAAGAAGGGAGGGACTGAGCATACCAAATATCATAGCAATATGGGCGACAATCAAAAATAGCCCCACAAAGGTTGCATGAAGTTTAAGTTTGCTTTCTTCGGCTTTATGTTTGTAAATTAATCCTAATTCCAAAAGCGCGATCCCAAACAAAGGGATAACTCCTAACAAATAAGAGCCGACAGCAATAACATCAATAATAGTGCGCCATTGTCCATTAATTGTCAGGGGTATAACGACTTTAAAGAAGAGGTAAAAAAAGACGATGAGAAAGTAAAAACCGACAAAAATACCGGAAAATTTGTTAATCTGTCTGACTCTTCCTGTTAAATTGCGAGTAAACAGGAGGTATAGTTCAGAAATGGCTATTGTTTCGGCAAAAATCACAGGGAATGCCATAAATATTAAAAGATTCCACGGTTGATTGGTAGCTAAAAGCTCCATATAATGTGTCATATCCATCATTTCATTTCCTCCTCTTCTGTGAAGATAATTTACTAAGTGGTTAAGGGGCAAAAGCTAAACACTGATACTAGACGATCGCGCTTCTCGCCTTAACTATAGTATATTTGGAGGCCAATGGAGAAAATCTTGGGAAAACTGGGATAAAGATAATAATTGAATGGGGGGATATTGAGAAACGGATTCACGTTCGGCTAAAGTATTGTAACCCCAATCTGCCAAGAATAAGCGAACCGATTCTAAATCGGGTTGCTGTTGTACCGAAAGTAAAGTTTTCAAACGATCTTCAATAAACCATATTACAGAATCCGCACCCTCTTTTGTCAATAATTCGCGTAAAACCTGATGTTTAGGTTTCTTGTATTCCTTACCAATAATGCGCTCTTGGGGCATTTCCAAACCCCCTTGATGTAAAAGTTCCTTGACAAAACGCCCCTCTTTGGTTGTAATAATGATAGGATTAACAGAACTATGATTCATTAAATCATTTAATCGTTCTATTACCCCTGGATAAAAGCGATGGAGTGATAACCATTCTTCTAAATTACTAGAAATCCAGTGATCGCGAAAAGTATCGAGTGCGATACCGATGTCTGTGGCTTTTCGGCCTTCTTCTGATAAAAGACGTTGCGCGATGGAATGCCAATCTAATAAAATGTGATCTTCGGAAATACCCAAAAGTAAAGCCCTAATTAAAACAGGCATTTCCCAACCTGTTTCAATGACGGGGCGAAGACGATAAAAAATTGGGGCTAAATTTTCCGGTGGAGTGATGTCAGAAGGGACCCAAATTTGACAATAAGTATGCCAAGCCGTTTCAAAATATTCAATCAGTCCGTCGCAGATAACACCATCGAAATCTAGTGCTAAAATCTTGGGGTAATTGTTTTGCATAATACCACTAAACACAAGTTTCTGTCTATGATAAATGATATTTTAGTAAATGCCAGATATTTTTGCCTCTGCCCATTCCTATTTCTGTCTTATCTGAGAGAAACGCGATACCCGAAGGGCTCAACGCAGTTATCGGCTCCTGCCCTCGCGTCGTGGCTTCGTGCCACCAAAGAAAAATAGAAGACAACCAATTTTCAACCCACTACCATGAACCCACTTTCATCGAGCCAAGATCAAAAAACTTACCAAAAAGTATCCTTAGGAATTCTATCTTTTCCAGAACCGAAAATACTCCAAGCAGCACAAATTATTTATCGTTATCATCTTAGGGTTCATGCCGCAATAATGGAACCACCTTTGGGAGTGATTATAAACCGAAACAATCTCAGGGGTCAAATTGTATTTTCGGTTAAACCCATCCTTTTACCCGATGAGTGCTTTATTCCTCTGGCACAGATGGAGGCTTCTATCTATTAATTAATAAACCTCAAGAAACATCAGGGCTAGAAACCGGCTTTCTTGCGTTTTGGGGACAAGAAATCCGGTTTCTTCCCAGAGCATGGATGCTGACGGGGTGACGACTAGGTTGAAGCGGAGAAAACTCGACTAAAAATATAACCGAATATTTGAAGGATTGAAGGGTAAAATGAAACAGCCCTGGGGGAATGGAGGGGATAAATAATCGAGGAAACTACGGAGGGATTGCCCCTACAAGATGTTACAATTAATTTAGATTCGCGATATATCTGGTAGCAAACCCCAAAAATCTCCAGAAAATATCATTTATAAAAATCTTTTCCAGTCGTCAAATAGCTTTTTCATTTTTTGGCTAATGTAATGGTCAAATATGAGATTTTTCTAAACTTTCTGATACTGGCATATTTCTGTTTTCATCTCTAATGCCGTAAGAGGTTGAGTACCCGATCGCGTTTCCCCGGCAAAAAACATCTACACTCAATCAATCACTATGGATCGTCGCACTTTTTTAGCCTGGATGAGTTTGGGAGGGTTAGCCATCGAGCTTTCCACAACTACCCGCGCCAGTGGAGCATCCCATCCTCAAGGCAATGGCATCGTCTTCTATATCGCGCCCGAAGGTAATGATACTTGGTCTGGCAAATTCCCGAACGCGAATGAAACAAAAACAGATGGCCCTTTTGCCACTCTAGCGCGATCGCGTGACGCGATCCGTGAACTCAAAAGCCAGCAAGGCGGTATCTTAAAACAACCCGTGACGGTTTTTGTCCGCGGTGGCACTTATTATTTAGAAAAACCTTTATTACTAGAACCCCAGGATTCGGGAACCGCTGAATATCCAATAATTTTTGAAGCGTTTCCCAACGAAATTCCAACTTTCAGCGGTGGGAAGCCGATCAAGAATTGGCGAAAACTTAACGATCACCTTTGGGCGGCGACATTGCCCGATGTCAAAACCCAGAAATGGTATTTTCGTCAGCTTCGTACTAATCGTGAGTGGGCGACTCGGGCACGTTATCCCAAATTTGATCCTAAGCAACCGCTCCTAGGAGGTTGGTTGCACGCACAATGGTGGGGCAAGCCTTGGGAAAAGGGGGTCTTTAATAGCCCCGTTAGCCTCAATCATGCCAATGACAAATTGGAATGGAAAATCCTTGTACCCAATGCCGGGGACTATAAAATCTGGGTTCGCTACTCCTATAATCAGCACGCGAATCAGGATGACTGGGCTATTTTGCAATCGCAGAGTCACCAATCACGGCTGAAAAATTTGCCCGCGACAAAAGAAGATGGAAGCTATCAATGGGCAATGGCTTCGACAATTCCTTTAACCGCGGGTGAACAAATCCTTGTCTGGGAAAATCTTCACGATGGCAAATTTAAACTGGACGCTTTTTGTCTGACAACGGACTCCGATTGGAATCCAGAAACCGCGATTCGCATCCTTAATTGGTTCTCTGAATATCAACTACAACCGCCAAAAGCTAATCATCATTTATTATTAATTCAAGCTGAAGCTTGTCATCGTGCCCAAGGCAAAGAAATTAACTTACCTAAGCCAGATATCCCCGGTTTGCGCGATCGTGTCTTCATCGATCCTGCTAAGTTTCCGCAATGGCAAAATTGGGAGGGAGCGGAAGTACATATCTTCCCTTCTTGGAGTTGGCTTAACACGATTTTGCCCGTTAAAAGTGTTGATAATGAAAGTCAAACCCTGTTTGTCAATAGCCTCGAAGATATCCGAGTAGGCAATCGCTTTTTCATCGCGAACGTGCGAGAGGCCCTAGACAGTCCTGGTGAGTGGTATCTCGATGCCAAGACAGGTGAATTAATTTACTGGGCAACTCACCCTGATTTCCCCAATGTGGAGGTAGTTGCACCGAAACTCGATCGCCTCATCATCTTGCAAGGCGACTCCCAAACTGATAGTTTTGTCAAACACATTTATTTTCGTGGACTGACTTTCACCGATACCAACTATACAGTATTAAATCGCGCTTTTGATAAGAAAAATACCGATAATAACAACAATTATACCTTGGCAAATGCCGCGATCTGGCTCAGTGGTAATAACAGCTATTATATGTTTGCTGATGCCGCAATTTGGCTTAGTGGTACGCAACAGTGCGTGATTGAAAATTGTACGTTTTTGAACCTCGGTGGCTATGCCGTGCGATTGGATAATCGCGCTTCGGAAAATAATATTATTCGCAACAAAATGTCGCACTTAGGGCAAGGAGGAGTCATCCTTTTAGGAACGACAGAAACTCAGCCTTTTCATAATTTAATTGCTGCCAACGATATTCACGATGGCGGGTTAATTTACAAGCACGTCGCGGGAGTTTATGTTACTACGGGAAGTGGCAACCGTATCATTCACAATCGCATACAGCGCTTGCCTCGTTACGGGGTTTCCTTGAAAACTTATGACGAGAGTAATTTTTCTCACAATAATTTGGTAGAATTTAATGAAATTGTCGATACGAATCAGGAAACTAATGATACCGGGGCGATTGAAACCCTCGGACGCGATCGCAGATCAAGTGGTAACGTGATTCGATTTAACTTAATTCGTCATACCGTGGGCATGGGAACCAATTCAGAGGGGGAAATTCTCACGCCTTATATGGGTTCGGGGATTTTCCTTGATGACGACAGTAGCGGTACAACGATTTATGGAAATATGATACTGGGCACAGCAACAGGCGCGATCACGTTTAGCAACGGCAAAAACAACACTTTTGAAAATAATATTTTTTGGGTGAATGGGGCAAAAAATCAAATCAACTCCCTCCAGCGCGATGATTTAATGAAAGGCAATATTTTTCGACGCAATATTCTCGTATTTGACGATCCCAATGCTAACCTCTGGAAAAGTCATGCCCGAAAGTGGAACCCTGATACTTTGGCACAGGTTGACTTCAATCTTTACTGGCACCTTGGCGGTTTAGACTTAGCCAATACCCCAAAAAGTCTTACCCCAGAAGGCAATTTTACTCAATGGCAAGGCGCAGGTTTTGATCGCCATTCTCTGATCGCGAATCCGCGATTTGTTCGCCCTGAAAAAAACGATTATCACCTCGCGCCTAATTCTCCTGCTTTTCAACTGGGCTTTCAGCCTATTCCCCTGGAAAAAATTGGTCCAGAAGGCTTTCAAACCCATTAACCAGGAAAACTTAGTCTTTGCTCCCGTTCTAGCTATTTCAACTAAGATTGAGAAAATTAAAACAGTCACAGTAATAATTTGCTCGATTTAAAACGTCTCATTTTTATTTATAATCACCATAACATTGGATGCTCTAAGGGGTTGAACACCCCTAAGACATTGTGCATAACATAGCCCAAATAGATCAAATCCCCTGTATAATAAAAGGTCGCGTGAAAAATTTGATCTGGAGAGTCAATATGTCTCGGAGATGTCAGTTAACGGGGAAAAAAGCCAATAATGGGATGGCGGTTTCCCACTCCCACCGTCGTACCCACAAGTTACAGGAAGCCAATTTACAATGGAAGCGTGTTTGGTGGCCCCAAGGTAAGCGCTGGGTAAGATTGCGTATTTCGACAAAAGCCCTGAAGACGATCGAACAAAAGGGTGTGGACGCGATGGCGCGGGAAGCGGGTATCAATCTCAATCTTTACTAAGGCCATTACGGTTTGTAGTAAGTTGTTAGTAGTGAGCCTTTGAGAGCTTATTCTTTTGGGGAAATAGCCGTAAACTGCTTACTACTAACCTTTATTTCTTATCACAATAAATAATTATGACTTCTGAAACGCCTTCAAATCCTAAACCTACACCAGACTCGGAAAATAAATCTACCCCTTCTTTTGGTTGGAATTCTTACTCGGAACAAGTTAATGGTCGTTTTGCGATGGTGGGCTTTGTTTTACTGTTAATTTTGGAATTTTTTACCCGTCAAGATTTTTTTACTTGGTTGGGTTTTCCTCGTTAATTTTTTGGTATTTTACACTATCTTCCCCCCCGAAACATCGGGGGTTTTTTCATATTGACATTATTAAGAGTGTGTTACTTTGATAATGTATCGCAACCACCATATCTGTTACGACGGGAGCATCTCACGGTTGTAAATTGGTCGTGGATTGGCGTAGCCTGTGCGTAACACAAACGTCTCGCTCCCTATTAGATCCCTAGGGATCTCTGGGCTCACACTACGGTTTTTTTTGGCTTCTTTGAGATGCTCCCTGTTACAAAATTTTCAGGGAGCTAAGTTCCTTTAAAAAAGGGGCTTAAACGCCTTGTTCTAAACACTTTGGTTACTGCTATATCATACCAGTTTTTTCAATTGTTGCTACAGTCCTTGTGTTTGGTTTCACTTTGTTCAACCCAACCTACTTTGGTAGAATCACATAAAATCAACCACAAAGACACAAAGGAGGAAATGTCTCGGATTTTGAACTCCTCTCTATTTTCTTTCCTTAGTGCCTTAGTGGTAAAAAAAACACCTGCTCTAGGAATTCTCATAGGTTTGAAGTCAGAGTTTTCTTGTTTTTCTTAACTTTTAATAGGGAAGGAATTAATGATTTTGCAGATGTTTTCTCTATTATGGTTGATGATTCCATCACCGATGGAGCCTTAATAGGATCAGACGCGATCGAGTTTGACATTTTTATGATATAATAGTTATAAGTCCGTAAAACAAATTTGCCAAAATAATGCTATACATGATGAAATCCCCCTAAATCTCCCTGAAAAAGGTGGAATTTGAGTAATCCGGTTCCGCCCTTATTAAGGAGCCGAGGGGAGCTGGGGCTAGGGGGATAAACAAAACTGTAGCAAACACAGATCAAATTGGGATAAAAAATATCCCAAGAAACCTGAAGAGAACACCCCTGTTTTCTCAACATGATTTCCTTCACTATTTAAGGGAGTCATCATCCGAAAATCAACCTCTAAAATTACGGAAAAAGACATTTTTTTATTTCCAAATATCAAATAATCCAAAATAATTAGACAAAACAATGATTAATTAGCTTTGAGCTTTGGAAATTAATGCGGTATATCAGTTGTTTATAGTCTATCCCTAACAACTGCTTCCTCTGATCAAGCTTATTCTCAATTTATTCTCTCACATTTTTCACTCAGGTTGATCCGCATTAATTTCGATTAAATCATGGGGCAATTACTTACTTATGTTTATTTCGGAGATATCTATTGTGGATTATCAAGAAGATAGGTTTTCTCTCGGTCATTCTCAAGAACTAAAACACGATTTTATGGTAGTCAACCGGGCTCTGCGTGTATTAAGTGCTTGTCTTCAAGCTGTTATTCGAGCCACAGATGAAACGATTCTAATTCAAACCCTTTGCGAGCTCATTACCGAAGAAGCAGCTTACCGAATGGCGTGGGTAGGATATGTCTGCCACGATGAAGCAAAAAGCGTCCTGCCCGTGGGCTGGGCTGGACATGAAGCCGATTACTTAAAAACCGCGAACATCACCTGGGCTGATACAGAGAGAGGACGAGGCCCGACGGGGAAAGTAATCCGCTCTGGCCATCCAGTCGCGTGTCAAAATATGCTGAAAGACCCCACTTTTGCCCCCTGGCGTGAGGCCGCGCTGCAACGAGGATATCAGTCTTCCCTAGTCTTGCCTCTGCGTAATAATAATGGGGAAGTATTTGGTACTCTAAATATTTACTCCGCCGAAGCAGATGCTTTTGATACCAAGGAATTAGAGCTTTTAACGGAACTAGCTGATAGCCTCAGTTATGGTATCTTCGCATTACGAGTACAGCAAGCATTGGGAGAAAGTGAAGAGCGCTATCGGTTGTTAGCTGAGAATATTAATGACTTGGTGTGTCTTCATCAACCGGATGGTCGGTATCTTTATGTTAGTCCTTCTTGTGAAGCATTGCTAGGTTATCATCATCATGAATTGATGGGACAAGATCCCTATGCTTTCTTACATCCTGACGATCGCGATGTCACAAAAGAAACTCTTTCTGTGGCTCTCAAGTCAAAACCTGTAGGAAATCCCTATGCTTTTTCCCCTCCTAATAACGATCGCGTCACTGAAGAAATTGATCGGCAAAAATTCACAGAAAAACATCTTCCCATCACTTATCGAATGCGTCACAAATCTGGGAACTATATTTGGTTTGAAACACTCGCAACACCCATTATTGATGCCGAAGGAGAAGTAGTTCAATTACAAACAACCTCTCGTGATATCACCGATCGCGTCTTAGCGCAAGAGCGTTTGAGACATGAAGCACTGCACGATTCTCTGACAGGATTGCCGAATCGCGAGCTTTTGATCCAACGACTGGAATACGCGATTAACAGAAGCAAGCGACAGGAAAATTATCACTTTGCGGTTCTATTTCTCGATCTGGATCGATTTAAAGTAATCAACGATAGTCTCGGACATTTAGCAGGAGATAAGTTATTGATCGCGATCGCGCACAAACTCAAATCTATCCTTAGAGAAAGTGATATAGCCGTGCGAATAGGAGGTGATGAATTTGTCATTTTGCTCGATGAAATTAAAGATATTAAGGATGCCGTTCGAGCAACTGAGCGAATTTTTACAGCACTTAATTTACCACTAATAATGGAAGAACGTGAAATATATATAACCACAAGCATTGGCATTGCCTTTGGCACAAAAGACTATGTTGAAGCCTCTCACATCCTTCGCGATGCCGACATTGCCATGTATCGGGCCAAAAATGAAGGTAAGGCCAGGTATGAAATTTTTGATCCAGAAATGCACAGGGACGCGATCAAGCGACTACATTTAGAGAATGATTTACGTCAAGGAATTGAACGACAAGAGTTTATTCTTTACTATCAACCCATTGTGGAATTAGCCAGTAATCAACTGGTAGGATTTGAGACATTGGTGCGCTGGCAACATCCAACAGAAGGCTTAAAATCCCCAGGAGAATTCATTGCTGTAGCTGAGGAAACAGGACTCATTTCCTCCTTAGATTATTGGGTGCTTCGCAGAGCTTGTCAACAACTTGCGAGTTGGCAAACTGTTTTTCCTAACATTTCTACAATGAAAGTGAGCGTTAATCTCTCGGCGCAAGATTTACGGCGACAGGATCTATTAGAAGTAGTGGATGGGGTTCTTTTTGAAACAGGATTGTCTGGGCACTGTCTCACCTTGGAAATTACGGAAAGTATGTTAATTGAAGATGTAGAGGCTACTATTAATCTGCTCTGGCAGTTGAAAGAAAGAGGCATCGGCATTAGTATTGACGATTTTGGGACAGGATATTCATCGTTAAGTTATCTTCATCGTTTGCCTGTGGAGAATCTCAAAGTCGATCGCTCTTTTGTCAATCAAATGGAAGAAGGGAGAATAAATCATCAGATTGTTGAAACTATTGTCACCCTCAGTGAACATTTAAAATTAGATACAATTGCCGAAGGTATTGAAACTATACAACAACTGGAACGGCTGCAAGAATTGGGATACAAATTCGGTCAAGGTTATTTGTTTTCTAAGCCCCTAAGCGAAAAGGATGCTGAAGCTATTCTGGGAATGAAACTATGTCCATCTAAGCATAATTTACGCTTGAAATAATGTTCGCGTTCAAAGAAATATTTGACAGAAAAAAAGACGATATCTTTTTTTGTTTTTATGAGATAATGCCAATTTGCGAGAACCATCCCGATTTGACTAAAAAACTTTAGTGGGAGTCTCTCACTCCCTAGGCTTCTCCCCACGGAATGAGAGGTTTTTGCTACGTCAACCCACTACCTAATTTACCAAAATGGGATGCTCCCCTGTTTTGTTTATTTTTTTTCGGTTGATTTTATCGTTAAAGTGTATTTACCCCGATCACTGGCTTCTCTACCATTCACAATAACCAAATAAGTCGTAGTATCAGGTAAAGTAATCGTCATCTGGGAATTACAGAAACCCTTGGCGATAAACTCTTTTTTCTGGGTGTCATTTTCGTATTCACAATTACCGACATCATCGGCTTCTTTTAACAACTTTTTTGTTTTTTCATCGAAAATCGCGACATAAGTATCAAACTCTTTACTTTCTACAGAAATACTGATTTCGTTACCCGCGTTTCCTTCAAATTTATACTGATCATATAAACTTTTATCCGCGGGGAGTACAGAAGATTTACTCGGAGTTAATTCGGCATTTTTTTGCAAAATTATTTTTGATGAAGTCGGTGTCGATGTGGATGAAGGTTTTACCGTTGGCGATGACTTCGGGATATCGGAAGGAGTATTACTAGGAGAAGGACTACTCTGGGGAGACTCTTTTGCTGATGGGGGTGTTTGTGCTAAAAGTTCCTGTGATAGTTTTATCATGTTCGGGTGATAATTTTTGGCATCATTACCCTTCGATGAAAAAAACTGATCAGACGCGATCGCGCCTTCCAGACTCCAGAAACTTGTCCCAATCACCAAATACGCGATCGTGCATAATTTAATATAACCCATAAAATCCTCAATAAAAAAGGAAGAAGGAAGAGGGAAGTTGACAGTTGACAGTTGACAGTTGACAGTTGACAGTTGACAGTTGACAATTATCAATAGACCTATGAGCGAAATTCCTTCAAACCCTGATTCATAATTACGGAATT
>JBBITB010000049.1:0-43710 GCA_037440985.1 Microcoleaceae cyanobacterium bin_387
AGTCGGATCTAACTGTAGCATATTTTTGGTTGAATTTAAGATGCGTTTACCCTGGCTGTTGAGGGGCAATTTGAAAAACTTAATGGGGTTCGTCTTATTGACTTTCGTGGAGGCAATTCGCTTCATTGTTGGGATTTAGGTATTAAAGGCAAATGCACTCAGGATGAACGTGACTTTATGGATGCCTTAATCTCCCATAGAAGGCATAAAATATTTGGGAATCACCAAGACGGTAAAAGCTTAAACCTAGCCCAAATTCAGACATTTTTCGACCATGAAAATATCGAATCTATTATAGATTCACTCATTAAGAAAAAATATCTTAAGGCTGTGAATGGAAAATATAATCCTGTGAGTGGAAATATGTCCTTTGAGGTTTTTAAGTTTCTTGATCCAGAGAGTATTTCCATAACACTGACATCATCAGATGCAAATAAGTTGGGTGTGATCCATCATGGGCGCCCCAGACGAATAACCCCTCGTGAATGTGCAAGATTACAAGGCTTCCCAGAGTCTTATATTATTCATCCAGATGATAGCGCCGCGTACAAACAGTTTGGTAATGCTGTCAGTGTGCCTGTAATTCAAGCAATTTTAGAGGACTTCTTTGAAAATAATAGTCTGACAAGATTGACACCCCCACCCCTTAAGGCATGGCAGTGATAAAACTATTGTAGGGTAGGCATCCTGCCTGCCAAAGACCTTATTTTCGGGAGATGTCCACTGTAAGATTGATTGGGCGATTGAAATCGCGACTACACAAACAAAGATTGGGCGAATGCCAGGAGCCCCTACTGAAGAAATTAAACCCGCGATCGCGGGTTTTGTCTGTGTAGACGCGGTTTCAACCGCCCGGTCAAATTAATTCTTATAAAAAGGCGGCACCCAGATTCGAACTGGGGGATAAAGGTTTTGCAGACCTCTGCCTTACCACTTGGCTATGCCGCCATTTATCGCAGAATTTATTATAACAGATGTATCTTTATCTTGTCTAGGCCTTTTTTATGATTTCTGCGAACTCTGTCCGAATTGCCCAGATCACTGATACACACTTGTTTGCAGAGGTTTCTCAAGAATTGAATGGCCTTGCTACTGCCCAATCTTTTCAGGCCGTACTCCAAAAGGTATTAGCTTTACAACCCCTCCCCGATGTCCTTCTCTTGACTGGGGACCTCTCCCAAGATGAGTCCAGAGAATCTTATCAGTATTTGCGAGACTCGATACGGTCTCTAGGGATACCCTCTTATTGGATACCCGGAAACCACGATAACCCTGTCTTAATGGCAGAAATCCTAAACCAAGACACGATACTGCCCGATAAAAGCCTAACCCTAGCTAATTGGCGATTATTACTATTATCAACCGCAAAGACAGGATGCGTCCAGGGATATTTATCCCCCCAAAGTCTCCAAGAATTAGACACCCAATTACAACAAGCCGGCCCACATCCCGTCCTGATCGTCCTACACCATCCCCCCCTACCCATTAACTCCGAGTGGATGGATAAAATCATTATTGAAAATGCCCATGATTTCTTTACAGTTATAGAGCGATATTCCCAAGTCAAAATCGTTTTATTTGGACATATTCATCAAGAATTTCGCGAACAACGTCAAGGAGTGACTTATTTAGGCGCCCCTAGTACCTGTGTACAGTTTGTCCCCGAAAGTCCCACCTTTGCCATTGATGAAATGCAGCCCGGGTTTCGCTTATTGACCTTATATTCTGATGGAACTTGGGAAACACAAGTACAAAGAATTATGTTCACTTCGCGATAAGGGCTCACCAATCTTTCACAAAAATTCATCATTCTTTTCTTTGTAGTATCCGAGGGAAAGAGGGCCTATGCGTGACGTAAATGATCTTGTGAGACAATAGACAAATTCATTGACAACAAAGCATTAGGGGACTCAAGCCTCAAGCCCCGATGGTAGATGGGTTGCTGAAGTCCACCCATCGCCATTCGCTTATTCACCATTACAAACAAAGGGAAAAAACTTATGCGTATTGCTCGCGACATAACGGAATTAGTGGGTCACACTCCCCTTGTCCAACTAAACCGTATCCCTCAAGCAGAAGGCGCGTTAGGTCGCATTGTCGTTAAATTAGAAAGTATGAACCCAGCCGCCTCCGTCAAAGATCGGATTGGTGTCAATATGATCAATGCCGCGGAACAAGATGGGCTGATTACTCCGGGTAAAACCCTTTTAGTGGAACCTACATCGGGTAATACAGGAATTGCCCTCGCGATGGTAGCCGCTGCTAGAGGTTATCAATTAATTCTGACAATGCCCGATACCATGAGCGCCGAACGTCGTTTAATGTTACGCGCCTATGGAGCGCAATTAGAATTAACTCCGGGTATTGAGGGAATGAGTGGTTGTATTCGTCGGGCGCAGGAAATTGTCCAAAGCACTCCCAACGCGTTTATGCTTCAACAATTCCGTAATCCCGCGAACCCCGCGATCCATCGAGTCACTACCGCGGAGGAAATTTGGCAAGATACCGATGGCCAAGTTGATATTTTAATCGCGGGTGTCGGTACCGGTGGCACGATTACAGGCATTTCCGAGGTCCTCAAACAGAAAAAACCAGACTTTAAGGCGATCGCGGTAGAGCCGACAAATAGTGCGGTACTATCGGGCCATAAACCAGGTCCTCATAAAATTCAAGGTATTGGCGCGGGATTTATTCCCTCTGTTTTAAACATGGATTTAGTAGATGAGGTAATCGCGGTTTCCGATGAAGACGCGATCGCCTATAGTCGTCGTTTAGCAAAAGAAGAGGGATTATTATCAGGAATATCTAGTGGAGCCGCCCTATGTGCAGCCCTTCAAGTAGCCAAACGTCCTGAAAATAAAGATAAATTAATTGTGATGATTCAACCCAGTTTTGGAGAACGGTATTTAAGCACAGCATTGTTCCAAGATCCTGACATTAATCAAAGTTCCGTACTGAGTTAAAATTCCCTCATCTGTAACCCCTCTTCTACCCGGAGAGGGGGGCAAATTTATGGTAGATGACCGGAAAACATTTGTCTATATCCTCATGGAGCAACCGGATTTATTAAAATTATTAACTTCAGATTTTATGACAGAGCCTAATCACTATGAAACCCTGAGAGTGAAACCCAACGCGACACTCGCCGAAATCAAACAAGCCTATCGGGTTTTGGTGAAATTATTTCACCCTGATACTAATACCAAAACTATTAATAACGATAAGATTATTGAGATCAATGCGGCCTATGAAATTTTAGGCGATCCTCAACGCCGTCAAATATACGATCGCCAATTCAATCAAAATTATAACGTTGGAAAAAAGGGCCCTCACCCTTCTTATAGTAAATCTGAACAAGTAACCAGCCGTGATCCGGATCAGCACTTTGAACAATGGCTAAAACAAGTATATAATCCCGTTAATCAAATGTTATCAAAGATTTTAAATCCCTTACAAGAAGAAATTGATCAACTCGCGGGCGATCCCTTTGATGATGAATTAATGGAAGCATTTCAAGAATATTTAGAAACCTCCCGCGTATTCCTAAAACAAGCCCAAAGGTATTTTAGCTCCATGCCAAATCCCGCGAATGTAGCCGGAATAGCCGCGAATCTTTATTATTGTTTAAATCAATTAGGAGATGGTCTCGATGAATTAGAATTATTTACCCTTAATTATGATGATCATTATTTACATACAGGTCAAGAACTGTTTAGAATCGCTCATGGTTTACGTCGAGAAGCTCATGCTAATTTAAAATTTATTCAAAGTTAGATAGAGAATGAGGAATGGAAAATGGAGACGGGAGCATTTCAAACCTCTTCAAAGCACTTAGGTTTCCCCCATCGACAGGAGAAGGGCTGTTTCCCTCTCAAATTTTTCAGAGTCTCTAAGCATGAGGGAGTAAGCCTTTTAGCCAATATTTTCAGCTAAGTTTGTAGACATTATTAAAAACTACTTTGGTGCTTACTGCCTTATGCTTTGGAAAGACAAAGAGTAAAAATGGGAATTGAGAATGAAACAGCCCCGGGGGTGGGTATCACAGTTAATTGTTGTCAAAAATCGCACAGAGATAAAGATGTTTAGCAAAAGACTCATGCTTCTGGATACATCTGCTTATCTGTGTTTTTTTCGGTGTGGTTACACTTTATTCATCTTCCGCAAAGATAAAGCGATATAACTCACTAGGATCGGGTTCTGGACTTTCTTCGGCAAATTTGACCGCATCATCAATTTCAGCTTGAATTTTCTTCTCAATAGCTTTTAACTCATCTTGAGTTGCCAAATTGTGTTCTGTCAAATAAGCTCCTAATCTCTTAATGGGATCGCGGGGGAACCAATATTCTTTCTCCTCCTTAGATCGTAATTCGTCAGGATCTGCCAAGGAGTGGCCACGAAAACGATAGGTTAAGGCTTCAATTAATGTCGGACCTTCCCCTGCCCGGGCTCGTTCGACCGCTTCTTGGGCGACACTACGCACGGCTAAAACATCCATGCCATCGACTTCGACCCCTACCATACCAAAAACACTGGCTTTTTTGTAAATCAGGGGATCGGAAGTGGCGCGATCGTGAGCCATGCCGATCGCCCATTTATTATTTTCTACAACATAAATAACGGGCAATTTCCAGAGCGCGGCCATATTAAGGGACTCATAAAATTGACCATTATTACAAGCTCCATCGCCAAAGAAACAGGCGCTTACTTGATCCGCGTTAGGATCACCCAAAACTTCGCGACGATATTTGCTTTGGAAAGCTGCACCTGTAGCGACTGGGATACCTTCGGCGACAAACGCGTAACCCCCTAAGAGGTTATGTTGTGCAGAAAACATATGCATGGAGCCGCCACGTCCCTTGGAACATCCTGTCGCCTTACCAAATAATTCTGCCATAACTTCGCGCGCGGGGACTCCGGCACTTAAAGCATGAACGTGATCCCGATAAGTGCTAGAGACAAAATCTTCATCTTGGCGCATGGATTTAATAACGCCTGTGGAGACGGCTTCTTGGCCGTTGTAGAGGTGAACAAAGCCAAACATTTTGCCCCGGTAATACATCTCCGCGCACTTATCCTCGAAAAAGCGCCCTAGGACCATATCCTCATAAAGGATCAGTCCTTCTTCTTTGGTAATTTTTACCGTTGAGACATCAAATGCAGGTAATAGCCGTTCCTTTGTCATATATTCGCGCTTTCCTCGTCTAGCAAGTTGATCGTTTTTCTTCCACACCCGATGGTACACAAAAATCGAAGGCAGAAGGTTAACAGTTGACAGTTGACAGTTGACAGTTGACAATTATCGATAAAATATTATCGAAAACAAATAAAAATTACCCATCACCCAGTCCCCAGTCCCCAGTCTCCAGTCCCCAGTCCCCAGTCCCCAGTCCCCAGTCCCCAGTCCCCAATTCCTAATTGTTATTTCCCATTTTTACCAACATTGGCTAAGATAGGCTCATTCTGTTGATCGCGCTTTGGGGAAGTGGACTGTGTTGATTCCACTAGATTATTATCGAATTTTGGGTCTGCCCATTCAGGCGACTGCTGACCAATTAAAGCAGGCGCATCGCGATCGCTATGTGCAACTCCCCCGTCGGGAGTATTCCGAAAGGGCGATCGCGGCTCGTAAACAATTACTCGATGAGGCCTACGGGATTCTGTCCGATCCAGAATCCCGTGGGGGTTATGACGCGACTTTTCTCGCGAAAACATTAGAGTTGGTCCAAGACTCAACCCGACCGAGCGACGAGTTACAATTTTCCCTAACCACAGATCCTTGGGTGCTGGATCTCCCTGAGCGACCAACCCCTAGTATAGAAATCAGTAACGAACAATTCCCAGGAGCCCTCCTCATTCTCCAAGAATTAGGGGAATATGAATTAGTTTTAAACCTTGCTCGTCCCTATCTCACCAAAGACAACCTCAGCATCCAAGAAGGTGAATTTGGCGACCCCCAGTTCACTCTTCCTGATATCGTCTTAAGTGTCGCGTTGGCCTATTTAGAACTAGGTAGAGAACAGTGGCAACAAGGTCAACACGAAAATGCCGCAAAATCATTAGAATCAGGACAGGACATCCTACTGCGTGAAAATCTCTTTGTAAATTTGAGAGGTGAAATGCAAGCCGATCTCTACAAATTGCGTCCCTATCGTGTCATGGAATTACTCGCACTCCCCCTCGAAAAAAGGGCGGAACGTGAGCAAGGGTTACAAATTCTTCGTGATATGCTTCAAGAAAGGGGGGGGATTGATGGTAATGGGGACGATCGCTCTGGTTTAAGTATTGAAGATTTCCTCCGTTTTGTGCAGCAATTACGCAGGTACTTAACTACCTCGGAACAACAAAATCTTTTTGAAGCAGAGGCGCGACGACCTTCGGCTGTCGCGACTTATCTGGCTGTTTATGCTCTGATCGCCCAGGGGTTTGCCCAACGTCAACCGGCTTTAATTCTCCGGGGTAAGTTGTTATTAATGCAATTAGGTCGTCGTCAGGATGTTCATTTGGAAAAAGCTCTTTGTTCTTTGCTTTTGGGTCAAACGGACGAAGCCAGTCAGGCCGTAGAATTGAGTCAAGAGCAGGAACCTATTGCTTTTATTCGTGACAATTCCCAAGACTCGCCGGATTTATTACCCGGTTTATGTCTGTACGCGGGACATTGGTTACAAGAGGAAGTATTTCCCCATTTCCGTGACTTACTGGAGACAAAGGCTTCTCTGAAGGAATATTTTGCTGATCGAGGGGTGCAGTCTTATCTGGAGGCGTTACCCGCGGAGGCGAAAGGGAATAATGAATGGGTGGTTGTTCCTCCCCATGAAGGGGTGAGAACTCGTTTACAAGTTCCTGGGGGCGAAAGTCTCGATTTAATGTCTCCCTTGGCAGGAAAAACGGAAACAAAGGCGATGTTAACTCCGACTTTAGGGGCTTCTCCTCTTCGGGAGAGTTCTTCTCTACGCCCTTTGTCGGAAAGACGTTCCTCTCGTATCCCTTCGGCTAGGGTTCCTGTGACGAGTGCTAGTGATGGGGGAGGTTCTGTTCCTGAAGAGTCCCGTCGTTTGAGTTCACGGGAACGCCGCCGTGTCCTTCATTCTCCTATTAAGGAAGCGGAGGGGGAAGGAACCGCTCCGTCTCACGAGGGTTCCACTCACACCCGTCATCGTGCTAAACAGACAACTTCTCAGTTATTGTCTCTTCCCATTACTAGGTTATTATTATTGGGCGCGGGCTTCTTATTAGCTCTATCCGTGCTATGGCTGATTTTAAGTTGGTTTGTCAGTGTCCTCGGCAGTTTTTCTGGACCGCAGTTGAAGGGTGAGCAGCCTTTGATCTCCTTGGATAAACCCCCCATTGAAATACCTAAACCTAAACCCCCGGAACCGGCTCAGGATAAGGGACCTCTGACGGAGGAATTGGGAACTAAAGTGATAGAACAATGGTTAACAGCAAAACGGGCGGCTTTGGGACAAGAACGAACTACTGATCAGTTAAAGGCTATTTTGGTTGATCCGGCTTTGTCTCAATGGATGCAACGAGCCGAAACGCAAAAACGGAATAATACTTATCAGCGTTATGAACATAATGTCAAAGTTAATTCTGTGAAGATGACTGACAATAATCCCAATGAAGCTCAAGTGGATGTGGAAGTTAGAGAAAAGGCAGAGTTAATGGAAAAGGGCGATCAGGTGGGAAGTACCCGTGATGATACTTTACGAATTCGTTATGATTTAGTTCGCAAGGATGGTAAATGGTATATCCGTGATTGGTCGGTTTTACGTTAATCTATTTCCGATAAACCCGGTTTTTTCCCAAAACCGGGTTTTTTGGCTTTATCCTTTCACGATCGCGATCGCGTGGTTTATCCCTTCATCTAAACTGGTAACAAGTTGCACCCCAAAGGGGGCTAAACTTTCTCTTGCTGTTTCCAGATTTCGACAATTTAACCGTAACACGATTTGAGGAATACGAATATTAGCTCGGGTTTTACGTTCGAGATATCCGATAATCACACTCAGGATATCTTCTGAGACGCTTAAACTTCCTAATAGATTGACTAATATTACTTTTACCCCTTTATCCTGAGACACTAACTCTAATCCTTTTTCTACGCGATCGCGTAACCCTTCTGTCACTTCATAATGATGAATAATGCCTAAATTGAGAAAATTCGCGGGTTTTCCCTTCAGTTGAGTAACAACATCTAAAGTCGCCATTGTTAAGCCGATCCCATTACACAAAATGCCAATATTCCCATCTAATTCCACTAGACGTAAATTCTGAGGTTTAGAGATAGGTGTATCACAATAAGGACCTAAAGAGGGAGAGCTAGAAACGCCTTCCCCTTCACTTCCTTTCCCCTTCTTTCCCTCTTGTGGATGACGTGGTTTGGCATTGACTAATTCGGCTAAGTCGGAATGACGACCTAACGCGACATCATTAGAGCTAACTTTACCATCTAATGCCATCACTTGACCTGTCGGACTAATTCCCAGAGGATTAATTTCTACTAAGTCTAAATCCTTCTCAACAAAAAGTTGATACATTTTCTCGATAATCGTACTGACAGACTGAATTAAATTACCCTGTAATCCCATTTTTAATGCGAGACGGCGTGCATAAAAGGGTGAAAAATCTTGATCCACTACTACCTGCTGCATTTTTGCCATCGCGACTTCTAAATTTACCCCTCCCGCGGGTGAACCCAATAACACAGGGCGACGAATACCCGGATCAAGGAATACCGCGAGATATAATTCCTGATCCGCGTCATACTTAGCCTCCGCTAATAAGACTTCTGGATATTCTTCCATTATGGGCAAATTAAAAATGGTTTGAGCCGCAGCCACCGCGTCAATGGTATTTTCGACAAATTTCACCCCTCCAGCTTTACCACGTCCCCCTGCGCGAACTTGGGACTTGAGGACGACGGGATAGGGGATTTTCAAACCTTTCAAGTCCGCGGGATAGTCAATACGTTGGGATGGTAAAACCGGTATTGCCATCTGACGGAATAGGGTTTTGGCTTGGTATTCTAATAAGTCCATATTTTTGATAATATAATGGGTGAGGAGGGTTGAGAAAGTAGGAAATTTAGCCTTAAACGTCAAGATTGAATGCACTACTTTTTTTCATTATACAATATTGGCTTCATTTTTGTGTAGTCTTCCCTACATTAGTGGTATTTTTTATGAAGTTTTTATTATTCCCTTTTACCGGGTAATTAGTTAATTATTTTTCGGAGTTAAGCGCGATCGTTGTTATCTCAATTCTACCCAAGTATCCGGTGAAATAAAGAGAGAAAGCACAGGTAAAAAACCTGTGCCTAAAACATTAATTTTGAGAATTTTCTTGAGTCAACCAAGTGGTCAAATCCGAGATATTAGCAAAATCGAGAAGAGCATCTCCCAAGTCTTCTAAACGCATTACTGATAATTGATGAATGCGCTCTTGAAGTGTGTTATCCACCACTCCAAAACGACGGGTTAAAAGACGCAGGATTAACCTTGATGCTTCTTCCTGACGACCTTCCTGACGACCTTCTTGTTTGCCAATTTGGACTCCTTCACGGATGATTTTTTGATAAATTACAGATTCGCGCATAATTTCCTCTCCAAACAATTGATTAATGAACTCTTCATCATCAAATCGTAAACCGGCCAGAACTTGCGTTGCCGCCGCAATATTTTGGCGCTGTTTTCCTTCTTCTATGTTAGCAACTTGGTCGGCTATTTGCTCTAATAATTGTTCCGGTGACTGAGTACGAGCTAATGCCCCAAAAGGTAAGAGGACAGGATTGGCTAAAAATATCGCGGGTTCTTGTTCCCACAATCGTAGGACTTGATACCGATGTCGGGTGTTTCCCAAGATAAATTCTTGAGTAAACACTCCCTCTGAATTCGTTTCTTTGAGAAAGATCACGAATTGTTGAACGGGAACGCGATATTTGCGATGGAGTCTCACCCAATAGTCTAACATTCGTAATGGAAGTGGGGGCTCCGATGCGGGTAGAGTTTGAAATTCAATGTGTAGAATTTCATTAGCAGTTTGTAGTAGTGTTAAGGCATCTGCATTGATGGGTTCCAGACTCAATTCGGTTTTAAGAACTTGAGCGTCTTGGGGTTCCCCACACAGGAGCCACTTGGCAAATTCTTTGGGATACTCTTCTGCTAAAAATTTACAGATGTTATCGTAACTCAAGGCTCGAATATTCTTAAACGACTTTTCTATTTTAACTTATATAAGATGAATTATACTCACTTATTTTGTCGTTTTTGACTGGATAAATTTGCACCTAATTTATGATATAATAAAAATGGTAGACTCACGAATAGGGTAAGTTATAACCTAGGCAAATCAAGCTCACCCAAAACTTTTCCATTGAGGGAGGAGGAGGAGCGCGATCGCGTCTCTCATTAGTTTAACTTTTCCTATTTTCAGCTAATTATAATAGAGCCGAATATGTCAGCAAACTGCGAAAATTCCCCAAACTGGCGCGAAGCAATTCCCCAAGCCCACGTTTAATCTCGACAAGACACGCCAAGAGACGAAAAAGCAGGAAATTATAGAAAAGTTCGGGGCTAAGTTAGCTCAGATATTTGTGACATTAAACCCTTGAGCCGATACCTAAACACAGCCAAATTTTTTTTGTGCTACCATAGCAGAATCATAAAAATTTTTTTAGCCATGACTACCTTAACAAGACTGCCAAATATCGAAAAGCATCTGCCCGTCGTGGGAGATGTGAATATCAAAAGTCCCTTCGCATACCAAGCTACCCGTGGAGTCGTTCAAGTTGTGAATGCACTACAAATGACTGTAGCTGAGGCTTATATCAACGGATTAGAAGTACCAGATTCGGTTTTACGATCGCTGTTCGATACCTGTATGCCCATCTTTTTTCGGTATTTTCCATCCCTTCTTGTACCCTATGAATGGGTATTAAAAGAAACAGAGCATACCGCAGAAGGCTCCCACGATTTAATGAAACTTCAGTACGATTTGCCTCAAACAATGCTCAATTCTATGTTGGGTGACGGTAAACTCATTTATCCTAAATATAGTATGGGATTGTGGGAAAAAGGAGCCGCAAATCTGGAACAATCGCAGATGCAAATGATTGATGATGTGATTGAGAAGTTAGAAATTAAGGATGGGGATCATATTTTAGACTTTGGATGTGGTTGGGGTTGTGTTCCTAACTATATTCTTTCTAAATTCCCCAATGTCAAATTTACGGGTATTAACTTGAGTCGTGGACAATGTGAATATATGCGTCACAAGATGCAAGATCCCGATAGCTATCTCAATTCAGGTCGATTTACTCTCTATGAAGGAGATTTGAATGATGCCAACTTTGAGACCAAATTTGACAAAATTCTCTCTATAGGTGTTTTTTGTCATGTCGGAAATTTAACGAATGCTTTCCAAAAAGTGGCTTCTTTTTTGAAGGAAAATGGTCGATTTTTCCTTCATATCATCACAGTCCGCACCCCCAACAATATATCCAGCGTTTACACGCACAAATACATTTTTCCCCACGGTCGTTTCTGGAAATATGATGAAGTTCCCAGCCATAACAAAGATTTAAAAACCATTAAACAATGGTATATCAATGGATTCAATTATTCTAAAACCTTTGCGAACTGGCTGCAAAATTTTGATAACTCTCAGGCCCAAGTCAAAGATTTAGACTATGGCATGGACTATGCCAAATTTCGCCGACTCTGGCGGTTTTATTTGATGTGGTTTGTTGCTAATTTTGCCAGTTGTGATGGTGAATATAATGGTAATGGCCAATATTTAATGGTTCATTCCTAACGGATATCCCGTACATCAAGGAGGTTAAATCCTCAGTCGGTTTAGACATGATCGCGCCTTGGGCATAACTTATGAAAAGTGGTATAAAACCCAAAAATTCTATGAGACATCTTCGGGTTTTATACCACTTTCTCCCAAAAATTCGACAAAAACACTGTTTTTAATAATAAAACCACAAAAGCACAAAGACACAAAGGAAAGAAAACAGAGAGAATGTCAACCCGGAAAACTTTTAGGGCAAAGAGGAAACCAGCCCCCCATCGCCGAAGGGCTCACGCGAAAAATAACCCTCTTTGTCTTCTTTATTTCTTTGTGGTTCATTAAAAAATCACCCCTGCTCAGTGAATAGCTTTAAATCTGACCATAAGAGATTCGTGATAAAAATTAAAACAAGAAATCATAAATACCAAATTGGTATGATGGGAGTCACAAAAAAGCCTCAGTAGCTCCTCAGAGGCTTTGATATTTGGATATCTTTGATACCTGCAACAGGGTATAATACCCTGGCAGCATCTCAAATTGGCAAAAAAACCTGTAGTGGGAGCCTCTAGCTCCCTAGGGATCGAAGAGGGAGCCAGAGGCTCCCACTACTAATTTACCAAAATGAGATGCTCACGAATAGGTCAGCGAATCTGCAAATTTTTCTTTAACATGACAGCATCCAAGGTAATTTTTGCCAAAACCAATGGTTTTTGGAAAGAGCTAAACCGTCGAGTAGAAGCCTACTTTCAGGCTGAAAACATCTCAAAACGTGATAATCCACAGATGTACCTTAAAACCGTAATTCTACTGTTGTGGATGATCGCGGCTTATACCTTCACCCTCTTTGGGCCCCCCGTTATTGGGCTGAAAATGCTTGGTTGTATTGTTTTTGCCTTGGGCTTGGCTGGTTTTGCTTTTTGTGTTGGCCACGATGCCAATCACGGAGGCTATTCTAATCACAAATGGGTAAATTATAGTCTGGGTTTAACTTACGACTTGATCGGACTTTCTAGCTACCTATGGAAATTCCGCCATAACTATCTACACCACACCTATACAAATATTCTCGGTCACGATGTCGAAATTCACGGCGATGGCTTAGTGCGAATGTCGCCGGATATGCCCCACGAGTGGTATCATAAATTTCAACATCTGTTTATCTGGTTTATTTATCCCTTCATTCCTTTGTATTGGTCGTTATGCGATGTTCAAATTATTTTGTTCAAGCGCAAATATCACGATCATGTAGTTCCTAAACCTTCCTTTGTCAAACTAGCAACTTTGCTCCTGGGTAAAGTGGCTTGGCTAGGGATTTTTATTGGTGTTCCCCTCGCTGTTGGTTACACTCCATTACAGGTAATTCTAGGTTTTATTCTCACATTTTTTACCTACGGATTACTAATTTGTGAGGTATTCATGCTGGCTCATGTGATGGATACCGCGGAATTTATTACTCCCACCGCGGAAGAAAATCGCATTGAGGATGAGTGGGCGGTTTTTCAGGTTCGTACCACGGTTGATTTTGCTCCGAATAATCCATTTGTGACTTGGTATGTGGGGGGATTAAACTATCAGGTGGTTCATCACTTATTCCCTCATATCTGTCACATTCATTATCCTCAAATTTCTAAAATTTTAGCAGAAGTTTGTGAGGAGTTTGGTGTCAATTATCAAATTTACCACACTTTATCGAGCGCGATCGCGTCGAATTATAACTGGTTAAAAATGATGAGTCTCCCGCCGGAAAACGTGGTCTCTGAGCCTCGTGAACTCGCGAGTAATTTGGTCAAATAAATTAGCCTCAGATACACACAGAAAACCTAAATTTTTCTGTGTGTATCTATGTTTCTTTATTTCTTGTGTTACGCGGTTTTCACTTCTCCTTGGGCGAGGAATCGGAAGGCTTTGACGATATAACTCCCACAAACATAAGGGGATGTTTCATAAAAACTTTGCCACGCGATCGCCTTATCTTGATCATATTTACGGGCGCGATCGTAATGTTGATCTAACCAATTTAAGCGCACAGCATGACCAATTAAAACATCTAAAACAATATACTCTTCAATTTGTAACTCAGGATTTTTTTGTGTAATTTCCGCTAATTCCATCAACGCCTCAATATTGACTTGACGATATTCCGCCGCGGAAATTTTATTTAACAAATGTTCCACCTGTAAGGCAAAATTTTTCTCACCCGGAGTCATTTCTGACAAAATTAAATCACTATCCAGACGATTACGACGTTCTAATTTATCCCCAATAATTAACCCCTTACAATGTTGTAATAAGCCCCACACCTTCGGATAAAAATCCTTGGGAACACGATTTAAAGAACCCTCCTTTTGTCGCTTGCGCCGCCATCCCCCTGTCGGCATTTCTGCATCTTGATATACGGGTAAAACTTCCCAGTTAATCATCTGATTTGACTGTTTTAAATGTAATAACTCCTGTTGACGTAAAACCTGATTCATCCCCTCATATCCCGCTAACACTTCCCGTAAACGAGTTCGGATTTCAAAGGGACTTAACTGCATTAATTTTTCATAGGCTTCATTTTGTGATATCTCTAATTCATTGGCTAATTCACTCGTAATTAATAGGATAAAATAACTCACTCGCAATGTCAGTAAACCCTTAAATAAATCCGGTTCTGATTTAATTAATAACCCTAAATAAATCAGAATTTCTTGAGTTAAGACTCGTTCCCGAATATCCTCACTACAGAATAGGCGAATTTTTTCCATTATTTCTGTATAGGAACTCGGTTGAGCAATCACCGAATCTTCACTGTAAGCTTTCCCTACAGTCACCTGTTTTCCTCTCACTAAAATATCCGTTACCGCGTCGGATAAACTAATATCAACTTTATTCAATAAACCCGCGCTATAACGGACAACTGCCCAATGAATTTGACTTTGAGGGTTTCCGGCTTTCACATAAATTTCCTTAAGTAAATCCGCGACAGTAACAGGGACACCAGAACCACCAAATCCGGTATCAAAGTCTAATCCTTTCAAGCGAATTAACGTCCGTAATAATTCCACTTGTTCATACAAATTTTGGGCATTACGCAAGGAAAACAGTAATAATTTATGGTCTGTTTGACGCTCTAATTGAAATTCTTGAGTATGACTTAAAGGAAAAGTTTGCTCTGGATTATACCCTAAATAAGAACTAAGAGAATTTGCTTCTTGGAGGGTTTCTTTATCAAACTCAAAATCATGGAGAAAGTCTATTCTTTCTGTGCCTGCTGTTAATATAAATTGATTCAGATTAGCTAACTTTACGGGTACTTCTTGACAAGAACCATCCCTCATTTCTTTAATTAAATTTAAGAAGGCTTCCCGTCCCGTTTCTAACATAGTATGAGTGAGTAATAATGTCATGGTTGGTCGTCCTAATTGTGACCAATGACGATGAATATAAGCTAATTCACTCTTGATTTGAAAGACTAAAAAATGATAGTCTAAGGTTAAGTAAAATTCCTGTTGATCTAAGAACGCGGGCAAAAATACAATGGTTTCGCCACGAATTTGAAAGACTCTGGAAGTGGTTAAACTTCTTAAGCGTCGGATTGGTCTTCCTGTGAGTCCTAACGCGTCATTTCGCCCGATTTGGGAATAAGCTAACGCGAGTTCTTTCGCCTGACGAATGGAAATTGGCGCGACTTGTTTTGGCGTTTGAGTGGCAATTCCTTGATCAGCTAATTCGGCTTGTAATTTTTCATCTTCGGCTAAAAGAGAAATTTGTACTAATGATTCGCGATCATGTCCTAAAGAAAGATGACGATTCAGGGGATCAATATCTCCTAATTCGATTAATTTTTCCTCAAGAAGTTGACCGAGAAAATATAAACTTTGCGCCCAAACGAGAGGGATATTTTCATTAGGTAAACGAGTCTGACTGTGGGGATTTTGTTTTTCTGCTTCTATTTTATCCGCGGGAACGTAATAAAGTTCTGGTAATAAATTAAAACCATCACTTTCGACCAAAAGTGAGTTCAAACGCTGTTTATATTCTTGTGTTTGTGCGGAGTTGCGCTGAAATAAACCATCGAGAAAGAGATAGGTAAAAAATAAAGGCCATTCACTCTCGATATGTTCAAATTGTTTAAGCTCATGGGGTTCATAATGTAAACGTTTTGTATCTTCTAAAATGGTTTGATGTCCGTCTCTTAAGAAGCGTTTACAACCATAATTTCCTTGTAATTTTTCGATGATTTTTTGTTTGGTGCGTTGACGGATTTCTCGATCGTCAACGGCAAACGCGGGAAAACTAATTACACTTAATAACGCGGCATCGACTTCTTTGGAACTTGATTCTCTGGGGAGGATTGATTCTAAGGTGGTGCGAGTGCGGGCAATTTCATCGGGTAAAACGTGAATAACGGATGCTTGACTACCGGAAATTCCAAATAAATTACAGCCATTAATCGCTTCTAAGGCTGCTTTTGCCATGCCTACGGAGCTGGCATTTAATTCGGCTTTCCCGTGATTAATTTTATTCCCTCTTTCCCAAATTCCGTAATCAGGAGTGCGGTAAGCTCGTCCGATATAATAGACTAAATTTTGGACAAAGTTAACTTCATCTAATGTAAAAATTATGTTTAATCCTGATGCGGTCATTTGTGCTAAAATCAGGATAAAAATAGAGGTGGCATCTAATTGTAAATGTCCCCATTCGTCGTCTCCTACGACAATATCTCCGGTTTGGGTATTGTATTTCGCGTGGAGGGCATCGAGGGGAGATTGAGTCTTTTTAAAGTTTTCAACTTTGTGGGATTGTCGCATCATGGCAAACAATAACCCACGCATTAGTTTTATGACACTATGCTCTAATTCATAGGTTCGATCGCGCTTGGCATCTATTTTCCGATAAGCCAAGGCTAATCCCCAAACGGCTAAAATGCTATAAACATTGTCCCGTACCCAAGCATCAGTATAGTCACCGTGGGCAGTGATCGCGGTACTCGCGGGCAGTAACCCACTAATGGGGTTTTGACGTTTGAGAATAATACTTTTAATTTGATGATAGTAATACTCTAAACGCTCTTGTCTTTGAGAGGCTGTCATTGCCATAGATTTTTTTCTCTTTTATCCTGATTTGTTGACAAATGTCTCGGAAGGTAAATTTAACGATGCCAGTTACGCGATCGTGTTTTCCTTCGCCAGATTCTACCAAATCGTTTCTTTCAAAAGCAAGAGGAAATAAGGAAGAGGGAAGAAGCAAGAAGGAAGAGGGAAGAGGGAAGAGGGAAGAGGGAAGAAGCAAGTAGCTTTTTTGAATATCCTGAAGCTAAGAGGCATTTAAACTACACTATGGTAGGATAAGCATCCTCCTTGTTATAGGCTCGATGCCAGTTTTACTAGCAATTCTCAATGTGTAACAGCTTATTGACTAATCAGTTATTTCTTCAACCCAACCTATAGATACTCCTTAATAATAAAATGAGGTAATAGATATGTCTTATCGTATAAATGAAAATCATGCCCCTTTGGTGAAAATTGTCTATTCTAAGGTAATCATAAATGGCAAAGAGCGTCTCATCCCCCTAGAATTATACGCGGATGGCTCTCTCAAACCCCAACAAATGTAATTACCAGTGATTCGTAAAGGATATTCACGCAATTGAGAAGAGACTGGGCTTTCAGTCTGAAATTTGACATCCCCCATTTTTCCCCTCTAGTCTAATGTCATTATTTGAGGTACTCTAACCTATAAACTAAGTCTTTTGGTGTGAGAGTACGGAAATATGAATACAACAGTGCAAGTCTTTCCCGTTTTGGGACTTCCTGTGCATTTATCGGATAATTATCCGGGTTATTTGTTATCACGTTTAAATCAAGGTTTCGGGAATCATGTTGTCACTTTAAACGCAGAAATGTGTATGCAAGCAGAGAAAAGTTCTCGGCTTGCTAATATTATTAATTCTGCTGATTTAGTTATTCCAGATGGGGCAGGTATTGTTTTCTATTTGCGTCTCAAAGGGAAAAAAATTAAACGGTTTCCGGGGATTGAATTAGCGGAATCTCTTTTATCCCAACTTACCTCCTTTTATCCTTCTCCTTCTGTCTTTTTCTTTGGAGGGGCTCCGGGTGTGGCGATCGCGGCTTCGGAAACGTGGAATAATAAAATACCAGAAGTCGTGATCGCGTGTCAACATGGTTATCTTTCCGAGGATGAAGAAACCCAATTAAAGGAAACATTAAAACAACTACAACCCCAGTTAATATTTGTTGGATTAGGAGTACCCCGTCAAGAATATTGGATCGCGGAAAATAAACATTTATGCCCTCACTCAATTTGGGTAGGAGTAGGCGGAAGTTTCGATATTTGGGCAGGCACAAAAGAGCGAGCCCCCGCGTGGTTTTGCGATAATAATTTAGAATGGTTATATCGTTTATATCAGGAGCCTTGGCGCTGGCGTAGAATGTTAGCTTTACCTCAATTTGCTTGGAAAGCAATTTGGCATCGCGCCTCATAAACGTCCCCATAAACTACTATAGGGTAGACATTAACCTGCCATTGAGCCGATTTCTATCAGATGTCTATTGATAATAATCGCGAAAGTGAACATTGAAATCAAGGAGATAGGCATCGAGATAGATTTAAGGTAACGGAGGCAGCCAAGCATCAGAAAAATTCACCCGAAAAAATGACTCTTTCCCAACATTAGACATCTCTCAAAAATCATGTTGATCGCAAGTTTAGGTTGCGCTGCAATGGTTGTTGGAGATATCTAATGTTAGCCATCGGGCACAGATTCAGAAAATCTTTTCATAGCAATTTTCTATGAAAAGATTTGCCGAATTATTCAGCCGGCTCCTTCGCCTTCTCCACAAGAGTATTTACCGCGATGCTTTGGGGTTGGCTTAAAACCTGTAACGCGGCTTGATATTGAGTATCTGCCTCTGTACCCAGTTGAAAACGACTAATAGAATCAAGGGAAATCACTTCATCAGGCATAATCCCTAACTTATTAATATCCGTATGATTCGGAGTTTCATACTTCGCGACAGTCACCGCTAAACCCGAACCATCAGATAAATCAAAAAGAGATTGAATTAAACCTTTGCCAAAAGTTTTTTCACCCACCAGGAGAGCTCGTCGATTATCTTGAAGAGCGCCCGCGAGAATTTCACTAGCACTAGCCGTCCCCTTATTAACTAATACCACTAAGGGAGCATGAGTCATCGCGGGTCCAGACGTGTCAAAACTACCGAGAACCCCTTGACGATTAACCGTATAAACAATGGTACCGGAATCTAACCACAAACGTGCAATATCAATCCCCGCTTGTAAAAGTCCCCCCGGATTATTGCGTAAATCCAAGATATAGGAATCAGCCCCTTCTTTTTCCAGACGGGTAATCGCTTGGGCGACTTCTTTAGTGGCATTCGCGCTAAATTGAGATAAGCGAATATAACCGACATGATGATTATTGGATGTCTCGCGTAATTCCGCCGAGACAGGATTTAAAGCAATACGATCGCGTACCAATTGAACATCTTCTTCTATTCCAGTGGCATCACGCAAAAGAGTGAGAGTAACAATAGTACCCCTGGGGCCACGCATTCTCGCAGCCGCGTCATCTAAAGAGAGATTTTCAGTAGAGAAACCATCAATTTTCAGAACGCGATCGCGAGGGTGAATGCCCATCTTATCCGCGGGAGAACCCTCCAAAGGCGCGATCACCGTCAAAAAGCCCGTATCAGGATCAAGAGCAATTTGTAACCCCACCCCCGTCAACTCACCCGAAGTATTAACCTGTAAACTGTGATATTGGTCAGGACGCATCAAACGGGTAAAAGGATCATCAAGATGAGCCAACATTTCTTTAATCGTAGTATAAGTCTCCTCACGCGACTTCAGAGGTTTGCGAATCGCCTTCTCCCGAATGGCCCACCAATTTTGATGATTAAAGGTATCGTCTAAGTAGGCATGATTAACAATACGCCAAGCTTCATTTAAAAGTTGTTGTTCCTCCGTGAGAGCCAAAGCCGGAGAAGACAGGCAACCCAAGACTAAAACAACAGGTAGGAGCAGTAAAAGAGCAATTTGAAAAAAACGCTTTTTCATTTTCATTATCAGGATTAGGACTGGAAAAACAGACAAAGGCGTGGGCCCCCAGGAGGGAAGACACCCCATAAAGATTTCCCTGGAACCATCCCTTAATGAAAATATGTTACATTTTTTAACCAAAGGTGAAGTAGAGCAGGTTGAGAAACAGCAAAACTTCCATTTACAGCAAGACGTGTTCTGACGACCCTCTTCTTGGTAAAATAACCATTTATCGGCAACATAGTCACAACCCCATCCCAAACACACCTTTAAGGAACCCAATAAGCTTAAAGGAAATGGAAAGATGGGACGGCTCTAAATAGACATCTCCAAAAAGTATGGTAGGGTAGGCATCCTGCCTGCGTGAGACCTTATTTTTGAAAGATGTCTAATCCGCGTCAAGTGGGACTCTTGAGAGAAGTGGAGCATTTTGGGGTGAATCTTTAGTCATTAACCCCAAAAACCCTGACTCACTCAAAAAGGCAACACTGACAAAAATCGAGAGAAACCTGGCCAAAGGCCAAACAGTAAACAACCGCAATATTCTTTTAGGAATTCTGGCTTCATGTTTTCTAAGCAGATCACCGAATCCAAAGCCTACAAGTGGTTTGATGAACGCCTTGACGTTCAAGCCATTGATGAGGACATCAGCAGTAAATTTGTCCCTCCCCACGTTAATATTTTCTATTGCTTGGGCGGGATCACCCTCGTTTGTTTCCTGATCCAGTTTGCGACGGGATTTGCCATGACATTCTATTACCGTCCTACGGTAACAGAAGCTTTTAATTCCATCCAGTACATTATGAATGAAGTCAACTTCGGTTGGCTGATTCGCTCCATCCACCGCTGGTCTGCCAGTATGATGGTGTTAATGATGATTCTGCACATCTTCCGGGTTTACCTGACGGGTGGCTTCAAAAAGCCCCGCGAGTTAACTTGGGTGACTGGGGTCATTATGGCGACGATTACCGTTTCTTTCGGTGTGACTGGCTATTCTCTACCTTGGGATCAGCTTGGTTACTGGGCTGTGAAAATCGTGTCTGGTGTTCCTGAAGCGATTCCCGTTGTGGGATCTTTAATGGTTGAGTTAATTCGTGGCGGCACCAGTGTCGGTCAAGGAACTCTGACTCGTTTCTATAGCTTACATACCTTTGTCTTGCCTTGGTTAATTGCAGTGTTTATGTTACTGCATTTCTTAATGATTCGTAAGCAAGGCATCTCTGGCCCGTTGTAAGTTTAAGTTACGTTGGAAGCCCCTTGCCTTCCCATTGAGGGCTTAAGGCTTTTTCAAGACTGCCTCATTCAGGAGAACCTTTTAAGATGTCTATCCAGAAAAAACCGGATCTGAGCGATCCCGCCCTTCGCGCTAAAATTGCACAAGGCATGGGCCATAATTATTATGGTGAACCTGCTTGGCCTAATGATTTGCTTTATGTTTTCCCCGTGGTAATTGTGGGAACGATCGCGCTTTGTGTGGGTTTAGCTGTTCTTGACCCCGCGATGATTGGGGAACCCTCGAATCCTTTTGCGACTCCGTTGGAAATTTTGCCGGAATGGTATCTCTGGGCATCGTTCCAAATTTTGCGTGTTCTTCCTAATAAGTTATTGGGAATTGCTGGGATGGCATCAATTCCTCTGGGATTGATGTTGATTCCTTTTATCGAAAGTGTCAACAAATTCCAAAATCCTTTCCGTCGTCCTGTTGCGACCGCGGTTTTCCTCTTCGGAACTTTTGTGACGATCTGGTTAGGTGTTGGTGCGACTTTCCCTATTGATAAGTCTCTAACTTTGGGTCTTTTCTAAGGACTATTTGTTTGATTTTTGTGGCCCGTGGGTTTCCTGGGAGTATCTACTCAGGGGGAATCTACGGGCTAATTTTTGGTTTGATGTGAGTGGAAAAGAGGCGCGATCGGTTGTTTTTGAAACCGCAGATGAACGCAGATAAACGCTGATAATATAAGTTGGATAGGTGTAGTTAATGTTTTGGCAATGATAATTTATCGGCTCATCTTATGCTGAAATGAACTCATCTTTAACTAGATAGTTCCTAAAGGCGCGTCTTTGGGGTTTGCAGTAAAATAAATTAATCAAGGAGTTTAGTTACCATGCTTTACTCATTAAAGGAGTGAAAAACTATGACGGCCTTAGCTCAAGAGATTCTTAATACTTTTGATAGGTTGGCTGACGCAGAGAAACTTGAGATTGCGCGAGAAATCTTGAGGCGGCTCGTCCATTTTGACTTTCCACCATTGACAGATGAAGACTTTATCTTAAATGCTGAAGAGTTATTCTTAGCATTAGATCAACAAGAAACTGATTATGAATAGTCCTGATCGTGGCGAAGTCTGGCTTGTCGATCTGGGCTATGTCGCAAAAGTTAGACCATGCTTAGTGGTTAGTATCCGGGTTCTCAACCAGGATCGAGCGTTAGCGACTCTAATACCTCATACCACAAGCCCAAGAGGTTCACGCTTTGAGGTAGATGTCAAAGCCAGATTCCTGAAGCCTGGAGTGTTCGATGTTCAGAATATCATCACAATTCCTCACGCGAAGCTAGTGAGGAAACTGGGCGAATTAAACTCAGAGCAGTTAGCACAAGTCGAAGAGGCTTTGCTTTTCTGGTTAGGATTTGAGGATATGGATTCTGGCGAAGATCCCTTGATGACGTGAAGGGCGATATGTGCTACACGAGGCTGCGCGATCGCGTTTGGGTGCATGGGGTGTGGCTTATCGCGCCAGGAGAATCGCGTCATTTCTCCTATCTTTGCTGAACTTAATCTCACAGTTAATCAAGTTTTACATGGTGAGATTTGAAGCGCGATCGTGCTTATGGCAAGATCAGGCTAAAATTAACAGAAATTCTGATCGCTTTTGAAGCACGAGCGGGCCTGAAGATGAGGATAAATACCCATTCGTGCGTCCCTGTAGCATTTAATGGACAGACAGGGGAGGGTTATTTTAGAATGGGAGAAGATGGACTTTGATGAGCGGATTCAGGCTGCACCTAGATAGGGTTTGCTGAATAAAACCAGAAGACTTAACACATAAGGATTTGAGGCTTTTTTTGTTGAAAAAAATCCCCGGTTTTATCTAGCTTACTTCTCAAATCATGGCATTTTTGGTGATTGATAGCGCCATTGTACCAGAGTGAATGTCTAAAACTCTTGCCTATGCCCTAGGGCCTAGGGCCGATCCCCACCAGCAGACTTTTTCAGCAAACCCTATTTAGAGTATAGCAATTGTAGATTTTAGACATCTTTGAAAAGACATCTCCCAAAAATCAGATCACAGGCAGGCTAATCCTACCTACCATAATTTGAGCACGATCGCGCTATTTTCCGGTACGCGATCGAACCATCGGGAAACAGAGCAAACCCTGAAAAAGGGACACGGCAGTGCCGTGTCCCTACCGAGATCAATTTAAGCGACAAGAGCTTGGCCAATTGTATGCACTTTAATCAAACTGGTTCCCCCGGGCATTCCAATGGGAACACCAGAAGTAATAACCACTTTATCACCTTCTTTGACAAACCCTAATTCCACCGCTTTCGTCACCACAGTGACTAACATATCATCCGCGGTAAAAACAGGGGGAATTAAACAAGATTGAATCCCCCAAGAGATAGACAATTGTCGATAGGTAGAGACTTCAGGTGTAAAGGCAATAATCGGCATATTAGGACGATATTTTGAGACTAATATAGCTGTACTTCCTGATGATGTATTACAGAAAATTGCCTTGGCTCCCACATCATAAGCTAGACGACAAACTGATTCTGCCACCCCTTCTGTTACCGTCAAACTTCCGGGTTCACTCGATGTTAAACGCAATACTCCGGGGGTTAATGCTGTCTCGGTTTGTAATGCAATATTGTGCATCGTTTGTACTGCTTCAATGGGGTATTCTCCCACGGCTGTTTCTCCTGATAACATCACAGCATCAGTACCATCTAAAATTGAGTTCGCGACATCTGTTGCTTCCGCTCGTGTTGGATCGGGCGCGGTAATCATTGACTCTAACATTTGGGTTGCTGTAATCACAGGTTTTCCGGCTTTATTACAGCGACGAATAATATCTTTTTGCAGTAACGGTACTTGATCTAATGGTATTTCTACTCCTAAATCCCCCCGTGCGATCATAATACCATCAACGACCTTTAAAATGTCATCAAAGTTTTCTACGGCTTCTCGTTTTTCGATTTTGGCAAGGACTCGAATATTGGCTCCCGCGGCTTCAATCATCCGCTGTACTGGTTCCAAGTCCATTGCCGATCTCACAAAGGATACCGCAATCCAATCTACTCCTAATTGAATGCCAAAACGTAAGTCGTTTAAGTCTTTTTCGGTGACGGAAGTGACTGGGAGACGGGTGTCAGGAACATTAACCCCTTTATGGGAGGAAATTTTACCGCCGATTTTCACTTCGGCTCGTATGGTATATGTGGTGCGATCGCATACAATTAATTTTACTTTTCCATCATTAATTAATATCCGATCACCTTTTCGTACCATAGCAAATAAGGCAGAAACAGGCAATGGTAATTCATCAATGGTATCGCCTTCTTCTTTCAGGACAAAAGTCGCGATTTGCCCAGGTGTTAATTTTAAACCTTCTGGTGGCAGTTTTCCTAAACGAATCTTCGGACCACATAAATCTTGAAGAATCGCGAGGGGTTTTCCTAATTCATCACTAATTTGACGTAAATTTTGGAAGATTTGGGCATGATCTTCATGTTCGCCATGAGAAAAATTAAGACGACTAACATTCATTCCTGCTTCCAGTAAGCCCTTCAGGGTTTCTGGTGAATTTGTCGCAGGCCCAACAGTACAAATAATTTTGGTTCGACGCATAAAGTAATGGTAATTGGTAATTGGTAATTGCTAATGGGTAACAGATAATGGTAATTACTAATTGGTAATTGACACGCGTATTGTGTGGGGACTGGGAAGGGATAAACCGAAAAGATTAAAATAAAGGATGAGATTTTTCCCTAATATCTCAGTCTGGAAATCCCTTCCCTCGGCTTCGTTTACATGACACCTAATATATTATGTTTTTTCTTTTCTTTGTCTAACTCCAGAAAAATTTAAGGATCACTTTGTTTTCCCAATCCCTAATCCTTTATCCCTCATCCCTCATCCCTATCACCTATAATTTCTGTAATGTTTGCCAATCTCGGATCGCTTTTGGGGACCACATCCAATTTTTGATTAAGGCGTTTTCCTGAAAATTTAAGGGATCGGTGCTGAGTACCTGTTGACGCAGCGCGATCGCTTTATTTAATCCCTCTTGTCGCGTGGCTGGGGGCAATTTTTCTAACTGCTGCATCAATACCAGCCCTAAACCTACCAAGGGAGTTAATGTCTGCTCCGAAGACTTTACTTCACCGGAAGCCTGTGGTTGAGATTGACTTAATTGTAACGCGTCTAACCAAACTCGACGCGCTGCGTCTAAGTTACCCTCTCCATAAAGAGCAAAGGCTAACGCGTTATAATATTTTAAGGATTGAGGATGAGATTTAATGGCTTCTTCCCAATACCTTCGCGCATCATCTATACTATAGTTTTTATCTCCTTTTTGTACAAATTGCCATGCTAATCTCCCTTTGAGAAAATTAATTTCTGGGTGATCGCGTTCCGTTTTAGGCACTTGTTCTAAGGTAGTTTGGGCTTGTTGTAACGCCTCCCGATTTAATAATGCTTCTGTTGCTACGATCGCGTCGGCAAATCTCCCATGATTAAAAAATTGTAGCGCGCTCGCGGTCACTTCGGAGGTACTTTGTTTTTCTAAATTAGCGCGATCAATAGTGGAAATGGGTACTACTACGACAGGATATAAATTCTCGTTTTTGGGACTGCGACTTTGCCAAAACCACCATGCCACTAAACTTGTCGTCATTAAACAAGCGATAGGAATAACATAAAAGGCTAAACCTAAGAGATATTTCCGGTTTGGGCGAAGTCTTCTCAATATAGTCGAGTGATCCCCTTGAGGATTAGCTTTGACTTTATTGGCAGAAGATACTAGAGAAATATCTGTTTTTTCCCGTTGATGGTTCCTAGAGGTATCCTCAATAATTTGATCATTAAATACATCTAAAGAAGGGGATGGCAAAGAAAGAGAATTTCGAGGCGATATGCTCTTGTTTTTCTCTTCTAAGGGAGTGCGTTGACTGATATCTCCCCGTCGCAAAGAACCCAAAAAATGAGGTGTTTCCCGTGAAGATATACCCATTAAGTCCCCATTCCAAGATTGATGTAAATAAAGAATGGGAAGGGCCCAGTATAATTGTTGAGAACTATAGGATGTCATTAAAGCCGCACGAGCACGAGCTAAACTCAAATCAATGGGATAACCTTGATTTAAGTTACGATAAAAATGGCGTGTTAAATTCAGCGCGACTTCATCGGGGATATGTTCCGCCATTGCTAATACCGCGGGAATTCCTCGATTAATTAAAGCTTCTGATAAATTCCTTTCTCCTGTTGATTGATCATGGGGCTGTGATTTCTCTTGATAGGCTCCTCGACAGGAGTTTAATACTACCATTTCAATACCATTATTAACTAATAATCCCGCGAGATCATCTCCGCTTAAGATTTCTGTTAAACCTGTTCTCCGACTAACTAGATATAGTTCACCCCCTCTTACTCCGGGGTTACTATGTCCGGCATAATGTAAAACATGATATTTTCCTTGCTCTAATGCTTGGGTTAATTGTTCGCGATCGGGTTGTTCCAAAATCGTTAACTCAATATCAGCCCGATGAGTGATGCTATTAACCCGATTCAATCCTATTTGAGGAATAATATCATGTTGTAATTCTTGTAGAATACAATCCACTTCTCGCTTTAATTTGAGATTATCTTGATCACTGGGAGCCGCGATCGTGATTAAAATTTTAATCTTCCCATCTCTGGTTTGAGAGTTCGGAGTATGGGATAAACGAATATTGGGTTGATAACGGGAAAAAATAATATCTGTATTACTGGCTAAAGCGCGATCGCCCGCGTGCAGAACTTCCCAAGGTAATTGAGATAAACGTTTATCTTTTAAACCTAAACGAAATTGTAAAGGTTCACGTTGATATTGGGCAATCCCTTGGGCTACAGTCCAACTTTCGCGTAAACTGCCTTGAAATAAACTACGATAAAGTTCTTGACCTAATACTACTAAATTTGGTGTCGGTTTTGTGGTTGAAGAAGAGGCAGAATAACTTGATGACAAAGAAGACTGAAGCAACGTCAATAAGGGATCTTTCATTAAATGACGAGCCTTTGATAACCACTCTTCTACAGGCCATTTTACCCGTTCTTCCGCCAAGGGAACACCGGGTGTTACTCTTTCCGTTCGCACCAAGTATTCATCATCCCCTATGGGAGTAATAGAAATGACAAATTCCTGTGTCACGATGCTAGGCCCTCCTTTACCAGTTTTCTGCGTTTTCTTATTGGGAAATAGAGAGAATTTTGGATCGCGTTTTATCCTTTTTCCCAAAGGTGGGAAATGTGGTATTTCACCCCCCTTTTCCAAGAGGTTTACGGGGATCGGATATGATTCCTCTCTCTTTCCCTATACGCAATCACCGTCTTTATTCTATTGTGCGGTACTTGCCCTTATATTTCAGGACGTTTCTGCTTCCCCTAAAGATGCAGGGGTTGAAGATCAGGATTTTTGCTTTTGGCTGTTAGTTGGGCTCTGTAGATACTATCTGGAGCTCGAAGAGCCTACTCCCTATACCCTACACCCTACACCCTACACCCCAAAATCATCTGTTTTGAGGGTGGGTTGTTAGTGGTAATGCCAATTTAATTGTTATCGGTACGGATTATCTCGCTTTCTATTAGATTCCTAGGGAGAAATACGTTTGTACTACGCACAGGGTACGCCAACCTACTAATGTTTTTTGGCGAAAGGAACATTGTCGAGAAGCTTTTTCTATTTTCTCTGATTCTTTTTTCTATTATTCCCGTCATCAAAACTAATTTTTTCTGATTTATAATCCGGGGGTTCAATATGAATTAATACTCGCACTGGATTAAATTTTGCTTCTAATCTGGCTTCGACTTCTTCTGTGATTTTATGGGCTGTTTCTACATCGGAGGCTTCAACTATCATGTGCATTTCGATAAATACTTGACGGCCGATTATCCCACGAGACGCGATATCATGGCAATTTATGACTCCGGGTACTTCGATCGCGATTTGGTTGATGGCTTCGGGCGCGATCGCCATTTGATCTACTAACCAAGGTAAATTATCGGTTAATACTTCCCAACCACTTTTAAACACTAATAACCCCACAGGAAAAGCTAAAATCACATCTAACCATTGCACATAGGGAATCTTAAAAATATTGCCTTGCCAAATCCCAATTAACCCTGCGAGTACGGTAATCGTTACCCAAACATCACTCATCGTATGTTGGGCATCCGCGACTAAAATTGCACTCCCTAATTTTTTACCCCGATCGCGCTCATAATAAGTGACAAAAATATTAATTCCTAACACAATTAATAAGATCCATAATTCCGTGGGGGAAATTTTAACTGGGGTTCCTCCTTTGAAAATCCGTTCCACCGCACCACTAATAATTTCAAAACAAGCAATTCCTAAAAACATCGCGATTCCTAGGGCGCCTAACGCGTCAAATTTTTGATGTCCATAGGGATGATCGCGATCGGGTTCCGGCGCGGCAAAATGATTCGTCACTAACCCTAAAATATTATTCGCGCTATCTGTAATACTATGTAACGCGTCGGCTAATAAACTTAATGAACCCGTTAACCACCCCACCACGGCTTTAATGGCTAATACCACAATATTAAGCACCAGGGTGATGAGCAACACTTTACGCACTTCGGCACGATTATCAACTATCATAAATCCTCCTCTAATTTTCTTCAAATGATCAGGATTTTTGAGATATTAATACAGATATCCCAAAAATCATCTCAATCCCAGGCAAGATGCCTGGGCCACAATAGTTGTTGCCAATGTCTAAATATATTTATAACAGTCCATGACACTCGATTAATACAAATTAGAACTCTCCCATCAGTATTGTGAAATAGGCAAAATGCCTGTTTCAGAGTTGCTTTTCTGGAGAGTATTTAATGGATGAATTAATTTAAGTTATCAAGAATCAGTTTAAACCCAAAATGGCGCGATCTGGAAATTTGATCAAAATTTCTGCCACAAGGGGACACAATATTTTAGGATGAAGGAAGAAGATGTTATTTTTTATACCTCATGTCTGTGGCACAACTTACCCTCAATTTAATTGAAGGCTCTATTTCTTTTAGCTTCACCCCCCAAGGGGCGCGGGAATTACAAACCCAAATTTCTGCCTTGATGAATAGTCTTAAGGCGATCGCGTCTAAAGCCAGTGGTGAGAAACCGACACCCCAAAAATCAATGGAGTATCGTTATACGGGGGATATCTTTTTAGAGATTTTCTGTAATCCTAATATTTTTGCCAGCCCCTTCGCGGCTAAAGTGTGGATCACCCTCCGCGACGATCGTATTCGCATTAGTACCCAAGCGGAATTAACTCGTCTGATTGAAGATATTAACCTATATCTCGAACAAGTATAAGAGAAGGAAGAAGGAAGAAGGAAGAAGGAAGAATTAATTAACCACAAAGGCACAAAGGCACAAAGGCACAAAGCAAGATAGAATAATTCCCTAGAATTATGGACTCAAAAATTAATACTGGACGAGCTAAAATATCACCCGTCCAGTATTTTTAATTTTGTTTGAAGTTACGTTACAAATTTGTTAGAATCTACAATGGTTCTCACAGCCCCCGATTAATTACTGAAGCTGAAGACTTTTTTCAAACTCCAACGGTGACAAAACCAACACCTGAGATTAACTCAGGCCCCAAAAAGAAATTCAAGACTCAACCGTATAACTTACGGCACTTTAAATTGAATTAGAAAAATTATGGGCAGAAAATTCTGGTGGTATTTTTACCGTTTATAACTTTAGACTTTTTTACTTTTTTTTATGAAGTCTCTTAGGTTCTGGACTTCGGTGACGACTCGCAATGATCAATTAGTCATTTTCCCATTTTTCTGAACCAAGGAGATCCCCAATTCTATCTCTGAGTAAGAAGTCACATTTTTCTAATTCACACTCAATGCAGGCCCATTCACGAGGTGGAATGAACTGACAGAGGGTGTAGATGGGTTGTTGGCGACTGATCAGCCCATCTTCTACGAGATGGCGGGCCTCATCTTGGATTACATCTAATGAATATCTGACAGTAGTTTGAAGCATAGTTGTGCCCTCGTCTTGGTACCTGAATAACAGCACTATAAGTAGTATAAACGAAAATCGCGTAACAGGAAATTTTTTTTTGTCAGTATATCCAGATACAAATTTCTTTGGCCAAATTCACAATTTGCATCAATTGTTCACAAAAGACGCATAAACACTAGAGTAGACACTCTCATCATAATATCAATACCATCAAGTAGTAGGGACACGGCATTGCCGTGTCCCTACTCAGAAAAACCCTTCACAGGACTCTCTTTAAAAGAAAAAAGGAAAATAGATATTATGGTTCCAGATTAAAAAGGGTTTTGAGCGCGAGAGCTTGGGCCCGAGGCATTTGTCCGTAAGAAAATACATAGGGGAAACCTTGGGGGAAAAGGGGCACAAAGGAGTCTAAAAGATAAGGACTACCATAAATAACCGTGGCTTGTAATTCCCCGGTCCTTAATAATTTCTTTAACCAATCTTGGGCGGCTTGGATGATATCGGCATTGCCACGAAAGGGATTGCCCCGAATAAAAACCTGTAATAAAGTGGGGTATAAGTCTTCGGTGTGTTCCGTCATATCAGGAATTAGTCGGGTATGACGATCGATAATTTGCAATTGAAAACCTAATTTCTCTGGAAACTGTATCGCGGGGGCCTGATGAATTAAAAACTCACGTCCGATCGCGTCATCAATGAGAATGACATTACGCAAATACTTAACACCAGAGGTTTTATTATATTTCCAAGGGACAAAACCGCCTATACGCTGGGAGTCTCGCAAAATATCCTCAGAGGTTGTCTCACCATAGGGAAGCTCAAACAAAGGGGCGCGAAGACACAGAGGAGAAGTTGTCTGAGTTTCTAAATTGCTTTCTAAGTTTTTTTGTAAGGATAAACCCACCTTAGCCTTCGCATCCCAGATCCGTTTTACCGACTCTTGAATGCGCTCTAGGGAAATACGTCCCTCTTTCACCGCATTACAGACAGAAATAATCGCGACTTCAGGATCAACGGGCATTAAAATAATATCTGCGCCCCCTTCCACAGCTAAAACAGGAGCTTCATCAGCACCATATTGATTCTGAATCGCGCCCATCACTAAAGCATCCGTAACTATTAATCCCTCAAAACCCAATTCTTCCCGTAATTTCCCCGTTAAAATGCGATGAGATAAGGTCGCGGGATTGTTACCATCCCAGGCAGAAATGAGGAGATGAGCTGTCATTACCGCGTCAACTCCAGACGCGATCGCGTCTCGAAAGGGAGGTAATTCTATCTCCTCAAGACGTTCGGCCGAGTGAGGTAAAACAGGTAACTCGATATGAGAATCAACAGCCGTATCACCATGCCCCGGAAAATGTTTCGCGGTCGTTAAAACCGGATATTTATGGGCTCCGTCAATAAACCCCGAAGCCAACTGACCCACTAACTTCGGATTATCCCCAAAAGAGCGGACATTTATAACAGGATTATCAGGATTATTATTAACATCAACAACAGGAGCCAGTATCCAATTCAGACCAATTGCTAAAGCTTCTCGGGCGGTACAAGCCCCCATTTGTTCCGCATAATTGAGAGCCTTAGTAGGATTTTTCTTCGCGATCGCGCCGATGGCCATTGGAGGAGGAAACCAAGTCGCGCCCGCGAAGCGTTGACCCACCCCCTCCTCAATATCCGCGGCCAAAAGTAAAGGATATTTTGCCCAAGACTGAAGTTGCTGGGAGCGCAAAGTCAATTCCGCGGCACTTCCCCCCACCAAAAGGACTCCTCCCACCCCCAAATTTTGTAACCAATGTTGTAACTGACGGGCCTTTGGTTCCCACGCCGGATAACGAATTTGATGGTCACAAAGGTAGCCAGAGGCTCTTACCACCACCATTTGCGCGACCAGTTCTTCTAAAGAAAGAGATTCAATCATTGACAATCTATGGGTAGGGGAATAGTGGAGAGACGTTCATGGGGAACGTCTCTCGGAAGTTAATCCTCGTCGAAGGCTTCGACATCATCAAGTTCATCATCATCATGATCTTCTTTGATCTGACGTTCTTGGGAAATACGATTAAGTAGAGTAATCATACGATCGCCCCGTTCTAAAGAGCGATCTTCGAGAAAAACCACTTCAGGAGTACGACGCAACTGTATTCGATGACCCAATTCACTACGGACATAACCAGTAGCAGATTTTAACCCCGCCATTGTTTCGGACTTAGCTTCATCGGTACCATAGATACTCACAAAGATTTTCGCGTGTTGAAGGTCCCCTGACACATCGACATCAGTAATGCTAACCATTCCCATGCCCACTCGGTCATCTTTGATGCCGTTAAGCAACATTTGGCTGACTTCCCGCTTGATGAGAGACGCGACGCGAGAAACACGACGACTTGTAGCCATGCTCGATTTACCTCTTTCTGGGCACTGCTTCTTTTGATATCTTCAGTTTGCCATAAAATGAAACAAAATTAAAGATATCTAAGTTGTTAGTTATAGCAGATGTTGAAGGAAGAAGGCAGAAGAAAGAAGGAAGAAGCCATAAAATCAATGGTTTTGGCCATTAAGAATTTCCTAATCCTTTTGACGGTTGCTATCAAAAAATAGGGTGACTCTCCCGCGTAACTCCCTCAAATTTTGGAGTTACGCGGGAGCAAAAGCATGGGATCTGATCCCTAGCAATTTGGGTTAAATATCTGTCTGTTTTTTCTGTCTCCTCTACCCAGATACCGTTTTTTTTCTAGTGACAATATACCCGAAAATACTTCTCATTTTAAATCTAATAAACCCTGAGTTTTTAACTTGGGATTAAAACGAATTTCCTCTGTCACACCCCGTAATTTGAGAATTTCTAAAATTTCGGATTCCACTCGTCTTGCCACATTTTTTAATACTTTTTCCTGGGTAAATTCATCTAGGGCTGTTTCTAATTTTAGTTTTTCTTCGGCAGTCATCATCAATTTGACATTGATTGGTTCATTCCATTTTTTTGCATCCACATCATTACCCACAGGTGTCGCACCATTTTCGGCAATCCAACTATCTCGGATCTCCTCTAAAATTGTCCGACTCGGTTTGTCAATGGTTTTTATCTTTAACCAGTAACAGCTTTTACCTTCACGGGGCAAATGCTGTTTTAAACTTAAGTAAATATCACGGGAATAACCCACATATTGCAAGATTTTTTCTTTATCGAAAATGGCATAAACCCCGATTTTTCCTTGCGCGATCGTGGTTACTTTACCTTCAGGATCAAGATAAGAGATGAATTCTAAACTAGCCAAAGAGGGAGTATCAGTCATTTTTGTTCCTTGAGACCAAATTAAAAAAGAGAAAATAGACAGAAAATACTGAGATTTTTTTATCTTAGCATAATTAGTGTTTAATTATTATTGATATTTCGGTGATAAATTAACCCCATTTTTGCCCAATTTTATTCTTAGGTATTTGGTAAAATACGATAAATAGCACAGAGACGACTGGGTTTAAATATTTTGGCTTTAAACATGAAATTTGGAGGGATATTAATAATCAGGTAATCAGGAGAATTATGATAGGGTTCAAATTCCTTTGGCATTCCTTTTGGAGTCGCGCTAGAATAGGGAACCGGTTGAAATAATAATTCTGTAAATTCAACGCGATCTGCTTTGACTTGTTCTTTTAATTGTTCCAGAAAACCCGGATTTGTTAATAAAGCAAATAATTCGGCTTTCTCATTAACGGCAAGGGTAAAACTCCCATCAAAACTTTCCACAATTTTTAGTGCCATTGGAAATGCTCCCTTTTCAGAAATAACAATAGTGTCTGTTTTGTCAGACTCAGATCCTATATTATCATAGACCTGTGAACTCCTCACGACGAAACTGTTAAGTATTTTTACAATAAGTCTTTTTTTCTCTTTTCCCTGTCACTTTATCCTCAGCAGTTCTCTTCTCTTACTTACATCTCAAAATAAAAAACAATTAATAGTTCTACAATGATTGACATTCAAGACTTTAGAGGTTATTCTCAAAGGAGAAGTTTCGGAAAAAACATAAAATAATGAGTAATCGAGATATTGTCAATCGGATTGAAAAGTTTAATCAGGGACGCATTACAGAAATTTTACCTCTCAAATATCGCGCAATTCGCCAAAGTCCCTTTATTTTTTTGCGGGGAACCAGTCACCTTTTTTATGAAGATTGGCCTAAAGATTCTGTCTTAAATAAGGCTCCTGCGGTTTGGATTACTGGGGATTTACACTTAGAAAATTTTGGGTGTTATAAGGGAGACGATCGCCAAATTTATTTTGGAATTAATGATTTTGATGAAGGTGGTTTAGCTCCTTGTACTTGGGATGTTGCGAGATTTTTAACCAGTCTTTTTGTGGCATCCGATTCCTTCAAAATTACCGACGAAGATGGGCATAAACTATGTCAATCTTTTGTTGAAACTTATACCAACGAGTTAAAAACCGGTCAAGCACGTTCCGTTGAAAATGATACGGCACAAGGGCTTGTTGCTGATTTAATCAAAAGTTTGAAAGAGCGCGATCGTGAACAATTTCTCAATAAACGGACGACTGTCGTTGATAAAAAACGACAATTTCTTATTAATGAGAAATTGCGAAAAATTGCGAAAAAACAGAAAGAAGACATCAAACAATTGATCGAAAATTGGGCACAGAAACAACCGAACCCTAAATTTTTTAAGGTATTAGATGTAGCATTTCGGATCGCGGGTACGGGAAGTTTGGGAGTAAATCGTTACGCGATATTAGTAGAAGGGAAAGGTTCGCCCAATCGCAATTATTTGTTAGATATGAAAGAACAACCTAATCCCGCGCTTAATCCTTATTTTCAGCTTCCTCAACCCCAATGGAATAATAATGCCGAAAGGGTACAAAAATTACAACAATGGGTACAAGTAGCCTCTCCCGCGTTATTAGCGACTCTGGAATTTGAGGGAAAATCTTATCTATTACGGGAACTTCAACCAACACAAGATAAGGTCGATTTAGCCGCGTCTGAAGGTAAATTTAAGCGTTTTGATAAGGTAATTCGGACGATGGCACAAGTAACAGCTTGGGCTCAATTACACAGTAGCGGAAGAAAAGGATCGGCGACGATTGATGATCTAATTGCCTTTGCTGAAGATGCTAGTTGGCATAAAGATTTATTAGATTATGCCAAATCCTATGCACTCATTGTTGAGGATGATTATAAAGAGTTTTGTGCTAATTCTCCCTTTGTGAGTTAAGAATAAAAGGTGATTTACAGGAAATGGAGAAACCCGGTTTCGCAAACGTTACCAGGTTTCTTTTTTATCTTGGTTTTGTTTTCTATTATGTTATAATTGTGATAATTACAATACTATCAACAGTGAGCGAGACGCGCACACTTCATTAGATAGAGATATTTTTTTAAGACAAAATATGAGTCAAATGCCATGACTATTGCGACGAGAATATTGGGGATTTTTTTACTATTATTGGGTGGATGGATTGGATTTGATCTAGTTTCGCACCTGATAGTAGAAAGTCTTTGGTTTCAAGAAGTGGGTTATCTTCCTGTTTTTCTCTTGAGATTACAAACCCAGGGAATTTTATGGACGATCGCGACATTTTCCACGGCGATTTTTTCTTTAGGAAATATCCGATTAACTCATCATTTTAAGTATCCCTCTCGATCGCGTAAAGCCCAAGAATATTCGCCCCTAGAAATTCCCTTATTTTCTCCTAAATTTTCCGAGCCACCTCAATCCATTAATTCTTCCGCGTCTTCCTTAAAATTGCTCGGCTTTTTCGGTTTAGCTCTAAGTTTATCATTATTAGTCGGTTTAATGATTATTCATTATGGCAAAATCTGCCTAAATTATTGGGATATTAATACCAAATTACCGACAGTGCTTCTGCAACAACCCCTTAATTTTGAACTCAATAGTATTAGACAACTCTTGAGAGAATTTTATCAGCAAAAATGGCTTTTAGGCTTTTGGCTTATTTTGAGTATTCCTTTACTGATTAAACCTGATTTTTTCTTAAGTACGATCACGCTGATTTTCAGTGTCGCGTTAGGATTTATCGCGTCCTATCAATGGGCAAATGTTTTACCATATTTTCATCAAACATCCTTTAATATTACCGAACCCTTATTTCATAAAGAAATCAGCTTTTATATTTTTAGTCTTCCCATCGCGGATTTAATCACCTTTGGCTTATCGGGATTATTTTTATATACTTTAATCGCGTGTACTTTAATCTATTTACTATCAGGCGATAGTCTCATTCAAGGTAAATTTCCGGGTTTTTCCCGAAAACAAAAACAACATTTATATGGATTGAGTGGCTTATTAATGTGCGCGATCGCGCTCCGTTATTGGCTGCTCCGTTATCACCTAGTATATTCCCCAGAAGGTGTCACCTATGGAGCCAGTTATACCGATGTCACAACCCGACTCCCAGCCTATATAATGTTAACTGTCATTTCCGGCGTGATCGGACTTTTCTTCCTTTGGCAAACCCGCCATAAAATCCCCAGAAAAAATATTAACCTAAAAATCATATTAGCCTTGGTTATGCTTGATTTTTCCTTCACTTGGGGAATACCAATAGGCACACAAAAATTAATTGTAGAACCCAATGAATTAGCCAGAGAGCGTCCTTATATTCAACGGAGTATTAGCTTTACCAGAAAAGCATTTGACTTAAATAGAATTGATGTAAAAACCTTTGATCCTTTAGAAAATTTGACCATAAATGATTTAGAAAAAAATCATCTCACTATTAAAAATATTCGCCTTTGGGATAAAGATCCTATTTTAAAAACAAATCGCCAATTACAACAAATTCGCTCTTATTATAGTTTTACCGATGCCGATATTGAACGTTATTCATTGAAAGAATCAAATAACCCCAAAACCGAAAAACAACAAGTCTTTTTAGCCGCGAGAGAATTAGATTATAGTGGTGTACCTCAACAGGCACAAACCTGGGTGAATCAACACCTCGTTTATACTCATGGATATGGTTTTACCATGTCTCCTGTCAATACAGTTGTTGCCGGAGGATTACCCGATTATTTTGTCAAAGATATTGGAGTTAATAAGGGAGATGAACCGAGTAGTTTAGAGATAAAAAATGAAGCCATAAAAGCGAGTCTTCCTATTAGTCATCCTCGTATTTATTATGGAGAAATCACCAATAATCAAATCATGGTTCCCTCTAACGTGAAAGAGTTTGACTATCCCCAGGGCGATCAAAATGTCTATAATACTTATGAGGGAAAAGGGGGACTTTCCCTTAATTCTTTTGGGCGAAAATTGATATTTTCTCAATATTTAAAAAACTGGGAGATTTTATTTGTCCGAAATTTTATCCCCACAACTAAGTTGTTATTTCGCCGTAATATTAATCAGATTATTAGACAAATAGCACCTTTTTTACGTTATGATAAAGACCCATATTTAGTGGTAGCAGATATCACGAAAAACACCCAAGAAGCCGGGGAAAACTATTTATATTGGATGATTGATGCTTATACAACAAGCGATCGCTATCCCTATTCAGATCCAGGTAAAAATTCCTTTAATTATATTCGTAATTCCGTCAAAGTTGTCATTGATGCCTATAATGGAAGCGTTAACTTTTATATAGCAAATCCCGAAGATCCCCTAATTCAGACTTGGGAAAAAATATTTCCGAGTTTATTTCACAACTTAGAAGAGATGCCCGAATCTTTACGAGAACATATTCGCTATCCCGTAGATTTATTCAATATTCAATCAGAAAGACTATTAACTTATCATATTGAAGACAGCCAAGTTTTTTACAATAAAGAAGACTTGTGGCGAGTACCCAATGAAATTTATGGAAATAAACAACAAGCGGTTAAACCTTATTACTTAATAATGAAACTTCCCACAGAAAAAGATGAAGAATTTATTTTATTATTACCTTTCACACCTGCTAGTCGTAATAATTTAATCGCGTGGTTAGCCGGCCGTTCTGATGGCAAAAACTATGGTAAATTATTATTATATCAATTTCCCAAACAGCGTTTAATTTATGGACCAGAACAAATAGAAGCTTTAATTAATCAAGATCCCATTATTTCCGAACAAATTTCACTATGGAATCGTCAGGGATCAAAAGCGATACAAGGGAATTTATTAGTCATTCCCATTGAACAATCTTTGCTTTATGTGGAACCCCTTTATTTAGAAGCCTCTGAGAATGGTTTACCCACGTTGGTAAGAGTAATTGTGACATATCAAAATCGGATTGTAATGGCGGAAACTTTAGAGCAAGCCCTTCAGGAGTTATTTCACTCTCAAAAACCTAAACCGACAACGATTATTCGTCCTGTAGAATAACAAGATATTGAAATTTTTAGTTGTATAGTTATGCGTTGGGTAGGGACGGGTTTACCCATATCTTTAATACCTACAGATAACTGATAAAAAACTGCCCCTATTTTTTTAACTTGGTATTATTTGGGAGAGAGAGAAGGGTTACGAATTACTAAAAAAAGCCCCCAGATAATCATAACAAAACCTAATCCATGAAACCATTGTAAAGTCTCTTTGAGAAAGAAAACAGCCATTATACTACCAATGACAGGACTTAAATGTAAAAATAAACTAGCGCGATTAGCTCCCACTAATTCCACCCCTCGATTATAACATAAATACGCGATGATGGAGGGAAAAATTCCCACATATCCAATGGAAAGAAATGTCACCCTATTTAATAATATCCGTTGAATTGTGAAAGTTTCCCAAAGGTAAAGGGGGAAAAGGAAAGCCGCACCCAGAGCAAAGGTAACAGTTAAAAAACTGAGGGGATGTATCACGGGACGAAAACGCAATAATGTTGAATAACACGCGTAACAAACCACGGCAATTAAAATGATTAAATCTCCTTGATTGAATGATAAACTCGCGAGAATATGCCAATCGCCACGGGCGATAATGGTAATGGCTCCGCTGAAGGAAATGAAAACTCCTAGACATTGTAAGGGAGAAAGAGTTTCTTGAAAGAATAGGTAAGAGATAACGACAACGACTAAGGGCATGATAGACTGAACCAGGAGTGCATTAATCGCGGTGGTAAATTGTAATCCTTTATAGAGAAGGGTGTTAAAGGAGGAAATTCCTAATATTGATAATAGGATAATTATTTTACTATGATTAATTAGGGTTGACCAGTCTTTTTTAACATAAGAATAACCCGGAATTAAAATAATTAAAAATCCACAAAACCACCGCCAAAATGCTAAACCAATCGGGGGAATTTGACCATGTATTGCACGTCCGAGAAGTGTATTTAATGACCAAAATAAAATGGTAAATAGTAACAACAAATATGGACTATCAAATAAACGCCATTGTGGGGTATAATTGTTATTATTTTCGGTCTGATTAGAAGTTTTATTGCTCATGTATAGAAAATTTATAGATAATTTAGGACTTAGGATTTGTTTTTCCCATAAATACTTATTTGAGATGTAGGTTGGGTAGAGCGAAGCGAAACCCAACCTACATTTTTACCCAGATTAAGGTTAGGGGGGTCGAATTAATTTTCGCCAAAGGTTAAGGCTTTTCCTCGTATATTGGTATTAACTTTACCGTCCTCAAAAACAATATTTCCTCCCACAATTGTTACCACTGGCCACCCGGTTAAATTCCATCCTTCAAAGGGACTCCAACCACATTTGGTTAATAATTCCTCTCGCAAAACTGGATGATATTTCTCTAAGTCAACTAAGACTAAATCGGCATCATAACCTACTTCAATTAACCCTTTGTTGGGGATTTGATATGCTTTCGCGATCGCGCTTGACATCCAATGGGCGACTTGTTGAACACTACAGCGCCCCTGCATAGCTTGAGTTAACATTAACGGTAAAGATGTCTCAACTCCGGGCATTCCTGAAGGTGTATTGGGATATCCTTTCCCTTTTTCTTCTAAGGTATGGGGGGCGTGATCCGTCGCGATAAAATCAATCACTCCATCTAATAAGGCTTTCCATAAAATCTCATTATCAAGGGGCGATCGTAAGGGGGGATTCATTTGTGCTAATGTGCCTATTTTATGATAGTCACTAATATTTAATAATAAATGTTGTGGTGTGACTTCCGCCGTTACCCAATTTGGTTTTTCTTGTCGTAATAATTCGGCTTCTTCTCCTGTGGATAAATGAAGAATATGCAAACGTCGTTGATATTTATTTGATAATTTTAAAGCTAATTTTGTGGCTAATAACGCGGCTTCATTATCTTGAATTGTGGAATGAATCGCGGGATTAGTAATTCCAGCAAATTCTTGACGACGTTGATTAATTCTTTCTTGATCTTCCGCGTGAACCGCGATTAATCGTTTTCCTTGAGCGAAAATCGCCTCTAATTTTTCCTCTTGATTTACTAATAAATCACCGTGCATTGAACCCATGAAAATTTTAATGCCCGGAGTGGGATTCGCGTTTAATAAGTCGGGTAAATTTTCTGCGGTGGCTCCAATGAAAAAACCATAATTAACGACACTTTTTTCCGAGGCTCGTTTGAGTTTATCATCTAATGTGGCTTGGGTAGTTGTTAAAGGTCGAGTATTTGGCATTTCTAAAAAAGAGGTGATGCCACCCTTGGCACAGGCACAACTGGCTGTAAATAAATCCTCTTTATACTCTAATCCGGGTTCCCGAAAATGGACTTGGGGATCGATCGCTCCTGGTAATAATGTTAAACCCTTCGCGTCGATGACACGATCGCGCTCTTGGGGCCTCTCGATATGGGACGCGACTTGGACAATTTTACCATCAACTGTCAAGACATCCCCTGGGAGAAAATCACCATTGGGTAACAGGATACGGGCATCACGAATTAATAAACTAGAATGGGATGACATATACGCGATCGGGGTGTAAAATAAATAACAGATATCCTCAATTCTGCACCATATCTGCAAAGTATTGTTAAAGTTAAAGGTTGAAACCCGATTTCTCTGAGTCGAACCCCTCTGTGCCGAAAACAGTGCTATACTAGAGATCAATAAATCAAAGTTATTGATACACTTACTGATCACCATTTTAGCCACGATAGTTACAAATACTCTATGACACCATTGCCGAATCAAGTTGATCAAACTGCTGACGATACCCCAAAACCACAAACCCGCGAAAATCCCTGGATAGAAGGGCTCAAGACGATCGCGTTAAGTGGAATCTTAGCCTTTGGCATACGCACCTTTGTCGCGGAAGCGCGTTATATTCCCTCTGGCTCGATGTTACCGACATTACAAATTAATGATCGCCTGATTGTTGATAAAATTAGTTATAACTTCCAAGATCCCCAACGGGGTGATATAGTTGTCTTCAGTCCTACGGAAGTCCTTAGTAAACAATATAAAGATGCTTTTATTAAGCGCATTATTGGTTTGCCTGGGGATACAGTAGAAGTCAAAAATCACAAAGTTTTTGTCAACAACCAACCTATTAAGGAAGAGTATATCGCGGAACCCCCTCATTATAATTGGGGGCCGGAAACCGTCCCCACTAATCAATATTTAGTATTAGGGGATAATCGCAATAATAGTTATGATAGTCATTTTTGGGGATATGTCCCTCGTAAGAATATTATCGGCCGTGCAGTGGTGCGTTTTTGGCCCCCGGAGCGTCTAGGCGAAATTAATCCTTCTCCTGTTTATTCTCCTACTTCTTCGGGTACTCAGAATTAATCTGAAGTGAGCTTTCACAACTAAGGGCGGAGATAGGGAATGGGAAATGGGGATTAGGGATTGGGGATTGGGGATTGGGCAATTGATAATCAATAATCAATAATTGATAATTGTCAATTGTCAATTGTCAATTGTTAACCTTCTTCCTTCTTCCTTCTTCCTTCTTCCCTCTTCTACCACATTTAACTATTAAAAATCTTCACAACTTTACCCGTTAATTGACTGCCCAACCAGGGGGTATTAAGGGAAAGAGATTTTAAATTTTTCCCCTCCACCGTCCAATTTTTTTGGGGAGAAAATAGGGTTAATTCTGTGGGATTTCCCTCTTGGACAATTGACGGATTTTGTCCCAAACAATGGGCTGGTTTTGTACTTAACGCCTCCCATAATTCTAACGCGGTTAATTCTCCCGTTTCTACTAATTCCTGCCAGAGTAACGGTAAAGCTAATTCTAAACCGATCGCGCCCGGAGGAGCATCGGCAAACGCGACAGTTTTCTCCTCATAAGTATAAGGACAATGATTGATCGCGATCGCGTCAATAATCCCCTCTTTTACCCCTCGAATTAATCCTAATCGATCCTGAGAATTACCTAAAGGCGGATCAAGACGTAAATTAGGATCATAATTACTAATCGCCTTAGTTTCTAATAATAAGTGCATCCAAGTTGTACTCGCCGTAATCGGTACTCCTCTCTCTTTAGCTGCTCTAATTAATTCCACACTCCGTGCCGTCGATACCCGCATAATATGAATCGGAGTGCCAATCATTTCTACTATTTCTAATAAAGCCGCTAAAGCCGATGTTTCCGAGTAAGCCGGGTTTCCGGGTAAACCTAAACGAGTCGAATAACCACCCTCTCGCATCACACCATTCGACACTAAAGCGCGATCACAAGGCCAAAACGCGATCGGTTTATTCAAAAGTTTAATATATTCCAAAACCCGTCGAATTAATAACAAATTATCCAAAGGTAAACCATCAGTAAAACCGATAATATCAGTCTTAGCTAATTCCCCTAACTCCGTCATTTGTTTCCCTTCTACTCCCATCGTCAACGCGCCCCAAAAATAGAGAGAAGTTGACTTTATCTCTGAGTTTACTCCCCTGGAAAGAGAAGAATAACCGAGACGTTGATGGAAAAAAGCCAAAGCTCCGGGGTTATCAAGAGGAGGGTTTGTCTTAGGTAAAATCCCAACGCGTGTAAACCCTCCCATGCTTGCTGCTTCCATCAGAGAATCTAGGGTTTCTCTTTCTTCATAACCCGGTTCCCCACTATAACTATATAAGTCAATTAAACCCGGCCCTAATACCATTCCATGACAGTCTCGCACAATGGTATCAGTACAACAGTCATTAATGTTATTCTGAATGGTATTAATCATACCATCCACAATTAGGATATCCGCGATTTGATCCGTTTTTGAAACGGGATCTAATAGTCGAACTTGTTGCAGCAATTCACTTGACATAATTTAAAGAAGGTAATGGGTAATGAGTAATGGGTAATGGGTAATAATATGTAGGTTGGGTTGAGGTAGGAAACCCCACTTTTCTCAGTCTAAAAGAAGGAAGAGGGCAGAAGAAATAAACCACAAAGGCACAAAGAAGAAGAGGTAGGTTGGGTTGAGGTACGTTCCCCTGGGGTGCGCGCAGCGCAAAACCCAACTTTTCCCAGTGTAATCGGTGTTGGGTTTCGCTTCGCTTTACCCAACCTACCAAACTTGACATAATTGAGGGAAGAAGGAAGAAGAAGGAAGAGGGAAGAGGGAATAAGTAATAAACCACAAAGGCACAAAGGCACAAAGGAAGAAAGAAGAAGGAAACTTACCTATTACCTATTACCTATTACCTATTACCTATTACCTATTACCTATTACCT
>JBBITB010000050.1:0-43621 GCA_037440985.1 Microcoleaceae cyanobacterium bin_387
TTCCTTCTTCCTTCTTCCTTCTTCCTTCTTCCTTCTTCCTTCTTCCTTCTTCCTTACTTATTACTTCTTATTTTTCCACTCCGCGATCGAGTTTTGAGCATCCTGATAAGAAGGAGTATTTGGAGGAACTAATTTAGCCGCTTCCACCGCTTGAGGATATCGGCCTTGACTCGCTCGTAATTGCGCGATCTTAAAAATCACATCACTCCATTCACGAATTAATTGTTGAGCTTGATCATACTTAGGATCAGTCGGTTTAACTTGACTAGCCAAATCGATCGCCTGATTATAAGAAGAAGCTAAACCGCGTGTAATTTTCCCTTGGGCTTTTTTCAAGGTTTCATTATTCACTTGCTCGCGTTTCGCGGAAGTTTCCCATTTTGCGATCACGTCTTGTGCTTGAGTATAAATGGGCACATTAAGATTAGGAACCAACTTCGCCGCGTTGATGGCACTTTGGAAATTACCCGAATTAGCGCGACTTTGGGCAATTTCAAAAATGTTCTTACTCCAGCGCTCAATATTAGTTTGTGCATCAGGATAAAGAGGATCACTGGGGGGAATACGCCGGACAATATTAATCGCCTTATTGTAACTAGAAGCCGAATTACCTTTTAATAACAATCTCGATTGATCGAGAAGTCCTTGACTGGATAAATTTGATTTTTCCAGGTCCTTATTAGGTGTATTAGTAACAGGTTGAGGAGTGTCCTTAGCACCACTGGTAGGTGTCACCGGAGAAACAGCCGCATTGGTGTCCATTGGTTTTTCCTGAGGCTTACTCTGAGTAGGCGCAACGGAGGCTGGACTCTGTTTTTTCTCAGTCTGAGGCGGATAGGCAGGAACCGATTTTTGCACCTTTTCCGTCTTAGCTATTTTCTGAGACTTTTTCCCATTTTCCTTAGTGATAAAAACATCACGATTAATAAAGAAAACACCCAAAAGTAAAACCACCGCGGTTCCCAAACTCCAGATCAATAAATGCTGTAAAAACGAGCGATCCGAGCCTGATTCTTCATCAGGAGCAGACGGCGGAGTTTGATCTTTACCATTTTTAGAAACCATTTCCTCTGAAACCTCCTCAGATGCAGACGTAGGACGACTTAAAGTAGCAATGCCCCCACCAGAACTAGAATTCTGATCATTAAAACCCATCGTGTGACTATCTTTAAGATTTTCCGTCGCCACACCAACAGCCACCCCATTTTGTTCATGTACTGGAGATACTTCACTCTCAAAAGAGACTAAATTATCAGGTAAAATCACCTGATGAATTTTGCCAACGGGATTAATCACAGCCAAAGGCTCTTGGCGAGGACGCAGATGGTGTTCACTTAATTGAGGTACGCGATCGCGTAAAAACACCTCCAGACTCTTGAGTGTATGACATTTTCCCGAACGTAAACCCTCCAATAAAGCCGCGGCAAAAAAACCATGACGTAAGGCCGACGTTTCACGAGAGACTTGATGAGGTTGAGAAGAAAGAATCGTAGGAATTTCTAACTCTCGTGCTAATTCCGCGGTATGAACGCCCACCGGTACCCCCGTGTGGACTCCTTGACTACGGTTAATATCCAATAATACTAAAACCGTCTCCGTAGGAGCCTTTTTCAGAGTTTCGAGCAGCGATCGCACCGCAATACCAGTCCCCACAACATCCGCAGGATTACCATCAATAGGGAGAAGATAATCTTGCCCCTCATGGTTAATCCCATAACCACTAAAGAAAAACCAGAGCATTTCTCCGGGTTCAATCTTTTCAGAGCATACGGCATCAAGCTGTTGCAGAATATTCTCTCGATTCGGATAAGTCGAATGGCCCCACATATCAGGAGAAGAATCCGTTAAAAGCAAACACCCATCAGAGGCAAAATTTCCTTCTGTTTGCAGAAAATTCTGTAACGCCTCCGCGTCCTCCTGCGCGTAACTAAGAGGCTGGACAAAATGATATTGATTAATACCAATCGTAATGCACGCGTTATGTTTCATAAGAATAACCCGCGAAAGACCCCAAGAACAAAATTTGGGGAGGAAAGCGGGGCGGGGGATGCCGCTTCCCTACAAGACAACGGAAAAAGATTAAGTTCTTGATTAACTAAGTTAACCCAGTTATGCTCTGCCAAGACAATAACATATTCACTAATGGGGCAATCTTCGACACCTTCTGGAATCCTTGCCTTTGTAGCCTAAATCATCAACAAATACTCATAGTCTTCTCAAATCATTAATGCTTGATCTAATTGGGCAAATCTCCATTATTTCCTATAACTAATCGCGAGTGTCCAATTAACAATACCTGCGCCATTTTTGTCGGTTGGGTTGGGCAATGGCCAAACCCATCCCAATTTCCCGGGTTTAGTGATCGCTCAACCCACGCGGGTATCAAACCCACCACCACAAAAATCATTTTTTAGGTTGGGCGAAGGTATTGATTAAGAAAAAAGGTTTCTCACTTTTTCCACTCATAAAACAACAGTTCCCACTTCAGAAATAACAGAAAATCAAAAAACTGATTGAGAAACAATGAGCAACAAACAGACAAGAGTTGCCGCCTTTGCTTGGACAAAGTAAATACTTCAGGCAAACTCAAGGAGGTTATCCCCAAAAATATCAAAAAAGCCAAGATTGATTCCTAAGCACCCAGAAAATGCTAAAGTAAATGTAACATCAGGAGTTGTGATCTGTCCTCTTATAGGTAAAAATCTCGCCTTCGTGAAAAGACACCCCTTGCCAAGGTGTATTTTGGCGAAGACTACCGGCAAAGACAAGCCCTTCGCTTGTCCTATTAAACCCCTGGAGGGACATTCTTGTACCCAAAGTCCCCCAAAATTGACTTAACTTATACGCAGAAGGAGTAATTGTGCAGATGGTCTCTACCGTTCAAAGAGAAACCACCGCCACGGCTGTATCCACCCTGAAACAGCGTTATCCCAAAACTCATAACCACTACCGCTTTCAGGATTTTTTTACCTTTGACTCCAAACAAGGTACCGTTACGGACTGGAATAATGCCCGTAACATCTTCACCAGCGAAGATTTTATTATTGGCTTGGTAGAGGGGCTAGAAGAAGAAGTAGGTTCGGCCTCATCCGTCATTATGTACACCATTGGTTGTCAATGGGGAACTGAGGATGCTGACTTTTTCCAAAAGTGGTTTGCCGAAGAATTTGGTCATAATATTCGTCAATCCAACTTAATGTTTTTACTAGAAACCTGGTGGTGGCCCTTCACCGCCCAAGGATGGGGACGCTGGGAAGTAGATATGAGCGATCGCAAACATGGTTGTATATTTATTAACCTATTCGATTCCGCAGTGGCTCGTACACTCGGAGATGTCGGTAAACCTGTTTGTCACTTATATGCAGGATTATTTGCCGGATTTTTCAGTTGTTTAGTGAAAAAGTCTCTTAGTTGTATTGAACTACAATGTTATTCCATGGGAGAAACCTATTGCAAGTTTCTCTTAGGCAACCCCGATCGGATTGACGCGGCCTCTTTCTGGTTAAATGAAGGCGCGACTGCGCGAGATATTCAACGGCGATTGCAAGATGGAGCAGTGTTGCGATGAATGATGGAGTTTACTGGTTAGAACAGTCAGTCCAAGACTTTTTTAGCAATTGTAATTGGTCGGGAAACGCTATTGTCGAAAGTAGCAATGGCAAAACCCCCAAAGAAGTGAGTAATTTACAAGATTTAACCATTTCCGTGGGCGATTTTTTTAAATTATTTCCTTGGGATGGTACTCCCATCATTGGTGCTTTACCCACACCCACTCCTATCCCCACGTTTTCTGAGGTTGATACTCAAGATGTTACCCTTGATGATCTCCTTAATATTTTCTAACTGTTTTGGCTCATGGCTTCGGGTGCATCAGTCATTTTTGACCCGATGAGCGCGCTCAAAGCTTATGAAATAAAACAATTTCAGCTATTTGTAAGCCATCATTAGCCATTAAATTTTAATCCCTTATCCCCCAGATACTTATGCACCCAGAGCTAGAATCGCTGCTGGTTGAAGCCGAAACTCGTTATCTCAAACCCGAAGAAATTACCGCCTTTAAACGCTATGTAGCAACGATCGCGGCACGTTTAAAAACCTATGAACTCTTGCGGGAAAAAGAACTTACGGTTTTTCAATCAGTAAGCGATGAATTACAAAACACCTTTCCCAATGTCAAAGAAGAAATATTAGAGCGATCGCTCACAAATTGGCTTTTGACAGTGCGCCATTGTGGGATGGCAATGCTACTCAATGACTCTGAATTTCTCAATCAACGCGCAGGAGAATGGCTATCAGGCCTAGTCAATGCCCACCGAAGTCAAGAAATTGAAGCCAAAATTTATCAGCTATTGCAAGCCCGTTTCAAAGAGGTATTGCCCGCACAAGCATTAGAGCTGTTAGAGCCCTTCCTCGAACAAACTCAAAACATTTTCTCAGCTTAAGTAAAAAACTTTCTACCCAAAAGAGAAATCAGTTTTGTACAATTTTGCTTTCTCCATTTATCTACTTACCTATGATTAATATTGCTGAGTTAGTCAAACAACCCCGTATTCCTGGCAATTACTTTGCCTCCGATACTTATATCCGCGGCGATCTGGAACTAGGTTTATTAGAAACAAGGCGAGGCGATCGCCTGATTGCCTTACCAGAAACCTTAATTAAAGCCATTTACACCGGCTTGGAAAAAGAAACAGGCCAAGCCTCTTCTCTGGTTTTATATAATTGTGGAAAATGGTGGGGAAAAAGTTTTTATATTCGTTTCTGTGAAGAAGTAAGCGAATATTATGAACAACCAATTTCGCAAATGAATATGGTGCAATTTATCCAGTGTTTACAACAACTTTGGAAAACTAATGGTTGGGGATTATTTGAACTCGATCCAACCTATAACAATCGAGGATTTCTTATTGTAAAAATTACCCATTCCCTCTTTGCCTCCCAAGGGCATAAAAATAATAAACCTACCTGTTTTTTAGAAGCCGGAATTCTCAGTTCATTCTTTAGTCAACTGACAGGAAGAGAGCTTTTCTGTCTGCAAACAACTTGTGAATCAATAGGAGCCGATGCCAATCGCTTTGTACTAGGTTTAAGTGAACGTATAAAACCCATAGAAGCGATGGTAGAGCAAGGAAAAGACCACGAAACCATTATGAAAGCTTTAACTCAAAATTAATACTACCTTGAGTTTCCCTATGGGGCTTTCAACCGCCAAGCTTTTATGGAGGCTCACTCCTTGGCGGTTTCCATGCCATTTGAGAAAAAGGGTATTTAAAAATTGGTATGGGTTTCATAATCATACGCGATTATACTCAAAATCATAAGAAAGTGGCTTAAGACGATAGAACTGTTATACTGAAAACAACACAATAATTATGAATTGACTATATAACCTACAACTGTGTCATCAGTGTGCATTGCCTTCTCATCTGAGAGTCCATATTTTTATTACCCGTTTCCCTTTTTTTGTGACACTGCTATTAATGGATGCGATAGAACTTCTCAAACGATATGCAGACGGAGAACGAGATTTCCATCGGGCTAACCTTAAAGGAATAGTTCTCACCGTCGTTAGTTCACGCTCTACCGACATTTCGGAAAACCAACTTGATCAGCAAAATCGACCCTACCTCATTGGGGCCAATCTCAGTGAAGCCGATTTAAGTAATGCCCATTTAAGTCGAGCTAATCTTAGTAAAGCCGATCTTTGTCATGCCAACCTCAGTGGAGCCAATTTAAGTGGGGCGAGTTTGAGTGGAGCCAATTTAAGTGGTGCTAACCTTTATGGTGCTAACCTTAGTGGAGCGCATCTTAATTGGGCAAATCTCAGTAGTGCCAACATAAGCAATGTCAACTTGAGTGGTGCCGATATGAGTGCCGCGAACCTTACTAATGCTAACCTTAATCATGCCAATATTAGTAAAGCCTATTTAATTAAAGCGAATCTCACTCAGGCAAATTTAGAAAATGCAGACCTTTCTCAATGTAATCTTAAAGATGCAGATCTAAGTATTACCATTCTTATTCAAGCGGATTTATCTCGAGCTAATCTAGCCGGAGCTAATTTAACCAGAGCCGATTTAACTAAAGCCACACTGATTAAAGTGAATTTTAGACGCGCCAATTTAAGTGAAACTTTTCTCAATGGAGCTTGTTTAGAAGAAGCCGATCTCAGTGAAGCGAATTTAACAGGAGCCAATCTTAGTAAAGCCAATCTTAGTAAAACTTATTTGCGAAAAATAGCTTTTCAGGGTTGTCATCTTAGTGGCATTAATATGAGTGGTGCTGATTTAGGCAATCTCGATTTAAGTCGAAAACTTTTAACTAAGATTAATTTATCCGGGGCTTACTTAAGTGAGGCGAACCTCAGCGGTGCCTATTTAATAGAAGCAAATCTCAGCTATGCCAACTTAACCAGTGTTGATCTAAGTAAAGCTTGTTTAATGAACGCGGATCTGACGGGGGCTAATCTTAATAATAGTAATCTTAGTCAAGCCAATCTGACAGGCTCTCTCTTGTCTCATGCTAACTTAAAAGAAGCTAATTTACGAGGGGCTATTTTGGCTGGGGCCGATCTCAAAGGAGCTATTTTTGCCGGGGCTATTTTGCCCAATGGGAAAAAATATGACTAATGGAACACTTGATTTTAACTACCAAGTTTAGTGCGGACCAGTTCCAAAATAGGCATTAATAAATTTTGTTCTTCCAGGGTGAATAGGGGTTTAATCACCTCTTGCATTACTTCATAAGTAACTCCAGTAGTTTCTTTCGCATTCAAAGAGGTTAATATTACTTCAAACCAAGTTAAGATCCGATCGCGGAGGCGTTGTGGATCATTAATCAGGACGGCTGTTGATATATATCTCAAAATTCGAGAGGTATCGGCGCGCCATTTTGGCGAAATATCTACTCCAGCCTGACGAAAGAAATTAGGATTAATAGAGCGCATTTTCGCTTCTACTTCAGTAACAATATCTTTGTCAATATTTTGCAGTTTTTGATAAATAGTCAGTCGGATACTAGCCGAACGTAGATAATCTTTCAAAAAACTTAATTCGACCTTAGTGGCATAGCGACCATCACACTCTCTACTTAAACGGTCAAGTTGACTTAATACCATTGCAGATTTGAGATTAAAGATTAGAGTTAATGATACAGCACTTAAGAGGGAACAGGCAAGAGGCAATAGTAATGAAAGTCGGTTATTTCAGAGATTTTTTCATTAACTGTCAAACCCATAAAGCGGAAATACGGGGTATATTATAGGGAAGAGACTCCCCAAAAAATGTCTCTCCCCGGATCAAATTATGCTTCTGTGGTGCGAGCCAAATACTGTCCTACTTGGAACTTAGTTTCATTGAGTTGATTAACAATAGAACGAGTAATAAGTTTGCCAGATTCGACCACAACTTGACCCGTAATTGGGTGTAATAAATCCTGTTCAGCGCGACGACCAATAAGAGATTCCACATTTTCGATCGCGTTAAGATACATCCCAGTGGGTAACTCAACAATAACACCATCTCCCTGAATTTGGGCTTGACAGGCGAGACGGGAATTGGGTTTAGCAGTAGTAATAACTTCTAATGTACGCTGTTCACGACGAGTCATTCCTGATAAACCATCGATCCCATCTTTAATATAAACGTGACAAGTCGCGCACATTCCGCGGCCACCACATTCTTTCAAGACGTGCAATTCTTTAGAGAGCAAGGCAGCTAGAATATTGGAATTAGTTTGAACAGCCATTTCCTCAGCAATGGGTTCTAACTTAATAATTTTGACCATATTTATTCCTTATTGAGTGAGGAAGAAAGGGTGAAAGATAGATACAGGGTAAATAATGAAACATTCAGGGAGGGTAATGATATCATTAATCCTAAAGGGGGGTCATGGAAAGGAGTCGATGCCGATCCCAAGTCATGTTAAGATTACTTGACTGGAATAGCTTCGGGCTCAATCACCCAGATCGCATAACCTTTAGGAATTTTGGTAATTACAGTCTTATTACCTTTCCTTCCTAGTTTAGTAACTAAAGTCAGAGTTTCCTCTGCATCTTTAACAGCCCGGAATAAACTGTAATACTCGTTATCGACACAAATGGCCGCGATACGCTCTTTCCAGTTAGGTAGCCAGACATGGCAAGACCGATATAACTCCCGCGAATCTATAATTTTAGTGGAGCCGATGTCTGTTTCTTGGAAATTGAGTTGAGGAGACACTGTTGTTAACATAGACTGCACCGATGGGTTCATTCAGATCAGGGAAAATTTGTAACAAATGTTAATAAATTTATATTAGCGGAATTAAAAACAGATGTACTGGAAAAGGGGCATAATTGAGTGAAAAGGTGGACAGAAATGGGCTATGGGGCATTCTAAATATCGGATTTTGGGCTTAGTGGGACAAGGACAATTTGGGCGGGTATATTGTGCCAGTGTACGACGTATTCCTGGCAAAGATGCTGGCTCAACGACAAAATTGGTAGCTCTCAAGGAGTTAAGTCATCAACGAGCCCCAACCAGCGAATTTTTACGCGAGCTGTGGTTTTTGATTACCTTGCAACATCCCAATATCGTCACCTGTCGTGCTTTGGAGCATACGGCAACGGGGCGTTATCTGGTGATGGACTATTGTGAGGGGGGAACACTTCGCGCTCTAATGGAACAGGAACGACCTTTAAGAGTGATGGAAGGACTCCAGTTAATCTTAGGTGTCTTAGCGGGATTGGAATATGCCCACGATCGTGGTGTAATTCATTGCGATATTAAACCGGAAAATATTCTCTTAACCTTAAATTCTACGAGTTGGTTGCCTCGACTCTCGGATTTTGGGATTGCTCGTCGTTTGCCAGAAATTGGTAGTACCCTTCAAAAACAGGAAATTTCCCCCGCGGCGACGGTAGGTTCCCCCGCGTATATGGCGCCGGAGAGATTTTATGGTTTATTCTCTCCCATGTCAGATATATACGCGGTGGGGGTTTTATTATACGAAATGCTGATTGGGGATCGCCCTTTTCATGGAAACCCCGGAGACTTGATGTGGGCTCATTTGAATCAACGCTTTGATATACCCGACATCCTACCGGACGCGTTAAAGGAGATTATCAAAAAATCTTTAGAAAAATTACCGGCACGTCGTTTTGCCAACGCGGCGACAATGGCTCAAGCTTTGAGAGTGGCAATGGAGGATGAGAAAGTTAAAGAAATCGGTGATCAGGTTATTCCTTTGGGGACTAGAGATACCATCGTGCTGCCACCTCAATCAAAAGTGACCGCAAATCAACCCCCGACTACCTATTATCTACCTACTCCCCCATTTGTTTCCGCCACGAATATACCCCCTAAACCCTTATTAGCGGCGGCAGATACATATTTGTATACTGCCATAGGCAGACAACTGACTGTGTGGTGTCAAAGAGGACAAGATCCCCTCTTAGGAGAAACGCCAACAGTAATTCGTATACCGAATTCGGTGAGAAGTTTAATCCCTGTGGAGGGGGGTTGTTATGTATTAACCCAGAAACATATTTACTGGCTCAACCAGGATCTCTCAAAAGTAGGAAATCCCTTATGGAATGTAGATTTAGAGGGAAAAACGGAAGACTTAGAGTTAACCACCCAAGAATTACAGACTTCTACAGGGACGAAAAACTATACTCTTTATAAAGCGATCGCGTCTCCTGATAATCGTTGGTTAGCCATTGGTTTAGCAGGGGAACTAAGATTTTATACCGTTTCCCAAAAAGGAAATACTTCTGTAGGTGAAATTTTATCACTCTCGCGTACCATTCCCCTACCGACAAAACGACTTCCTGAATTAATTCCTTTAGATGGAGGTCATCTTCTCACAGTGTGGCATATCCACAAAGATCCGAAAGATGTTCCCCAAACCGTTTTCCGTGTTTATACTCGTCGGGGTAATTTAGTGGGCACACTTCGGGTATCTGTGAAACTAACTCTTTTGCAACGGACTTCCGAGCCTTATACTTTATTTGGGATTGCCAATGGAAATCCAGCCTCCCTCTTAGTGATTAAATTAAGGCCTTTGCAAGTGAAGCGTATTCCCTTAGAAACTGTTCCTGTTTGTGCTTGTACGGCAACTTGGGGTTATGTCCTCGCAGATGCAGTAGGAGATATTATGATTTTAGATAATGATGGTAATGATATTGGTCATATTCTTGGGCCTGTGACTCCCAGAGCGATCGCGTCTTGGGGGACTTCGGGAATCGCGATCACGACTCATAGTGGAGAGCATAACCATTTACACTTTTTACAGCTAAATGTTGAGACTTCTTCGATAAACAAAATCCAGTGACTTCTCTCTCGATTACATACTCAGACTTTGATTTTGCTAAGATTAGCCAGACGATTGTCAAATTGGATCGGGCTGGGTTTGAGGCGCATCTACTCCCCTCCACGGTTTCTCAACCTCTTTTAGAAACTTGGGAGCGATTAGTCGATATTGTCGCGGAATTACGATCACCCAATAGTGGTTGGCCTGCCAATATACCTCAGACACCGGAAAATCTCCTTCCCTATCTCAGTGAAGAAGCTCTGGAAGTTCTCGAAGTCTGGCAAAATGACCCCCCCCCTAGCCCCAGAAGGGGGGAGTCTTGCTCTGATTACATTCGAGTTTTGGACTTTATCCCTCAACTGCTCTGGTATATTGTCAGAAGTTCTGATGATGTCATGGGACTTTTGGCGGGTGTTAAAGCTAAAGTGAGTCAATCTCATCAGATATCTGAAACCGGAACCCTACGACTGGTTGTGATTCTCAAGGGAGATCCCATTCCTTCTTGGTGTATTGATCTTGTTACTAATCAAGATACGACGCGATCGCTCCTTTCTCCAGGGAGTCTGATCGAATCTTCAGAAACTAACATTACCAAAACCGCGATACCTTGCCAGAAATTAATCGCCGATATCGAGCAGAAAATTCAAGCAGCTACACCGAAATTGAAAGAATTTTTCCACTTGAGTGATATCCAGTTTCTTGAACCCGGAAACATCTGGCAGTCTGGTCAACTACAATTAAAATTGGCCTTTGAATTTATCCCTGATCCCCCTAATGAAACTGAAAATTTCCAGTTTTTTCCCCCGAAAAAAACGTCCGAGATGACACAGAATACTTTCCTTTTGTATGATAATAATTGGACTGTAGAAAGCGAAAAATGGTTATTAGAAGAATCTGCGGCGGATTTGCAAATACCCCCCTTAGAGGACTGGGAAATGAGTCTGGCATCATCTTCCTTCGTGTCCACAACTGAAACATTTAGTGATATCTTACAAGAACCTTCTTTGTTGTTAGAAACCAAAGTAAAATTAACAAATCAAAATTTACTAGAAGGTTATTTTTCTGCTTTAATGAAACAACAGATATCACGTTTTATTATATCACAAAACTATATCAAAAAAAACGTAAAATCGGGGATGAAGGTGCAAGTTTCCGATCCGATTAATCAGTTAATTAGTACCGCGTGTGAACTGGTGGATGCCATTGAAAAACCGGAATCATTAGATACACTGAATTGGCTAGGCTTAGAGATTTTCATGCCAGATTTAACCAAGAAATTATTATGGCAGATAGTGAAAACTAATTATGATATTATGCAATTAGTGGGGGGAGTAAACGCGCAAGTTTTGTCTCCTTCCTGTGATTGGATCACTGGCACTTTACGACTAATGGTAATATTCCAAATCGAAGTTTCTGGGACTTCTCTGCAAATAGATGTCACGACAAATCAACTTTTACCTTCTGATATAGATATCTTACCCGATGACGCGATTGTGCAATCTCAACACAGTAATATTATGAAGGAGCCGATGGGTATCGAAAGCCTATTAAGACAAATAGAAGAGAAATTAGAAACAATTTCACCGGAATTAGGCATTTGGATTAATGGTACAGAAATAGATTATCATCCACCTAAAAATAGCTCTTCCCAATATGGAATTAATTATACTCAATGGGAATCAGGCAAGACTAAAATTACTTTTGCCCTTCAATTAACTCCCCATTGAAAATAATATATAGCAAGTCTCAATCATTCATAAAGATTTGTTTTGTAGGGGTAGCGCCCCCGTGCCTACCCCTCATTGCCCCCTGCGCGCGCGGGGTTGGGGGGGAGCGGGGCAACCACGGGGGGATTGCCCCTACCTGAATTGTGCAAATCATTTAGCACCTATATGTGTCCGAAAGCAGGCAAGATGCCTGCACTACGATAATTTTAGGAGATATCTCATGTACACTTACGCGTTTCTTAAACCACTTAAAGTACCTTTTGAATTACCTTTGGGTTTAGTGAATCCACTCGAACTTATTATTAGTAATAAAGAAGTCGCGGCTCTGGTGGAGCCAGAATTATCCCTAGAGGATTTAAAAGATAATGAAGCGCGTCTGATGGAAGCAGTATTATCCCACGATCGCGTCCTCTGTGAAATGTTCCAAAAAACGACTGTTTTACCCCTTCGCTTTGGTACTTATTTTCTCTCTAGGGAGAAATTATTAGAGCATTTAGAATCCCAGAGTGATCTCTATCTGCCCAAATTAAATGATTTTGAAGGAAAGGGAGAATACTTATTAAAGTGTATTCCTAAAGATTTTGAAACTTCTCAGTTATTGTCAGTAGGTGAAACCCCAGAGATGTCAGGGCGTGAGTATTTTTTGCGGAAGAAACGCGCCTATCAACGACAGCAAGAATATGAAGAGCAACAGAAACGGCAATGGGAAGAGTTACGGACTTTTTTTAATAGTCATTATCATACTCTTTTGGGAGAACCCCAAGACGCGATCGAGCGACTTTATCTCCTTGTCTCACGTCAAGAGGAGTTTCTTCTGGGGGAGAGAGTGCAAGAATGGCAACTTTTAACACCCTATTGGGAATTACATTTAAGTAATGCTCTCCCACCCTATCACTTCCTGTAATTATAGTTTAGGTGAATTTATTTAACCGCGGCTAAACGCAGATAAACACAGATGTGTTTAAAGTTATTACGTCTTAAATCTGTATTGGTTTGGTAAATATAGCAATTCCATTTGAGATGTAAATGCAGGGATCAGAGCCCCTCACAGGCAAGATGCCTGTGCCACAAGTTTTACTTCTGAAAGGTTAACACTATATATCACAACCGCCAAAAGTGTTAGGAGTTCTTAAGGGCCCAAACCCTTGATTTTATGGCTTCTTCCTTCTGCTATATTTCAAAAAAAACTCCCGTGTTACCAGCCACGGGAGTTTTGATTATCTATCTATTTTTCGTTAACGGGAGGAGTGTCATTATCTCAGATAGAAATAGATTAACTATTTCCTTCTAATGCAGCATTTTTGGGGCTATCGAGAACTTCACCGAGATTAAGTTTGACAACTTTCTCACGGGCTTCTACTATTTTTGGTAATGTCAGGGTTAATACTCCATTGGTAAAGTCGGCATGAACTTGATCATTAATAATGGGTACTGGCAGGTTTAAAACACGATGGAATTTGCCATAGAGAAATTCGGTATAATAATATCCTAATTTCTCATCTTCTGCGTCTGATCGACGTTCGCCGGCAAGGGAAACGGAGTCTTTTGTTACTTGAATATCTAAATCTTTTGGTTCTATTCCGGGTAGATATGCCTTGAGTATTAGGCAATCAGTTTTATCTTTTAATTCGATGGAAGGCCGCCAATTGGCTTCCGGTTGATGTTCAATTGTATCGGTAATTTGTTCAAAAGCGCGGTCAATTTGACGACGGACTTTTTCGAGTTCGGTGAAAGGGGGCCAATAACGAATCAACATAATTTTTGCCTCTTTGATAATCGTTGTTGTTTTTGGTTGTTAAGCTCGTTTGCTTACATTCATATTGTGCTAATTGTGTCGGAAAATAACAATCGAGGGAACCCTACTTTTTCGGGTGTAGTTACCCTACCTTGATCTGGCGGGAAGATGGGTGACAAAAGTGATGTTTTTTCGGGAAAACCGTACTTAATTTGTCGGGTTTGTACTACTCTATATGAGAAGGAATAAATATCATAACTATGTCGGAACTAAAAGCGTTAATATTTGATGTTGATGGGACTCTCGCGGAAACTGAACGTGATGGCCATCGTGTCGCGTTTAATCGGGCTTTTGCCGAGGCTGGTTTGGACTGGAATTGGCCGATTTCTCTGTATGGGGAATTGTTGGATGTCGCAGGTGGTAAGGAGCGTATTTGTTATTTTCTTGATCGCGATCATCCCGATTTTACCCCTCCTCCTCGTTTTGATGAATTCGTGGCTAATTTGCATAAGGCTAAAACAAGGTTTTATCAAGAGTTACTCGCGACGGGTTCTATTCCTTTACGGCCGGGGGTAAGAGAGTTATTAGAAAATGCGAAGAAGGAAGGGTTACGTTTGGCGATTGCGACAACTAGCGCGTTACCTAATGCGATTGGTTTATTGGAATACGCGATCGCGCCCCACGCGGTTTCTTGGTTTGAGGTGATTGCCGCGGGGGATATTGTCCCTCGCAAGAAACCCGCGCCGGATATTTATCTTTATGTTTTAGAGCAGATGGGTTTACAACCCCAAGAGTGTATCGCGATCGAAGATTCCCAACAGGGGTTAATTGCCGCGACTCAGGCGGGCTTAAAGACGGTGGTGACGGTTAATGACTATACCAGGCATCAAGATTTTAGTGACGCGGCATTGGTGATGGAGAGTTTGGCAGATTTGGAGCAACCTTTGATGGTGTTGAAAAACTTGTTAACTTCTCGCCCTGATCCGCCAGGGACTTAAGTCCCTGTCTCAAAGCTGAAGTCCTCTGAAGAGGACTTTCAATAACTTTTGCTCTTGAAGAGGACTTTTGGGATGAGACTCTTGCTTGAGTAAGAGAGGGGTTAATCAGCCGTGCCTCTGTAGGGGAGGATCAGGGACTAAATAAGATACACACACGATCGTTATATCTATATTAGGGATGCGCGATCGTGTCACTTAACACCTAAAACCTCAGAAAATAAATTCTTACAGATATCCCAAGGGCAAAAAGAGCCAGGAGATTCTCAATGGCTGAAACCCATTCCTTTTATTGCCTCTTCCTTCTTCCTTCTTCCTTCTTCCTTTTGGTATACATTAGACAAGATATTGTTATTGGTGGGTGAAAGAGTGATCGGAAGTATTGTATTGGGAATAACCGCGGCCGCGTCTGTGTTGGCTGTGGGGGCTTTAGGGCTAGAATTACAATATCGTGGGCGCGCGGGTAATAAACTGGAACTAACTACGGGTGAATGGAAATTATCCTTATCTGATCCTACCCATTATCAGTTAGTGGGGGAAATGGAGTTTCGTAACTTAACGGAAAATCTGGAGATTATGTTACCGGAGATAACGGCACGCGTTAAGCTTTTATCCGAAGGCTCTTTGGATGATATCTCTTATCGGGTTAAGGTTATTCCTTGTCATCAAGACGCGAGCTCCAGATCCGATGATTATTGGTTTGCCTATATTGTAAAGTTACGGGGTACTACGAAAATTAGGGTTTGTGTGGATATTACGGGGCCGAATTTACAGGAGTTACAAGCCGCGTGGGTTAAGATTCGTTATGTCACTTATGGCCCCGGTGGACGTATTCCCAAGAAAAGTCATGTGGTTTTACCTTTACAGTATCCTGCTAACAGTACACCCAAAGCGCGATCGGTGAGTGTGGGTGAGGTATTTCCCATTAAGACTCATCTCTTAAGTGTGATTGATGATCCCGTGGAAGTCGTTAAGAAATATGTATCTCCCCATGCTCAGGAAGGGGATGTAATTACCATTGGGGAAACTCCCGTTGCTATTATGCAGGGGCGTTTTCGTCATCCTACTGAGATCAAACCCGGTTGGGTAGCTCGACGGATTTGTTATTTCTTTTTACCGACTTCGAGTTTGGCGACGGCTTGTGGCTTACAAGCCTTAGTTGATATTGTTGGCCCTACGCGAGTGTTATTTGCTTTTGTCGGAGGCGCGATCGCGCGCGTTTTAGGGAAACGAGGTGCTTTTTATCAATTAGCCGGTGAGCAAGCACGATTAATTGATGATGTTACGGGTACTTTACCGCCCTATGATCAGTTTATTGTATTAGGACCGGAAAATCCTCAAGAAGTCGTCGATCGCATTAAGCGAGAAACGGGTTTACAAGCCGCGATCGTGGATGTTAATGATTTAAAAGCTGTTAAAGTTTTAGCCGCGACTTCTGGGGTTTCGATGGAGTTATTGGAGGAAGGATTACGCAGTAATCCCGCGGGTAATTCTGATGAAAGGACTCCTGTGGTGTTAATTCGTCCTGCGAGGAAATAGGATTAAATAAACCACAAAGGCACAGAGGGCACAAAGGGGGAATTTTCGCTCCTGTTGAGGTGATGGGAATGAAGAGAAGATGGTAGGGGTTGTTTTACCGATATATTCAAAAGATGCTAAGTCGGGTTCATGATATCTTCAAAACCTAACTTGAATAGAGGAGAACCCGCTCCTAGAAACCTGTAAATCTCACATTTCTTTCCTCTGTGTACTCTGTGCCTTTGTGGTTAATTATTAGGAAAAAAATTTGCTCCCATAGCACGGCTAGATGAGATAATGGAGGCAAGATTGCAGAAAAAAACCGTTTTTTGTCTGCGACATTTATCGTTTTCACTAAGTATTTTGGTGAAAAACCCGGTTTCTGTCTAAGTAGTGGTATTATTGATCAAGAACCAAATCCGTAAGACTTCGGCTACAGTCCAAGCTTGCCCGATCGCGCCCCTGGGGACATGGGGAAAATTACCATCAAATATCTCACTCATGTTTCCTATTCCTGTATCTTTTAAATGAGAGGACATTTTTTCTAAAATTTTCATTACTTCTTGGGGTTTTTGATATACTTTTAGATGGGATTCGAGATACACTCCTATTAACCATCCCCAGACTGTGCCTTGATGATATACACTATCTCTTTCTAAGGGATTTCCTTGATAATAACCTTGATATTTTGGCTCCGTAGGGGCTAAGGATCTTAATCCGTAAGGGGTTAATAATAATTTTTTACTGATTTCCATGATCTTTTTTTCTTGGGTTGGTGTTAGTAAACTGGGGAGTTTTAATTTTTCTAATAGTTTGGGGTTGGGTAACGCGATCGCGAAGAGTTGATTGGGGCGTAAGCTAGTATCATTTCCTTGGGGTGTATCAATGACATCATAACAATATCCTAATGTTTCATCCCAGTAACGGCTAAATCCTTTCGCGGTTTGTTTTGCCATTTCTTGATATTCTTCACTGGGAATATCTAAATGTTGCGCGATCGCGCTTATGATGACTAACGCGTTATACCAAAGGGCATTAATTTCGATTGGTTTACCGATTCGAGGTGTGATTACTAAGTCTCCAATTTTGGCATCCATCCATGTTAATTGCGATCCGGTTTCTCCTGCATAAATTAAGCCGTCTTTGGGATCGAGTTTAATTTGGTAACGAGTGCCTTGACAATGCCAATGGATAATTTCTACTAATTTTGGATAAATTTCTTGTAAGAATTGTCTATCTTTTGTGATTTGATAATACGCGTAAATGGCTTGAAAATACCACAGTGTCGCGTCAACGGTATTATATTGTGGAGTTTCGCCTACATCGGGAAATACATTGGGTAACATTCCTTGATCTAAATAATGACTATAATTGCTGAGAATGGAATGCGCGATCGCGGGTTTTCCGGTGGCTAAGGTTAATCCGGGTAAACTGATCATGGTATCTCTGCCCCAATCATTAAACCAATGGTATCCCGCGATGATTGATTTTCCTTCGGGGTTTAATGATGTAGCGCGATCGACAATAAATTGATTCGCGATTAAGACTAAATGTTCAACCCATTCAGGAATTAACTTATTTTTGAAACGAGTATTAATTCGCCACTGAGTTAATATGTTTTTTTCATAATCCCTTTGTTGAATTAAGGCGATTTTGTCATCTAATTGAGGATGGGGAAGGGTACTAATAACAATGGTAAAATCTTCCCAGGGTTGAAGGGTGACATCAAAAGTGATACCATGCAGATGATCGTCACAATCATCGAAACCCCTTTCTTTTTCTCTGGCTAATTGAAACCCTAAATACCAATCGTGATTTAAGGTATAATTGCCTTTATTACTGAATAAATAAAAAGGCGTAGCACCATCAAACGCGATCGCACGAACTCCTTGAGGAATTTTTTCTAAGTGCATTTGCCAACTGGGATTTTTAGTATTATGGTGATGATCCCGATAATTAATTAAGGCTTTTACGGATAAAGTAACGGGATAAGAACTTTGAATGAGAGAATATCTAACATAAGTAGTATTTTCTTTTTGTTGCATCCAGACGCGTTTTTCTAATAAGACATCGGCAAAGGTATAAGTCCAAAGTGGTGTAGTGCCTTCGAGGTGAAATTGATTGAGATATTGATATCCTTTGGGCTCAACAGTACCACTTTCCCAACGATTAGTATAAAGGGGATATTCTTTATTAAAATAGATCGCGGTTTCGTCAAGTTTGGTGACTAATAGGGTGCGTTGTACGGGGGGTTTAAGGGACGCGATTAGTAAACCATGATAGCGACGAGTGAGTAAACCTGTAATTGTGCCAGAAGCATAGCCACCAATACCGTTAGTGACTAGCCATTCTTGGGATTCAGCTAAGGATAAATTTTGACAAATTTCTCGTTTTATTGGGAAAATCATTTTGTTTTTTTTTGTGAATAAGAGGATTTATATAGATAGGATTTTCTGAATTCCATTATAACAGAGAAAAAGAGCAGAATATCCCATTTCTTAAAGTAAAAAATAGATTGATATAGCCTGTCTAAATGATTAGTAGAATTAGGGTAGGGAAAATCCCCCCGTGGTTCCCCCATGCCTGAGTCATTCTACCGTTAAATCGTTCAAAGTAAAAGCGATTAGCTGTGATCAAATCCTCAAACAATCCCTCAAATTTACAAATATATCTTGATCTTAATCCAACAGCTCAAAAAAGTCAAGGACTGCCCACAAGTCTCAAGGCAAAGATATCCCATCAGGTTGATCTTATTTTTATTATTCGTAATTCTCAGAACAATGATAGGCGCGAGGGGAGATAGTGCCTGGATCAGCTTTGGACAAACAGAAAGACAGTTTATCGCTCAAGGCGTAAAAAAATGTAGGCAGTTGCCTTCAAACTTAATGATTAAAAGAGGGATTATCTGCATAAACTCGGATAATTGAGTTAATATCATGAGAATGGATGAGGGAAATAAAGATTAATAAAAAATGGAGTAAAGACGGGAGTATTTATTGCTGGTAAAAGTATCAACAGCACTCGGCGGGTTAGTCTTGATAGTTTGAGTATTTACCTAAAAATAACATCAAAGGGTGGAAGTCAATTAGATGCGTGGGGAACATCATGGCAAAATCGTAGTAAAATAGTAAACTGATACTACATCTCAAGTGTTATACAACACCCTTGTCGTTTCGATCGCGCAATCCCCTGTAGCCCCCATTTTTTAGAGGTACTAGGGGAGAGCTATCGGTGAGGGGGGTATCTGCGGATTTAGGGGAATCGACTCAGTGTTGCATTATTTTGGGAAATTGGTATTAACTCTATAAAATAGAGAATTTATCATTACTCTGTCAATGTCACTTTATCTTTTTATCCATCGCTTTTTTACATAAATCCTAAAGAAAACCCTACTAATCATGTCAATTACTACATCCGAAATCCCCGGATATCAAATTACCGAAAAACTCCATGATAGTTCCCGCACTTTAGTCTATCGGGGCATTAGAGTCAGCAATTCTCAACCCGTCGTTATCAAACTCTTACGACAAGAATATCCCACCTTTAACGAATTAGTTCAGTTTTGCAACCAATACACCATAACTCGCAACTTAGATATCCCCACTATCATTAAACCTTATAGCCTGGAAACCCATAAAAATGGTTATGCCTTAGTGATGGAAGACTTTGGTGGCCTATCCCTAGCAAAATATATTCAAACACAACCCCTAAACAGCATCCAATTTTTACCCATTGCCATACTCCTTGCTAATACTCTACACCAACTACATCAACAAAGAGTTATTCACAAAGATATTAAACCCGCAAATATTCTGATTAATCCCACGAGTCAAGAAGTTAAACTCATTGATTTCTCCATAGCTTCATTATTACCAAGAGAAACCCAAGAAAGCCAGAATCATAAAGTTATTGAAGGTACATTAGCTTATATATCACCCGAACAAACTGGACGAATGAATCGAGGGATCGACTATCGGAGTGACTTCTATTCATTGGGTGTAACTTTTTTTGAATTACTAACAGGAAAACTCCCATTTTTTTCTGATGATATAATGGAGTTAATTCATTGTCATATTGCTAAAGAGCCTCCCCTTATTCACAGTATTAACTCTGGGATTCCTCCGGTTTTATCAGCAATTGTGGCTAAATTGATGGCGAAAAATGCCGAAGAGCGCTATCAGAGTGCTTCGGGATTAAAATATGATTTAGAAATTTGTTTACAACAATTAGAGGAAACGGGCGAAATTGCTAATTTTCCATTAGGGCAAAGAGATACCCGCGATCGCTTCTTAATTGCGGAAAAACTCTACGGAAGAGAATTAGAAGTGAAAATGCTGTTAGAAGCATTCGATCGCGTGGCAAGTGGCACATCTGAATTAATGTTAGTCGCGGGATTTTCAGGAATAGGTAAAACCGCGGTAGTCAATGAAGTTCATAAACCAATTGTGCGACAACGGGGTTATTTTATCAAAGGAAAATTTGATCAATTTAACCGTAATATTCCCTTTAGTGCCTTTGTGCAAGCATTTCGAGATTTAATCGGACAACTTGGGAGTGAAACTGATACACAGTTACAACAGTGGCGCACCAATATTCAGCAAACATTAGGAGCGAATGCCCAAGTTATTATTGAAGTTATTCCAGAATTAGAAAAAATTATTGGCAAACAAGCACTGGTAACGGAATTAACCGGAAGTGCCGCCCAAAATCGCTTTAATTTGTTATTCTCTAAGTTTGTTCAAATTTTCACGAAAAAAGAACATCCTCTCGTCATTTTTTTAGATGATTTGCAGTGGGCAGATTTAGCCTCACTGAAATTAATGCAAGTTTTAATAAGTGAGGAAAACCGGGGATGTTTACTATTAATAGGGGCTTATCGAGATAATGAAGTTTCCCCAGTACATCCTCTGATGCAAACAGTAGATAACCTCACCAAATCCGGGGTGAATATTGAGAGAATAACTTTAGATGCTTTAGACAATACTGATGTCAATAATTTAATCGCGGATACTCTTAATTGTCAAAGGGAATTAGCCCAACCCTTAACAGATTTAGTTTATATTAAAACGAAAGGCAATCCCTTTTTTACAACTCAATTGCTTAAATCTCTCTATGAAGATGGGTTAATTGTGTTTAATCCCCCAGGCAAAGGGGGAAGTGAAGGGGGTTGGGAGTGCGATATTGGCAAAGTAAGAATCTTGACTTTAACAGATGATGTCGTAGAGTTTATCGGGTTACAGTTGCAAAAATTATCAACTGCAACACAAAATGTATTGAAATTGGCGGCTTGTATTGGCAATCAGTTTGATTTAGAAACCTTGGCAATAGTTTATCAAAAATCCGTAACAGAAACCGCTTCAGATTTATGGAATGCCGTGCAAGAAGGTTTGATTTTACCTCAAAGTGAGGTTTATAAATTTTTTCTCTCCCAAGAGCAAGAGTTAGTAGGTGATAAGCCAGTCCCTAGTAGAAATAAAGTGCTTACTAGCAACCAGCAGATTAATTATCGTTTTTTGCACGATCGCGTTCAACAAGCAGCCTATTCTCTGATTCCCGACAACCAAAAACAAACAACCCATTATCATATCGGTCAACTTTTACTGCATAGAATATCTCCAGAAACTAGAGAAGAGCGCATTTTTGAACTCGTTAATCAATTAAACTATGGAACGGCTTTAATTAACAATCAAATTGAACGAGATGAACTCGCTCAACTAAATCTCATTGCTTGTCGTAAAGCTAGGGCGGGAACTGCCTATCAAGCGGCTCAGGAATATGCCGATCTCGGACTTAAATTGCTGGGGAGTGAAGCTTGGGAACGAGAGTATGCAATCACTTTGCAATTGCATGAACTCGCAGCAGAATCGGCCGCCCTTACTTCTAATTTTGATGCCATGTATCAACGGATTAATGCGGTTATTGAGCATAGCAAAACGATTTTAGAGCAAGTAGAAGTTTACATAATTAAAATCCAATCTTTAACAACTCAAAATCTCTTTTTAGACGCGATATCTTGCGGTGAAAAAATTATCAAAGAATTAGGCATTAATTTCCCTGAATGTATCACTCCAGTAGAACTTGAACAGGAAACGGAAGAAATTCAAGCCTTAATTGGCGATCGGGCTATTGAGGAGTTATTTAACCTGCCTAAAATGGTAGATGCGGAAAAACTCGCGATTATGAAAATCGCCCTGAGAATGGTTCCCGCGTGCTTTTTAGGCAATTCTCCTTTGTTTCCTTTGTTGGCGAGTTTACAGGTTAAATTATCGCTTCAGTACGGAAATAGTCCGATTTCATCAACGGGTTATGCCGATTATGGAATCTTTATCAATTTCTTTAAAAAAGATATCACAGCAAGTAATCAATTTGGTCAATTAGCCTATCGTTTAGCTTTGGCAGAGCCGGATAAAAGTATTCGGGCTGTCACCTTTGTTCCCGTTGGATTATACTTATATCATCACCAGTTTCATCTACGCGATACTATTGGGATTTTTCAAGCTGGTTATGAAGCGGCTTTGGAAGTCGGCAAGTTAGATTTTGTCGGGCATAATGTTCAGGGACTTTGTGTTAGTTCTTTCTGGAGCGGTAAAATTTTGACAGAATTAGAACCTGAAATTTTTGCCTACTACCAGATCCTGCTCAAGTTCAACTTGATTACATCAGAAAAATATGCTTTAATTTTTTTAGAAACCATACTATTTTTATTAAATAATTCTAATAAAATGCAGATTTCTGTGGAGCCAAACGACGATCAAAATATCTGGTTGTCTGAGTTATTAAACTCCCATGATCCCACTCGAATTTTTTATATTTATCTTCACAGAGCAACTTTAAGATTTCTATTAGGATACATGACTTTAGCAAAAACTGATATCTTACAAGCCAGACAGTATCTCGCGGGGGGGGCAGCAACGATCTGTGAAGCTGGGTTTTATTTCTATGATTCTTTAATTGCTTTAGCGACTATTGATGAGTCTTCTACAAATATAGAAATCCCCTGGCAAGAAATAGAAGAAAATCAGGCTAATTTAGAACTTTGGGCGACTTATGCACCGATGAATTATTTACATAAATGGCAATTGGTAGAAGCGGAAAAAAATCGAGTTTTAGGAAACAAGTTAGAAGCGATAGAAATGTACGATCGCGCTATTGCCGGAGCCCAAGAAAACGGTTATAGCCAAGAAGAAGCTTTAGCCAACGAACTCGCGGCAAAATTCTACTTAGATTGGGGTAAAGAAAAATTTTCACAATCTTACATGATTGAAGCCTATTACTGCTATTTCCGTTGGGGGGCCAAGGCGAAAATCGCCGACTTAGAAAAACGCTACCCACAACTATTAACACCGATTCTCCAACAGAAAAACCGAGAAATCACAAATCAGGAAACGATCGGGGCCTGGGGAACAGTAACAAGTAGCAGTAGTGGTAAGAATCTCCTATTAGATTTCGCCTCGGTAATCAAAGCCGCTCAAGCCATTTCCTCGGAAATTGAGTTAGAAAAGTTATTAGCTACTTTGATGGAGATAGTTATCAAAAATGCCGGAGCACAAACCGGGAGTTTAATTCTACATCAAGAGGAACAATGGTTAGTCGTCGCGAGGGCGAATCAAGAGCAGACAGAAGTTTTAGAAATCCCCTTAGAGCAATGTCAAGACTTACCTCAATGTTTAATTTATTCCGTAGCACGAAGTCAAGAAATCGCAGTTTTTGATAACTTGAGTAATTCTACTCAATTGGCACGCGATCGCTATGTCATTACCCATCAACCTAAATCTGTTTTATGTACTCCCATTAGCAAGCAAGGAAAAGTGATCGGTATTTTGTATTTAGAAAATAATCTAACAGAGGGAGCTTTTACCCGCGATCGTGTCGAAACGCTGCAACTTCTTACCTCTCAAGCCGCGATCGCGCTAGAAAATGCCAATTTGTATCAACAAATTGAGAAGTATTCCGAAAAATTAGAAGAAGAAGTAGCTCTAAAAACTCAAGATTTAAGGCAAAAAGCATTAGATTTAGAGCAAACTTTGAAAAATCTGCAAGAAACCCAGGCTCAATTAATTCATAGCGAAAAAATGTCATCTCTCGGTCAATTAGTAGCTGGTATCGCTCATGAAATTAATAATCCTATAAATTTTATTATCGGAAATATTGATCACACTGAAGTTTATGTAAAAAATCTCTTGACTCTAATCAAGCTTTATCAAGAAGAGTATTCCCAACCGACAGCCCAAATTCAAAGAAAAATTGAAGAAATCGAATTAGAATTTATCTGGGATGATTTAAAGAAGATTCTGGAATCTATGAAATTGGGCAGTGATCGAATTAGACAAATTATCCTCAGTTTGCGTAATTTTTCTCGTTTAGATGAATCAGAAATGAAAGCAGTAGATTTACATCAGGGAATTGAAAGCACCCTAATGATTTTGGAAAGTCGGATAAAAGGGAGTGCGAATAAACCCCAGGTACAAATTATTAAAAAGTATGGTAATCTGCCCAATGTCACCTGTTATGCGAGTCAATTAAATCAGGTATTTTTGAGTCTTATCACTAATGCCCTTGATGCTCTCCAAGACTCGGAGCCTTTAGTAAAAAATCCCCAAATTATCATTAGCAGTGAAGTGATAGAAAACCATCGGGTGCGGATAGGGATATCCGATAACGGTTTGGGTATTGCTACTAATATTCAGTCGCGGATCTTTGACCCATTTTTTACGACAAAAAGTGTTGGTAAAGGTACGGGTTTAGGGTTAGCAGTTAGTTATGCCATAGTCAAAAAACATGGGGGTAAATTAACTTATCATTCTACAGTGGGAGAGGGTACAGAGTTCTCCCTGGAGATTCCCATCTAGTAGGAAGACGGCATTGCCGTCTCCCTCGCGAAATTGGTATCAGAGTCGTAGGTATTTAACCGAGATTTACAGCCCTATCCCCTGGCGGAGTTGTTTTTCGCTCATTTGTGCAGACCAATGCTACACTCGTTCTAGTGGAGCGAGGGTAATCAACCACTCGAAAAACCCAGTCGCCGAGAGGCAACGCACCTTGAAAACTGAAGTTAGACGGTTCCGATGGGAATAGCTCCATCGGGTAAAAGCTTCAAGCATTGAGTACAGAGACTAAGAGTTTTTTTAGGTTTCTACAGTACCGCGGGACACGCGGAAACTGGCTTCTTTAAGGGAGCCAAAGGCTTGGGGAGAGAGGTGCCTCTGTCATAGTTCGGGCAACTAAACTAAAGTAAGCACTCTCTTTAAACCAAGAATCCCCGTGCGTTAACACCGGGGAGTGTCAAAATTTAGTAAGACATCCGCGTGCATTACCCTCAGCAAAGGGGCGATTATGTTTCAAACTGCACTTAACCAAGGAACCACAGCAACGGAAACCCAACTTGACGTTGAACTCCATAAAGTTTTTAAGGTGTTTAACGGCGAAACCGCGGTGCGTGGAGTAGACCTCAATATTCAAAGAGGTGAATTTTTTAGTATTCTCGGCCCCTCCGGTTGTGGCAAAACCACTACTCTGCGTCTGATCGCGGGTTTTGAAACCCCTTCGGCTGGAGAGGTGATGATTCGGGGTCAGTCTATGAACCAAATGCCTCCCTATCGCCGTCCAGTTAATACGGTGTTTCAAAGTTACGCGCTTTTTGGCCATCTGACAGTATGGGAAAATATCGCGTTTGGCCTTCGTATTAAACGTCTAGGGAAGTCGGAAATTGACGATCGCGTGCGAGAATCCTTAGCATTAGTGAAAATGGAGTCTTTTACCAATCGCTATCCGAATCAATTATCAGGAGGCCAACAACAACGAGTCGCGTTAGCTCGGGCGCTAGTCAATCGTCCCGCGGTATTATTGTTGGATGAACCTCTGGGCGCTCTGGATTTAAAATTACGCAAACAGATGCAAATGGAGTTATCCAGTTTGCATCAGGATTTGGGTTTAACATTTATTATGGTGACTCACGATCAAGAGGAGGCGATGAGTCTCTCTGATCGGATCGCGGTCATGCACGAAGGCCGTATTGAACAAATTGGCACTCCTGAAGAAATTTATGAGTGTCCCGCGACGGCTTTTGTCGCGGATTTTATTGGTGATACTAATTTATTTTCGGGACGGGTGGAGGAGATCGATCGCGCCTCTGTGATTGTCCGTACTAAGAGGGGCTTAAAAATTATTGTCCAAGAGTCAGATATGTGGAGTGGTGGGACCGGTGATGCGGTGGTAGTTAGTGTTCGTCCTGAAAAAGTTTATCTGAATCTTTACCCCCCCGAAGTCTCGGTGAATTGTTTTGAAGGACGACTAAAAAATGTGATGTATTTAGGTACTCATGTTCATTATGTGGTGGAATTATCCAGTGGTGATCTGATTACGGTACGTCAACCGAATACTGGTGGCTCATTCCCCGATCCCAATACGCCCATTTATGCTTATTGGGGCACGACTGATTGTCTCACCTTAAGCGAAACAAGGTAATCAAAAAGAAGGTAGAAATTTTATTAACTTACTCCTTCTTCCTTCTTCCTTCTTCTTCCTTCCTTCTTCCTTTTCACATTAAAAATCTACTGTGCCTCCGACGAAATTAGAAAATCACAGGACAAACTCTACAGACATCACACGACGGCAATTTCTGAAAACGAGCGCGATCGCGCTCTCAGGAATCACCCTTTCTAGTTGTGGCTGGCGTTTGGGGGATGTGCAAACAACTCCTGTCGCGAATGCCGCGTCTGATGTCTTATATATCTATACTTGGGCCGGTTATACCGATGACGATTTACTAAAACGCTTTCAGAAAAAAACCGGGATTCGTATTGTCGCGGATGTTTTTGATTCTAATGAAGCGATGTTAGCTCGTTTTGAAGCGGGAGGGGGTGGAGCCTATAGTGTCATTTATCCCTCGGATTATATGGTGGTACAAATGCGAGAATTAGGTTTATTAACAGAATTAGATCACTCTCGCATAGGTGGACTTTCTAGCTTAAGAAAACAGTTCCAAAGTCCTGTTTATGATCCCGATAATCGTTATAGTGTTCCGGTTAGTTGGGGGACAACGGGATTGGTTTATAATCCTGAATTACTTAAGGATGAACCGGAAGATTGGGATTATTTATGGACTCATCAAGCAGAATTAGCGAAACGCATGACGCTAATGAATGATGTCCGTGAGGTGATGGGGGCGACTTTACGCTCCCTGGGTTATTCTTTAAATACAGCTAACCCGAAAGAAGTGAAAGAAGCTTATGAAAAATTAGCCCAATTAAAACCCGCGATCGCGGCTTTTACCACGGACTCCTGGCGGCCTCAAATGTTAACAGGGGACTTGAAAATCGCGATGTGTTATTCTTCAGATGCCAATGAAGTGATTGATGAAAATGATAAATTAAAATATGTCCTACCGAAAAGTGGTGCATCCATTTGGACAGATACTTTAGTCATTCCCAAAAGCGCCCCTAATCCCGAAGCCGCGTATCAATGGATCGATTTTATGTTACAACCGGATGTCACCGCGTCTTTAGTGGAACGATTAAGTTTTGCCACTCCTTCAGAAGAAGCCCTAAATTTATTAACGCCAGAAGTAAAAGAGAATGAAATATTATTTCCGCCAGAGTATCTTCTTTCTCAATGTGAAGGAATAGCACCTGTCGGAGACTTTAGTGCTGTTTATGAACAATATTGGACGAAGTTAACCAGTGCATAATCAGGGTATGATATCGAGACAAAAATTGACGACAACGCGACGGCGTTTTCTGACATTATCCGCGGCTGCGTTATCGGGGTTTTCCCTTTCTAATTGTGGCTGGAGATTAGCGAAAGTGAACTCTAATTCCCGTCAAACAGTTAGTAATGAATTGTATATTTTTACCAGTGGTTCTTATACGGATGAGTCTTTATTAAAACGATTTACGGATGAAACTGGGATTAAAATTACGGCTGATGTTTTTGAATCGAATGAGGAAATGTTAGCCCGTTATCAAGCCGGTGGAGGACAAAATTATAGTGTGCTTTATCCTTCGGATTATATGGTAACAAAAATGGTTGAGTTGGGGTTATTAATGGAACTCGATCACGCTTTGTTACCAGGGATTGATGATGTGATGGAACGCTTTCAAAATCCTCCTTATGATCCCAACAATCGTCATAGTGCGCCCTTAAGTTGGGGAACAACGGGCTTAATTTATAATAGTAAAAAATTGAAAGAAGCACCGAAAAATTGGGATTTTTTATGGAAAAATCAAAAAGAGTTAAAGGGGAAAATTTCTTTACTCAATGATCCGAGAGAAGTTTTTGGTGCTGTATTGCGAATGGAAGGATTTTCCCTGAATTCTAATAAAGAAGAAGAGGTGCAAAAAGCCTATGAAAAATTAAAAGAATTAAAACCAACGATCGCGTCCTTTACCAATGACGCGTGGCGAACACAAATATTAGCAGGAGATTTAACGCTGGCGATGTGCTATTCATCGGATGCCAGTGAAATAGCCAAAGAGCATGAGGACTTTCCCTATGTTTTACCCCAGAGTGGTACATCATTTTGGACGGATACAATGGTAATTCCGAAAACAGCACCAAACCCGGAAGGAGCCTATAAATGGTTAAATTTTATGATGCAACCAGAAGTCGCCGCGCAAGTGAGTGAAAGAATTAGTTTTGCTACGGCAAGTCAGTCCGCGTTTAAATTATTACCGGCAAAAGTCCGCGAGAATAAGACATTATTTCCTCCCGAAGAAATGTTAAAAAAATGTGAAAGTATTGCCCCTTTGGGAGAATTTGGAGAAGTTTATGAAAAATACTGGACAAAATTAACTTCTGCATAAGTATAATCCGTTGCTACTATCCTTATCGACAAAAAAGAGTTATAATGAGGGTAATGTCAAGCAAGAAATTTAAAAATGGCAACTGGTACAGTCAAATGGTTCAATGACTCTAAGGGTTTTGGTTTCATTACCCCTGATGAAGGTGGTGAAGATTTGTTCGCCCACTTCTCCGCCATCAATGATAACGGCTTCAGGACTCTGAAAGAGGGGCAGCGTGTTAGCTTTGACATCGTAAAGGGTCCTAAAGGCAAGCAAGCGTCCAATATTCAGTCTGCGTAAAGTTGATTACTTCAGCTCTGTGACGATGAGTCATCAATAAAGACTCACCCGTGGGTAATGCCCTCACACTGGGTTAATATTGTTTTACCCTTAAATAAAGGGCCTTACCCACCCCCTATTTGACTTCTTTTGTTAGCTTATGACTGTCTCAACGAAAAATTCAACTTCTCCCCCTTTTTTTTCTCAGACGGGACTAAAACAATTAGGCTCAAAATTACTAGGCCCCTTGATATTACTCGGTCCATCAGGACTATGGTTATTGTTATTACTGGTTCTGCCGACGCTTGTTATTGTCGAACTGAGTTTAGTTCCCAATATTAGACCGGGCGATCTGGTTATTCCTTCGGGTTTTGCCAATTTTTTACGGGTTTTTGAACCTTTAAATGTGCAAGTGATGGCGCGATCGCTATTTTTTGCTTTTGGCACAACGATCCTCTGTTTATTATTAGGCTTTCCCGTAGCTTATTGGATCGCGTTAGAAGTACCCAAACGTTGGCGCAATTTAGTTTTATTAGGCTTTGTTTTGCCCCTTTGGACTTCATCTTTATTACGCTCCTACGCGTGGATTACAATTTTAAGACCAACGGGTGTTTTAAACTCATTTTTAACAGCTTTTCATTTACCACCTTTGGAAATTTTAAACCAAAGTCAGGCTGTCTTAATTGGGATGAGTTACAGTTATTTACCCTACATTGTTACGATTCTTTATTCCTCTTTAGAAAAATTAGATAAGCGCTTATTAGAAGCCTCCGCGGATTTAGGGGCAAATCCTGTGGAAACTTTTGTGAAAATTACTGTCCCTCAAACTTTACCCGGTATCGCCGCAGGTTCTTTGTTAGTATTTATTAGTAGTTTAGGGGATTTTGTTGACCCGGAATTATTAGGGGGGGCCTCTAGTATGACGGTGGCACGTTTAATTTATAATCAATTTTTAGGCGCGACTCAAAATTGGGGGCTCGGTTCAGCCTTTAGTATGGTTTTAATTTTAATGGTGAGTGTCGCGATCGCGCTTTTGCTGAAATATGGCGATCGGAAAGCTATTTAATGGTGATTGGGGATGGGTGATTGGGGAGATGGGGATGGAATTTGGGAGAGGGATTTAACCCATAAGTGATGGGTTAAATCCCTGAAAAATCCTAATTTATTTCCTTGCCCTAGTCCCTAGTCCCTCATCCCCAATCCCTAATCACTAATTCTTTACAAAAATTTATCATGGAAATGCAAGAGGAGGAAATCCCGGTGTTAAATAAACAGAAACTTCAAGTTTCGTGGATGGTAATTTTTGCCATTTTGATGTTTATTTTCATGTACCTGCCGATTATTGTCCTTACCTTTTATAGCTTTAATCAATCCAAATTTAGCGCGGGTTGGGAAGGATTTACCCTTGATTGGTATATCAAATTATTTCGTGATACACGCATTTTAACGGCTTTACGAAATAGTGTAACGGTTGCCTTTTGTGCCGTGGGAGTTTCCGCGGTTTTCGGTACATTAATGGCGGTAGGTTTAGCCAAATATCGCTTTCCTGGGAAAAATTTATATTTAGGGATTTCCTATTTACCTTTAATTATTCCTGATATCGCGATCGCGGTTTCTACCCTGGTTTTTTTGGCTGCGGTGGCTATTCCCCTCAGTTTATGGACAATTATCGCGGCACATATTGTCTTTTGTTTAGCCTATGTCGGTTTAGTTGTTTCCACAAGATTAGCGGATTTAAACCCTCATTTAGAAGAAGCTGCTTTAGATTTAGGCGCGACTCCGGTGGAGGCTTTTTTACAAGTATTACTGCCTCAATTAATGCCTGGTATTGTCTCTGGATGTCTTCTGGCTTTTGTCTTAAGTATGGATGATTTTTTAATCGCGAGTTTTACTTCTGGAAGCGGTGCTACGACTTTACCAATGGAAATTTTTAGTCGCATTCGCACTGGGGTTAAACCTGATATTAATGCCTTAAGTGTTATTCTTATGGTTATTTCTAGTAGTATTGCAATTATGGGTGTCTTTTTACGCGATCGTAGTGAGCAACAACGCTTAAAATAAGGAAGAAGGAAGAGGGAAGAGGGAAGAGAAAAGAAGTAATAAACCACAAAGGCACAGAGGGCACAGAGGAAGAGGGAAGAGCCAGGAAGAAATAGGGTTTTCCAGCCCCTCTCCCCTTAATGTTTCAGTCGCTTTTAACCGACTTTTGCTATTAGACAGGGACTTAAGTCCCTGACGGGTTATGGAAGAATGAAACAGCCCTGCCTGGGAGAGGGGTTGGTGAGGGAAATTTTTGATGAGAATGATGTTTGTTTATCAATACCTTCGCGATTTTTTGTCGGTTGGGTTGAGCGTCGCGAAAACCAACTAAACTAATATGTTGGGTTTCGTATATGTTGGGTTTGGTGCTACGCGCACCCCTGGGCAACGTACCTCAACCCCAACCTATGAATTAAGATTTTTTTAATTGGGGCTCCGATATTATTGAATAATACCGGAGCAGCAACAATTGTACCTTGTGGCGTGGGATTTCTCCTACGCGAAACCCAAGGAATCTGTTGGGTTTCGCTACGCTCAACCCAACCTACGAATTAAGATTTTTTTAATTGGGGCTCCGATATTATTGAATAATACCGGAGCAGCAACAATTGTACCTTGTAGCGTGGGATTTCTCCTACGAGAAACCCAAGGAATCTGTTGGGTTTCTCGTAGGAGAAATCCCACCTACGAATTAAGATTTTTTTAGTTGGGGCTCCCATATTATTGAATAATACTTTACATGAGATACGTCCCGATAAAATCTTAGATCCAGTCTTCTTCTTCGAGTTTTTTCGGTTTATAAACTTGCCCAGACGCGTGAAGTGATCGAGTTTTTTCATACAGCATTTCCTCTGTTAACCCCCATCTTCCTAACACAGTTTCTAAATCTTTTTGAATATCCCTCGCACCCGGAAAGCCTCGATAACGAATTTTTAAACGGGCAAATTCCCCTAAATTAAAATCCGAGGGGTTTTCTCTCACCATTAATAATTCATCTACTACTTTCCGATCTTTCTTATACTGTGGATGCTTTTGCTCCTGATTAATTTCACTCATTCCACAACCTCCTGACGTTAAATTAATAAATCTCTATCTGCCATAATAAGTCTATTTTGTTTGGCTAAAACCATCAAAAATAAAGAATATAAATTCTCGGCTAATTTTTGCGGATTCCATAAAGGTGCTAATGTTTCTTTCTGTTTAGCTTTTCTTAATTTTTCTTTAATTTCCTTTCTTAAGTTTTCATCTTTTCCTAATTTTACTCCCCATTCTATGTATTCTTCCCAACTTTGGGCAATTCCCGTATTAATTCCTAAATTCTTTAAGAAAGAATAGCCCATTCTTGATAAATATTGTTCACCTACTCGTGTGACAATAGGTGTTTCAAACCATAAGGCTTCTAGGTTATGGGTTCCCCCATTATAGGGATAAGAATCTAACATGATATCGGCGAAAATATAACTAAGTCTGTGGTTTTCTTCTGTGGGGCTAAAGTCCAGAAATTTTACCCGATGAAAACTTACTCCTTGTGTTACACATTCTTCTTGATATCTTTTATAGATTAGTGCGCGATCGCCCTGTAATCCTTTATATAATAATACACTATCGGGAACTTGTTTTAATATTTGTATTTGAGCATTAATTAAGTCGGGGTTTAATTTACGCCCTGATGCGACACATAAATAAACTATTTGATTTAAGCCGATGCGATGGGATTTTCTTAAGTCCATTTCCGACACAGGAAGTGTGGAAAATCCCGAAACCCCGATGAAAGAATCCGGTGCAATAATGATTTTTTCAGTATAAAGTTTTTCGCTTCCTACTGGATGTGTCGAATCATCTCCGATAAAATAATTCTTTTTCTCGGAAATGAAGGGCGCGTCAAACCCTAACCAAGATATACAAACGGGTGCGGGTTTTACCCGGATAATTTCTATATTTGTGGGAACGGTGATTGAATCTAAATCAATTAAAATGTCTATTTTATCTTGGATAATTTCCTCAATTATTCTTTCGGAATCAGGCTGATTAACATGAGTTTCTGGAGCATAAAACTTTTTGGAAATAGCTTTAATTTTTTCTGTCAGATCATCGACTTTAAGGAAACCTGTGACATAACAATAAATATCTGGTGTGATTTTGGACAATTCTTCTATGACATCATAACTACACCAACCGACTGAATGACGGCGAAAATGTGGAGAGAGAAAACCTATTTTTAATGGAATATTTGACTGGGTATGTAGTCTTTTCGGGGAAATTTGACTGGTGTTAATACCACATTGCTCTCTGTATTGTTTGCCAATTTCTCGCAAAAGTTTGGTGTTTAAGGTAAAATTATCGCGTAAGTGGGGCAGATTAAATAATAAATGAAAGTACAGGGCTTCGATTTCGGGAATGGTTAATTTACTCAGATTTTCTAATAAGCTTTTTTCTAAGTGTAAAAATGTTTCTTGCGCGATCGCGTAGTCTCCAGCTTGTAAATGACTACTGATTAAAGCAATTTTCCCACAGATATTCCCATTGTTTTCACATAAATGATAATACTGCTGTAACCAAATACCTGCCCTCTCAAAATTATGCCTCCATAAATGGGCTAAACTTTCAAAACAACCTCGATAGGCATCGTTTAAATTAGGTTTAATTTCCAGGGCGACTAAAAAAGATTTTATAGATTTTTCTAATAATTCTAGATTAAAGGTATCTTCTTTTTTCCCTTTTTGTAAAAGGGCTAATCCTAAATTATTATAAGCTTCTGCATGATGAGGTTGTACTTGAATCGCGGTTTGAAAATGCCCGATCGCGTTTTCAAATTCTCCCTGTTGGAGATAAAGGGAGCCTAAACAGAGATACGCGGTGACATCATCGGGAGACAAGGCGATCGCGTCTTGATAATGTTTGATCGCGTCATCGAGTTTTCCTTCTTTCTGATCCGCATAAGCTTGGAGCAAATGGGAATTAATCCCCGGAAGATTGGGTTGCAGTTGTACCGCTTTTTGCAAATGAGTAAAAGCTTGCTCAAGTTCACCTTTCTCTTGTAAAATTTTCCCTAAATTCCAATAAATAGCTCCTAAATCTGGTTGAAGTTTAATCGCCTTTTCATATAAGTCTATCGCGTTTTCTACTTCACCTTTTTTATATAAAACACTCCCTAAATTGACTATTACTTCCACAAAATTAGGATCAATCTGTAAAGCTTTATTATAGGAGCGAATCGCCTCATCAAGTTTGCCCTGTGACTGTAAACTATTCCCTAGAAGTTTATAGGTTTGGGCATGATGGGGTTGTAATAAAATTATTTTATAGCAAGTCACGATCGCGTCTTCCCACTGCTTTTGGAGATAATAAATTTCCCCTAGTTTCAGGAGTGCTTCGGGATAAAAAGATTCCGTTGATAAGACTTTTTGATAACACACGATCGCGTCTTCTAATAATCCAGCTTCTTGGCATTGATACCCTTGTTCTAAATAATTCTGTCCAGACTGCATCTCTTTTTCAAATTTAATGTGAGTCGAGATAGTAAAACTTTTGAGAAATATATTTCCCTATTTTCCCAAACCTTTACTTTTCTCTAAGATATTGTATAAACACATTGTAAGACATCCTCATTATTTTGTCAATTACCCGTATTTTTACCTGGTAATATCTCTTCCCCTTTAAGAGACTAATATCCAGACTAAAATTATTGGGGGCTTAAGTGATTTAGGAGTCAGAGCAAAATGAATTAGATGTTTCCTTAACATAACCAGTTGTCGTAGCAAAACGCAACATCATAACAGCATTAAGGTCTTCCAAAGTGTATTTTTGAGTCAAATGATTTTGCAGTTCCATTTCAGCTTGCTGAGTTAAATTCCCTGTTTTCAAAGCCTGCTGGACAATATCTTTGATTAGTAGCATTTTCCATCCCCCTGAAAAAACGAAAGAATTCCTTTATTATTATAGCCGAAAACACGCAGATATCGTGGTCTAAATCATTCACATTTGTCAAGCTAGTGTCTTCCTGGGAACCCCCCACCCTTGAGGGAACCTCGGCGAGATTAGCCCTAGCTTAATGTCAGAACTTATTCACACGCACCATCGTGTTTCTCAATTATATGAGGTACTAAAACCTTCGGGATCACCCGTGCTACCGGTAATCCCGGTTAAATCCCAGGGCTTTTTTATTCTCCATCATAAATCCTAAAAGCTAACCCACCAATACCCTTCCCTTGTGGGGAAGCAGGAATAATTAATATTTTAATCTCTCACAGATTTAATAGTAACAATTTTTCCCCCCTCTCATAGTAAAGAGAGGGGTTGAAGCAGAAGTGACACAAATTTTCAGAGAGGCTGAAACAGCCCTGGGGGATCGGGGGGATCAAAACCCTATCTTTTACCCAAGTGAGAAATGCGATATAACCCGTGGGGAGAAGGAGACAAGTGACAACAACGAAACGCCAGATTCCCAATTGCGGGAAACTGGCATTTCTATCAGGCATTTACTTGATTATTATGTTTAGGGTCTTTATATTGGCTGCCCCCATTTTATTTCTCCTATTATCTCAAGACTTTTTTTCGATCCCCAATTTCTTTATATTTTCTTTAGATTTGTCTTCCAGATAGCTCTAAGTCAGGTTAAGAGAGATGAAAACCTAGGTAAATTAAGTAGGGATAGAGATAAAAAAACGATTGGTGTTCAAGGATGCAAGAGATTTCTTGTCGATCAGATTGATCAGGTACAGTAATTTACTATTAAAATTTTCCATTTTTTTAGAGATGGGGAGTGAGAGAGGCGCCCAACAGTTGAGAGAGCCAAACTTCAAAGGTACGGGTATGATATTTACGCGCTGCTTCCGCGGGATCTACCATTGGTTCGACAAGGATGGTAAACATTCCAAGACGGTTTCCCGCGAGAACATCGGTAAAGAGGCGATCGCCAACCATCCCAATTTGTTCAACGGGAAGATTCATTTGTTCAACGGCTTGCTTCAGTTTGCGCCCACAAGGTTTAATCGCGCCTGTAAAATAGGGTAAATCGAGGGATTTGCCAATGCGGCCGATCCGATTTTCACTGAGGTTATTACTGACTAAGGATAGAGACATGGTAGGTTTAATGGTTTCCATCCATGTATGTAATTCGGGAGTGGTATCCGTCGCGGTGATCGGAACCAATGTCTCATCCACATCCAAGACTAAACCCTTCAGATTATATTGAGAGAGAAGTTCTAGGGTTAAGTGAGTGATCGGTTTTCCTAGTGTTAGATCCGGTTGTACAAGTTTGCCCCAAGACATAGTTTTTTCGGTAATGGGTAATGGGTAATTGACAGTTGACAGTTGACAGTTGACAGTTGACAGTTGACAGTTGATAATTTAGGACTTACCGACGAAGAAATTACGCCATTTAGTTGATCGACAAGCTCAAACCCTTATGCTGCCCTTGCAGTGCGTAACTCAATTAATTGATCATTGTCAACTGTCAACTGTCAACTGTTAACTGTCTTCTTCCTTCTTCCTTCTTCCTTCTTCCTTCTTCCTTCTTCCTTCTTCCTTCTTCCTTGATTATTTTTTGTTTTGTAACTGTTTATTTACTTGCGCGATCGCGGCTTCATGTTCGGCCGCGGTGCGACTAAAAATATGAGTACCATCATAACGAGCCATAAAATACAGAAAATCCGTATTTTCAGGATATAAAGAAGCTTCTAAACTAGCCAAACCCGGGGACGCGATCGCGGTAGGAGGCAAACCCGGATTTTGATAAGTATTATAAGGAGAAGAAACCTTCACTTGTTCTAAAGTAAGAGGAGTATCAATCGTTTGACGAATGCCTAAAGCATATTCTACCGTAGGATCAGAAGCCAAATTCATATTTTCGCGTAAGCGTTTAGCAAAAACCCCCGCGATCAATTTTCTTTCCGAAGCAACAACGGCCTCTTTTTCCACAATACTCGCAAAAGTCACCCAATCTTTCAAAGAAAGTTTAGTTTGATTTTGCCCCTTTTGATAAAGAGGAAGGGCGACTTGTTCAAAACGTTTCAACATTTGTTGAACAACAGCTTCCGGCGTAATTTGATCCCCATGAATTTGATAAGTATCGGGGTATAAAAAACCCTCAACATGAGGTAAACCATTCGGCAACCAGGGAAACTGGCCATAGGGAACTTGAGTGACAACGGCCAAAAAATCCTTCGCGGTAAAAAAACCTTGAGATTCAAAATAGGCCGCCATTTCTGCGAGGGACCAACCTTCAGGAATAGTATAACTGCGTTGGACAACTTCCCCACGCCAAATTTTATCGGCGATCGCGCTCATCGGTTCCGTGGGGGATAATAAATAAGTACCCGCCTTAAAACCACCCCCACGATCCGAAGTGGTAACGCGATCGTTGAGAGTTAACCAACGAGTCCATAAATTCCAAGCCGTAGTGGAACGAATTAAACCCGAATCGGCCAAACTTTGACCAATTTGTTGACCTGTACTACCCGGAGGGATTTTAATAGAAAGGGCAAGTTCTTCCGATGATTGAGAAGAAGTCGCGGTTTTCACCGGGGCCGAAACCCAACTCCACCAAACCCAACCTTGCCAGGAGCAAAAACTCAAAAAACCCAAAAAAAGCAGCAAATACAAGAAATTGAGAGAACCTAGTTTGACCTTTTTTTTAGGATCGGCATTTTTGGGTTGTTTTTGAACCTTCATAATCACAAATTCCCCAATAATTACCCTTTAGTCTAATTCATCGAATAATTGATCTTCCAACATTGGTAACAAAGGTTCTATCCGCTCACGCTCTTCATCAGAAAGAAGTTCTACTTCACCATTAGACTTCATGCGTGCCAAAAGAAGGAAGGGATCAAGGGGTGTATAAACCGCGTATTCCTGCTCTTCATGGTAGAAACGCGCCAACAACATTAACTCTTCATAATCGGATTCGCCATTATGATTGTCGTCAGTGTCGATTAAGTCTTCCTCGTCTTCAAATTCTGGCAATTCCCCCGATACTGTTAGTGTTACCGCGGTGCGTTGCAATTTCAGATTTTGTTCTTCGAGTACGACTTTAGCTGTATCAAAGATTGTATCAATTTCCTCATCATCTTCAACAAAAACTGCCGCGTCATCGTCATCCCCCTCTTCTTCATGCCAAGTAAAAATTTCTACGGGCGTATCGACGGGAAGTAGAAGAACATAGTCTTGTTCTTCTATTTCGATGCTGTATTCTATCGTACAAGAAAGCGATCGCCCTTTCTCATCAGTCAGGGTGACGATTTCTTCCTCTTGTTCATTATCGTTCGGATAGGGGGATGGCAACATATTCAATGATGATGATTTGTTTTCGCTTTAAAAACTCGGAGATTTGACAATTTCGCCTGTTTTTTAGTCTTTACAGGGGAACTTGCGACACTAGCATATCACGCTTTGCTTCTTTTTCTGTTTTCTCAAGGAAGAGGGTTAACAGTTGACAGTTGACAGTTGACAGTTGACACTTATCAATTATTACATATCAATTATCGATTTTTGAATGTCAATTATTTGATACCCATTACTCAGAGGGCAAAGGCATCTAAATTTTGCCCCAGTTCCCTTGGGGGCTTCGCTAACTCCAAAGTTCTCAGTAGCCCGATCGCGCACAATGAAATAACCGCTCCCTCAGAGCCTAAAACTTCCCTGTCTTGCCCTGTAGACACTGTGTAAAAGCGCGATCGCGCTGTGCCTCCATTCTCCTTAAAAAATTCTATAGTTAAACTAACAATACTAAAAAAGACTGTTTTACTACCATTAGCTGTTTGAGCAGCATTTTTTTATCAATCAAGTAACCTTTAAACTCACCTTAACCGATGGAATCACAAGAAGTAAAAAAAGTCAATACCCTGGGTAAGAGGGCTTCTCTAGCTGTGCAGAAATATTATCAAAAAATTCTCAAACATGAAGCAGTGGCAATGGATGATCGCGACCCGGAAGAACTTCATGAAAATTGGAGTAGGTAAGAATAACGCGTTTACGTTCCGCCTGTATGAATGTCTTTAAGGACTCTCTTCATTGATGACACCATGACGCTCCAGAAAAATGGCTAGTTTACTCACGCGTAACTACCTCTGCCAACTGTTTTGGAAATTATCTCACAAGACCTTAAGTGCCCAAAGTAAAAGAGCAGGGGGAACCCGCCCTTTGAAGTGGGTATTGAAAGTCTCTATTAAGCGATAACTTTAGACACAACACCAACACCTACGGTACGGCCATTTTCACAGATCGTGAAACGCAGCAACTCTTCCATCGCGATCGGCGCAATCAGGGTGACAACCATTTCGAGATAGTCCCCCGGCATAACCATTTCTACGCCTTCGCGCAGTTCGATAGTACCCGTCACATCGGCAGTACCGAAGCAGAACTTGGGACGATATCCCTTGAAGAATGGAGTCTGACGGCCACCTTCCTCTTTGGACATAATGTACACTTGAGACTCAAACCTGATGTGGGGCCTGATAGTGCCCGGCTTGGCCAGTACCTGACCACGCTCTATCTCTTCACGCCGCACGCCACGCAGCAGTACGCCGATATTCTCACCTGCACGACCTTCGTCGAGGAGCTTACGGAACATTTCAACACTGGTACAAATGGTCTTCATCGTATCTTTGATACCAACGATTTCCACTTCTTCACCCACTTTCACGATACCGCGCTCTACAAGACCAGTTACTACAGTACCACGGCCTGCGATGGCGAATACGTCTTGGATCGGCATCAGGAAGGGCTTATCAATCGCACGCTCTGGTTCTGCAATGTAGCTGTCTAGGTAGCCAGCCAGTTCCAGAATCTTCTCTTCCCATTGAGCTTCCCCTTCGAGCGCTTTCAGTGCCGAACCACGGACTACGGGCAGGTCATCACCGGGAAAGTCGTACTCAGACAACAATTCGCGAGTTTCCATCTCAGTCAGTTCCAGTTGTTCTTCGTCATCTACCAAGTCACAGTTGTTCAGGAACACGATGATGTACGGTATGCCTAGATTACGACTCAGCAGGATGTGCTCACGAGTCTGGGGCATTAGACCGTCAGTCGCAGCAACTACCAGAATAGCGCAGTCGATCTGAACAGCACCCGTGATCAAGTTTTTAACGCAGTCGGCATGACTTGGGCAGTCGATGTGGGCGTAGTGACGGGTCGCGGTGTCGTATTCTACGCGGGAGGTATTGATGGTGATGCCACCCTGACGTTCTTCCGGTGACTGGTCAATCTGGTCGAAGGCATAAGCTCTACCACCGAAGTGCTTGGCCAGAACCGTAGTGATGGCGGCAGTCAGGGTAGTTTTACCGTGGTTAACTTGGCCGATAGTACCCACCTTAATCTGAGGTTTAATATCTGTGAACAAGTTCAATTTCCTCTTTTTTATTGAGTGGTTTTCCCTCTTTTAATCTTCTTACCCCTCCCATGTCAATGATTATTTAGTTAACTTTCATTGCACCCATGAGTATAAGCGTAAAAATTAAGGGTTTGAGACAAGTATATTGGGGTATTTCAGATGATGGTCAGATATGAATCTCTCCCCGAACTGATCGCGATTATGGGTAGCCTCATGGGACTTGGAGGGATGACCGCCGCTGGGGATCCTCAGAAACGCCAGCAACAAGCTTAATTATCAGCCGAATAACCTTTAGGGGTGAAGAGTCGCGATTTTCTTTGTGAGTCGCGGCTATTTTTTTGTGGAGTTACGGTCCATGATTAGACTGCGCGATCGGGTAGAAAAAATTTGCACATATCATATTTTATTTTTTTTGTCAATATCTTTCACGAAGCTTTACCGAAACTTCACAAAGTATCGGGATTGTCTATTCAGTATTTTTACGGATAAAAGCCTTTGAAAATAAGTCATTGAACCGATTTTTAACGGGTTAACTCAGTATTTTTAACAATGATTAATATATTTTTTTGGTAAAGATGACTCAAAGGTATTGACAGGATTATCGGGTCAGATAATAATGAGAATTAACAAGCGGGACTTAGATAAAAAAATCTCGAAAAAGCACTGAAAACCTTTTGTAATAATAAAGGTTTAGCATCGGGAAGAGTTAAATCCTTAATAGGCATACGTTTGATGTGATTTTACCCCCTTTGAAGTATTTTCTTTGCCTAGCAAGGTTTTCCAACTAGATTAAGCACGACAAGTTGTCTAAGCCCCCTTAGAACAACTTCTGAGAGGACTTTAAGATGAGTCTATCTACATTTATCAAGCGTTCAACTCTGACAGTCGGCACAGTAAGTTTAATTGGGGCATCAAGTTTTGGCAGTGTCGCGATCGCGGCATCGCTGACGAATGGTGGATTTGAAAGCGGACTGACTGGATGGACAGTCGTTGACCAGGCGGGTGGCAGCGGCAGTTGGTTCAGCACTGCTGGGGGGAGAGCACCAACAACGGGCCTCCCAATTCTGGGGGCTAGTGAAGGAAGCAAATTTGTAGTAACTGATCAGTTCGGTCGAGGCTCTCACGTTTTGTTTCAAGATATCTCCTTGGAAGCTGGCGCGACGCACACTCTTTCCTTTGACTGGTCTAGCAAAAACTGGGGAAGCCCAATGTTTAACCCAGGAACGATGAATAAAGATGCCTGGCCGAACCAGCAATTCCGAGTGGATATTGTTTCTACCTTGTTTAGTAACTGGTTTGGTCCTTCTTCAACCACGGGAGTCCTCGCGAGTATTTTGGCTCCAGTGGCTCCATCATCTTCTGGCTGGAATCAGGTCTCATTTGATCTGACGCCTTGGGCGGGTTCCTCTGTACGCTTGGCTTTCCGCGAAGTTGACAACCAAGGTTTCTTTAACGTAGGAGTTGACGATGTGAGTGTCAAATCTGAGTCGGTCCCCGAACCGATCACCATTCTGGGAAGCATTCTGGGACTTGGGGGGATGGCCGCGGCTCGCGCTCGTCAGAAACGCCAGCAACAAGCTTAATTATCAGCCGAATAACCTTTAGGGGTGAAGAGTCGCGATTTTCTTTGTGAGTCGCGGCTATTTTTTTGTGGAGTTGTGGTAGATGATTCGGCTACGGGCGCTGTGCCTCCATTCTCCTTAAAAAATTCTATAGTTAAACTAACAATACTAAAAAAGACTGTTTTACTACCATTAGCTGTTTGATCAGCCTTTTTTTTATCAATTAACCGACATTTAAACTAACCTTAACCTATGGAATCACAAGAAGGAAAAAAAGTCAATACCCTGGGAGACGCGGCTTCCCTAGCTGTGGAGAAATACTATCAAAAAATTCTCAGGCATGAAGCCGCGGTGATGGACGATCGCGATCCGGAAGAACTTCATCAAATGCGAGTAGGAATGAGGCGTTTACGTTCCGCGGTAACGGGGTTTGCGCCTGTGTTAGATTTACCCTCAGAAGCTGAGGAGAAAAAAATTGGTAAAATTGCCCGTATTTTAGGAAAATTACGGGATTTAGATGTCATGTTAGAGTCAATTCAAAACCACAATTTAGAAAAGTCAACTGAAAAAGAGCAGGCATTTTTAGACAAAGCTTTATTAGCTTTAATTAAAGAGCGTCAGCCCGCGTTAAAAGCCGTTCAGATAGTGTTGGAAAGCCGTAGTTATCAAAAAATGAAATTAGCATTAGAAACTTGGTTAGCCAAACCTAGATATCAAGCCATTTCTCACTTACCCATTGGCGAGGTTTTACCGGATTTATTATTACCACAAGTGAGTCAATTATTTCTGCATCCGGGTTGGCTTATCGGTACAAAATTTGACGCGGGAGAATTAAGAGTTAAGCAACTAAAAATGGCACAAATTGAGAAAGAATTAGCAAAAGAGGGAAATGTCCTTCACGACTTGCGGAAAGTCGCGAAACGAGTGCGTTATTTAATGAGTTTGTTTACGGATTTTTATGGAGAAAATTATGAGGCTTATCTCGATGATATCAAGGGGATTCAAGAATGTTTAGGTAATATTCAAGATAGTGTAGTTTTGCAAGGTTTTGTTACCAATCTCTTTGATTTCAAGATTAAAGAGCACTTGCCTAATTTTACGGCTAGTTTAGTTGCGAGTCGTTATACGGCTTGGCAGGAATGGGAAATACTCCAAACGCAATATTTACAACCGGAAACCCGTCAAAATTTCCGTTTGGAATTAATACACCCATCCCTACAGTTGACAGTTGATAGTTGACAGTTGACAGTTAAGAGTTGATAATTTAGGACTTACCCACTAAGAAATTACGCCATTGTTAAGCGACAAGCTCAAACCCTTATGCTGCCGTTGCCGTGCGTAAGTCCTATAATTGATAATTGTCAA
>JBBITB010000051.1:0-42396 GCA_037440985.1 Microcoleaceae cyanobacterium bin_387
TGGAGAGTTTTGAGGAGTTTGCCCTCTGTATTCCACAGTTTTACCGTTTTGTCATCACTCGCCGTCGCGATCATATTGCCGTCGGGACTGAAACTGACACTTGTGATAGGAGCATTATGACTTTGAAGCGTTTTGAGGAGTTTGCCCTCTGTATTCCACAGTTTTAACGTACCGTCATAACTCCCAGACGCGATCATATTGCCATCGGGACTAAAACTGAGACTTAAGACAGGAGCCGTATGATTTTGCAGAGTATGGAGGAGTTGGCCCTCTGTATTCCACAGTTTTACTGTTTTGTCCCAACTCGCCGTCGCGATCGTTTTGCCATCGGGACTGAAACTGACATGGGTGACATAAGAAGTATGACTTTCTAAGATATTAGAAACGGCAACATTTTCCAGTGCTTGTGTGAGGGATGCGCTGACTTGAAGGTAAGATTCACCCGGGATTCCCGAAGTTTTTTTCAGTCTAGTTGCCGCCTTTAAACTTTCGAGCAAGGCTTGAAAATGTTGATGGGAATTTAACAGAGTATCCGTATAGTTACTTTCTGCTTGGAGGGCACTTATTTCTGCTTTTCTCTTTTGTTTATTAGCCAAAGATGCGACTCCCACCAAGGTAAAAATAGCAACAAGCGCAATAAACAATGCACCTTTCAGAAAACGATTAGCTTTAGCTTCAATCTTTCTTCTTTTTTGTCTCTCCTCTTCTAATTGCGCCCTTAACGCTTTTAACTGGGGTTCCTGTTGCTGACGAATTAAAACCGCTAAATAATCATGTACCAATTGATAGCGATCCGCGGGACTTTCTGGCAAGAGCACAACCAAACCCGATTCGACAAATATGGTTAAAATTAAATCTAATCTCTCCGAGCCTTGACTCAATTCTTTAATCAGGGCAAGATTTTGCAAATTTTGTTCTAAATCCGCGTGTGTTTTCAGGGGTCTTGTCCCTTGTTCATCCGTCAGTAAATACAAGATCAGTTCTGTAATTTTTTGATTCTCCTCGCCGCAGTCTTTCACTACTTCTTCTAAATAACGGGTGACTAATGCCTGTTTCGGGCCTCGTTTTTGATATTCCCCCAGAGTAGTAATTTTTTCCGTTTGGAGTTGCGCCCCGACTATTTGTAATTCAATAGGACGCACTTGACCTAAGTCTCCCGCTAAATCTTGGGCTACAGCTTTAATTAATTCCGGTTCTAAAGGAGATGGGGATACTTTCGTTAATTGAGAGATAATTAATTCTGTATCTTTTTGGGAAAAATTTCCTAAGCGATAGAGGACATTTTTACTGAGAATATCCTGACTGATCATCTTCATACTTTCTAGGGAATTACACTCTAACAAGTAATGAATGTAATCTTCGCGTAGGGATAACAGGATTTTTACACAACTAATATTGAGACATTCTCCCAAAAAGTCAAAAAAAATTTTTCTTGCCCCCGGTTCGGGATAAATAAAGAAAAATTCTTCAAATTGATCGAAAATCAAAATTGTCCGAAAATTACGTTCAGCACTTTGTCGTAATTCTTGTAAAATATCTTCGATAGTATTTAAGGAATTTTCGACGGGAAAATGTTTCTGTGTCAGGGCATTTTTGAGGAGATTTCCTAATTCCGTAACCCAATTATTATAAACCCGCATCAATAGGGGGAAATTCTCTTGAATCCCCATAACTTTTTGTTTCAGCATAGGAATAAGTCCCCCATTGAGCAGAGAACTTTTACCCACTCCTGATTGTCCATGTAACACCATCAGTCTGTAATTATTATCTCCCAGACGTTGCACTAATCTTTCTACATCTAATAGGCGGCCGGACGCGGTAATTTCTAACGCGATATTTTCTTGTTCTTCTATGACTTTCAATACTTTTTTTGGGGTTTTATTGGGTTTTAACAAACCAGCACCCATAAAAGTTCGTAACCCGTATTGATGTTCAATGGAATGTTTCTCTTTTTTGGTATCAAAAGCTTTTTTATATTCTTTTCTTTCCCAATATATGACTCGTAATTCTTCTAAGATTTTTAGATGAATTTGAGGATGACCACGCACTCCTAATTTTTGAGCCTCTAATAAGCAATTAATCCGGCTTAACTCATTACCTAATTGTTTTTCTGCTTCGGCAAGAAATAGCAAATATAATCCTTCCTCTCCTCGCTCATGTTCGCGAAGATTTGCCAAAATGTCTAACCCTTTTTGGGCATAATTGTGTGCTTTTTGCCACTTTTCTTTATGTAAATATACCTCGGCTAAAAAACCATAATCCTGTGCCAGCCTAGGATGAAAAATCTCATGAGCTTTATGAATCTCAACAGCTTGATGTCCCAGAATGTATAATTCATCCCAGAGATTTAATTTTTGCAAAATTCTCTCCAATTGAGTGACGGATTTTGCCAGCAAATCTCCTCGATTTTTTTGTTGAAAAATATCGCAAGATTTCTGGGTATAATTTCGCGATTGCTCCCAGTCTTCATGAAAATAATAATAACAGCCTATACAATATTGTAATAAGGCTTCCTTTAGTTTATAATCAGAGGTTAGCTCTGGATCTTTTCCTTCTAATTGTGACTGCCAAAAATTAAGACTATTTTGCAAATTATCTAAAGCCCCGGGACTAGGAGAAGCATTTAAACCTTGGACAAATTCTAAACTGGCTTGGAGATAGGGTTCTAATTCTTGCTCTCTATTGCGTAACTCTCTCAAATTGGAGGTTTGCTCTGTATTTTTTTCCTCTAATTGTGATTGCCAAAAATTAAGACTATTTTGAAAATGCTCTAGGGCTGCGGGACTATCAGGAGCATTTAAACCTTGGACAAATTCTAAACTGGCTTGGAGATAGGGTTCTAATTCTTGCTCTCTATTGCGTAATTCTCTCCACGCGGCTACTAATTCCGAGCGTTGCAAATTTCCCAAATCTTGAATCGTTGCTAAGGTTGTAAACAAGCCACTATCCTCACCGGAAAATGCCGCATTAAAGAGTATCTCAACCCCTTCTTTCAAAGAGTTTATTAAGGCTTCCGTTGGCAAGGAAAACTCACGCGTAGTCCCCCAACTTTCTAAGTCAGGCGCGAGACGCACCATTTTCTGATAAATGTCATCATTTAACCATAGAATCAGAGGAAAATTAAACTCTTTGGCAAAAGCATCTCTTAATTGATTTGCTGATATCAATAAACTATCGACATTCTGCACCAATTCCCACCCGGTAATCATCAGAATATCCGGTGTTTTTTCTCCGAAAACTATTTTGATTTCACTATAAATATCTTGCTCATCTTCTTCGAGTTCTATGGTTTTAATATTCAGAGGAGATATTTGTTGTAAATACCCGATTAATTGGATGCGTAATAGTTTATAATTGCACCGCACTATAAATAATTTAAACTTCCCCTGAGAGGCTTCCAGTACCCAGGCCAGTTTTTTTAATTTGGGTTCATTGTAAGTAATATTCTCAGGGGAAGTTATCATCATTAGAGTAATTCCTTTGAGTCCGCTAAAATTGGGTTAATATCAAACCAAGATTCACCACGATCGCGATATTCAAATACTAAGCGACTACGAACGAGGGTTTGATAAGCTTGATCGCCAGTAACTTGTTTTCGTGTACGCACTTGACGTAGTAACCCCCAATCTTCATCAGAAATGGTTAGGCGCATTTCATTACGACGAGCGCGTATGACACTTTCTAGTGTATCACAAGTGAGGGGAAGATCCATTTCTTCTTCGATCCAAGTATTCAACAATCTTAATAGATCACGAATATGACCGCCACTGATGACACATAAACGATCTAATGTTTGGGGTTCATCAAAAATTTCGGTAATTTTTTCGAGTCTTTCTTCTTCACTATATTGGGGAAATGCTCTCGCTAATACCATTTGTCGTAATAATTTCATTCCGGGTTCAAATTGACTCCCATCCGGGGCTTGTACCGGGACCATTGGCAAAACTCGCGGTTCTTCAAATCGTTGAGTTAGTAATCCATAGTCCCGGGAAAATTTCAGTGATAAAGGCATGGTATAAACCAAATGACAATGGAGTTTTGATAAGGACTCTCCCTGATCAACAAAAATGTATTCTTGTTGGGGACGACCAAAGGGTTTAGCGCGATTATCTAAACGATCTAAGTTATCGACAATTACCACTAATCCTTTTTTTCCTATTTCTTTAATTTTGGTGATCGCGGGTTCTAAGAGTTCTTGATTAATCGCGTCTAGGAGTCGTGTTTTTTGGGGGCCGAGATATTCATTTAAACGCTGACGTAAGGTAGAATCACTTTTCACTCTTCCCGTAATTTCACCAATCCCCAAAGATAGGGAAAATTCGCCACTACTCTTGGCCGTAATTCCTGCTTTGGGTAATAAGGGATTGTCAATACCCAGTTTTAATTGAGAAATATCGACTTCGGTTTGTAATAATTTGGAGGCTCCTTGAAGTAAGTCTTTGAGAGTTTTGGGTTCGTCTAATTTGATGTGAGCAATACTTTCACTGACGTGACGAGAGATCGCGAGTAAAATATCACAAATATCAACATCTGTCATTTCTAAGTCTTCACTAGAAGCAAAATAGATGACATGAAATCCCTCTTTTTCTAATTCATCTTGTAAACGTAATAATTCCGTTGATTTACCACAGCCAATATGTCCTGTAAATAAGACACAAGTGGGATCATCGGGTGAGAAATAAGTGATTTTTTTCTTCAGTTTTTGGATAATTGGCCCCCCCCGCACTGAAGAAAAATCTATATAATATTGTTGATCTTCTGGATTCGCGATCGCGAGGGCTTTTCCGGGATCGGTTGCCTGATAAAATTTCCGTAAATCTATTGTCATTTTTTTTATCTACTATATACTTGCTCGAATTATAATAATATAAAAGTTGATCATTTTACCCATCAGTCGATACATCCCATTCAAGGTCATGTTAGAATAACGAATAAAGATTCCGGGTGACTTTATGATAACCGCGATCGCGCCTCCCATCAAAAATAAAACCGTCATTAATTTTCCCCAATGGCAAATCGCCACCTGGGAAGATTATGTAACTTATCGTGATCAACCTCACTCAGAACGAGTTAGACTATTTTTTAATGGCACACATCTTTTAATTAACATGGGTAATGAAGGAATTAATCACTCTAAAGTCTCCGATCTGTTTACGCTGTTATTTGGTTTCTGGTTTACATTCCAAGATCAACAAACTGCCGAGTCTCTAGGACGTTGTTTATTAGAAAAATATCAAATGCGAGCCGCCGCACCTGATTTAGTGTTATATATTGGGGAAAATATCCCCCAATGGCAAGAAGGAGAACCCCGTAGAATTGATCTTAATCAATGGCGAGTTCCCGATTTAGTGGGGGAAATTTCTGATACGACTTTAGCGACAGATTTAGATGAGAAAAAAAAGCTTTATGCCGATTTAGAAATTCCTGAATATTGGGTGATTGATGTCAAAGGAAAACAAGTCTTTGCTTTTCGCTTACAACCGGATAAAAACTATCAACAAATTGCCACTTCGATCGCGTTAAAAGATTTACCCATTGTTTTATTAGAAGAAACTTTACAACAGTTAACCCAGGGAACCAATATTAGTGCCGCCAATTGGTTTAGAAACGCGATCGCGCAATATAGCAATTCCATTTGAGATGTAAATCCAGGGCATCTTCTCCGTCACAGGCAAGATGCCTTTGCCACAAGTTTTACTTCTGAAAGGTCAACACTATAGTTATAATATGCAATAAAATGGGATGCCCACCCATTTCATCTGAGAGCATCATTTTCGTGAATTATGTTATAATTGCTAATAAAGATTCCGGGTAAAATTATGATAACCGCGATCGCTCCTCCCATCAAAAATCCAACCGTCATTAATTTTCCCCAATGGCAAATCGCCACCTGGGACGATTATGTAACTTATCGTGAGCAACCTCACTCAGAGCGAGTTAGACTATTCTTTAATGGCACACATCTTTTAATTAACATGGGTAATGAAGGAATTAATCACGCGAATATTGATAACCTTTTCGCGATGTTATTTTTTATTTGGTTTAATCGCTTTTCAGAAATGACAGCAAGTGTTTTAGGTGGGTGTGTTTTGGAAAAACCAAAAATGCGAGCAGCCGCACCAGATTTAGTATTATATATCGGGGAAAATATCCCCCAATGGCAAGAGGGAGAACCCCGTCGTATTGATCTTAATCAATGGCGAGTTCCCGATTTAGTAGGTGAAATTTCGGATACGACTTTAGCCACAGATTTAGATGAGAAAAAAAAGCTTTATGCCGATTTAGAAATTCCTGAATATTGGGTAATTGATGTCAAAGGAAAACAAGTCTTTGCTTTTCGCTTACAACCGGATAAAACCTATCAACAAATTGCCACTTCGATCGCGTTAAAAGATTTACCCATTGTCTTATTAGAAGAAACTTTACAACAGTTAACCCAGGGAACTAATATTAGTGCCGCCAATTGGTTTAGAAACGCGATCGCGCAGTAGTGTTACGAGAGTAGTGTCTCATTGGGACTTGGGTGGGAGTCAGAAACCGGGTTTCTATCAAAATCTCTGCAAGGCAACCAAAACTGTCTCAGAAACCCGGTTTCTTAAATCTCTTCTCCGTTAGCCACGCGATGATCGCGATCGTCGGTGAGTTTATGGCAAAATAGGATATCATTAAAAGTAAGTCAGTTCCGTGAGGCTTAGTCAATGATGACATTTAATGATGTAGTTGAGGTAATCAAAGGTCTTTCTACGGATGAAAAACAGGAAATTTCAATGTTGTTGCAGCAGTATCTTCGTGAAGAATGTCGCGACAAGATTTATGAGAATTTCCAAGGAGCCCAGAAGGAACAAAAACAAGGGAAACTTAAGTTTTCTAACCAGATTAACGAATTGAGACAACTGATTGAGGAATAATCATGGAAGTTAGTTTTAGTTCTGGTTTCAAACGTGCTTTTAAAAAGAGAATTAAAGGGAATGAAGATTTAGAAACAAGGTTTTGGCAAAAGTTGGAACTGTTTGTCGTAGATCCATTTGACCCCAGTTTAAAGACGCACAAACTATCGGGCAAATTGAAGGATTTATGGAGTTTTAGTGTAGATTATGATGATAGGGTATTGTTCTATTTTACAGAAGATGAAAGGGCTGTATTTGTTGATATTGGCAGCCATGATGAGGTGTATTAAGGGGTCAGAAACCGGGTTTCTATCAAAATCTCTGGTTTGTAGCTGAAACTTTTGCAGAAACCCGGTTTAAGGGCTTGTTGAGACTTTGGGTGAGGGCTCAGAAACCCGGTTTCTATCAAAATCTCTGCAAGGCAACCAAAACTGTCTCAGAAACCCGGTTTCTTAAATCTCTTCTCCGTTAGCCACGCGATCGCGCTCCTCGGTGAGTTTGTAGCAAAAAGTGATGAATTGTGGGGTGAGATGTGGGGATTGAGGCAAAAAATGTTAAGATGATTAGCTGTAAAACTGTGGATATGCCATAATTAATCAGAGCATGAAATGAGTCATTAACTATGAAAACTTCCATTGAACTTAACGAAGAATTGGTTAAAGAAGCATTACGCTTAACAAAGTTTCAGACAGAAAAGGAACTGATTGATTTTGCTTTGCAAGAACTAATTCGCACACGCAAAAAGCGAAATTTACTCGATTTAAGCGGACAAATTCTATTTTCGACTGACTACGACTATAAGGCTTTACGGGAAAATCGAAATGTTTCTGATTGATACGTCTGTTTGGATTTCTGTTTTCCGCGAGAATTAATTTTAATTCATAATGACCGTGATTTTGAAACAATTTAGAGGGTGACAATGCTTAATGGTTTGCGCTTTCGATCTGACAATAATTAGAGATTAATTTCAAATACAAATGCCCAAGAAACCCGGTTTCTAGGCTTGAGTTCAGAAACCGGGTTTCTATCAAAATCTCTGATTTGTAGCTGAAACTGTCTCAGAAACCCGGTTTCTCAAGTCTCTTCTAACCAGGTTTGAATCGCAGATAACAAGTTAGGTTGATTGGGAGGAAAACCTTTTAAGGGCGCTTCTAGGGGTTGGTTAGTGAGCCACGCTATTGAGCAGAAGCCAAGCAAATTCTCTATGATGTTTTGACTGAAAACAATGAACAAGCTTTAAATCTTGCCTTAGCAATCGAGAAAAGATTCTCTAAATTTGCTGATTTTGAACTTCCGATCATCCCTAGAGAACCTTTAAGAGAACCCCCTAGTTTTGTAGGCTGCAATCCTGTATGGTATTGCTTTTTTGCATTCTGGCAAGCACCAAAATGAACTTAGTCAAGCGGCTCAATTAATGTTCTTGGAAGAGTTTTCATTGCGATTTTTAACGTTGGATGAAACAGCAGCTATCGCGTTTGCTCAAATTGCTACAAAAAGCAGAAGAATGGGTCAGCAAATATCTCAAGCTGATACTCAAATTGCTAGTATTTGTTACCTTCGCCAAGCTACTCTTGCAACTTGTAATATTTCTAATTTTTCAAATTCCGGTATTTATTAACATTATTAATCCTTTGGAATACTAGGTAAGTGGAAAATGTAGAGTTATGAAACTAAACTCGTTGACCGGCTTACATAATCCCCTAAATTTAAGTGAGAAACCGCTTATTTTTTACTGTTTTTGGATTTAATCAAGTATGCTTTCTTCTAAAATTATCATTATTCATTACTAATTGTGCTGATTTCTTCTAGGCTTATATCTAAATATTCGCAAATTTTAGTATCACTCAACCCGATTTTTCGCATACGTAAAACAGCTAGCTTTGTAGCTTCTTGTTTGCCACGTAAAAAATCAGACGATTTTTTACTAGATCGACACATCTGCATAGAATTAATCACATTATTGTTATCGTTGCCAAAAATATTGAAATTAAAACTGTTGATTGTTTTATGACGCGATAGCGTAGATTGTAAGTTTGATTTATTGACTTCTTCTTCAAAAATATCAGAAAGTAATTTCCACAACTCATAACCAACATCCTTTATGTATCCTTCGCTACAACTTAATTCTTTTGCAATGTCGGCATATTTCTGTCGCTGTAAAACTCCTTTGATCAATCCAACTTGGACATCATCTAAATGTTTTCCCGTATTAGAAAATACAACTTCATCAGCAAAAAGGACTGCTTCTTCGATATTCACTGTGATTACCTCCCGTAGTTTAGGTTTAGTATATGAGAAAATTTGGATTCCCGACTTTTTCTGACTTTATATGACTTTGTTCGACTTTACAAGTATCAGATTAATGAATATACTATGCCATAGAAGTATTCTTACCTTGAGAGGACAGCAAAATGTCATCAACTACAGTCACTTTGGAAAAATCTAGTTATCCATTAATGATGCACCTTGGTATCACTCCAAAACATGATCCTGTAATTAAAAAACCTAATTACGATCCTCACAGTCAAACATCTAGCATTTCTTCAGATAATAATTCTTGGTGTATTGAAGTTTCTGCAACAAGTCGCTTGGATGGTAGCGTTGGCTGATTGGGAAATCACAAATTCAAATGTTTACTTGAGACATCTCCAAGAATTAAGCTGAAAGCCTTATTCTGTATGGGGTGAAAGTTCATTTCTGGAGATGTCTATTTTTGACGATTTTTCCCTAAGCCAAAGCTTCTCGAATCTCGTCAATTATTTAAGCAAAAGATCTGTGACATCAGCAGGTCTTTTTTTGTTTCTCAAAAATACTTCAAAATAATGAACTATTCCTGTTTGATTATAACATCAGAATCCGATATTCATGCTGATGCAGTGATTGATAATATCTATCATTATGGCATTAATGCAATTCGACTAAATATAGATACGTTTATTCAAAAAAGCAGTTACGCTTATGAATGGAATTTTTCTGTTAAATTAATAGAAAATTTTTTGTTTTTTAATGATTCTAAAAAACCAGCCGAAAATATAAAGGTGATTTGGTGGCGTAAACTTGGTTCTTGGGATAGATATACTGTTTTTCCTGAGATTATGGAAGAATCAGCCATTAACTACTGTCAAAAAGAAACAGATGCTTTAATACATTCATTGCCTGGATTATATCCACAAGCAAAATGGATTAATTCATGGCATAATATTGAATATTCATCTTATCGCATTAACCAGATTGCAATAGCGAAAAAACTGAATCTTAAAATTCCTGAAACAATTGTTACAAATTCTTATGAGAAACTAGACAAATTTATTCATTTGCAAGGTGATTGTATTATTAAACCGATAACTCAGCATCCAGCTTTTACATACAATGGTAATCAGCATCGACTTTATACGAGAAAAATAGATCATGTAACATTGCAAGAATTTAAAAATATCATTCATTTTTCACCAGTTTTTCTTCAAAAAGAAATTAAAAAAAAACATGAATATCGTGTTACGATCATTGATAATAATTGCTTTGTATGTCGTATTGAGTCTCAAGATACTGACGATGAAAATGTTAAAATAGATTGGCGGATTGTCGATCCTAATAAGCTAGGTCATTATGCAGATAACTTACCTTCAGAATATCTGCTAAAACTTCAAAAAATGTTAAGAGACTTTCATTTAAATTTTGGTGCTTTTGATATTATTGAAGATATCAATAATGATTTGTTTTTTATTGAATTAAACCCCAATGGACAATGGTATTGGATAGAACTTTTGACTGGTATGCCAATCGCTCAAGCTATGGCTAATTTGATAAAAAAACTAGCTTATCGAGATTGATTGAAAGTCACTAAATAAGATTAAAAATAAATTAGATAATGTATGTAATTGTCCAACTAGAATTAACTTTTAGGAGACCTCATATCCAAGATTTAAGCTATATAATCAGGAGTTAAAAATCTGACGCAGCATACGGATTATAAGTAATGGAATCAAAGAAATTATATACTTAATAAAGTCACTCTTGTACTCTTGTAAGCGTTTGTCAAAATGTGTAATTAATTTTGCCGAGGTACTTAGCGACAACCTTACAACATTCCTACACAATGGGTAAAGCCTTGGGAGAAAGCGCGATCGCGCTGGAAATTCTTACCCAAAATTTTATGCTGATCATTCCCACAGGGGGCTAACTCAAAACCGGGTTTCTTTTCATAAGAAACCCGGTTTCTGGAGTCAGATTTTCACAGAAGTTGAGAAAATCATTTAAGGAGTAGGATTAGGATAAAGGGCGTGAACTTCATTAATTTCCGCGATAATTTCCTCACTGAGATTAACATTCACACTGCTCAGATTTTCCCTCAGTTGTTCCAGATTTGTAGCACCAATAATGGTACTACTTACAAACCAACGCGATCGCGCATAAGCTAAAGCTAACTGTGCCGGAGTTAAACCGTGTTTATGGGCAATATTAACATAAGCTTGCACCGCCGAATTAACATTAGTTTTATCGTAGCGTTGTCCGAAACCTTGGAATAAAGAAAGACGAGTATTTTCGGGAATCCCACTGAGATATTTTCCCGTCAATAACCCAAAACCCAAGGGACTATAGGCCAATAATCCCACATTATTAAATCGACAAGCTTCTGCCAAATTAATGTGAAAAGTCCGATTCATCAAATTAAAGGCATTTTGAATCGAAATAATCTTAGGTAAACCATGTTTTTCTGCTAAATGACAAAACTCACAAACTCCCCAAGATGTCTCATTACTCACCCCCAAATAGCGAATTTTTCCCGCCTTAATTAAATCGGCAAAAACTTCTAATTGTTCTAAAATTGGGATGGTTTCACGTTCATTTTGAGGATCATAATCCCGTGCGCCAAAGGAGGGAACATAGCGATCAGGCCAATGAATTTGATATAAATCAATGTAGTCCGTTTTTAAGCGTTTGAGACTATCATTTAAAGCTTGTTCAACATTAACGCGATCAATTTTATTTTTCCCTTCCCGTATCCATGTTAAACGCTCACTTGGTCCCGCAACTTTAGTCGCGAGAATAATTTTATCCCGTTGTTGTTTAACTAACCATTCACCAATATATTCCTCTGTTTTACCTTGAGTGTCTGGATTTGCGGGGACGGGATACATCTCCGCGGTATCAATAAAATTAACACCCTCAGAAATCGCATAATCTAGTTGTTGACTCGCCTCTTCAATAGTATTTTGATTCCCATAAGTCATCGTACCTAAGCAGATTTCTGAGACTAATAAATCACTATCACTAAGTTTTTTGTACTGCATCGGTTAAGGCTCCTCAAACTCTTTTCTCCTAATTTTAGCAAAAATCTGATCGAAAAAACCCGGTTTCTTTAAGAAACCGGGTTTTTGTCTGATTGTCATCACTGAAAATAACCAGATCGCGCTTATTGACTATACTTCCAAACTAAATTACCCAGAGTGTCGATATAACCTTCTTTACCATTTAACGTAACCGCGGCTAATCCATGAATAAAAGCATGAGCGCGATCGAATTGAGGCTGAATTACCATTTTTCCCGTTTTATCAATATACCCTTGTTTATTTCCTAATTGCACAGGTGCTAACCCTTCGGAAAAACCTATCGCGTCATCAAATTTTGCTTCGATCACAAAGTTACCCGTTTTATCAATAAATCCCCATTTTCCACGCATTTTAACCGCGGCTAACCCTTCGGAAAATCCCCAAGTTTCATTGAATTTAGGCTCAATTACTATTTTTCCAGTTTTATCAATATAACCCCATTTCCCATCAATTAAAACACCCGCCATCCCTTCCACAAAGAATAAACCGATATCAAATTGAGGGGGAATTACCATTTTTCCCGTTTTATCAATATAGCCAAATTTACCTCTGACTCCCACCACAGCTAATCCTTCTGTAAAAGTCGGTGTGGAGTCAAATTGTAGGGGAATTACTATTTTTCCTGTGGAGTCAATATATCCCCATTTCCCCCGTATTTGCACCGCGGCTAATCCTTCGGCAAATCCCTCCCAAATTTCATCAAATTGAATGGGAATTACCGTTTTTCCATTTTTATCTATAAATCCAAATTTATTCCCTAGTCTCACACCCGCGAGCCCTTCTAAGAAAAAATAACCCTCATCAAAGACAGTAGGAATTACTTGTTTCCCTTTGGTGTTAATATAGCCTAATTTATTGCCGATTTTTACCGCGGCTAATCCTTCGGAAAAGTTACGCACATCGTCATATTTGGGTTTCACTATCACTTTTCCATTTTTATCAATAAATCCCCATTTCCCGTTTTTGAGAATGGGAAATAATACCGCAGATTCTTGTTTCGGATTGGATGAGACACTGGTTGCTGTTAGCAGTTGGTTTGTGGGTAAAGCATTCGCCCTTGGTTGATTGGTGACAACATTGATCCCGACAAGTGTTATACTCATTATGAGTGCGATCGCGGTTTTCATGATTTTCCTGATTTTTAATGAACAAATGGGCTAAACTTCTATCTATTGGGGATTTTAGATATAGTTTATCTTATCTGACAGGGGAGATCGATCGCGCTCCGGGTGAATTATGGGAAAGTGACGCGATCGTTCCCATAATTCACCCGGATTATAAGAGAAAATCTATTTTCTTTGTAACTTTAACCCCCGAATAGCATAATCTAATAACTCCATTGGGTGCATTAAAGCAATTTCTTTTCCTTGTAATTGCAAATGCTTCTTAATTTGCAATGCACAACCCGGATTAGGTGACGCGATTAATTCTGCCCCTGTATTTAATAAATTCTCGACTTTTTGTTGTCCTAATTCATCCGCGACTTCTGGTTGTAACATATTATAAACACCCGCACTACCACAACATAAAGCCGCGTCTAGGGGTTCCTTTAATTTTACCCCCGGAATTTGTCGCAATAATTGACGCGGTTGCACACTAATTTTTTGTCCATGTAATAAATGACACGCGTCTTGATAAACTATTGTTAATTCTCCTTCCTCCACTAAGGGCGAAAGTTTGGTAGTTAATCCCACATGAGCTAAAAATTCCTGCGCGTCTTTCACCTTATTGGCAAACGCCTTGGCTTTTTCCCGATAAGACGGATCATCGGCTAAAATATGACCATACTCTTTTAAAGTATGACCACATCCTGCGGCATTAATAATAATAGCATCAACCCCCGTTTCGGCAAAACTATCTATCATTTGTCGCGCTAAGGCTTGGGCTTGTGCGGTTTGTCCTTGGTGTTCGGGTAATGCGGCACAACATCCTTGACTTTTCGGAATAATAACTTCATAACCATTCGCGGTTAAAACTCTTACCGTTGCTTCATTAACGGGGTTAAAAAAGATGCGTTGTACACATCCTAAAATGACTCCAACACGACCGCGTTTTTCCCCTTGGGCGGGTATAATATCCGGTAAGGTATTCCGAAATGATTCTACTGTTACTTCGGGTAAAATTGAATCCATCGCGGCTAAACGAGGTGATATATTTTTCAGTAATCCGGCTTGACGAATTAATTTTTGTAATCCGAGTTTTTGATACAAAAATACGGGAATTAATAAAGGGCGTAAACGCGTGGGATAGGGAAATAAATTAAAGATGAGTGAGCGTAAGATATTATCACCTAAATTGCGCTCATAATTCCGTTCGACTTGATGACGAGTTGCCGAGATTAATTTATCATATTGTACACCGGAAGGACAGGTACTTACACAAGCTAAACAGCCTAAACAAGAATCAAAATGTTGTGCGGTTGCTTGATTTAAAGGTGCTTCTCCTTCGTTAATCGCATCCATTAAATAAATACGGCCTCTGGGAGAAGCCATTTCTTTACCAATTACTCGATAACTGGGACAAGTTGATAAACAAAATCCACAATGTACACAGGTATCTATTAATTGCGGGTTGGGGGGATTTTGGGAATCAAATCCGATTAAAGATGATGGGCTTAAGGGTGTTTTTTCTTCTGTGGCAGAATTAGCCGTTTTTAAGTCAATTTTTTCGGAAATTTGCATAGATTTTTTCTCGGTTTGATAGATTCGTAGGTGAGGTTGATGGGGATATCTCGGATTATATAGCAATCCTTACTTTAGGGGATCTTTCGCCAATATCTGCGCCACCAAATAGACAGGCAGAAAAACCCGCCCCATCCCCACCTCATTGCGAATTAATTTCATTTAATCCTTGGGGGGGGCGGGTTTATTGAGGTATGGTGAGGGCAAAATTCGGGTGAACCCGCCCCTACAAAATATGGACTTTTCCTAATTTTTTCGAGAATAAAATAGCCCTGCTCTCTCCCAGTGGGAGAGGGGTTGGGGGTGAGGTATGTTCACAAATCAAAGAGGATTGCTATAGTTAGATATTATCATCAACCCAACCTCCGTTTAGATTTTACCAACAAAGCGACAAGGACTGAAAATATTTTGGGGATCAAATTGTTGTTTCAGTCGTCGCATTAAATCCAGACTATTTCCATTATAACCCCAAACTTCTATTTTTTCTTTTAACTCACTAGGTGCTTTTAAGATTGTCAGAAAACCGCCCTTAGTTTCACACCATCGACGAATTTCTAATAATTTTTCCGGGGTTGATGTCTCTAAACGTAATACTCCTAAACCCACGCCTCCATGAATTAATACGGTTTCCTGTTGTAATTTATTTAATGTATTAATGGCTTCTGAGGGAAGCATTCCTATTTTACACAAAATCGGTGAGGATGATTCAATTGACCACATTTGCTGTTTTAATTGTTGCCATAAGTTAGTATCATCGGTGTCAGTATAGGTGTTTCCTGACAATCCTAAATTATGCCCCATTTCTAACAAACGTTGAGCTTGCTCTTTGACACTTTCTGGGATACTTTGAAATCTTACCAGTAATCCCATCTCTTTACCCAGGCCTATTTTTTCGATAAGGGAACTTGAGACTAAATCCAGAGAAATCGGTGTTAAAGTCGAAGATAATAAGCTTTTGGTAACTTGATTTAACGCGTCAGTTTTTCCTGTTAATAAGACGGTTTGGGAAGCATCGGGTAAGGGATAAACACGGAAAGTTACCTGAGTAATAATACCAAGAGTTCCGTAGGAGCCTGTCAATAATTTCATTAAGTCATATCCGGCGACATTTTTGACTACTTTTCCCCCAGCTTTAGCAATTTTACCATCATGACGGACAAAGGTAATTCCTAATAACATATCTCTTACTCCTCGATCGCGTTGTCGGCGGGAACCAGTATCGGCTGTGGAGACAATTCCACCAATCGTCGCGGTTTCGGGATAGGCAGGATCAAGGGCAAGAAATTGACCTTTTTGGGCTAAAATTGCTTGTAAATTCGCAAAAGTCATACCGGCTTCGACAGTAACGGTTAAGTCTCCGATCGCGTGCTCAATAAGTCGATTCAGGTTTTGGGTACTCACAAGGAGCTCGGAGTGCTTGACTAAATTACCCCAATCTAATTTACTGGTATTTCCACAGGGTATAATAGTCCTCTTATGTTGGGACGCGAGCGCGACAACGGCTGCTAAATCTTCTTGAGTATGGGGAGAAACAATATACTCAGGGATATTTGGAGACGCGATCGAACTTCTAATGATCTCTTGACATGAGGGCGAGAGCTCATTAATAGAAAGGATAGCCTCAACACCGACTAAGCTTTTCCAGTCTGGACGGATGGGGGAAGTTAACAAAGGATTAATGTTCATTAAAGTTCTTAATGTTGTCTAAAAAAACCATGCAAAAAAGCATTATTACCATTAAACATTAAAATCGGTATTGTAACACAGAAAAATTCTCAAAACAATGACAAATCATCGACTTTCTATAGGAATTGCTGGATTAGATGAAATTTTACATGGGGGTTTAATGCCTCGGCGATCATATTTAGTGCGTGGTGGACCTGGGACGGGAAAGACAACACTGGGGTTTCACTTTTTAACAACAGGTGTCGCGTCTTCAGAATCAACTCTTTTTATTACCTTTGTGGAACCGGAGGAAGATTTGCGAGAAAACGCGTTTCATCTTGGGTTTAACTTAGATGGGATTAATTTTCTCGATTTAAGTCCCACTTCCGACTTTTTCACTCAGGTGGAAACTTACGATATTTTTTCACCCTCGGAAGTGGAGCGAGAGCCTATTACTCAAAAAATTATTGAGTATATAGAAAAACTGCAACCACAACGGGTTTTTATTGATACGATAACACAATTTCGCTACTTATCCGCGGACGAGTATCAATTTCGGAAACAAGTTCTGTCTTTTTTACGGTTTTTGATCAAAAAAGGCGTGACAGTTGTCTTTACTTCTGAGGTAACTTCTACCGCACCCGATGATGATTTACAGTTTATGAGTGATGGGATTATTCATTTAGAATTATCTCCCGAAGCGCGATCGCTACAAATCACTAAGTTTCGTGGATCTGATTATCAAGATGGCTGTCATTCTTTTCGCCTCACTTCACAGGGAATGGAAGTCTTTCCTCATTTAATACCTGAAAGTTATAAACGGGATTTTATCGCCGAGATTATTTCTTCGGGCATACCGGAATTAGATCAATTATTACATGGCGGTTTGGAACGCGGGATGGTAACATTAATTACTGGACCTAGTGGTGTGGGGAAAACGACTCTGGGTTTGCAATTTCTCAAGGAAGCCGCGACTAATGGTGAGCGATCACTGATTTATATTTTTGAGGAATCAGTACAGACTTTAATCCGACGTTGTGAGTCGATAAATGTTCCCATTAACACTATGATTCAAGAAGAAAAAATCGTGGTAGTTCCCGTTGAACCTTTTTTATATACGGCGGATCATTTAGCGCGTTTAGTGCGTCAAGAAGTGGAGGAATTAGGAACAAAAGTTGTCATGATTGATAGTATTTCTGGTTATGGCTTTTCCATACAATGTGAAAGTTTAGTAAATCATTTACACGCGTTATGTAACTATCTGAAAAATATGGGGGTGACGGTGATTCTCATTAATGAATTGGAAATGATCGCGGGGGATTTTCGGATTACGGAAATAGGGATTAGTTACTTAGTCGATAATATTATATTTATGCGTTATATGGAACGTCATTTTGCGAAAAAGACGGAAATTCGTAAGGCGATCGGTGTCATTAAGAAACGAGTTAGTAATTTTGAGAAAAGTTTACGCGAAATTGAGATTACCACTTCTGGTATTAAGGTGAGTCAACCGGTGTCAGGAATAGGGGGAGTTTTAACGGGTGTTCCTATTTGGAATGATGATGAAATCGTAACATTTTAATCTTTTTATTGAGAAACCGGGGGTGGTTATTTATGGGCTAAAATAACGATTTTCCCAGAAAATCCCGGTTTCTGACTCTCATCTGAGGACGTAAAAACATCTGTGTTTATCTGTGTTTATCTGCGGTAAAAAAAATTACGCTAAACACAAACCGAAAGCCTCCCATTTTTAATTTTCAGAAGGTTTACCAATTTAATCAGTAGCTAGTTGACCATTAATTTTACCATTAAAACCATAGATTTCTCGACTACCACCAAAGGGGACTAATTGCACTTCTCTTTGATCTCCTGGTTCAAATCTTACAGCCGTACCTGCGGGGATATCTAATCGCATTCCTTTGGTTTTTTCCCGTTCAAATTCTAAGGCTTCATTCACTTCATAGAAGTGATAATGGGAACCTATTTGAATGGGGCGATCACCTGTATTTGCTACTAACAAAAGTAGGGGAGGTTTCCCTTGGTTTAATTCAATTAAACCCGGTTTCACAATAATTTCACCTGGAATCATATTCACCTCTATTTGACTATGGGTACGGAGACGGAAACCCGGTTTCTTAAACAACAAAAATAGGGAAGATTCGTAGGTTTTGTTGACGCAGGAAACCCAACATCTTCCTAGAAAAATCGCGAAGATTTCTACGTTGGGTTTCGTCCCTCAACCCAACCTACAAAAATAGATTCGTAGGTTTTGTTGACGCAGGAAACCCAACATCTTCCTAGGTTTTGTTGACGCAGAAAACCCAACATCTTCCTAGAAAAATCGCGAAGATTTCTACGTTGGGTTTCGTCCCTCAACCCAACCTACAAAAATAGATTCGTAGGTTGGGTTGACGCAGGAAACCCAACATCTTCCTAGGTTTTGTTGACGCAGGAAACCCAACATCTTCCTAGAAAAATCGCGAAGATTCCTACGTTGGGTTTCGTCCCTCAACCCAACCTACAGAAATCTGTTGCCTGTTCCCTGCTATATTATAGTTTAACGAATAGGATTATGGACTGTTACTAATTTTGTCCCATCAGGAAATGTGGCCTCGACTTGAACTTCATGTACCATTTCGCTTATGCCTTCCATGACATCTTCTCGTGTGAGAAGGGTTGTGCCATAACTCATTAATTCGGCCACGGTACGACCTTCTCGTGCTCCTTCTAAAATCGCCGCGGAAATATACGCGATCGCTTCAGGATAGTTTAATTTTAATCCTTTGGCTTTGCGACGTTCCGCGACAAGTCCCGCGGTAAAAATTAACAGTTTATCTTTTTCTTGGGGAGTTAATTGCATAATAATTCCTAGTTTTATGTTAGCCAGACGACTATCTTGATCAATGAAGTTATGGCATTTCTTCTCTAATTTCTTATTTCATCAAATTTTTGTCCCTTCGTCAAGACTTGAATGGACTGAAAAAATTTCGCCCAAAAACGCACTTAAACTATTAAGAAATAATTGATTTTGGTCGGGATTCTTGACAGGAATTACGAAGTGTGCGATTATAGGTCACAAGAAACGTAAAAATGGCCATACTCTTGACTGATCGCTGGAATATGGGGCGCAAGACTGACGCAAAAAGTCCGAAAGTTGGATAAACCAGTTTTTCGCGTCGGTGGTGGAGGTTCCCCGATATCGACATAATAGCCCATCGGGAAGACGGGTAACGCCCATTTTCAGGCCTTCACCTTCGGAGAGAGAGGGGGGGAAGATCGATCGCGCTTGGGCGATCATTTCTGGGGTAAGGGGTTGACCGATGACAGTGAAAGTCGCGATTACAGGTTGTCCGGCTAAAGTATAAGGACTGTCCCACATTTCTTCAGAGCCTTTAAGTTGTTGTCTATCTATCCATAAAGGGCGGTTTTCTTGCCAGACTTCAGTGCGCGATCGCCATTCGCCTTGGAGGAATTTTTCACCCCTCGCGGTACGCCCAAAACGATTAATTTCCCAGAGAAATAAACTCGCACCCGTTTCTAATTCAATACGAATATCTTGACGAAACCGTGCATCATTAAAAACGATCGTTTCTTGGGGAAACCACTCTAAACAGGCATCTTTGGCTACTTTAATATTAATCGTTTGTTGTGCTTCTTGTCCATTTGTCCGATAAATTTTACCCGCGGTTGCTGTGGTAATTAAGGCTTGGGCGTGGGGTTGAAGTTCGATGTCTAAAGAAACGCGATCACCCCCCACAATACCCCCCGCGGTATGTAAAATAATACTATGACAAATCCTTTTTCCTTCTGGATAAAAGGGACGTTGTACCTTCAGAGGAGCTTGGGCAAATTGGTGTAAAATTTGCGTTTCATTATCACGATATCCATAGACTAAATTAAGATATCCCTGCCATCCCTCTAAGGCGGGATCTGCTTTTATGATGTTGTGATATTCTGTCATAGTTTTTAAGCACTTAAGTAGAAAGGGGGTTGATTTACCAAAAATAGTTATTTATGGCAACAGAAAACCATTCCCGTTTTTTTAGTGTGAGTACATCAGTCCTGTATAATTAACGGTAAAAGATTTGATTATCGCGGTTTTCAACCGGATAAGATACAGCAATCGCGTTATGGGTAGGGGTGAAGAATTTGGGCGATAATCTTGGACTCTAAACCCAAAGCCCACTACCCAAATGCTTCACCCAATCCGGCGGCATAAGGGTTTCGTAATTGAGCGATTGTTACGCGCAAAAGGGCGAAGCCTTTGGAGACAAAATCTTGGTACTTATCAATAGATTATCGCCCAAATGCTTCGCCCCTACAACTGAAAACTACATATAATAATTAATAGCAGATTTTAGGTAAATTGACTATGCCCGCGACACCCGAAAGCCTCCAAAAATTTATCACCTACTGCCAACAACATATTACAGGAGATGAGAAAGGACAAGCACAAGTATTTTTAGATCGCTTTTTTCGTGCTTTTGGCCATGAAGGGGCCTTAGAAGTGGGCGCGACTTATGAGGCGCGTATTGACAAAAGCAGTGAAAAAGGTAACACAGGATTTGCTGATTTAGTCTGGAAAAAGCATATTTTAATTGAAATGAAAAAACGGGGTGAAAATTTACACGATCGCGAGTATCGCACCCAAACCGAGCGTTATTATTTGCGTCTCAAAAAAGACGATCGCCCCCGTTATGTCATGTTATGTAACTTTGATGAATTTCATATTTATGATTTTGACATTCAACCCGATGAAGCCGTTGATATTATCCCCCTAGAACAATTACCTACGAGAGTCTCCGCGTTTGGTTTTATGGAGTTAAGTCCTCGCCCATCAATCTTCAAAAATAATCAAGGGGAAATCACGGAAAAAGCAGCGAGTAGAATGGGATTATTATTAGAGTCATTAATCGCACGAGGGAAGGAGCAAAAATTTAGAAAATTTAGCGAACATCAAGCGCAAAGATTTGTCTTACAATGTATTTTAGCCATGTTTGCTGAAGATAGAGGATTATTACCTTCGGCTTTATTCACCCGTTGCGTCAAAGATTGCTTAGAAGGGGCTAATTCTTATGATGTTTTAGGGGGGTTATTTCAGGCGATGAATCAACCCGGAATCACTCCCGATGGCACCTATGAAGGTGTCGAATATTTTAATGGTGGATTATTTTCGGAAATTCATCCGATTAAACTGGAATATGGCGAGTTACAACTCCTAGATATTTGTGCCAAACTCGACTGGAGTAAAGTGCGCCCTTCTATTTTTGGGACTATCTTTGAAGCCGCGTTAAAGACGCAAAAAAAATCACGCCATGCTCATGGGATTCATTTTACTTATGAAGGGGATATTCGTCGGATTGTTTTACCTACTATTACCTATTATTGGGAAGAACGAATTAAATCCGCAAACACTCTGAAACAATTACAAAAACTCTATCAAGAATTAGGCAATTATCGGGTATTAGATCCCGCGTGTGGTTCGGGTAATTTTCTCTATATTGCTTATCAAGAACTTAAGCAAATTGAAAAAATATTGTTAGACAAACTCCATGAATACGATCGCGATAAAGGCTATCTTCCCTTAGTGACACCACAACAATTTTATGGCATGGATATTAACTCTTTTGCCGTCGAATTGGCACGGGTAACCTTGATGATCGGCCGCAAAGTCGCGATCGATAATTTAGGACTAAAAGAGCCGGCTTTACCCTTGGATAGATTAGATAAAAATATTATTTGTACCGATGCTTTATTTACCGATTGGGTAAAAGCAGATGCTATTATTGGCAATCCTCCCTTTTTAGGAGGAAAACATATAAGATTAAGCATAGGAGATCAATATGTTGATAGGGTATTTGAGCGTTTTCCCGATGTAAAAGATGTTGATTTTTGTGCCTATTGGTTTCGGATCGCGCATAATAATTTAGATAAGAATGGCAGGGCAGGTTTAGTCGCGACAAATTCTATTAGTCAAGGTAAAAGTCGTGCGGCTGCTTTAGATTATATCACCCAAAATGGCGGATATATCTATAATGCTATTTCAACTCAACCTTGGTCCGGTGAAGCGAAAGTTCATGTTAGTATTGTTAATTGGTGTAAGCAACAGCCCCCAATCTATCATTTAGATAATGACAGGGTTTCCTCTATTAATTCTTCTCTGAAGACTACTATTGATGTTTCTCAATCTGTGAGATTATCAGCGAATTTTCATAAATGTTTTCAAGGCGTAATTCCTAATGGAAAAGGATTTGTAGTAACAGAAAAAGAAACTCAAGAATGGATTAAAGCCGATTTGACTAATCAGAAAGTTCTTAAACTTTTCTCAATGGGTGCAAATCTAGCAAAAAATCCCAACGGCGTACCTGATCGATGGATTATTGATTTTGATGATATGACAATAGAAGAAGCTAGTAAGTACGAATTACCTTTCAATCATCTCAAATCAACTATTCCTATAGAGCGTCAGCATAATCGCAATGAAAGGTTAAAAATAAACTGGTGGAAATATGAAGGAAAACGAGTAGAAATGAGAAGAGCGATCGCGCCTTTATCTTACTATTTTGCCGTACCCAGAGTTTCCAAATGGGCAATGTTTATTCCCGCGTCAATTCAGTGGCTACCTGGTGACTTAAATATTGTAATCGCCTCCGATGATTTTTACATTCTAGGCATTCTGATATCAAAAGTGCATCGCCTCTGGGTGAAAGCGCAAAGTTCGACTCTCAAAGGCGATACTCGTTACACTAATACAACCTGCTTTGAAACTTTTCCCTTTCCCCAGACACCGACGGTAAAAATTATCGCAGAGATTCGGAAAACCGCGGGAAAATTACATCAATATCGGGCTCAACAAATGGAGTCAAAACAGTGGGGAATTACCCAACTATACAATAAATTTTTTAATGAGCCTAGCAGTGAACTTTATAAACTCCATGCTCAACTCGATCGCGTAGTGATAGAAGCTTATGAATTTAGAGAGGATGATGATCTATTAGAAAAACTGCTAGAATTAAACCAACAACTTGCAGAAAAAGAAAAACGGGGTGAGAATATTATTGGTCCCTACGCGCCTCCGGGGTGATTAAATTCTGCTCAATTATATTTTTGTAGGGTGGGTAAAGTGGCGACTATTCTGGCATCATATCGAAAAGGTAAAAATCCACCTTACCCACCATTTAGGAATGAAAAATTAATAACGTGGTGCAGGCATCTTGCCTGCCTTCAGGCACATAAAGGCGAAACTACCAAGCCAATGGTTAAGTTATTTAATGTCCATTTCTTATTACTCGATATGGGTGGTAAGACGGCTCCCATTTTTCTGGTAAAACTCACAGATTAATCACCGTTTTACCCCTCCTACAAACTACAAATTTATTGAAAATTGCTATATAATATAGAGGGATATTATCTAATATTTTCTATGGAGAAAATGGTGGAATAGAATCAATATTGCTGAGAGCAAAGTTGAGGATTTATTCAGCCCGTTGTATGAGAATTTCAGCATCTTTTTCGGTTATATTAGGATCGGTATTATAATCGCCTCTCAAACGAGTTCTTTCTGCATCAATTAAATACCGATGAAATTCAATAGGCACACGATTTGTGCGAGCAAACCGTTCCCCAAAAGCCGCGATAACGGCTGAGTGTCGTGAGTAAGAAAGTCCTTCTCCTTCTAAGAAAGCTGTTGCTATATAAAACATGGAATAATAAGCACGGGAAACAGCAAATTCCGAAAATTTTTTATGATTTAATTCTTGAGCCGCTTGCAGACTTCGATTCGCTTTTTCAAGCAGTCTTTGTTGTTCGGAGTTCATATTACCACTGCTTCTCGACGAATGTTGCGAAAGAACGCGTTATTATAATTTTGTAATTGTTCGTGAGTGGCAAAAGCACAACTAATTAATATATTGTACTCTAAACATAAATTTGCGATAAAATGACTAATTTTATCACTCTCTTTGGAGTAATCAAAGGAAGTTTTGAGCACAATTAATATATCAATATCGGAGTCTGCTTTGGCATCGCCTCTGGCTTGGGAACCAAACAACAATAGTTGGTCTAATTGTTCGCCATAAAGGTTTTTAAGTCCTTGGCTAGTTTGGGTGATAATTGTTTGGATGTGAGGATTTAGCATAAGGATGACTTTTTCCATAATTTTCCCTATTTGTTTTTCCCATTGTAGCACAAGCATCTTGCTTGTATTGTGATATCGGTTGAGAGTACATCCAACCCAACCGAATCTGAAACAATTATACGGCTAAAAATCGTTGAATCACCTCATCACTTAAATCACGGGTTAACCCCGACGCGACAATTCCCCCTTTTTGCATCGCATAATACCAGTCAGCTTGCTTGACAAAATGCAAATGTTGTTCTACTAATAAAACCGAAATTCCGCGCGTTTCAATAATCCGACGCACTGCGGCTTCAATTTCCAAAATAATTGATGGTTGTATGCCCTCCGTCGGTTCATCTAATACTAATAATTGGGGATTTCCCATCAACGCACGCGCGATCGCTAACTGTTGTTGTTGTCCTCCACTTAAATCTCCTCCTAAACGTGATAACATTGTTTTTAATACAGGAAATAACTCAAAAATTTCATCGGAAATTTCCGTTTTTTGGGGTCGATTTGGTCTAGCTTCTAAGCCTAAAATTAAATTTTCCTCTACAGTCAAACGGGGAATTATTTCTCTACCTTGGGGTACATAACCAATACCCATTTTTGCCCGTTTATCGGGAGATTTAGAAACAATTGAATCACCCAAAAAATTAATATTACCTTTTCTCGGTGGTAATAATCCCATAATCGTTTTCAATAAAGTGGTTTTACCCACCCCATTGCGGCCAATTAAACAAACCATTTGGCCTTCAGCGACACTTAAATCAACATCACGAAGTATATGACTTTCGCCATAGTAAACATTTAAACCAGAAATTTGTAACAGCATAATGGGTAATAGGGAATGGGGAATGGGGAATGGGGAATGGGGAATGGTTGGATATCGCTTATCTAACCCAAGGAATTCGATAAAAAACCAGTAACTTATCTACTCTATTTCCCCCTTGTTAAGCTACCGTTTAACAGAAGTCCTGAGATATCTCCTAGTCTTTCGATCCCCCTCAATCCCGCGCAATTCGGGGGACTTTCATAGATTTTTTGTCCGGTTCCCCCCTTGTTAAGGGGGGTTAGGGGGGATCAAATTCTCAGGGGGATTAGGCGCGATCGCGGTTTCTAATTTTCGGGTTTTCCTAAATAAACCTCGATGACGCGAGGATCATTTTGTACCTCATCCATTGTACCCTCACATAAAACCGAACCCTGATGTAAAACCGTAACTTGACGAGCAATTTGTCGCACAAATTCCATATCATGTTCAATCACAACTATAGAATGACTTTCCGCCAAAGAAATCAATAAATCACCCGTTAAAAACGTCTCCTCATCAGTCAAACCCGCGACGGGTTCATCTACTAATAATAAATCAGGAGACTGGGCGACTAACATCCCAATTTCTAACCATTGTTTTTCCCCATGAGATAATAAACCCGCGGGAATATCGGCTTTTGCGACTAAACCAATGGTTTCTAATAATCCCCCGACAGTGCGAGTTTCGGGAACGGGAGGACGGTTAAATAGGGTAGGAAAAACATTTTTATTGCGATTACAAGATAATTCTAAATTTTCACGGGGAGTTAAGTTAAGAAAAACTCTTGGTGTTTGAAATTTGCGACCAATTCCTAAACGGGAAATTTCATCTTCTGATAATTTTCGTAAATTTTTCCCCTTAAATGTTACTTGTCCTTGAGTTGGTTGTACCTTCCCTGTAATAACATCTAAAAATGTCGTTTTTCCCGCACCATTTGGACCGATTACAACGCGTAATTCCCCCGCGTTCATGGTAAAATTAAGGTTATTGATGGCTTTAAATCCATCAAAACTAACCGTTAAATCTTCAATTTCTAAGATTTTGCTATTCATAATTATATGGGGAAAAAGGTGAACTGAAAAACCCGGTTTCTCTTAGTTAATGAACTTGGGTAACAATTTCGGGTAAAGAAACCGGCTTTCTGGAGACAAAGACTTGATTTTTGACTTATTTGCCTTTATTTTCAAGTTGTTCTCGTTCTCGCTGTACCTCTGGATCTTCTTCTAAACTAGGATAGGTAATAACAGATCGCGGTTTTCTGAAAATACGTCTAATTTGATCCATTCCTTCTACACGAAACCATCCGACTAAACCATTGGGTAATACCATCACCACAATTAAGAAAAGAGCTCCTTGGAAAAATAACCAAATTTCGGGAAATTGTTCACTTAATAAACTCTTACCAAAGTTAACTAAAAGTGTTCCCAAAACGGCTCCGACTAAGGTGGCACGTCCTCCCACCGCAACCCATATTACCATTTCAATTGAAAAGGCAATATCCATCGCTTTTGGTGAAATAATCCCTGTTTGAACTGTATATAATGCTCCGGCAATACCCGCTAAAGCGGCGGAAATACCAAAGACTAATACTTTAAATCCTGTGGGGTTATAACCGGAAAAACGTAGGCGGTTTTCGTCATCTCTGATCGCGATTAATATGCGTCCAAAACGACCACTTGTTAACCAACGACACAAGATATACGCGATCGCGAGGAATAAAACCGTCAAAGTATAGAAAACGAATTGAGTTTGGGAGTCACCAATATTCGCACCAAAGAGGGTTTTAAAATCCGTTAAGCCGTTAGTACCATTAATCAGTTTTTGTTGGCCATTAAAGAAGTTGAAAAAGACAATGGTTGCTGCTTGAGTCAGAATGGAAAAATAAACCCCTCGAATGCGGTTACGAAAGACTAAATAACCGAGTAACGCGCCTAATAAACCCGGAATCAAAACTAAGGCGAATAGGGTAAAGGGAAATGAGTAGAAAGGTTGCCAAAACCCAGGCAATTCCGTCACCCCATAAAGACTCATAAATTCCGGTAATTGCAGACTGACATCGGGGGGAATTTGTAATTTTAGGTGCATCGCGAAGGCATAACCCCCCAGGGCAAAAAATACACCATGTCCTAAACTTAATAATCCGGTATAACCCCAGATTAAATCAATCCCTAACGCGACTATTCCTAATGATAAAAATCTACCTAATAGATTTAAGCGAAATCCGGTAATGATTAAGGGTGCTATTAATATCAGAATGAGTCCGATCGCGCCGATAATAGCCCCTTCAATTAACAAAGATTGACGAGTTGTTTTTAACATAGTATAATGTTACTGTGGAACCAAAATTTAATTCTCCACTGTGCGTCCTTTTTGTGGGAAAATTCCACCGGGACGGACTTGAAGAAAAGCAATAATTAGAGCAAAAACCATCACTTTTGCCATGCTCGTTGTCGCGAAAAAAGTTAAGAAATCTGTTAAGGGTTGAAAGCCAGAAAACATTAAAGCTAAAGTGCCCGAACCGATTAAATAATTCGCGGTACCGATCGCGATCGCGGCTACCACAGTTCCGACTAATTTACCAACCCCTCCAACGACTACCACCATAAACGTATCAACGACATAATTTTGTCCGGTATTAGGGCCAACGGAACCCAATAAACTAATCGCGCATCCGGCGATACCTGCTAACCCAGAACCTAATGCAAAAGTTAACGCGTCCACCTGTTGTGTGGGAATGCCTAAACACGCGCTCATTGTCCGATTTTGCGTCACCGAACGAATCCGTAACCCCCAGGGCGATCGCTGTAAAAAGAGATAAATTCCTACCAAACACGCGATCGTCAAAATGATAATAAAAATACGGGCATAAGGCAATTGAAAATTACCCAAAGGAAAACCACCCCTTAACCATTTAGGCGCAGTAACATCCACATTTTGCGCCCCAAACCAAGGTTTAGTAACAGCTAACTGAAACATTTGTCCTAAAAGGGTTCCCGTCCCCAAAGAGATACCCAAAGATAAAGGCAAAATAATCGCGATAATCCCATTACGAATGCGCTCAAAATCCGGGCGACGTTGTAATAAAAAAAGCCCCCCAAAAAACAACAGACAAAATAGAGCAATATCGATGACTAAAACCCAACTAACACTACGGACAAACTGCTGTAAAATCAGACTAACACCCCAAGTCGCCAAAAGCGTTTCTAAAGGCCGTCCATAGAGATAACGAATCACACCCCTTTCTAAAATTAACCCCATCGCACCCGCGATCAAAAACGAGAAAATCAGGGCAAAAAAGATATAAAACTCAAAAGCAAAATCCCCCATTCCTTTAAAGATATTTTGCACCACAAAAGTGGTATAACCCCCCAACATAATTAACTCCCCATGAGCCATATTAATCACCCCCATGAGGCCAAAAATGATGGCTAAACCTAGTGCAGCCATAAGTAACACTGCACCAATACTAATTCCATTAAATAAACCATCTAACAGTTGAATCACTGTTTTTCACCTCTGAAAAATTTAAGTCATCGGTTGGGTTAAACCCAAGAAAACCCAACCACAAAAAAGAAAATTACATCTTGTACTTACCACCCTTTGTGGGGTCAGACCAATCACAAGAAAAGCCCTTAGTTTCTGCGACAAATTGATTCCAAGGAATCGGTTTTACAGCTTCCTTAGTTTCATAAACAATCTTAAACAAACCATCGGCACCGATTTCACCAATACGCACAAACTTGGAAATATGATGATTACTTTCCATTGTCACCTTTCCTTCCGGTGCATCAAAACTTTGACTGATTGCGGCCATTCTCACCTTCTCTAAATCATCAGCAGTCTTGGCTTTTTCCACGGCTTGTTTCCACAAATAAACACCGATATAAGCCGCCTCCATCGGATCATTTGTCACTCGATCTTTACCATATTTAGCCTTAAAAGCCTCCACAAACTTCTTATTTGTCGGACTTTCCACCGTCATAAAATAATTCCAAGCCGCGTATTGCCCCTTAAGATATTCAAGACCGATCGCCTTGACTTCTTCCTCAGCAATACTAACAGACATCGTAGGATATTTATCAGGGTTTAAACCAGCCCCTTGTAACTGCTTAAAGAAAGCCACATTACTATCACCATTAAGGGAATTAAAAATCACCCCACCATCAGGTAAAGTTGACTTAATTTTGGCAATAATGGGAGTCACTTCCGTACCACCAAGGGGGATATAATCTTCACCAACAACTTCCCCACCTTTCGCCGCTAATTGTGCCTTAATAATTGTATTAGCCGTCCGTGGAAAAACATAATCAGAACCCACTAAAAAGAACTTTTTACCCTTATTTTCTAATAACCAATCAACCGCAGGTTCAATTTGTTGATTCGGAGCAGCCCCCGTGTAGAAGATATTTTTAGAACACTCTTGGCCTTCATATTGAACCGGATACCATAACATATGGTTTTTGGTTTCAAAGACAGGTAAAACCGCCTTACGACTAGCTGAAGTCCAACAGCCAAAAACTGTTACCACTTTATCTTGATCAATTAATTTTTTCGCTTTTTCCGCAAAAGTTGGCCAATCGGAAGCACCATCTTCAAGAATAGGTTGAATTTGTTTACCTAAAACTCCACCAGCCTTGTTAATTTCCTCAATAGCTAACATTTCCGCATCAACAACACTCTTTTCACTAATCGCCATTGTGCCACTTTGAGAGTGTAAAATACCAACTTTTATGGTATTACCACTATTGGCAATAGGAGAGGCAGAAGTCGTGCTTGTCGCAGGCGTCGGGGTGGTACTTCCCTGGGGATTTGGTGTGGTTCCACTTTTACAAGCTTTCAGAAAAATACTTGTACCTAAACTTGCTGAACCATAAATAAGAAATTTACGTCGATCAAATCGTGGTGTCATTTTATTTCTTGCACTCCTCAATCAAAAATTAAACCTTTTTGGCTTCCATTCTAGGATAGCTTTTGCTATATTAGTGCTAGGTTATAACGTATTTTGTATCAATCCATACAAAATCAAGACTGATTAATAGGATGAGTAATTTTACGGGTAAAAAATATCAAAATTATGCTCTTAAGCCAATAGTCAGAATTAAACCTAAAACCAAGATGGCAGAAAGAGATTTTCTGCTTGTAGTCGCGGACAAGGAGTAGGGTATAAAAAATGGGTTGGGTTGGTCAATTAACCCAACCGATTAGTGAAAAAAAGTCAATTTATTTTGACTAAAATTATCAAAATTTAGCCCATAAGAATAACGGTATCAATCACATGAATAATACCGTTATCTGCTTCGATATCCGCAGCAAGTACAGTAGCATTTTTTACCTCAAAAGCCTCGGAACAATCAATAGGAATAGGAGAACCTTCAAGGGATGTTACCACCTTTAATTTAGCTAGATCGGCTTGGGTAAATTTACCTGATACCACATGAAATTTAAGTATTCTTGTCAGTTGAGGAATATTTTGAACAAGAGTTGTAATAGTACCTGGGGGAAGTTTAGCAAAAGCATCATCATTGGGGGCAAAGACTGTGAAAGGCCCCGGACTTTTGAGTGCATCAACTAAGTTTGCTGCTTTCACCGCGGTGACAAGGGTTTGAAATGAACCCGCGTTTACAGCAATATCTACAATGTCGGCCATGTTGGGTTTTACCTCATTTAAGATTATCTAATATTAAGCATCCTAAACTGAAATGGTGATTTAATTGATTAAAAAGTTTGAATACTTTGATTAATAAGACTGCTTTGATTTCAATGGAACACGATCGCGGCGATTGTCAAGAAGTACCCCCAATGGCAACCCACGATATGGGGAGACGACTTAATTGTGGCAGATACTCCCAGGATCAACATTGAGTAAAGGTTTTTGTCAATAACCGGCTCTTTCTTTCTCTCTTGCTTTGTGCCCCTGTCCCTGGATGATTAATTTCTTAAAAAACACGCGATCACGCCTAGGTAGCAACCCCGAGCCATCACGCGAATTACTTACGTTTATTTCTCCACTCGTACCCACCGGGTAAAGTAACTAAATAATCCCCTAAAATCACAGGTAAATCTTGGACTGAGTGCTGATAAGTTAGATTTAATAATGTCATCGTGATTTGTATCAATTGACCTCGATCTACCATTTCTGCCAGTTCTAATTCATTATAGATATCATTCAATACTTCTTCAGAAGAATCCGCGATAAGCGCTACGCGCAGGCTGCGCCACCGCGGCCATTAGTTGACTTTCAATAAAAATTTCCCCTTCATCCTTATTGACATAATAAGAAGTCTTATTTCCTTTAATATTAAGGTCTTTAATTTCCAGTACAGAATTACGAATAGAACTAGCCCAAGAACCGGTTAAACGCTGTTCTACCTGATTTTTAATTAAATGAATCAAAAGAATTTTCAGAAAAGCTTTAATGTTTCGCAAAATTGCCTGTTTACTCATCCCTTCTAACTCATCTACAATCAACAAAGCATCAGCATAACGTCCTTCTTGGATACTGATTTTTAAATCCATGAGTTCTTGAGTCATAAATTTCTCCTCAATATTTAACCAGAATGTTCTTAATCTAACATTTAGTTAATATCTTTGTCAATCACGCGTTCTTTGTTTGTTTCTTTCTTTCTCAGTGCCCTAATCGGTCTTTATGGTTCACTTATTAAAAGAAGACGCGATCGTGTCCGAGCATTCGTTCCTTATACTGAAAGGGGGCAGGCATAGCCCACCCGACTAATGATTGATTTACTTCTGCACCTGAATTACCTGAACACTACCACCACCATAAAGCCGAGGTTCCATCCCATTACTAACAGAAAAACCCACCTCCGATAACACCTGTAATAAATCAGTCTGAAGTAATTGCCAAGCAGTTTCAGTTTCAAATAACCACAAAAACAACGCGACTCCAGGCCAAAATATAGGATTTGTGGGAGCATGAAAGTCTATCATGGTAAAAATCCCCCCAGGTTTCAATACCCGATAGACTTCTTGGAAAATCAGACGTAATTGAACAGGGGTCATTTCGTGCATCGCCGCGGAAGTATGCACCACATCAAACTCATTATCCCGAAAGGGCATCCTTTCGGCAAAGGACTCAATATACTTCGCGTTAGGGACCGCGGCCATAGCCCGTTGTAAAGAAAGGGGAGACGCGTCGAGTCCCGTCACATTCTGAGAAGACTTGACCAAAAGTTGAGTGGCTTGACCACTACCACAACAAAGGTCTAAGATTTTGGTCTGCGGTGTCAAGGTTAACCCCTCTAAGGGCAATTGATGAAAACGCCCTATCCCGCCAATGGTAAGGGTTGCGACACTGCTGATAGTGTCATATAACCATTGGTAACGGTAACTTAAGGGTCTAAGAAAAGTAGCCATCTAATAAAATAGTTTCTCCGTAGTATCGACTTTGGCTTATTGAGAAGATATATTAATTAACATTAGTAACAAAACTGAGAACATGGGAGAGCCGTGAGCACTATGGGTCGTGTGGGAGTCTTACTACTCAACTTAGGTGGACCTGAAAAACTTGAAGATGTCCGCCCCTTTCTGTTTAACTTATTTTCTGACCCAGAGATTATTCGCTTGCCTTTTCCCTGGCTTCAGAAACCCCTTGCCTGGTTTATCGCGACTTCGCGGGAAAAAAAGTCCCAGGAAAATTATAAGCATATAGGCGGCGGCTCTCCCTTGCGGCGGATCACCGATGAGCAAGCTGTCGCGCTTCAAGGGAAGTTACTCGAAAAAGGGTTAGATGTAAAAATGTATGTGGGGATGCGTTATTGGTATCCTTTTACAGAAGAGGCGATCGCGCAAATTAAGCATGATGGGATTACGCGTCTAGTTATTTTGCCCCTTTATCCCCAATTTTCCATTAGTACAAGTGGGTCAAGTTTCCGTTTATTAGAACAAATTTGGCAGGCCGATCCGAGTTTACATGAGATTGATTATACCGTGATTCAATCTTGGTACGATCGCGCTGGTTATCTGAGAGCAATGGCGGATCTGATTAGCCAAGAATTAGATCAAACTCCTAACCCCGAAAAAGTGCATATCTTTTTCAGTGCTCATGGTGTCCCCCAGAGTTATGTAGAAGAAGCGGGCGATCCTTATCAACACGAAATTGAAGAATGTACTCGCAAAATTATCAAAACGCTAAACCGATCAAATGAGCATACCTTGGCTTATCAAAGTCGTGTCGGTCCCGTAGAATGGTTAAAACCTTATACGGAGGACGCGATACCTGAATTAGCTCAAAAAGGTGTTAATGATTTATTAGTAGTTCCCATTAGTTTTGTCTCCGAACATATCGAAACTTTACAAGAAATTGATATGGAATATCGGGAACTTGCCCAAGAGTCTGGCATTCATCATTTTTATCGAGTTCCGGCTTTAAATACCCATCCGGTATTTATTGAAGATTTAGCCGATTTAGTGATTGAGTCTCTTAATAAACCGAGTCTGAAATTTGAGGATGTTGCTCATCCGACAAAGCGGGTAAAAATGTATCCCCAAGAGCGTTGGGAATGGGGAATGACAACGGCCGCGGAAGTGTGGAATGGCCGTCTCGCGATGTTAGGGTTTGCTGCCTTAATTATAGAGTTAATTATGGGTCGTGGCCCCCTACATTTTATGGGTTTACTGTAGGTAGGGATTGGGGAATGGGGAATGGGGACTGGGGACTGGGGAATGGGGACTGGGGACTGGGGATTGGGCAATTGATAATTGATAATTGTCAACTGTCAACTGTCAACTGTCAACTGTTAACCTTCTTCCCTCTTCCTTCTTCCTTCTTCCTTCTTCCTTCCTAATCGGGTTCTCGGTAAGAGCGACGGGGATCGCGAGAAGGGGTTTTTGCTTGTTTTTTATACCAACGATACCACTCCTTAGAACTACGAATAGCAAACCATAATAAAAGTAAAGCAATAATGCCACCTTGTCGGGGTGCATCCAAAGCAAAAATGACTAGAAAAATACATAACATATCTTGAATAAAAATCAGCCACAGGGGTAAACCCCGTAAGCGAAAAAACCATCCTACTTGCACTAATTGGATCACAAAAGCCAATAACCCCCCCACAATAGCAATGATCCAAATAAACCAGGCTTGAGTTAGATTCTCATCAGCAAAGGCCGCTTGTCCGATCGCGATTCCCATGATCGCACCAACCACCGGACTAAAAAGAAGTTGGACTAATTGTAAAATCCGTTGCCCTAAACGATTTTTTGACGCGAATAACTCCATGAGGGACCAACTTACCAAAACCCCCACTACAACTTGTGGATGAATGCGAGACAAGAAGGGAATTTCCGACCAAAGTTTATCACTGCGTAATAATCCAATTAATAAGAGAGGCAAGGCAATTCTCATTCCTCCCGCCGCGGACGCGGAAAGCACCGCTAAAATTTCAATCATAATAATCAGAGACTCTGGAAAGCAATTTCTTCGACATTAAAGGCTCAATTTTGAGTCAGCATCCCATTCATTATTATAGGGCAAAGTCTCTATTTTGGGGATGAGGGGTGTGTTTCCTCAAATCTAACTTCTTCTCTCTTCTCAGTATTATTCTCTCTATCTGTTAGTTTCTCTTATCTTTTTGCTCAGGGTAAAAAATTATTAATATTTTATCTTTTGATACAAAACTTGACAAATCTTAGCATAAAATAAGCATAAAAATATCATTTTTTATGCTTCAATAAAGAAAAAGTAAATAAAGAAAAATATTATGTCAGAGTCACTATTTGCCGATGCGAGTCGCCGCTTAGAACGAGCATTAAAATATGTTTCCCTATCTGAGGATACAACGGAACGTCTGAAGTATCCCAAATCAAGCCTAATTGTATCCATTCCTGTCCGCATGGATAATGGTTCCTTACGAATTTTTCAAGGTTATCGAGTCCGTTATGATGAGACAAGAGGCCCGACAAAAGGTGGAATCCGTTTTCATCCTCATGTCACTTTAGATGAGGTTCAATCTTTAGCCTTTTGGATGACATTCAAATGTGCTGTTTTAAGTTTACCCTTTGGGGGTGCGAAGGGAGGAATTACTCTTAATCCCAAAGAACTCTCAAAAATGGAATTAGAAAGGTTAAGTCGTGGTTATATTGACGCGATCGCGGACTTTATTGGTCCAGATGTCGATATTCCCGCACCGGATGTCTATACCAACCCAATGATCATGGGTTGGATGATGGATCAATATAACATTATTACGCGCAAATTAAATCCTGGGGTAATTACGGGAAAACCTGTGAATATTGGCGGTAGTTTAGGACGAGATACCGCGACGGCGACGGGTGCTTTTTTTGTCATTGAACAACTTTTACCGAAATTTGACCAAAAACCTGAAGGGACAACGGTGGCGATTCAAGGGTTTGGAAATGCCGGTGCAGAATTAGCCGAATTACTGTGGAAACGCGGATATAAAGTTGTCGCGATTAGTGATTCTCAAGGGGGAATTTATGCGAAAACCGGCTTAGATATTCCGAGCATTCGTCAATTGAAGGAGACGAATAAAAACATTAAAGCTCTTTATTGTGAGGGTTCAGTTTGTCATATTGTTGAACATGAAGTGATTACCAATGAAGACTTATTAACCCTTGATGTGGATGTCTTAATTCCCGCGGCTTTAGAGAATCAAATTACAGAGAAAAATGCCCAAAATATTAAGGCAAAATTTATCTTTGAAGTCGCCAATGGTCCCACTACTTCCGCTGCTGATCGCGTTTTAGAAGAAAAAGGCATTTCTGTCATTCCTGATATTTTAGTAAATGCCGGAGGTGTAACGGTTAGTTATTTTGAATGGGTGCAAAATCGCAGCGGTTTTTATTGGTCCTTAGAAGAAGTAAATCAACGCTTGAAAGAAAAAATGTTTGGCGAAACCGAGGCAATTTGGCGCATCAGTCAAGAGTTATCCGTACCCATGCGAACCGCGGCATATATACATGGTTTAAATCGACTTGGTGACGCGATTAATGCCAAGGGAACTAGGGATTATTATATCAATTATTGAGGAGAAGAGCGAGAGACGATGCCGGGAAGCGACTTGCTGGAGGCATCGCGCTTCCTGAGAAAAATCGGAAAAAAAGCGCGTACCGTAGTCTGGGAAGCAATTGTCTTACTGAAAGCGAGCGAAAACAAATAATACCATTAACAAAAAACCTAAAATTAAACCGATATCTCCTAAGAGATAAAAAAGGACTCCTACGAGAATGGTAAACTGAATAAGTAAGAGAATACCTCGAACTAATAATCCCTGGTTTCCCGATGGATTTTTCATCCCATATTTACCTAGGTGAGGATAAGATCCTCCTACTTGAGAAATAGTCATTAAATAGGGAATAGATTCTATATTTTGACGGGATGCTGTCACTGTTTTTCCTGTTTTTTGATGGATAATATTTTCATCAAAATCAATATTTTTAGAGACAGTCTGCATCACTTGTTCAAAACAAGAGGGATGGAAATATTTGATCGTTAAACCATTATGGGAGTCATGTTTAATTGCTTCTGACTCCTTAAGCATTTGACAACAGGCGACACAACCAACTCCGAAAGGATGGGGGGTATGACAATGGGGACATTCACTCGTACCCGCGTGAATAGGTTGATCACATTCAATACATCGTAATACCTGACTCATAAGTGTTTCTCCGCTCTGATGCAACTAGACTTAGGCAAAGGAATTAACCACTATGCACCCCTGAATACCCATGAGGGGTAACACCCCTCATGGGTTTATCCTATCATAGTGAGTGAATCGGTTTTCGCTTTTAAATCTTAAGTTTTCACCGACAGCCCAACACTTAAAAGGGCGCGATCGCCGCGCGCCTTATTGGGCTCATCCCGAATTGGCAAATATATCGGTAGGGGCGTTGGCGTAGCCTGCGCCCCTACAAAATCGGGATGCTCCCCCTTCTTCCCTTCTTCCTTCTTCCTTCTTCCTTCTTCCCTCTTCCTTCTAATTAGAGGAAATAAATTCTAAATAAGTATTAGCTAATTCTTGAACGGCCAGGTCTAAAAATTGTTTACCATGTTCAGGAGTAGCTAACGCGGGATTAGATCCCATACGTCCATCGGGATAACGATCGCGAAAATCTTGGGCTCCATAAATTTTATGGCCAGACGCGACATCAGGAGAAAGAAAGGCTTGTTTAATGAAGTCTGGATAGACATATTGAGTTAACGCGACTTCCGAAGGTGTGGCATGGGAACCTTCTTGATCACCATATAATTCTTTCGCTAATTTATAGACAGAATGACACATAAACCAATTGCCAATTTGACATTGAACGTGATCGCATTGAGGAATATTCAAGTCAGAAAGATGGGCATAAGTTTCCGAAAAAGCTGCCTTTAAAGTCGCGATATTGCCACCATGTCCATTAATAAAGAAAAATTTAGTAAATCCGGCTTTTACTAAAGAAGTAATATAGTCACGAATTACTAAAATTAAAGTAGTAGGACGTAAACTAATAGAACCCGGAAACGCGGTATGATGTAAAGCCATTCCTATGTTAATTGTCGGACCAACGATCGCGGCAGTTTTATCACCCACAGAAGCCGCGATCGTCTCTGCACAAATCGCGTCCGTTCCGATTAAACCCGTCGGTCCATGTTGTTCCGTGGAACCAATAGGGATAATAATACCTTGGGATGTGGTCAGATAACTTTCTACTTCTGGCCAGGTACTCAAATGTAATAACATAACAATTCTCTCCTTAACCTACAACTATGAGTACATTGGGTGACTAATCGACGATGATCAAATCACCATAAACTCCCATCTTCCGTGACAGAATTTTGAGATAAGATTATAATTAAAATCAGAGATAGCAGGAATCACTCAAAATGGCTGTTTCACCTAGATTACTGGAAGAACCAGAAGGTCAAGTTCCCTTGAACTCCCCCTGGTATATAGAACGCCCTCCCATTGAAAATGACTGTTATCAAACTTTAGTTAGACCGAGTGCTTTAATTCGCATCAAAGCACCGCGTCAGATGGGAAAAAGTTCTTTAATGAGTCGTTTACTGGATTATGGCTCTCAACAAGGTTATCACACTGTTTGCATTAACTTTCAAATGGCTGATCGTGAGTTTCTCAGAGATTTGGATCTATTTTTGCAGTGGTTTTGTGGTACGATAACCAATGAATTAGGGTTAGATGACCAATTAGAACAGTTTTGGCAAGGGTTGAGGGGAAGTAAAATTCGCTGTACGAATTACTTTCAGCGTTATCTGTTGCCACAAGTAAAGACACCTTTGGTTTTAGGTTTAGATGAAGCTGATCAGATTTTTCAACATCCAGAGATTGCCGTAGATTTCTTTGCCTTACTGAGGGCATGGCATGAAAAGGGCAAAAATGAATCGAAGTGGCAACAATTACGCCTGGTAATTGCCCACTCGAAGGAGGTTTATATTCCTCTAAATATTAATCAATCGCCTTTTAATGTGGGCTTACCCATTGAATTACCGGAATTAACTCAAACACAGGTAATTGATTTAGTGGGGCGACATCAATTAGGGTTAACTGACTCGGAAATTGAGTTACTCATGAGGATATTAGGGGGACATCCTTACCTGATCAGGGTAGCTCTTCATCATTTAGTTAAAGAGGGGATAAAGTTAGAGAATTTTTTGTCAGTTGCCGTTACCGAAGAGGGATGTTATTACGATCATCTGCGTCGTCATTTAGGTAATTTACAGCGAGATGAGGCGTTATTAGCTGCGATTAATTATGTGATTAGGGCAGATCATCCGATAAAAATTGGCTCAAGTGAAGCGTTTAAACTGAAAAGTATGGGTTTAGTTAAGTTTGTGGGAAATGATGTAACTCCTCTGTGCGAATTATATCGTATTTATTTACAGAATCATTTGCCGCGATCGCTTCCCCATGATTCCGAAGATACTACCCTCGCGGCGATTATGTTTACAGATGTGGTTAATTCTACCGTTTTAATGTTAGCCAATCAGAAAATAATGAAAGAATTACTCAAACGTGATTTTCAGTTAATGACAGAAATTTGTCAACGCCACCAGGGACAGGTTTTAAAAAATTTGGGAGATGGTTTGTTAATGTATTTTGATAGTGCGGTGAAGGCGGTTAGTTGTGCGACTCAAATTCAACACACGATCGCGACTGAAGCAAAAACCCACACTTCAGGAAGGACTCTACAACATCGTATAGGGATTCATTTAGGTGATGTTTTCCTCAGTGGTGGAGATGTCTTAGGAGCGGGGGTAAATATTGCCGCGAGATTACAAGCTCAAGCACAGCCTGGGACAATTTGTATCTCTCAGATGGTTTATGATGCTGTTAAAGATCATCTCAATTTAGAGGTAAATTTTTTAGGAGAACGTGAATTAAAAGGGGTTCCTTACAAAATCTCTTTATTAGAGATTCAACCCTAAAGATAACCGTCAATTTTAACAAAGTTTTGAGCATTTTAGAAGTAAATTATGAACAACTATTATTATCACGTAGGCGGAAGTTTACCGATAAACGCTCCTACTTACATCACTCGCCAAGCTGATGAAGATTTATATCAAGCCTTAAAAAATGGCGAATTTTGTTATGTTTTGAACTCCCGACAAATGGGTAAATCTAGCTTGCGAGTGCGGACGATGCAGCGTTTACAAGCCGAGGGTGTCAAATGTGTGGCTATTGATATTACCGCGATCGGTACATCAGATATTACTCCAGAAGAATGGTATTTTGGTGTGATTGATAGCATCATTAATAGTTTAGAACTCTATGAGAATTTTGATTTAGATAGCTGGTGGGAGGCGAATCATAAATTGTCGCTCGTGCATCGGTTTAGTAAATTTATTAAGGAAGGTTTACTCAACTACGTTTCGGAAAAACTGGTAATTTTCATCGATGAAATAGATAGCGTGTTAGTGCTCCCATTTCCCATTGATGATTTTTTTGCCGTAATTCGAGAATGTTATAATAAAAGGGTGGATGTGCGAGAATATAAAAGATTAACATTTGCCTTAATAGGGGTGGCAACTCCCGCAGATTTAATTAGTGATAAAAGACGCACGCCTTTTAATATTGGGACGGCCATAGAATTAAAGGGATTTACCTTAGCAGAAGCCCTAGCATTAAAATTAGGATTAGAAGCGTTAACGGTTAATCCTGTTTTAGTGATAGAGGAAATATTAAAATGGACAGGAGGACAACCATTTTTAACCCAAAAAATTTGTAATTTAGTCAAAAATCAAGGAGTTAATATACCCGATAATCAGGAGAGAGAATGGTTAAAAAAATTAGTTAATGATAAAATCATCTATTGTTGGGAAATGCAAGATGAACCCGAACACTTAAGAACCATTCAAAATCGGATTTTAGTCAATCAACCGACTGCGAGTCGGTTGTTAGGATTATATCAACAGATTGTACAACGAGAATTAATCTTAGAAGGAAGTCCCGAAGAAACACGATTAAGATTAACAGGTTTAGTGGTGAAAAAAGAGGGACATTTACAGGTTTATAATCAAATTTATGCGACCATTTTTAATCAATGTTGGTTAGATGAGCAATTAGCAAAATTAAGACCATATAACGAAAGTTTTAACGCTTGGGTAGAGTCGAATTATCAAGATGAATCACGGTTATTAAGAGGACAAGCGTTAATTGATGCGTTAACTTGGTCAGAGAATAAAAATTTATCGACTCAAGAAAATCGTTATTTAGGAGAAAGCCAGAAGTTAGAACAAAAGATGATGCAACTAGAATTAGAATCCCAAAAAAAGGCTAATAAAATTTTGGCAGAAGCTAATAAAAAAGCAGAATTAAGATTAATAGAGACGGAAAAAATACTAAAACAAACTCAAAGAGAAGCTGAGAGAAAGCTAGAAAAAACTAAACAGGAAGTAGAAGCCTTGATGACCAAAAGTCGTATCTTGTTAGATTTAACCAATGTGCGTTTCCTCGTGACTTCGGCAAAAAAACATTTGAAAGAACAGCCCCTAGAGGCATTAATTGAAAGTTTGAGAGCAGCACAACTATTAAAGACAATTCCACCACCTTATTGGGAGCAAGATAACACTAATACCCAGGTGTTTAATATTCTCCATCAGGCGGTTTATGCAGTTCACAATTATCAGAGCCTATCCGGTCATACTGATAGAGTATATGGAGTGAGTTTTAGTCCTCATGGGGAAATCCTTGCTTCTGCTAGTGCTGACAACACTGTGAAATTGTGGAGAAGAGATGGAACTCCGATGAAAACCCTCTGGGGTCATATTGGTAGGGTATATGGAGTGAGTTTTAGTCCCGATGGAGAAATCCTTGCTTCTGCTAGTGCTGACGACACCATAAAATTGTGGAGAAGAGATGGAACTCTGATGAAAACCCTCTGTGGTCATACTGGTTGGGTATCAGGAGTGAGTTTTAGTCCCGATGGAGAAATTCTTGCTTCTGCTAGTGCTGACAACACCGTAAAATTGTGGAGAAGAGATGGAACTCTGATGAAAACCCTCTGGGGTCATACCGATGGGGTATCGGGAGTAAGTTTTAGTCCTGATGGAGAAATGATTGTTTCTGCTAGTTGGGACAACACTATCAAATTGTGGAGAAGAGATGGGACTCTGATGAAAACCCTCTGTGGTCATACTGGTTGGGTATCAGGAGTGAGTTTTAGTCCCGATGGAGAAATTCTTGCTTCTGCTAGTTTGGATAAGACGGTAAAATTATGGAAAAGGGATGGAACTCTAATGAAAACCCTCTCTGGTTATACTTGGGTATCAGGAGTGAGTTTTAGTCCCGATGGAGAAATCCTTGCTTGTGGTGGTGCTGACAACACCGTAAAATTGTGGAAAAGAGATGGGAGTGTGATGAAAACCTTCTCTGGTCATCTGGGTTGGGTATCAGGAGTGAGTTTTAGTCCCGATGGAGAAATC
>JBBITB010000052.1:0-42256 GCA_037440985.1 Microcoleaceae cyanobacterium bin_387
TCATCAGAGTCCCGAACCAACCCACATAAATGCGGTTGTCGGTAGATGTCACCCAATTGCAAAACCGGTCCCACAGATTGGCGCTTTCGCGACGCTCTAAGGTTGTGGTCATGTTGGTATGATTGCTTTATGATAAATTTTCGAGGTTCGTTGTGGGGCTTTTGCTTACCACACTTATACATTAACTCGTTTATTTCGATTTGTAAAGGGGTTTTAATGTTTTTATTGATTGGTATTACTTATCAGAGTGATTCGATTTTGTTATGTTTGTCCTGAAACCGCCTCTCCCTAAGGAGAACCGGTTTCTGGCATCTTAACCCGGAGGCCATTTCATCGGACGGCCTCCCAAAATATGGAAATGTAGATGATCTACTGTCTGCCCGCCATCCTCTCCATTATTAGTAACGACACGATAGCCCTTGGTGAGTCCTGCCTTTTCCGCGACTCGCTTCACAGTTAGCAACAGATGTCCCAGAATCGCATGATCTTCTGATTCGCACTCCGAAAGTCTGGTGATCCGCTTTTTGGGAATAACCAGAATATGCACGGGGGCTTTTGGGTTAATGTCTGTGAATGCCAACGCGAGTTCATCCTCATAAATGATGTCCGCGGGTATTTCTCGATTAATAATTTTGCTAAAAATAGTGGGCATAATGCTCCAGCCTCGATGTTTTATCTATTTTACATGAGATTGTGTTAATCTCTCATAGGTTGATCTAATGAAAATAGTAACAGCTTATACTTTTATACTTTGTTGAAAAAAACTGTGCTATGAGAGTGGAAAATTAAATGAACCACAAGGGTACAGAGGACACAAAGAGGTTATTTTCCTTTCTCTTCTGTCGCGATCGCGCCACCCCAAGTAATAGATCGTTCTCAAGAACTGACTAATGTCCTATCAGTTTATCGCGTAAATGTTTAATCCGATCGCGTATTTTTGCCGCGGCTTCAAACTCCAATTTTTTCGCAGCTTCTTTCATTTGACTTTCTAACTGACTAATTAATTCGGGAATATCCTCTAAAGATAACTCATCTACCTGTTGATACGCTTCCTCTAACTGTTGTGAATTTAAACGTCGAGACACATCCAAAAACGCTAAAATAGAATTTTTTGCCTTATTAATAATCGGTTTTGGTGTAATACCGTGCATTTTATTATAAGCTAATTGAATCCCGCGTCGTCTCTCCGTTTCATCAATCGCTTTAATCATACTATCCGTTAAATTATCCGCATATAAAATTGCGTGTCCTCGGACGTGACGTGCCGCCCTACCAATAATTTGAATTAGCGATCGCGCTGCCCTTAAAAATCCTTCCTTATCCGCGTCTAAAATCGCAACAAGAGACACTTCCGGTAAATCTAACCCTTCCCTTAATAAATTTACCCCAATTAAGACATCAAATTGACCCTCTCGAAACGAGTGCAAAATTTCAATACGTTCAATGGACTGAATTTCTGAATGTAAATATCTGACTTTAATCCCTCGCTCTTGCAAATACTCCGTTAAATCTTCTGCCATTCTCTTGGTTAAAGTGATGACTAATACCCGTTCACTTTTCTTGACTCTTTCCTTAATTTCCCCTAATAAATCATCAATTTGTCCCTGAGTCGGACGCACAAAAATTTCAGGATCTACAACCCCTGTCGGACGAATTACCTGCTCAATAATTCTCTCTCCAGACATCTCTAATTCCCAATCCCCCGGAGTCGCTGAAACAAAAATACATTGATTTGCCTTTGCCCAAAACTCCTCCGACTTTAAAGGACGATTATCCGCCGCTCGTGGTAAGCGAAAACCATGCTCAATTAACACTCTTTTGCGCGCTTGATCACCATTATACATCCCTCGTAATTGCGGCACTGTAGCATGGGATTCATCAACGACTAATAACCAATCCTTCGGAAAATAATCAATTAAACATTCCGGCGGTTCACCGAGATTTCTTCCCGTTAAATAGGGAGAATAATTCTCAATACCATTACAATAACCCATCTCCCGTAACATCTCTAAATCGTACCGAGTTCGCTGGTGTAACCGTTGCGCTTCTAATAACTTTCCCTCTTTTTCAAATTTGAGAACTTGCTCTTTTAATTCCATTTCTATTAATTCACAAGCCTCTCCTAATCGCTCTTGGGGAGTAACAAAGTGACGGGCGGGATAAATATTTAAAGATTGAAGACTATGTAAAATTTCCCCGGTTACGGGATCAATATAACGAATCGCGTCAATTTCATCCCCAAAAAATTCTACCCGAATAATCCGATCTTCGTAGGCTGGCCCAATTTCTAAGACATCTCCCTTTACCCGAAATTTTCCTCTTCCTAATTCCACATCATTTCGTTTATATTGAATCGTCGCTAAATCCCGTAAAATTTGCCGTGGATTTTTCTCCATTCCCACTGCTAAGGGAATAGCCGCTTTTAAATATTCTGTGGGAATCCCTAAACCATAAATACAACTAATGGAAGAGACCACTATTACATCCCGTCGTTCAAATAAAGAACGAGTTGCGGAATGTCTTAACATATCTATTTCTTCATTAATTGTCGCGGTTTTTTCGATATAAGTATCCGTGACTGGGATATAAGCTTCCGGTTGATAATAATCATAATAACTGACAAAATATTCCACCGCGTTATGGGGGAAAAATTCTCGTAATTCATTACATAATTGTGCCGCTAAGGTTTTATTATGGGCTAAAACTAATGTCGGTCGTCCCACTTTCTCAATAACCACGGCTATTGAGAAGGTTTTCCCGGTTCCCGTAGCACCGAGAAGGGTTTGAAAACGATCGCGCCTTTTCAGGCCTTCCACCAACTGCGCGATCGCGTGAGGTTGATCCCCCGTCGGAGAAAAAGGGGCTTCCAGGCGAAATGGAGAATCACCCAGCATAAGTAAAGATTCCTAGTCGTAATAAGTAAATCAAATATTAACAAATGTTTCAGTGAGATTGATTTATCATCAAGAGACCGTTACACTTGAGAATATTTTAAGATTAATAAGTCTCACAGAGAGCCGAGTTGAAACATTGGCGGTTCTCAGTCATTAGTCAAGAAAATTTGTCAACATTAGGAGAATTATAACGATGAGCGATGCCGCCAACCCAAGCGAAACCGGAAAAACCACCAATCGGGGCCGCCGAACCAGTCTCAAGCAAAGCATTCAAAATACCGTCAAAAAAGAAGGGACAACTGGGGCTGACACCACGAAAGAGGAAGTCACTTCTATAGTCGTTCAAGATCAGAGTAAGAGCGATCGCACGAAAACCAGTATTCAATTATATCAAAAGAATTTACCCGAAAATCGTCCGATCGCGTCTGGAAGTTTTGAAGTATGGGAATATGTCAAGGATGGTGGGACTCGTCCCATTGCCGTGAGTAACCTAGAAATATCTGATTCCCTGACATTAATGGGAAACCGTCCCATTGAAATTACTCACCTTAAGGTTGATCACTTATTCGATGGCCGTCCCGTGATGACAAATAATCTTAAGGTACACGAAATGTTTAAAGCATCTGGTGAACGTCCTATAGAAGTGAGTCATCTTATTATTAGTCAATTGTACTCCTTGATGGGAAATCGTCCCATTGCTTCTAATGATATTGATGATCCTGAAGCACTAATGGGATTTATTGATTGAAAACCTAAATATCTCACTGAAAACCCGATTTTTCTCAAGGAAATCGGGTTTTTCCTCTTGATTTCTGTACATTGTTCCCTTCATTCATTTTAACCGAAGTTGATAATTATAGTTTTATGTCCAGTTTATTCAATGTAATGAAGTATAATGATTTTATCTATTCCTTATGCTAGGGACAGAAAACAGGTCTCCCTACTTTCAAGAAATAGTATTAATAGCTTCTTCCTTCTTCATTGTTCATTCTTCTACCTATTACCTATTACCTCAGAATTAAAAGTGACATTTTCAGAGGGGGAAAGAAACCCATTATTATCTAAGAAATTATTGTCGATATTATTTTCTGGGGGCATTACTGAAACTGGAATACGCATAGTAAATATTGAACCCACTCCCACCTCACTTTCTACAGTAATATCACCGCCTATCAGTTGACAAAACTTGCGACTAAGAGCCAAGCCTAAACCCGTTCCACCATATTGACGATTAGTAGAATTTTCAGCTTGAGTAAAGACATTAAAAAGTCGAGCCTGTTGTTCAAGCGTTATCCCTATTCCTGTGTCCTTCACTTGGAAAATCATATATTCTTGACCATTTTTCTGATAAAGATTCAAGGAAATATCATCTTTGATTTCTTTCCACACTGTCAAGGTAATTAATCCTTCTTTAGTAAATTTTGAGGCATTACTAAGAAGATTCAACAGAGTTTGTTTGACTTTACTTAAGTCTGTCGTCATTGTACCCAAATCATGATACTCTACCTTGAAGATATTATTGTTTTTATCAAGCAGAGGTTGCATAATTTTCACGACTTCTTCTATTAAAATAGAGACTTCAAAAGTTTCGATACAAATAGTAAGTTTCCCTGATTCAATTTTGGAAAGATCAAGAATATCACTAATCAGAGTGAGAAGTTGTTTCCCCGCGATATTAATATTTTGTAGATCCTGATAGACTTCTTCATCATTGCGCTCCTTCGCGTCTTCTAGGAGTAATTGACTATAACCGATAATAGCATTAAGGGGAGTTCTTAATTCATGAGTCATATTAGCCAGAAAACTACTTTTGGCTCGGTTGGCAGCTTCCGCAGCATTTTTGGCAATTTCTAATTCTGTAGTACGCTCTTCTAATTGACGACTTCGTGCTTCTAAACTTTTCAGTAAACTATTAATTTGTTGCGCCATTGTATTGAGTGTTTCCGAAAGCAATCCGATCGCGTCATTACTATTGATTAAGGGGGCTCTAGCTGTGAAATCTCCACTGACTAATAATGCCGCGGTTTGACGTAATAGACTCAGATGACGAAGCATTCGAGAAATGACAAATAAAATCATTCCCCCCGTTAAACCACTAAGGAACAAAGTAGCTAATAACCACTGTTGGCGATGATACACTTGTCTAAAGGCTTGTTGTAGTAATTCTTGTACTCTGTCATCCGTCGTCGTAGCGCCAATTTCTGCCAAAATTTGCCCTAATTGATCTAATGTAATCGATCCCAAAAGAATGACTAGCAAAATGATCATTAACAAAATAGTAAACAACATACTAAGAGAAACACCTATACCTAAAGTCATTCCCTTCTGAGAAAAATTACCAGCCCAAGGATAACTCTCCAGAAAAGGATCCGGAGACACCAAATCTCCAGAATTACTAATTTCCTCAATTAAACCATCGGAGCCAACTTTACCCACGCGTACTTTTTTGCAAAGATGTTGTGTTTTGCCGTCCACTTTCACTAAACCACCCGGAGATATAAATTCACTTTTTTTTACCGCGTCTCTCACTTTAGCCAATTCTAGAGACTCTGCATTTTCCACCGCGTTTTTCCATAAATACACTCCTAAATAAGCCGCTTCTATCGGATCATCCGTGACGCGTTCTTGTCCATACTTATCTTTATAAGCTTTGACAAATCGTTTATTTTCGGGTGTATCTATTGTTTGAAAATAATTCCAGACTACCAGGTGTCCAGTGATATATTCAGAGCCAATAGCTCTGACTTCCTCCTCCGCGACACTTGCCGACATAATGGGTAATTCTTCTGCGGAGATTCCCCATTGGTGCCAGTGTCGGAAAAATGCAACATTAGTATCACCGTTGAGGGTATTAAAAATAGCATCTGGTTGTGTTTCTTGGATTTGCCTGATCGCTGCTTCAACATCCGTTGCACCCAGAGGAATATACTCTTCGCCTACGATCACTGCATCAGAAATCGTTAATTGAGCTTTAATAATTTCGTTCGCGGTACGGGGGAAAATATAATCGGAACCCAAGAGAAAAAATTTACGTTTTCCCTGTGATAATAAATAATTAATCCCCGGAATAATTTGTTGATTAGGTGTTGCCCCTGTATAAATAACATGGCGCGATCGCTCTAATCCCTCATATTGGACAGGGTAAAACAATAAACCCTGAAAACACTCTAAAATAGGTAATACCGCCTTGCGACTGGCAGAAGTCCAACAGCCAAAAAGGACTACGACTTGTTTTTCTTCTAATAACCATCGTGCTTTTTGGGCAAACATCTGTAAATCACTCGCGCCATCTGCAATAATCGGTTCAATGGGAGAACCTAACACCCCTCCCATTGCATTGATTTCCTCAATGGCGAGAAGGGTTGCATCTTTTACGGAAACCTCACTGATCGACATTGTACCGGTGAGGGAGTGTAATAGACCAACTTTAATCGGGGTCATGGTAGTGTTAGCTGAGAGTATAATCGTGCATTCATAGTTTCGGGTATGATCAGGCTATATATAGCCCAGAGGGCGATCGCATTTTTGATGGATATCACATTAATAGCTTAAAGTCTTTCAGGGGGAAAATGAGAAGAAAATTAAAAACTTCGACATTAAATAACTACCCTCTAGTGCTAAAATTGGCGTTTTTGATGTCAAATGCTTTATCCTTCCGAGAAAAACCCACCCTAGCTGAAAATGCACCCATCTGATGGAGGTATTGTACCGAGTCCTGGGGTTTTTCGTCTTAAATGGTAACTTGAAAGTTTAGATTGTGTGAGTTTTATTGTTATGAATCGATCCTTTTCGGCACTCTCCTCCTTGCGTCGGCAACTTTTTGCCATTGTCGTATTATTGTCATTGGGCTTTACGATCGCGAGTTGTTCTAATACCAGCCAAGCCGCGGGTGCAACTCCTGTGGATGCTAAATTAAAGGAACAAGTGTTACAGATAATCCGTGAAAATCCAGAGGTTGTGATTGAATCGCTTCAAGCTTATGATAAGCAAGAAAAAGAAAAACTCCAACAAGCTAGACAATCATTTTTACAACAGTTAGCTTCTAATCCTAAATCCCTCATCGGAAATTCTCCCACTAAAGGATCTCCAGATCAGAAAATTGTCATGATTGAATTTTCCGATTTTCAATGTCCTTTTTGTTCTAAGGCAAATAACACGGTTAAACAGTTTATGGAAAAACATAAAGATCGTGTAACTTTAGCTTATAAACATTTTCCTCTAACCCGTATCCATCCCCAAGCATTACCCGCCGCAAAAGCAGCCTGGGCAGCCCAACAACAAGGAAAATTTTGGGAGTTTCATAATGCTTTGTTTGAACAGCAAGACAAATTGGGTGAAGATTTATATTTGACAACCGCGAAAAAACTTAATCTCAATGTCGAGCAATTTAATCGCGATCGCGCTAGTCAAGGTGCGACAGAGGCCATTGAAAAAGATCAGAAACTTGCCCAATCATTAGGTCTTGATGGTACACCTTTCTTTATCATCAATGGCAAAACTTTCTCCGGCGCGGTGGATTTATCAGAAATGGAAGCCGTTTTAGATAAAGTTAGTCAAAAATAAGATTATTTTTGATGGGAGAGAATCGCGATCGCCCTTGGGAAAAAAAACTCCAAACGCGATCGTATTCTCAACAAAACATCAAGGAAAAAATGAGACAGTAAAACAGTCCCTTAAGGACGTTTACTATGACGAATCCCCTCAATAGCCGTGTGATAATCCTTAGCCTTAAAGACAGCAGAACCCGCGACAATCGCATTCGCGCCAGCTTCCAACACTTGCCAAGTATTATCAGCTTTCAAACCACCATCAACCTCAATCCAAGGATCGAGTCCCTTCTCATCACAAATTTGACGTAATTTACGAATTTTAGGAACAACAGAGGGAATAAAACTTTGCCCCCCAAAACCGGGGTTAACACTCATAATCAAAATCAAATCACAGACATCTAAGACATACTCAATTAACTCCAAAGGAGTAGAGGGATTGAGTACAACACCCGCCTGTTTACCAAATTCCCGAATTTGACAGAGGGTACGGTGCAAATGGGGAGAAGCATTATGCTCTGCGTGAACCGAAATAATATCCGCGCCCGCCTTGGCAAAATCACCAACATACTTTTCTGGCTCCACAATCATCAAGTGAACATCCAGAGGTTTGCTGGTAACAGGGCGAATCGCTTCCACAATCAGGGGGCCAATCGTAATATTAGGAACAAAACGGCCATCCATGACATCAACGTGAATCCAGTCGGCACCCGCCTCATCGACAGCCCGTATTTCATCGCCGAGTCTGCTGAAATCAGCAGATAATATAGATGGAGCAATCACAGTCTTTTTGGTGGATTGGCTCATGGGAAATGATATTCTCCTGCGTCCTTGCAGTATCCAGTGTATCAAAAAGAGGTATTTCCGTATTCAGTTAAGTTTTGGATTTTGGGTTTTTGTTTTTCACTTACCACCAATCACCTAGCAACTACCATTTCACGAAAATGATGATAGGATTCAAAAGTACCCGTTGTCCTGTGCTTGTCCCCAACCCCGGACTACACGCACTACTAATGCGATATACTCATATATTTTGATCAACCTTAAAGTCAAATGATCCTATGGAAGAACGCGATCGGCTTGAAAATCCGGCGGAGACGCGATTACAACTATTTTTAATCCTCACTCCCTTTGTGGGATTTTTCCCCGCACTCTGGACACTCTATCGTCGCGAAGGTTCCCTAGAGCAAAAAGCTGTGTGTCGTTTAGCAATACTCTTAGCATTTAGTTGGCTCATGGGGCATATTCTGTTAGAAGCTGGAGCGATATCTGCGGAATCTTGGACAATACCCTTGTTATTTACCAGTAGTCTATTTACCACCAGCTATTTTATCATATCCCTTGGGTTGATGGTGCGTGTCTGGAAACGCCAGCCCATCTGGTTGCCAGGGATAAGCCGTTTAGCAGAGAAAGTGTTAGGTAAACACCTATCATAGACAAAATTAAGGCACAAGGGCTTATACCCCATTTTAAGGGGATTATATCAATAAACCCTCCCTTTTTATGCTACAAAATGCCATGAACATTATTTATTGTGTGTGAGGAAACCTGTGTCATCTCAAAAAACTTATAAGTCAAGTTCTCAAAAGCAACCCTCTCGCCCATCCGGTATCAAAAAAAACCGCATCTCTAACCGAGGACGATGGCTCGGCTTTGGTTTGGGCTTGGCTGGTGTCGCAATGCTATCAGCAACCGCGGGCGCTTTCCTTGCTGTTTCTATGTCGAAAACACCTCTGATGCAGCAAAAATTAACTCCTGAAGAGGCCGCGGTTTTTTCTAAGAACGATTTGGCGAAGGTGAATATGAAAATGCCTGAACTCACTCGCCCTGTGAATATTTTGGTATTAGGCTTAAAAGTTCTTAGTTCTGATTTAGATCAACCACCCAAAAATAACGCGACTTACTTAACTTGGGAAAATTCTTTTAAAGGTTTGACGGATACAATGATGCTATTGCGCTTTGATCCGAAAAAGAAAAAATTAACAGTCCTTTCTATTCCCCGTGATACTCGTACTAATATTGAAGGGAAAGGTTTAACAAAGATTAATGAAGCTAATTATTATGGGGGACCTGCCCTCGCGGCTAAATCTGTAAGTAGTTTATTGGGTGGTGTCGCGATTGATCGCTATGTGGTGGTCAATATTCATGCCATGAAGAGTCTTATAGATGTGATGGGTGGGGTTGATTTTTATGTTCCCAAAGATATGAAATATATTGATGAAAGTCAACATTTATATATTGATTTGAAGGAGGGGAAGCAAAAACTTAATGGGGCGCAAGTTGTTCAATTTCTCCTCTATCGCCATGATGATTTAGGGGATATTGGAAGAGTGCAACGACAACAACTTTTGATGCGGGCTTTATCGGAACAATTTTTAAATTTTGGCACTCTCTCTCGACTCCCTCAAATTCTTTCGGTAATTCAATCCTATATTGATACTAATTTGAGTATTGAAGAGTTAGTCGCACTCTTAGGCTTTGCTGTTCAAACTCAAAAGTCTGATGTGCAAATGGTGATGGTTCCGGGTCAATTTAGCGATTACAAGGATTTTAAGGCGAGTTATTGGTTGCCTGATAAAAGTGGTATTGAAACTGTCGTTGCAGAACATTTTGATTTTGGTTCTCCCTCTTGGAGCAATGAAGTAATTGATCCTTCTTATCTCCGTGTTTCTCTCCAAAATAGTACCAATAATGATGATTCTGAGTCTCTCTTAGTTAATAAACTCAATGATGGGGGTTATCACAAAGTTCGTCTTTCTAAGCCTTGGCCCGAACCTTTAGAAGTGACTCGTATTGTGGCGCAAAGTGGCAATCAAAAAGATGCTGAGATGATTCAAAAGTTTTTAGGTTTTGGTGAGGTGGTTGTGGAAAGTACGGGTGCTTTACAATCTGATGTGACGATTCAAATCGGCAAAGATTGGTTACAAAAAATGCCTGCTTCTAGCCAGTTACCCTCTTCTCCTAAGAGTCGCTATAAAAGATAATCAGGATTTACGTTCTCAAACCAAGATTCCGGTTTTTCGGCTGTTATCTCTTACTAGAAATGACGGTTTTTTCTGAAAATACTAGCTTTATACTTCAGTGTTTAGGGGCACTTTTACCTGTATTAAGGTTAGGTTTTTATTCGGCGGGTTAATCTGTATTAAGGTTAGGTTTTGAAGATACTTTTGAACCCGCTGATACTGTCGATCACGTCCTGTGTTTCCCAGTAGTATTATTTTGAGTATGTCTAACAATTATTGAGTTATTTTTAGCATCTTTGATATCGCATTCCGGGCAATTGTGTGATGATTTCTAACAGTTCTAATTCTAAAAGAACACTGGAAACTTCTCCTGGGGGTAATTGCGTGGTTTCAACTATCAAATCAAAGGGGGTGGCTTCTCCTTGTATCGCGTCTAATACTTGGGTGAGACGGGGTTCTAATTGGGGTAATCTGGGTGCTGGTGTCTGAGTAAATAGGGATAATTGTTCCCCTCTTTCTGTTGTGTCTAATTGGGGAAGAGCTCCTAACATTTTTAATAAGCGCTCTTCGCTTAATAGCCGATCGCGGTTTGGGGGAATAGGGGTAGCGCCTTGATTTAATAATTCTAAACACCCTTGGGAGTTATCATCGTCTAATCTCGCGGTTAATACATAAATATCTCTATGAAATTCTTTCGCGTAATCTGCTGTAATTAATGCACCGGATTTTTGAGGTGCTTCCATCACTAATAAAGCACGACTTAATCCGGTAATAATGCGATTTCTCCGGGGAAAATGGGTTTTAAATCCTTTGGTTCCCGCGGGATATTCACTAATAATTAACCCTTGTTCTAATATCGCTTCTGCTAGTTTTTTATTCTCTCTGGGATACACTAAATCCACTCCTGTGCCAAATACCGCGATCGTCCTTCCTCCCGCGTTTAAACATCCAAAATGAGCTTCTGTATCAATGCCCGCGGCTAATCCTGATACTATGGTAAAACCGCTTTTTGTCAACGCGGTACTAATGCGTTTTGTCCATCGTTTTCCATAGTCGCTGGGGTGACGAGTCCCGACGATTCCGATGCTGGGTTTTATGCCTTGATTTTCTTGGGGATCGACTTGGCCTCGATAATATAAAATGGGGGGAGGGTTGGGTATTTCTAATAATAATCGCGGATAGTCTCGATCGCGGGGAGTCCAAAAACAGGGATTTTTCTTGATATGCTCTTCATAGAATTGTTGGGGATCAAGACGCGATCGGATGTCGATAATTTTTTCTATGGTTTGGGAGCCGATACCTTGAACTTGTTTTAAGTCTTGAGGTATCGCGTGCCACGCGTCTGCTAAATTACCAAAGTGTTGTTCTAATCGGGTGAGGATGATGGGACCAATACCACTAATTTGACACCATGCTAACCAATAAGCGCGTTCTTCTGTCAAGTTTTTTCTCCCAATTGTCTCTACTCTTAAGATATCTTAATTGAAGGAAGAAGGAAGAGGGAAGAAGGAAGAAGAAAAAAGGAAGAAGGGGGGAGCATCTCCTAAACCTAAATTGGCAGTGGGAGCGTCTCGCTCCCTATTAGATCCCGCCGATTCGAGATGTTTGTGCTACGCACAGGCTACTAAACGTAAATTGGCAGTGGGAGCGGAGAGCTCCCTATTAGATTCCTAGGGAGCTCTCCGCTCCCACTACAGGTTTTTTTACTTCTGTGAGATGCTCCCGTCACCTATCACCTGTCACCTGTCACCTGTCACCTTGAATGATACACAAAATACGCGTTCTAGGCTTTCCAATTGATGACTTTAACGTAAAAATAGGCAAGGGCTTCGCCTATAACTACTCTAAATCCTTCACTGGATTTCCACCAGGCTTTTTGATCATAACTTGTGGGAATAGACGCGATCGCGCCTAGGGGGATTTTGCCTTTAAAGACTTCTTGAAAAATTAACCAACTTCTGCGGGTATGGGGACCATAAGAATATAAATTTATCCCCTTGACATTTAACTGTTTTTGTGCTATATAATCCTCCAATGCTAAAGCGGAAGCAAAAGTACGATTTTTGATCGCATTCTCCGAAGGTACGGGAATTACTTTATCGGTTTCTATTCCTAATTTGACACAAGTTGCCGCGGCTAAGTTGGCAAAATTTTTATATTGGACGAGATAAAATCCTTTGTCTACAGGGCCGCCTGTGGTGATAATTTGGCGATAATTGCCTTTCTTAAATTCCTGTATCGAAAGCGCGATCGCGTCATCGGGTATCCATCCTTCTACAACTAAAATATCGGCTGGTACGGGAGAATTAAGGGATAAAAAAGAATTAAGATTGGCAAAACTTAAGCTAAATAAGGAGATAATAAGAAAAAGTAAAATCGACCAAGCTTGTAGAGTCAATACCCAAGTTTCTCGACGTAAAATTAGACGAATTTTCATAGATTTTTAGCAGTTAAGTCAAATCCTTAGTCCATCAGTCCATCAGGGGTTAAAACCCCTGCCTTAAAGCTAAAGTCCTCTGAAGAGGACTAAAGAAGTCTGGAGAGCCACTGGCAGAAACTCGCAGAATTTTTTTTAGAATAATGAGGGTTTCAATGACTTATTCTCCAAGTTTAATGAATTCCTCAGTCCTCTGAAGAGGACAAAAAATCGTTGAAGCTCCACTGGCTAAAACCCGCAGAATTGTCTTTAGAATAATGAGGATTTCAATCACTTGTGCTCTAAGTCTAATAAATTCATCAGTCCTCTTCAGAGGACTTTAGCTATTAGACAGGGACTTAAGTCCCTGGCAGGCGGGCTTTTGGCTTCAGTTGACACCAATGGGCAGTGCCGTATCCCTAGGGCTACAAAATCAAGATTTTTCGGCTTTTTCAGGTAAGAATTAGCCTAAACATATCGACACGGATATTTTTTCATCCCACACCCCATTCATCCCTCATTCCATCAAATCATCCGCCGCGATTTCACCCGGATAAAAGCGATCGCGCAAAATTTCATCCAGTGAATAACAGCAATCTGGGGGAAAAGTTTTCATCGGCAAATTCGTTTCTCCGGCTGCCAGAAACACACCCTTTTGATAAGCTTTTTGAAGACACTCTGGCAAGTATGCCTTGAGACTAGGATTTTCTGCAAGTAATTCCAAAGTATCCATACGCTGTACGCGAATCGTATTTAACCAACTGCGACTCCGCCGATTAGATTGATATTCCCATTTTAACAAATTTCCTATCAAAATACTTAAGTGATTTCGCAATTGATCACGCTCCTGTCTTCCCAAAGATTCAATCTCCTCAATTAAATTAGCCAAATCAAGTTGACTCCATGCGCGATCATGCAAAAATTCGGCTTGTTTTTGAGTCCAAGCATAAAAGTCAGTCTCGTAAAGATTTGCCGTCACTTTTCTCTTATCTTGTTCAGTTTGTGATGTTGGCATCGCGTCATTATACCTCTTTTGAAAAGTAATTAATATTAAGGTAATATCGCATCTCTATTATATCATCTCACTGTACTATCGAAACGCTGGATTCAGAGAAACCGGGTGGGGACTCAGGTTAATGGTTTACCTGCCATGAGAAACCCGGTTTATCCGTCGTTTTTGCTCAATTAATCGAATTATTCTTCCGGGTATTCAACCGTCTGGCTATTATCCCATTTAACGGGTAAAGAATCCCGTTTTTCCAAATGTTCAAAAACGCTTTTATCACCGATATCTTGGGCGAAAGGTTGGAAGAATTTTCGCACCGCAAAAATGAAAAACAAAATCGCCCACACTCCTAATAAAAACTGTTCTTGATTGATGGATAATAATCCTAAATAATGCCCTAAGAGGAGGAAGGGAACCAGGGGGGTAAGAAATTTCGTTTCCAGACGGTTAAAACAAAACGCTTCCTTAAAGTAAATTCCCGTTAACGCGACAAAAATAAATCCCACACCGACAAGATTTTTCGGTTCATTATAGACAATTAAAGCTAACGCGTCACTATTTTGTTGGACTAATGTCGCAGCCGTTACTCCCCCGATTGCCCAAAAAAGTTGTAACAATCGGTGTAAAATACTCATATAAATATGAATCGTCGCCAAACTTACACCCAAAGCTAAGGAAAAACAGGTATAAAGAGGGGTTAATACCCTCAGTACCATCGGGTTGTCGCCTTGCCAAAGGACTAATCCTGTCGCGATGCCGAAGCTCAAAGCTGCTACCATTAAACTACCACGATAGACTATTACTCCAGCGCGATCGGCTGGGGTGATAGTATATTCACCAAAGTGTCCTTGATAAACTTCCGGTTGTGGTGATTGTAAAAAAGACTCTAAAAAATTCATGAATCAACCTCCGAGGATAAATCTACAAGGGGACTACTTCCAAGATATACTAAATTCAGAAACTTTTATAAGGGGAGAGAGCAATGTCTAAGGTGACTCAAAAAGAACCTAAAAGCAAATCTGCTGCCATAACCGTTGAACCGAAGTCTATTTTTATTGATGAAACGATTACTGTGAAAAAAAGGGAAAAACCAAATTTTCCTGAAGATTTTATCTCATTCTTAATGCCTGACATGGAGATGGAGATGGAGATGGATAACGAAGAATTGGAGGAAAAAGTTAAACAGATTTTGGGTTCCGATGATATTGATGTTAGCTCTCGGAATTTGAAGAAATACTTACAGTATCTTAAGAAAAATCTAAAATTTCCTTGTCAAGTTGAGCCGATTGAGGAGTTTTCTTGGGAAGAATATTATGTGTTTGGACCAGGAAATAAAAAAGAATATGAAAAACTCGCTCAAACTCGTCCTTGTTATACAGATATTTTTAAACTTCTGGGCTTACAAGATGAATTTTTTGAGGAAGAAGGTATTATGGCTGATGTGCAAAGACTTTCCGATAAGAAGAAGTTTACAGTACCTTTAGAAAATTTAGAACCGACTGATGCCGATTCTCCCAATTATCAATTATTGGATGATTATTCTGTCTGGTTTTGCAATTTTTTCTAATCGGTAATAGGGGATTGGGGATTGGGGATGGAGGATTGGGGGATTGGGGGATGGAGAGATTTGGGATGGGGAGAAAAATCAATAACTCATCCGTTACTAATTTGTTCCCCTAGTCCCCAGTCCCCAGTCCCTAGTCCCCAGTCCCCATTACCCATGAGAAAATTTACGCGTAAAGGGATGAGCGAGTAACAGTTTCTAAGGCTTCTGCTAAACTACGAACTGCGGCTACCATCGCGACTTCATTATTGAGACGGTTAATGGCAGAGCCTACGCCTACGCCTTTGGCTCCTGCCGCGATCGCGAGGGGTGCTGTAACATTAGAAATACCAGACGCGCAGAGTACGGGTACGGAAACGGCACGGGAAATTTCATAAGCCGCGGCTAAAGTAGGCGCTGCTTTTTCGATTAACCCTAAAGTCCCCGCGTGCATCGGAGCCGCACTAACGCCACCTTCGGTTTGAATAATATCAGCACCCGCGTTTACCAAGTTGATCGCTAATTGGACTTGTTGATCGAGTTCTAAAATATGGGGAACTGTTACCGATAAAGTAATATTAGGTAACAGCGCGCGCGTTTGATAGGTTAATTCTAGGACTTCAGGCGCCTCAAAACGACGGCCTTGGGCATAGAAAGCGTCAAAATTACCGATTTCAATTAAATCAGCACCCGCGTTGACTGCCTCGACAAATTTTTCCGGTTCCACCGCGGAAACACAAATGGGCAAATTTGTTAATTTCCGTGCCATTTCTACTAAGGTGGGTTCCGCCGCGATGTCTACAAATGTCGCACCACCGCGATCGGCTGCTTTTACTGTCGCGGAGACACGCGCCGCGTCAAAGTTGGTTAAACCACTGATAATTTTGAGGGCTCTACCTGTATCAAATGCCCGTTGTAACTTGGAGTTGATAGTCATGGTTGCTTTTCTAACGCAATAATTTCTGTGCTTTATTCTGACATGAGGTGTGACTTTGGGCTAGTAGGGAGACGGCAGTGCTCACTGGTGTCAACTTAACCTCAAACGTAGTCACAAACTACTGTTTGGCGATTAGGCTCCGATCCCCCCTAACCCCCCTTTTTAAGGGGGGGACAAGAATCTTCTCAAAGTCCCCCTTCGATCGGGGGATTTAGGGGGATCGAGACTCAGCTAAAAGCGAGATTTCTCAATAGTTTTAGGCTTAAGTTGACACCTATGGGCAGTGCTGTCTCCCTGGGATACGGCAGTGCCGTCTCCCTACGTCGCAATTTTTCCTCTTTCTGTCTTATCTCTAATTATTATGTTTAATCGTAACTTGTAATATTGTCCTCAGATATTCCCTTTCTTACTCCTGATGATGTAGCCTACAAAAAACTATCGCGGTACGCGAAGAAGTTAGGACTTTCTTAATTGCACAAACCCATTCATTTTATTGCATCTTCCTTCTTCCTTCTTATTTATGAATTTTCGCGATTTTTTAGTATTTTTGGGGACTGCCCAAAGTTATTATCCGCAACTTTCTCCTATTACGGGGGGGGTGACGGCTTCTATTCTGTTTTGGCAGTTATTTCAATGGCAGTCTCAACTTAATTCTCCTCACCTTTGGGTGAGAAAAACTCTTGATGAGATTATTTTCTCGACGGGTTTAACTTCCTCTGAGTTGGAATTTGCCCGTGGAGAATTGAAGACGCGATCGCTCCTTGAGGAAAACATTACTACTAATAGTAATATAATCGAGTTTCGCGTTAATGTTAATAGGTTAGAACAATTACTCGAACAAAAATTATCTCATCATCCTTTACCTAATTCTCATCTTGAACCCAATAACCGACAAACCCGCGCACCTATCAAAACAGATAAATATTTCGGAGCGCAAAGAAGCGCGATCGCGGTATCTGTCACCCCTCATTATCAATTTAGTGGTCCCTGGGAGTCAAAAGAACAATTTGAGGAGTTTCAAAGAGCATTATTAGAGTATGCCAAAAGCCAGGGTTATGAAAATTCATCAGCCTGGGTATTTAAAATTATTGATAGTATTACCAAAGGGATCGTTTCACCTTATTGGGATGACTTTATCGCCGGTAAACCCTTGGGAGAAAGTCAAAAAATTAAACGAGATTGGGAAATAGAAAAAGGAGTGCCTTATCCCGCGTTTGAAGAAGAACGTATTCAATATTATATACACAAAGGGGAACCCTTAGAAGCCGCAGTATCTAAAGCCAGAGCCGACTTAAGAAATCCCATTTTAGGAAAAGATTTATGGGAAGGATTTTTAAGGAAATGTGACAGAATTGCCGATGACGCGATGAAAGCGAAAACTCTGGGAGTCGAAACCCCTTATTTACCGTCATCTTTTCGCGATAAACCGACAGTTACGAAAGAAAGTGTCATGAAAAAATTAGACGCGGTTTCTCCCCAATTCTCTTTATTACCAGGTAATCAGGAATTACCCCAAAAAGAGGAGGAAACATCAGATAAGGAGAGCAAAATTCCCACTTTAGAATCATTACAAGCATTGTATAAAACACCATTAGGGCGACGGTTAGTTGAAAAGCAAATTGAGGAAAATCCCGACTGGGGTTATGAAGTTTTCAATGGAGAAATTGTGGAAATGATGCCATTTTAAAATGGGGCATTGGTAATGGGGCATTGGTAATGGGTAATAATTTGGGTAGGGGGGAAGCATTCGGGCAGAAAAATAAGAGTGTTAATGAATAACTAAAATCCCGAATGCTTCGCCCCCTCCAGAAGAAACCCGGTTTCTTTTGTGCTATCATCTCTCTCAAGTCTTGATCGGAGAAACCGGGTTTCTGAATAATCATCGGAGAAGAAATTTATGGAAAAAATGGGAAATATCGATCCTTTAGGAAAAGAAAGAAATATATTATCAGATGAAGCAAGGGAAAAAAGAACTTATCAACGAGTGTTGCAAGAGAAAGAAAAGGCTTATCAATTATTAGTCGAATTGTGTCTATTAGGCGAATATCATTATGCCCAACAATTAGCGCAGAAAAATCCCCGATGGGGTTATGATATTCTGGAGGAAGAAGTCAGGGAAAAATTTTCGGACGAATGAGCCTATCACGCGATCACAAACCCCCTAAATAGTTTATAATATATAGCATTTTTAAATGAGATGTAAACGTGGCACAGGCAGAGAGCCCGTCACAGGCAAGATGCCTGTGCCACAAGTTTTACTTCTGAAAAGTCCACACTATATTAATAGACATCTCCAACAACTATTGTGGCGCAGGCTAATCCTGCGATTGACATGATTTTTGAGATATGTCTAATCCCCTATTTGTGCTGATCACAACTTGACATGAATAAAGACATCGACACACCACCAAACCCCTCCTCTGATGCCAATTCTCTCTCCGTTTCCCAATCAAATAACCCGGAAATCGAGAGTCAAAAAATTTATAATAGCCTTCGGAGTGGACAACAAAAAATGGCCGACTGGAAGGGGGGCAAATTAGCCGTTTCTGCGGTTCCGGGCGCGGGCAAATCAACGGGAATGGCCGCCACAGCCGCCTTGACTATTTATCGTTATAAATTACACAGTCGTAATCAATTAGTAATTGTTACTTTTACCCGTTCTGCCGCGGTTAATATTAAAAATAAAATCTGTGAAAATCTAAATAAATTAAACCTACCACAAACCGGGTTTATTGTCCATACTTTACACGGTTTAGCTTTACAAATTGCCGCCCGTTATCCTGAGTTATCTGAGTTGAATTTGGAAACATCAACTTTAGTGACTCTTACTCAAAGTCATCAGTTAATTCGTACTTGTGTCGAACAATGGATTATTAATAATCCCATTCATTATCAACGGATATTAGAAGGGCGAAAATTTGATAAGGAAGAAACCGAAAGGTTACGTCGTCATTCAGTTTTACGCACCGAAGTTTTACCCAATTTAGCGACGGTTGTTATTCACGAAGCGAAGTCTTCCGGTTTATTTCCTCAAGATTTATGGGAGATTAGTGAAACTACTACAGGTGATAACTATAATATTCTCGCGATCGCGGCAGGACTTTATGAGAATTATGAAAGACTATTAAAATCGCGTAATTTTATAGATTATGACGACATGATATTAGGCGCGTTAAGAGTCTTAAAGAATCCCACGATTAAAACCCTATTGCAAAAGCAAATATTTGCCGTATTTGAAGATGAAGCCCAAGACTCATCCCCCCTACAAACCGAACTTTTAGAAATCCTCGCGACAGATGCCAATAACCCAGAAAATACCCAAAATATTATTCGAGTAGGCGATCCTAATCAAGCCATTAACTCCACATTTACTCCCGCCGATCCCATTTATTTTAGAAAATTTTGTCAAGACTGTTTCCCACAAGAAAAAATGGCGACAATGGCAGAAGCCGGACGCAGTACCCCCATTATTATTAATGCCGCAAATTTTATGTTAGAATGGGTAAATCGTGAATTTATCAAAAATAAAAATAGAGCATCTTTATTAATAGAAACACCCTTGGAATATCAAACCATTCAACCTGTGGCAAAAGATGATCCTCAACCTAATGCTAACCCCGCACCAGAAGGCTTAGGCTTAGAAATTTGTGAACCCGATGATATTTATCATTCGGTGAAATTAATTGTGGCAAGAGTACAGGAGTTATTTAGCAAAAATTCCGAGACTAATGCCGCGATTTTAGTCAGGAATAATAACCAGGGAAAATTTATTGCTGAATATCTCAATAAGGATGAAAATTGTCAACTTAAAGAAGGTTTAGATAAGTCTGGTGTGATGATTTATGAAGTCAGAGAAATGGAGCGTTATTCTCAAGTCCCCAAGGAAGTTTTAACGATTTTACAATTTATTGAGCGTCCCCATTCTCCCGATTTTCTTAAAGCCGCGTTAACTGTCGCGAGTCAACGTGATGTCATTCCTAAACAATTAGATTTTAACGCGATCGCGACTCAAAGCGAGAAATTCTTATATCCAGTCCCTCTCGATCCGCCCCAGTCGGAAAACGAGAAAAAATGTCGTTATTGGTGTTGTGAATTATTAAAAGCCAGACTGGAATTACCGATATATAGACTCATTGCCTTTATCGGATTAAAACTGAATTATGATCAAACCGAATTAGCCACCACCGATAAATTAGCCGATCATTTAGTCAAACAAACAAAGGGGAGTCATTCTCTCAATAACATCATAACAAATTTAAGCGAAATTGTCAACTCCGAAAGATTTTCAGCCGTTAATATAGAAGAGGACAGGAATGAAGAACTTTATACCAAAAAAAGTCAATTAACGATTATTACTATGCACAAAGCAAAAGGATTAGATTGGGATTATGTCTTTTTACCTTTTTTACAAGCTAAGATAATTCCGGGTGAGTTATGGGTATCACAAAATCAGAAATTTTTAGGAGAATTTAGCTTCGAGGAAGTCGCGAGGGCACAAATTCGATCGCGCTTACATCAAAAAAATAACATCCCCGATGTCAAGAGAGCTTGGGAACACGCGAAAGCATTGAAAACCGCAGAAGAATATCGCTTATTATATGTCGCGATGACAAGAGGCAAAAAATTATTATGGATGTCCGCGGAAAAGAAAAGCCCTTTTTCTTGGAATAATTTAAACAAATTAGAATATCAAAAACCCTGTCCTCTTATCCCCGCATTAAAACAGCAATTTCCCGATCATGTTATCAAATAAGAAAAAAATATTGTAGGTGGTGATAAGGCAAGCAAAGCACAAAGACGCGATCGCGTGTCTTGCTGGGGAAAAACGGGAGAAGACTTCAGGACTAGAAATCAAAAGGGGATAGAGATGTTATAATGATGAAAAATTTTGCGGTAGAGCCGATGAATAAATTATTAAAACTGCCTAATTTAATTGGGATTAGTGCGAGTATTTTGTTACTAATCATGTCTTTACAAAAAGTGTGGTTATTACCCTTAAGTTTTCTGGAGGCGATCGCGGTAATTTTCTCAGCTTGGAGTGTGTGGTTATTATCACAAAATCATGTCTTAGGGTGGTGGTTAGGTTTAATCGGAGTTATCACCTATGGTATCGTTTTTTATCAAGTTAAACTCTATGGAGAAGTCGGTATTCAATTTTTTTATTTTATCACGAGTATTCAAGCTATTTGGATTTGGGAAAAAGGGGGTGATAATCAAAGCGAAAAACCAGTAACTAGAATAGCAAAATCCAGGTTAATATTCAGTATTATTACGGGATTATTAGGAGTTTATCTACTACGCGTACTTTTAATTTTTCTCAATGGAGCCGCTCCCTTTTGGGATGCCGTGACTACAATCGGTAGTGTTATAGCTCAATTATATTTAATGGAGCGTTATGTGCAGAGCTGGTATTTATGGATTATAGTTGATACAATTTATGTACCCCTTTATATTTCCAGAGGATTATATTTTACCAGTTTTCTGTATGCTATCTTTTGGTTAATGGCAGTGAGAGGATTAATCTATTTCCAAAATCTTGAAAGAGAACAAAAAACATGACATTAGGTGTAACTATTGGTAAATTTTATCCTTTTCATTTAGGACATAATTATCTGATTACCGAAGCGAAAAAACAGGTTGATCATTTAATCGTAATTGTTTGTTATAAAACCACACAACTTATTCCGGTAAAAGTTCGATCACAGTGGATTCGACATTTACATCCCGATGTAGAAATTATTGAAGTAATTGATGATTTACCAGAAGAACCCGAACCCTGGGCAAAAAGAACATTAGAAATTTTAAGCAGTCAACCCGATATCGCATTTACATCAGAAACCTATGGTCAACCTTGGGCTAAATTCATGGGTTGTCAGCAGAAAATAATTGATTTACATCGGATAAAATTTCCAATTTCAGGAACAGAATTACGGGCAAATTTAGAACAAAATTGGCAAATGTTGACACCACCGGCTCAAGCCTATTTTGCTAAACGTATTTGTATTTTAGGAGTAGAATCTAGTGGAACAACTTCTTTAGCTCAAGCGTTATCTCAACATTATCAAACCGTTTGGATACCAGAATATGGTCGGTGGTATTGGGAAGGAAGAAGATTTACTCCCCATGCTGAAAAATGGGATAGTTATGAGTTTGTCCAAATTGCCCAAGGACAAATCGCTTGGGAAGATGCTTTATCTATGAAAGCTAATCGTTTAGTAATTTGTGATACTGATGCTTTAGCTACTTATATTTGGCATCGTCGTTATTTAGGTTTTGATAGTCCAGAAGTGGAGGCAATTTCAGATTCTCGTGATTATAATCTTTATATTTTGACTGAACCTGATTTCGGTTTTGTTCAAGATGGGACAAGAGAAAGTGAATCTTTGCGATTGACTATGCACCAATGGTTTATTGATATTTTAGAACAAAAGAAAAAAAATTATATCACTGTGGGTGGAGATCATGAGGTGCGAATGTCTCAAGCAAAATCCGTGATTGACTCCCTATTACATTTTCCACCATTTTAATTAACTTTTCCACGATCACGAATCCAAATATGATTCCGAAAATTGGTAAAGAAGTGCATAAAAAGGATCAATGCTCGCGATCAAAGGTTATGGGGTTTTAACTGGCGCGATCGCTTAAAAATACCATTTGGAAAAATAAAATGATTAAGGGGAGCCAAAACCCACTTTTCGGGGTGAATAGGGTTTCAACACTATTATTATGGAAGAAACCCGGTTTCTTACACCTTGGTTTTTGGGAGTGGAAAAGTCAACCCCTCGTAATTACTATGAAAGAAACCCGATTTCTCATACCCGATGTTACGAAAAATTAACAAATTCATATCTTTGTATGCAGTTATCAAACTATCCTGTTATAGTGAAAAAAAATCTGTAAAAGATTTTAACTCTTCCTAAGAAAAAATTAATAATTTTCACTATGAAAGCAATTTCTAACTTTGACTATCTCACGGCGAAAGCCGAAGGAGATACTCTTAACGGAGCGACGGGAAATGACATCATTTTTGGTAACAAAGGAAACGATTTCATCAAAGGAAATCAAGGCAAAGATAAATTAAATGGGGGACAAGGAAATGATACTCTCTATGGAGGTCAAGGTGATGATATCATTCGTGGAGGTCAAGGAAATGACTTAATGTTTGGGGGATCTGGAAACGATACTCTCTATGGTGATCAAGGGAGTGATACTCTTAATGGTAGTGCTGGCAATGATATTTTTGCTATTGGTAGAGGCACGGGAGCCGTCACCATTTCTACGGCCGATTATATCACAGATTTTGGTAATGGTAATGATAAAATTCGCCTCTTAGATGGTTTAACTTTTGCTGATTTAAAGTTTTTTACTGATCCCAATAATAACAATAATACTGTGATTCAAGATCAAGTCACAGGGGAGTATTTAGTGGTCTTAACGGGTGTTAATTCTAACAGTCTTACCCAGGACAAATTTGAGGAGTTTCATTCAGGAAAAATTATTAATGACTGGAATGCGATTTTATTAGACGCGGTGAGAACAGATAGTACAACTCCCCCCATTGCAGCCCGCAATATGGCAATGGTTCACACTTCTATTTATGATGCCATTAATTCGATTACACAAGGTCATAGTCCCTATAAATTTAATATTCCCGTTAGTCCCAATACTTCTTTAGAAGCTGCTACCGCCTCCGCGTCCCATCAGATACTTATTAATTTGTACCCCAAACAAAAAGATAAATTTGATGCAGCTTTTACGGCTTCTTTAGCAAAAATTCCTGATGGGCAAGGGAAATTAGATGGTATTCAATTGGGGGAAACTGTTGCCAATCAAATGCTCACGTTACGAGCTAATGATGGTTCCCAAAATATGGTCTCTTATACCCCAGAAAATATGCCCGGACATTGGCAACCAACGCCCCCTAATTATGCTAATTCTCTTTTACCTCAATGGCCGAAAGTGACACCCTTTGCGATCCAATCTCCGACACAATTTCAACCCCCCGGCCCTCCGGCTTTAAATAGTTCTGAATATGCTTCTGAGGTTAATTTAGTGAAAGCAATTGGCCAAAAAGATAGTCAAACTCGCACGAGCGATGAAACCGCGATCGCGAATTTTTGGGCCGATGGAGCGGGGACTTGTACTCCTCCTGGCCACTGGAATGAAATTGCTGAAGAAGTTTCGACTTTGACACAAACTTCTCTCGAAGATACTGCCCGTTTATTTTCTGTGTTAAATATGGCATTGGCGGACGCGGGAATTGTGGCTTGGGATTGTAAATATAAATATGATTTTTGGCGACCGATCACAGCCATTCGTAATGCAAATCAAGATGGAAATCCTGATACAATTGCTGATCCAAATTGGCAACCTTTATTAACCACTCCCCCCTTCTCTGAATATGTCTCAGGACATAGTACCTTTAGTGGTGCTGCCTCCACGATTCTTTCTTCTTTCTTTGGTAATGATTTTGGTTTTGCTGATGCAGGCGATCACGCTCTTTATCCCTCACGCACATATAATAATTTTGACGAAGCCGCAAACGAAGCGGGAATGAGTCGCATTTATGGCGGTATTCATTTTCTTTCCGCCAATCAAGATGGTTTAATCGCGGGTAAAAATTTAGGCTCTTATGTTGTCCAAAATTTCTTAATTTGAAGGAAGAAGGAAGAAGGAAGAGGGAAGAGGGAAGAGAAACTGAATTTGTTCAAGAAATTTGGTTTCTCTCTTGGGATGGGCGGAAAGTGTCGGTAAAAATAACGCGATCGTGTTCCTGATATTAGCTTTTCCCAGAAATAGGGGAAATGTTGTGCATAGTCATTCCAAATAAAAATGAGATGCTTTAAATCTCGTAAATTTTTACTGTTTTTGGGATTTCTCAATCTTAGTTGAAATGACTATTAGAATCCTGCACGACTTTATTAACTTGTTATTCCTAAGAAGCTATTTCGGTAAATTGACTTAGACTTGTTTCAGGTAAAATTTCCACCTTTCTTGTAGTTGTTCAACGGTTAAATTTTGAGTCCAAAACGTGACTAACGCGTGCCCTAATGCCCAAGCATCGCGTTCGGGAGAAACCGTATTTTCGACAAATAATGGCCAGAGAGAGAGTAAGTCAAAATTAAGGCTTTTTGAGTCATTACGATTTAAGAGATCAAACAAATCGTAAGCCATTTGCAGTTTACCAATAACAATGGGTAATTGTTCGACGGGTATTTTTTCTGCTAGAATATAATAAGCCAGATTGGGTGAACCCGTTGTTAAGGTAGAAATAAACTGAAGCACTGGACTTTTCAGAAATGTTGTCACCCCCTGAGTTGTTGCCATTTGAAATGTATAATGATCGATGATTTTTGCCGCGGCTATGATGCGAGTTTCTTGGTTTCGTAAAAAACGGGCTAGACGTAATTGTTTGGCGGGTACGATCGCGTCTATTAGTGCTAAGGATAACGCGTCTATTCCCCAAGAATCTCGACCGATTTTACTATCACTGTTAACAATAGGTAAGAGAAAATTACAAAATTGTCCTAATAATTGAGAACGATATTCTGTCGCGTCTCTAATTGATTTTTCTTTCGGTTTATCGCCCAATTCCCAATCATAGGGCGGTTGCCATTCACGGATCGGACGCAGGCGATCGACTTGAGTTACAATGGAAATAATCGGCAAATCTTCAATATTTGCCTTGATATCTTGGAGAAAGTCCACATCCATTTGTAACGCGGGATCGAGACAGGGAGTTACTAATAATAATAGATCCGCATTTTGGGCATAATCTAACACAATTTGCCGTAGCTCTGGACGATTTATTTGTTCATAACCCGGAGTATCCCAAAGGGTTAAAGTTTCGCCGTTTTCCCTTTGCCAATGATAATTTTGAACGTGATCGGTGCTAGGTAATACATCAACAGCCGCGAGTTCCCCTTGAAATAAGCTATTAATTAAACTACTTTTTCCCGATCCAGTACGTCCTACTAATAGAATATTAACAGGTTTTTCCGTAACAATTTCTGGGGGTTCCGCCTTCGCGATAATTTCTTGTAATGTTTGCGTTTTTACTTTTGGTAATGTCGGTGTAGAAACGGCAAAATTCGCCGCGGGTAAAGTGTTTCCACTATAGAGAATGATCGCTTGTCGACATAAATTTCTTAACGCGGTTTCTCGGAGTAATTGACTTAAATTAACGACAAGTTGTTGAGAGGCTTGGTTACTATAACGTTGAGTGGTTTTTTTCGCGATCGCGGCTGCGGGATTTAATAACCATTGAGCCCAACCCCAAGCTTGCCAAAGTTTACGCGCAGAAGGTTGTAATTTTCGATAAATTTCATAGGCTTGATAGGCTTGAGCTACGGTTACTTGATTGAGAATCGGCGCTAATTTTTGCATCCATTGATCAACATCATCAACTGTACCTCGAATCAGTCCATAGGCTTGGGGTACATAGATATTAAGTAGGGGATATTTTACTTCGGGATGATAAATCTGCGCGATCGCGCTGACAAGCTCCTGACATCTCTTTAAAAAAGTCGGTAAGTCTTCCCAAAGAGCGCGATCGTTTTCCGTTGTTTTCAGTATCTCTGTCAAGACGATTTCGGCTTGATTTATTGTATCTTTATTCCCCGGTAAAAAAGTCGTATTTTGTTGATCAGATTCGAGTTTTTTGGTAACTTCAGCAATCACAGATTCGACTTCATTGACAAGCGATCGCGTCCATTTTACCAATAACCAACGCCAACCTACTAAAATCACAGTAAAAACGGCCCAAATCCAGTTAAGATGCCACGCGTGAATTTGTTGTCCCGCGGCTATCATTAGAAAAGAAATGATGAGCGCGATCGGACTGATTAAGACAAGCCATTGCCAGAGTTTTAAACGTTCCATTGTTTCTTGACAACCTCAATAAAATCTATTATAGTTATAAACTAAGACGCATTTAAACCACAAAAGTAGGACAAGCAAGATGCTTGTCATAGGTTTCGCCCCTGTCTACTATGAATTTTAAATGGGTAACAGCTTAGAGTTACTTTCACGATAGCAAATAAATAAACTTGCCATCATTAGACAAATTGGCGATCACTCTAGGGGAAAGATATTCCCTATCTTTTCCAGACGAATGAACCCCAACCCAAAATTATGTATATTAAAGAACTTAAACTAGAAAACTTTAGAGGGTTTCCAGAATTAACCCTAGAATTTTCCCCTAATTTAGCTGTTTTGATAGGCATCAATGGTTCAGGGAAATCCTCCATCCTCGATGCTATTGCCATTCTTCTTTCTCAATTTGAAAAGGCTCTTCACAAAAGTAAACAAAGATTAGAACGGTTAAAATTAACCGAAGATGATATTAATATAGACTCAAATTTCACTAAAATTTCTATCAAGGGGTTTATTGATTCTGATAATTTCGAGATTTCGGAATCAATGAATAGGAGTAAATCCTCAGCATCTTCTATCCCCCAAAATTTAGATTATTTAGACTCATCTCAGAGTTGGCCAGTCATGGTATATTATCAAACTCATAGAATGGTTCTTAGTTCAGAATATAAAAAGATTAAGACTTCCCCAAAAAGCCCCTTGAGCCGCGATCGTCAACTTTCGGGTTATCGTGGAGCCTTTTCTAGTAAAGTTAATGATTTTCAGGATTTTTTCAACTGGTTTAAAGACGAAGAAGATTATGAAAATGAAATTAGACTAAGATATGATACCAATTATAGAAATCCCAATCTGGAAATTGTGAGAGTGGCTATTACGAAATTTCTCAATAATTTTCCTCATACTGAATTTGCCAATCTTCATGTAGTTCGTGTCAGTACAAACAGAGATAATATCAGTCCTTCAAATCCCTCATTAACAATTAGTAAAAATGGTCAATATCTCAAATTAGAGAAACTTTCCGATGGGGAAAAGATGCTCCTAATGGTTGTTACTGATTTAGCAAGAAGATTAGCAATTCTTAATCCCGAGGTGACAGAACCAGCACAAGCTTTAGAAGGTAAAGGTATCGTTTTAATTGATGAAATTGACTTACATCTCCATCCTCAATGGCAAAGAATCGTCATTTCTAGTTTCACAAAAACCTTTCCCAACTGTCAGTTTATTGTGACGACTCACTCTCCTCAAGTCTTGAGTCATGTCTATAGAGAAAATGTCTTTATTTTAAATAATACTCAGGTTGTCAAGGTGACACCTCCTACTTTCGGAAGAGATCATAATTCTATTTTATATGAACTAATGGGAGTAACAGAACGTCCCATCGAAGTTCAACAAAAATTAGATAAATGTTTTAAACTCATTGATGATGAAAAAATAGAAGAAGCCAAAACAGCCTTGGCAAAATTAGCAGATTTGTTAGGGAATGATGATCCTGAAATTGTTAGAGCTTACACACTTATTGATTTTTTTAATTGATTCTTATGAAGAGAATTATTAAAGGAACAGAGCCCCCTTGTTTGCTTCAATATAGGCAAATAGAAGGAGCCACTTACGATAATTATCGTCCCAAAGATCCTTTGAAAAAATCGCTTTTAATCGAACAAGGTTCTATTTGCTGTTATTGTATGGGGCGACTTTCAGAATCCACAATGGAAATTGAACACTTCAAACCTCAAGCCCAGGATAAATATCCAGAATTACAGTTAGATTATCGCAATTTACTTGCTTCCTGTAATGGTAATCGAGGACAACCCCAACATTTACAACATTGTAACCCCAGAAAAGGGGATCAAGAAATAACTCTCAATCCGGCTGATCCTCATAAAAATTGTGAGACTTTTATCAAGTATCGGAGTAATGGAGAGATTTATTCTGATGACACAACCATTGATCAAGAGTTAAATGAAACTTTAAATTTGAATTATCAGACTCTTGTGAGAAACCGGAGAATGGTGATCAAAACTGTCATTGATGAGTTAAATCGAAGGTTTCCAGGGAAAACATGGCCCGAAGAATTTCTTAGTAAAAAAATCTCGCAATGGCAGAATAAGAACTCGAAAGGACAATATAATGAGTATTGTCAAGTTGTTATCTACTACTTGAGCAAACGCGTATAATTCACGTCTCCCCCATCTCCTCCCCTCATACCAATTTCCCAAAAGAATGCAACGCGATCGACAAGAGTGTTGCATAACTTTTGAGAAGTCGTAAGTATTACAGCACTTTTCGATATTATGAGGTACGTTAGATCCCCCCTAGCCCCCCTTAAGAAGGGGGGGACAAAGAAAGTCCCCCTTAAGAAGGGGGATTTAGGGGGATCAAGATGTACTGAAACTGCTGTATAATTAGCCATTTTTTTAAGAATATCCCGCGAGATCAGACTCTAAATTGATGATATCCTCAGTCTTTTTATGTCCTAGAATGTTCGTCTAATCGAGAAGACATTAAATTACATCACCTTAACACTTTAAATCAAATCAGTTCGGCTTTTTGGTCTTATTTCCCCTTATCATAAACCCAAACCGGCTTAATTTTTCATACCCTTAAACCTTTCTTTTGCCCCCTGAAATGACTCTCGCATTACGGCTTGAATTTTCTGGGGATCTGGTTTTTTTCCTCCCATTAAATCCCCAAAATAGACACAGGCGGTTTCTCCTAAAGAAAATGTATAAGTCGCCGCCCAAGATGCCGCGATCGCGCTTCCCAAACCAGGCACAAATTTCACCAATTCTCGTCCGATCACCTGAGCTAAAAAACCACCCGCGATCGCGCTCACCACCCCACCCGCTTGAGAAGGCGTTAAAGTTTGTCCATACAATTTCCCCAAAATCGTCACCAAAGACACCTGTATAACCGTTAAAACCGGCATTGTCGCCAGAGGTAAAGGCACAGCCGCGATCGCGGCCGCCATAATCGAAAAAGCCAAAATATAACGACGTGCAACATCACGATAAATCGTACCAATTTCCTCACCGACTTCTCGCTCCAATAACTGATAAATTGCCCGTGCCTCCGCGTCAGGAAGTAAATCCGCTAACCCATCCCTTAACCCCTCCAAACCATAAAACACCGGCGTATAACCATCTTCCTCTAAGGTAAAATCAATCAAAACAGCGCGATCATACCACCCCTTAAAAGCCTCCTGAATCGCCCCAAAAGCACGATTTAGTTCCTGAAAATCCGGGGGATAAACAGGATGATTGTCCGTATTAATCGGATAAACCTCATGCAAACAAGTCACCACCAACAAACAAGGAATATCAGGATATTTTTGCCGTAACTCTTCAGCAATTTTTCGCAAAGTCTCCGTGGCGAAATCATTAATCTTAACCGTTAAAACTAAAACCCTCGCGCCGCGACTTTCCTCTTGCAAATCATCACTCAATTCCTCAATAATTCCCTCCGTTTCTTGACTGACATCACCCAGCCCCACCGTATCCGTAAAAATTAATAACGGTAAATCATTCGAGGGATAAGAATACCGCTGCGTATGTTGTGTATGAGGGCGAAAACCCTGGCCGACAATTTCCGCAGAAACCCCCGTCATTCCCCTGACAATTGAACTTTTTCCCGATTGCGGTTTACCAATTAATAAAGCCTCCGTTGTCGGTAATTCAGCCCGCACCCTCTCCAAAATTTCCGCAACCTGAGAGTCACTCACTCTAAACCACTCAATAACCTTTCCTCTCATTTTTTGTTCTAACGAGAAGATATCTATCACGCGTGTTTTTGTCTGATTCCAGATATGAGAAAGACGCGTTTTCCAAGTCTTATCCTCTGATGAACTCATTTCGTTATTATGTGTAAGGTATAAGGAAGATTTAAGAAGGAAGATTTAATGAACCACAAAGGCACAGAGTACACAGAGGAAGAAGGAATATGTAAGAAGAAGAAAGAAGGTGTAGCCTTATCGTGGGAGTATGTCAAAGATATCATCATTAAGGTAAAACCCTTAAATTTCCTTGACAAAATAACTCACCCGGAGTCAAACTTAATTCCTTAATCTCTACCTCTGATCCTAAATTTATTTTAAAATTATCCAAAGGATTTCCCTCCAAACCTTCAATTTCCGGCTCCATAAACAACAATTCACAGGGAGTAGCCAACCCCAAGCCCGTCCTTAATACAAAAGGAATCTGCTTACCATTATTAAATAAGAGATCAGCCCTCAGTGTTAATCGTCCCTCCTCGATATTGATTTGGGGATGTAATAATTTTTCCAAATTCGACGCTTCCGACTGATCATCAACAGATAATAAAGGTGCTAAAAAATCCCGTAACGCGATCGCGAGCAAGGGGGCCTCCAAAGACGCGTTTAAGTCAGTTTCCCCCAAACGTAACTCCCCCACCACCGGAATCGGTTCTAATAAACGTAAAGGTTTACCCTTAAGAACTTGACCTAAATTTACCTTAATTCCTGTCCCCGTCAAAGATACTTGGGAAAGATGGAGGCCTTGATAAACCGCCTTTCGTGCCGCGATCGCGACTTGAGGAATCATCCCATGTAGAATTTGGCCATCAGAACCTTCAATGGTAAAATGGAGATCCTCAATGTGTTCTACCTGAGAACGTAACCACAACTGTACCGCGGGAGACAACACCCGACTAATAATCCGACTTCCCCCCACTTTCTCCTTCCTTTTCATCAACTCCACAACTAATATCCTCACAAAGTAATATTACCTAGTACAGAAATCTTTTTTTCCTGTAATATTTGTACATACTTATGCCAAGCTCAACCTTGGTTTCCCTAATACCCATCCATTACTCAGCAGTCCATTATGGACCAAAGACTGCAAAAAATCTTAGCTCAATGGGGGATCGCCTCACGTCGTCACGCGGAAGACATGATTCTCGCGGGACGAGTCCGAGTTAATGGTAATATTGTCCAATTAGGACAAAAAGCCGATCCCAACCGCGATCGCATTACCATCGACGGCGTACCCATCGATCCCCAACAACGCCCCCAGCCCATATATCTCCTACTCAATAAACCCTTCGGAGTCATAACTACCTGTACCGATCCCAGAGGACGCGACACAGTTTTAGACTTACTCCCCCCCCAACTAGCAAGTAATCAAGGTATTCACCCAGTGGGACGTTTAGATGTAGAATCAACCGGAGCCCTTTTACTCACTAACGATGGTAAATTAACATTCGCTTTAACTCACCCCCGTCATGCCATACCCAAAACCTATCAGGTGAAAATAATGGGCAATCCCCCAGCATCCATCTTAGAAACCTGGCGTAATGGTGTTATTTTATCAGGCAGACCCACATTACCAGCCCAAGTCCGAGTGATCAAAAAATTTAATAGCCAAACCCTTTTAGAAGTCATACTCACAGAAGGGAGAAATCGACAGATCCGCAGAGTCGCCGACTTGTTAGGATACCCAGTTGTTCAATTGCATCGTGTAGCAATTGGCCCTATTCTATTACAACCATCAGAGGAACCTGAATTGCCCATCGGACACTACCGCGTTTTACAAGATTGGGAAATTCGTTTTTTGCAAAAACAAGTTCACCGAACTACTATACCTGTGTAAATTAATTTTAAGGAACACTCATTATGAAGACTTTGAACAAAAATATACCTAATATACCTAATTTATTAAATATTTCCTTTTTATCCTTCAACAAGTCTCAAGATAATCAGGAGCATACTGAATTAGACAAGGCAAAAAAATTAGCAGAATTAGGCGCAATCCTTCGCAATGTACGCGAAAAAAATAATATTTCTTTAGAGCGAGTTGCTATTTTTACTATGATTCGTTCTAATCTCTTAGACGCGATCGAATCTGGTGATATAGAGCAATTACCAGAACCCGTTTATGCACAGGGTTTAATTAAGCGTTATGCCGAAGTCTTAGGGGTAGATGTTACTCCCTATTCTGATTTATTTACCACAGAATTAACCAAGACAGAAACCCTGAAATCGGTTATGCCGAATTGGTGGATGAGTAAAATTAGACCCTTTCACCTCTATTTATTCTATATTATTGTCATTGTTGCCGCGGTGAATATTCTCTCTTTAATGATCAGTCGAGAGGATAAAAAAGAAACCGCTCAAATTACTACACCCCAAAGTCTTCAACCCCTAAGCCTATCCCCATCTCCTATTACTAAACAACCTGTCACAAAACCCCTAGCCACTCCTCTAGCCAAAACTCCGGCAACCGCAACTAATCAGAAGGTAGTTGCACAAGTACCCCAAACTACCGTTACTCCACCCGCGAAAGTTACCCCTTCTCCCTCTCCGAGTAGTACGCCAAACAATAAAAGTGAAATAGATAAAAATCCGCCCACAAAATCCTCAGAAAACCAAGGTATTTCTGTTACTGTTACAGTAAAAAAGAACTCATGGGCTCAGATAGAAATTGATGGCAAAGTTGAATTTGAAGGAGAGTTAACAGAAGGAACAAAACACTCTTGGGAAGCTAAAGAAAAGCTAGTATTTATTACAGGAAATGCCGGCGGAGTTTTAGTTGGTGTTAATAATGCTGAAGCCAAACCATTAGGAGAAATTGGTAGCGTTAAAGAAATTACTTTAACGCCCGCAAATCCGCATTTTAATTGATACGATCAGGGAGAAAATATCAGAATAACCAAGGTAGTGCGCGGTTTTTGGTTAACCAGTGCCAAGGCTTCTTCAAACCGCCCTACAGAAATTACGATCATTAATTTGGCATGAGTCTGACTCACGATAGGACAAATTCAAGTTAAGGAAGAAAGGTATACTGATCTCCCTTGAGGTTGCTAATCAAAGGATCTGCCCCGATAAAAGCATTATTAAAATCACTAGGCTTAGTGTTTACAACCACAGCTAAATTCCTAAAGACACCTTGAGGAGTAATGACTCGCAATACCGTATCATTTTCATATCCATTTCCATCGTAATCAATGCTGAATCCTGTATCAATATTCCCACGCGCGAGAGGAGGAGTTAGAGCAATGCGATCGCCTTCTGCGGCATTAAAATCCAGAATTACATCAACGCCACTGATGTAGTCACTTAACTGAGTAGTATCAAGCACAAAAGTATCAGCACCCGTACCACCCAATAGAGTATCAATTCCCGAACCACCGATCAAATAATCATTTCCAGTGGCACCACTAAGGGCATCATTGCCCGGACCACCATTGATAATATCATTTCCGGCATCACCAAAAATAATATCATTCCCTTTATCTCCACTGAGATAATCGTTGCCCTCATTACCCCCAATCACATCCCCACCATTACCACCAAAGATGGCATCACTACCCGGTCCCCCCACTAAACTATCATTGTCTTGATTTCCGTATAACTTATCAAAAGGATCAGAAGATGCCACAATCGTATCACTTCCTTTACCCCCCCAAATACCACCTGTAGAATTAGCTTTATTTCCGGGTGCAATAAAAATGAGATCAGGACCTGCCGTTCCTACCAAACGGGTTCCATTGGCAGTAGTTTCTAACTTAAGATTACTCGTCGAGTCAGCCACAGTTTTTTTCCTCCCCACAAACGATCAATTTATACCATTAATCATTATAGGTTGGGTTTAATTTTTATAGATTATTCTCACAAAAAATTGCTAGGTTTAACCCAACCTACAACAAAGAGTTCAGCGAGTAGGTTGGGTTGAGCGGAGGCGAAACCCAACACCCTACCAAAAATAATTAACGACGATCACGCCCATAGGTTTTCACCAGGGTTTTTAAGGAATCTTTAACTTCCCAAGTTAAAACATCATAACGATATCGCCATCCCCAATTTCCTTCCGCTTTACCCGGAACATTCATCCGAGCCTCACTTCCCAAACCGAAGATATCCTGAAGAGGAATAATGGCAAAATTCGCAATCGAACTGAAGGCCAAACGGATCAAAGATAAATGAATCCCCTGGGGATCAACCGCTCCCAAATAACGCAAAACAGCATCCTTTTCCCAGTCAGGAATCTTCTCAAACCATCCCACCGTGGTATCATTATCATGGGTTCCCGAATAAACCACACAATTACGAACATAATTAAACGGTAAAAAAGAATTTCCCGGATCAGAACCAAAGGCAAATTGTAACACTCTCATCCCCGGAAAATCAAACCGATCGCGTAACTCTTCCACCCCTGGGGTAATTACACCTAAATCTTCCGCGATAATAGGAAGTTCACCTAATTGCTCTTTAACTACTTCAAATAACTCGGCTCCGGGTGCTTTTACCCACTTCCCTTTAATAGCAATGGATTCCCCCATTTTCACTTGCCAAAACCCTTCAAATCCTCGGAAATGATCGATCCGAATAATATCTACATAATTCAATAACGCCTCAAAACGTTGAATCCACCATTTAAAATTATCCTTCTGTAAACGCGACCACAAATAAACCGGATTCCCCCATAACTGTCCCGTTTCACTAAAATAATCAGGGGGAACACCCGCTTGTCCCGCGGGCAGTCCCGTTTTTACATCCAAACAGAAAAATTCAGGATGAGACCAAACATCCGCACTATCATGGGCTACATAAATGGGAATATCCCCAATAATATAAACCCCGCGATCGTTAGCATATTTTTTTAAGTGCGTCCACTCACGGAAAAACTCAAACTGGACAAACTTATAATAAAAAATCTCCGAGGGTAATTTCCGTCGCCATAACTCTAAAGCTTCCGGTTCACGTTTGGCAATGCTTTCATCCCAAGTATACCAACTGACACCACCAAATTGATCCTTGAGAGCCATATATAACGCATAATCTTCTAACCAATGACTTTTACTCTCACAAAAGTCGAGAAATTCTTTTTGTTGTTCAGGATTCGCGTTAACTTTAAAACTCTCACAAGCCTTTTTTAGTAAAGGAATTTTATGCTCAATGACAGAATCGAAATCCACTGTATCTTGAGGAAAATCAGGGGAGTGTGCCAAATCATCATGGGTAAGCCATTGTTGATCGCGCAACGTTTCGAGACTAATCAATAAAGGATTACCCCCCAAGGCAGAATAACAAGAATAGGGAGAATTTCCATAACCCGTTGGTCCAAGGGGTAAGATTTGCCAGAACGTTTGACCACTTTCAGCTAAAAAATCAATAAAGCGATAAGCCGCGTCTCCTAAATCACCAATCCCAAAGCGACTGGGAAAAGAGGTAGGATGCAGCAGAATCCCACTAGAGCGCGGAAACGGAGGAACAAACATAGGAATATAGCCAAGATATCTGGGAGAATTTTATCACTCAATAGCATGAGAAACCCGGTTTCTGTAAAAACCGGGTTTCTCATGGTGTTGCATTCACAAATTTCTAAAAAGGAAGAAACCGGATGTTATTAGCCGTTATACCCGCAATGACAGGATTAATAGGCACAAACGCATTCTGAAGAGCTACGGAATCGGCATTAAGAACAGCCGCGATCACCTTATCTCCATTGGGAGTGCCTGCCAGAAGCACTGTATCGTTGGCATAGCCATCTCCATCTAAGTCATATAGTTTGCTCTGTGAGACACTACCCGCAGCCAGAGGAGTGGTTAAAGCAATACGATCGTTATCTGAAGCCCTAAAGTCAGCAATAATCGATACATTATTCAGAGCCTTAGCAGGCTGATTGGGGAAAAGTTTGCTATAAGCACCAGAGGCCTGAGTGAGGAAGTCACTAAGAGAGGGATTCCCAGGAAGATCGCCTGTGTTAAGAGCAAAAGTATCAGCTCCATCACCACCTATGAGGAGATCCGTACCTTGATCTCCAAAGAGGTAATCATCTCCTGATCCCCCAATGACGGTATCTCGACCTTTTCCGCCTCGTAAAATGTCGTTGCCAGAGTCGCCCACAAGGTAGTCGTTACCTTTATCTCCTCTGATAAAGTCATTTCCCTCATTGCCGTAAAGTATATCATTGCCGCGCCCGCCAAATAGGACATCATTCCCAGGACCAGCCACGATACTATCGTTCCCTTGATTCCCTCCCAGTCGCTCATTCGATGAAGTTCCCAGGATAGTGTCATTGCCTGTACCACCCGCGACACCCCCTGGGGAATTATTTAAATCTCCGGGGAACAAAACAATTTGATTATTGGCGGGATAAAGGGCTGGAGGAGGAATCAAAATCGTATTAGCCGGAACTGCTGCGAAAACTCCAGTCGTAATCGGGTTTGGGGCTACCTGTAGCTGATTAGCCAATAATGGCATACTTAATGCTCCCTCTCAAATGATGATAGTTAACGAGATTACTATAATGCCTGCTATTCCCATTGTCCACTAAACAGATAACAAATTTGCTTCTTCGGAGTTTTGGAAACTTGACACTCTACACTCTAAAGAGTCTGCGTCTCTTTAAAGTTTTCAGTCCATATTACTCCAAATATCGGGATTCTCGTCCTTGCCTTTAATTTCGGGTTCCCAGATTCCACCCCTATCAGAACTTCGCGTAACTTTCCCACAGCCCCCAGATAGGGTCGATTCATCAAACCTCTTTCCTTCCATAAGCATATCTATAATGGTGAATAAATTCTTCTTTGCGGTTCTTGGGATAAATTTCCAAATATCCGGCTCCTACCCCTGGGGACTTCTTCTGGTCTTTTCTCTTTAAGGGGCAGCTATTGACGATCGCGATTGGTTTAACCCAAGGGATATAATATTTAATGGATACTATTTCTCTTTTGGGTTGATACAGATAAAATTTTGGTCACTCACGAGACCTGAGAGATTCGCGATCCCAAATCCTGAATCAAAAATAGGTATCATTTCTCAAGTAGAAACGGGGCTTTCTAGTTCCGGTTCTGCTGATATCCCTCACAAAACAATGCTTGATGCCATTATTATTATTTCTTTTGTCATTGCAGGAGCCGGAATTGGCTTCTATGGAGTGGAACTGCTCCCTAGTACGGTACTCCAACAGGTGACGAGCATCAAAGGCTTAAGTTCTGTCTTAGGTGCTTTTGGGGCTGTTTTTGGTTTTGTCTTTGGTTTGGTCGCCCAAACTACCTATCGCCGTCTGGAAAAGCAAGTTCGCGAAATGCCGATTGATCTGATCCTCACGCGCGCGATCGGTTTAATTCTCGGTTTGTTAGTCGCGAATTTAATGTTAGCTCCCATTTTCCTTTTGCCGATTCCTAAAGAATTTGGCTTCATTAAGCCCCTTGTGGCAATCTTGGGCAGTATTATTTTTGCCTTTTTGGGTGTCGATCTGGCAGATACTCATGGTCGCAGTTTCTTGCGTTTGATTAATCCCAATAGTTGGGAAACTGTTTTAGTCGCCGAAGGAACTCTCAAACCTTCCGCGACTAAGGTTTTGGATACTAGCTGTATTATTGACGGTCGTATTGAAAACCTCCTCGATACGGGCTTCTTAGAAGGTCAATTGCTAGTGCCTCAATTTGTTTTACAAGAACTTCAATTAGTCGCGGATGCTGCTAATGATCAAAAACGAGTCCGAGGCCGCCGAGGACTGGATATTTTAAATCGTCTCAAGGAAAATTATCCTGAACGAGTCCAGATCCATTCTTTGGACTATGAGGAGATTCCCACCGTTGATGCTAAATTAATTCGTTTTGCCCAAGAGATTAACGGGACTCTTCTCACCAATGATTATAATTTGTCTAAGGTGGCTAGTGTCCAAAAAGTGCCGGTTCTCAACATTAATGATTTAACTCACGCGGTTCGTCCTACTTATTTACCCGGAGATAGTATTGACCTGAAAATTCGTAAGGAAGGAAAAGAACCTTCTCAGGGCATTGGTTATTTAGATGATGGGACGATGGTTGTTGTTGAAGCGGGTAGTAATTATCTCGGAGAAGAAGTACGCGTCATTGTTACCAGTGCTTTACAGACATCCGCGGGGCGCATGATTTTTGCTCGTCCTCAAGAGTCTGTCATGGCTTAGATTCATGTTGCTTTTCTCGCGATTGTCTTTTTTTTCCGCTTTCTTAATCCTTTTTCCTGGGTATAATTAACCCCGGTTCTTTTCCCTATTTTTTGATGAATCGGGGTTTTGCTTTGCCCTTTTTCCCCTTTCTTCTATGGAGAATCCTCATTTTTATGCCCAGGCTAAAACTCAATATTTATGATAATTATTTGTCAAATTTAATACAAATCAATAATTCTAGGGATGATTTAATTTTAAACATTTCTTAATAATGTGTAAAAAAAAGCGAAATGTGAGATAGAATTTGATGCAAGAGTATCACAGAACAATAATTGCGATTAAGCAAGAGAGGGGCTCCTATGGAAGTGAGGGAACTGCTCAAATTATATGAAATGGGAGAAAGAGACTTTTCTGGGGCGGATCTCAGAGGAGCCAATCTTAGTGGTGTCATTTTAATTGGAGTGAATTTCTCCAACGCGAATTTGATTGGCGCAAATTTAAGTCGTGCCTTTCTGACAAGAGCTGATTTTAGTGGGGCATCTCTGCAAAGAGCTAATCTCAATTTTGCCAAAATGGGGGAAACTCGACTCGCGGATGCTGATCTGACGAAGGCGCATTTGTGTGGGACCTTTCTGGTGAAGTCAAAACTCCCTAGAGCCAAGTTAAGTGGCGCGGATCTGTCGGGAACCAATCTACGCGGTGGCATTCTCTGGAATGCCAATTTATGTGGTGCGAATATGAAATCTATTAATCTGCGTGGTGCTAACTTGACGGGTGCGAATCTTAATTGGGCTAATTTATGGGGCGCGCGACTGATTAATGCCAAACTTTATGGAGCTCAATTAACGGGGGTTAGTTTCTGTAAGGCTTATCTCAATGGGGTGGATCTGGGAGGGGTTGATCTCAATGGGATTAATCTGAGTGAATCAAGATTGAATGTGGCTAATTTGGAAGGGGCTAATTTAGTGGGGGCAAATTTGAAGGGGGCTCAGTTGCGTGGTGTCAATTTATCCGGGGCTGATTTGACTAAATCTGAGTTAACGGGTTGTTGTTTGGTGGAAGCTAATCTGAATTGGGCGAAATTGTCTTATGCTGATTTGAGTGAAGCTGACTTGCGTGACGCGACTTTATTAGGTGCTAATTTAGAGGGTTCTATCTTCACGGGTGTGATGATTTCAGAAGCGACAAAACGCTATTTCTCTTTAACCGCGGGCATCGCTTCTGATATTCCTGTTGAACACTTAAATTATCCCCAGGATTTATCTCCCTCTACGGAAAAGACTCCTTCTTTTTCTACGGTGGGAATGAGTTCTTGGTAAAATTTCGAGTTATTTTTCTTTTCTTTTGATCAATTCTCATGGGGTTGATGCCATTATGGGTGATTTTCAATATGGTATTGTTTTCGTGAATGTGGGTTCTCGTTGTGAGGGCATCACGATCGCGTCTTCTCTGATGGAAAATCATCTAGCCGCGGGAATAAATATTAGTCCCATTGATTCGATCTATCGTTGGCAAGGGGAAATTCACCACCATGAAGAATGGCAATTAGTCATTAAAACTGACTTAAGTCTCTTTCAATTACTAGAGGCGAAAGTACGAGAATTACACTCCTATGAAGTGCCGGAAATTATCGCAATTCCTGTGGTACAGGGACACCAACCTTATCTACAATGGATTTCGGCTCAAGTCCAGAGTTAGAGAAATTTTCAGGATTTAGTGTCTCTCTTCTGTTATAGTAGGGAGAACTTTATGCAAAATTCCCAGTCAGTTTCTTTTGAGACGAACTAATCTTATTATAAGGAGGAATTCCCTTTGTCTCGTCGCTATTTATTTACCTCTGAATCTGTTACGGAAGGCCATCCTGATAAAATCTGTGATCAAATCTCCGATACTGTCCTCGACGCGTTACTCACCCAAGATCCCAAAAGTCGTGTTGCCGCGGAAGTCGTAGTCAATACTGGATTAGTCCTCATTACTGGAGAGATTACTAGCCAAGCTCAAGTTAATTATATTGACTTAGCTCGTAAAAAAATTGCCGAAATTGGTTATATTCACGCGGATAATGGTTTTTCAGCTAATAGTTGTTCAGTTCAAATTGCCCTAGATACTCAATCTCCTGATATTGCCCAAGGGGTGAATGCGGCTCAAGAAAAACGTGAACTCTCTAGTGATGAAGAATTAGATTTGATCGGCGCGGGCGATCAAGGGATTATGTTTGGGTTTGCTTGTAATGAAACGCCGGAATTAATGCCTTTACCTATTAGTCTCGCGCACCGTATTAGTCTTCAATTATCTGTCGTTCGCAAAAATGGTTTATTACCCTATTTACGCCCCGATGGAAAAACTCAAGTAACGGTGCTTTATGAGGATGGTAAACCCGTTGGCATTGATACTATTTTAATTTCCACTCAACACACGGAAACGATTGGGGATATTACAGCTACGGACGCGGTTCAAGCTAAGATTAAGGAAGATTTATGGTCTTCTGTTGTGGAGCCTGTCTTTGCTGATATTACCATCAAACCTGATGCTAATACTCGCTTTTTTGTCAATCCAACGGGTAAATTTGTGGTGGGTGGCCCCCAAGGTGACGCGGGTTTAACAGGCCGCAAAATTATTGTTGATACTTATGGCGGTTATTCTCGTCATGGCGGTGGTGCTTTCTCTGGAAAAGATCCTACTAAGGTCGATCGTAGTGCTGCTTATGCTGCTCGTTATGTCGCGAAAAATATTGTCGCGGCTGGGTTAGCTGATAAGTGTGAAGTGCAATTGAGTTACGCGATCGGTGTTGCCCGTCCTGTGAGTATGATGATTGAAACTTTTGGGACTGGTAAAGTAGATGAAGATCGTTTATTAGAAGTTATCAAAGAGCATTTTGAACTACGTCCTGCGGGTATTATCAAGACGTTTGATTTACAAAATATTCCCTCTCAACGAGGTGGACGTTTCTATCAAGATGTCGCGGCTTATGGCCATTTTGGACGCACGGATATCGAGTTACCTTGGGAACAAACGGATAAGGCTGTTTTGTTGAAAGAGGCTTTTAATCGCTAATTAACTGGGTTGGGTTCAACTTATTACTTCTGTGATAAACTCCCAGATTAATTGAGTTTAACCCAACCTACTATAGAAGAAGGAAGAAGGAAGAAGGAAGAAGGAAGAAGGAAGAAGGAAGAAGGAAGAA